>NZ_CP043051.1:0-612500 GCF_008121495.1 Mediterraneibacter gnavus ATCC 29149 | reverse complement strand
TCCTATAAATATTTGATAACGGCTCTTGGAAAAGAGATCATAGCTGCTGGTTTATCGATAAAAAACCTTATCCTTGTTCCGGCGCTTACATCTTGATTTTCCTGATGCCGAAATTTTGCCATTTTGCGTAGAAAATCATTTATAAGTGGCCTAAGGCTATCGATATCCGAAATGAATCGCACTGATTCCACGGAGGGGCCGGTCAAATTGTTGGAATTTTTCTTTTACAGCATGGACGTATTTCAACATCAACTTAATGATATCAATAGGTTTATCGGAGTCCCTGCGAATAAAGAACTTTCTTGCTGTTTTCAGAGCAGAAGAAATGTCGATTTCGTAAAGATATTTGTTATCATTCTTCCGTTCTTTTTTCTTGCTTTCTTCAGCTGCTTCGTTAGCAATGAAGATTCCGAAATTATAGAGTGTCAGATTTGCATAGATTTCCTGTTTTAGGAATTCGGGTTTTTTACTGTGGAAGTACAAAAGCCCATTTGCATGCTTAAGATAACGGAAAGAAATTTCAATGCCCCATCTCCAGTGATAGCATTCCTTGATGTCTTCCATAGTAAAGCTGTGGGGCAGATTTGTGATGAGATACTCATATGTATTTTCTGCAGTTTTTATTTTTACGACACGAAACTGCATGAAGTAAAGATGTCTCCTATCTCTGTTAAGAAGCTCATAAAAATGAGGTGTGTTTTTACTCGGATTAATATATCGGTACACATCCGACTGATCTTTCATAACATTTGTAGCTTTGTCAGTGAAATAACGTTTCATCGTAACATCGAATTCTTCAAGGTCGTCAGGAAGTTCAGTAGCGTAATAGGAAAGCAGACTTTTAGAAGAGGCGCTTTTACACGAAAAACATAATTTAGATTCTTGAGTTCACAGTGGAATAACAGATCGTAAGATTCATAACCACGATCAGCAGTTACAATATATTTCCGAAAAAGGTATTCGAAAGCAGACAGTGAAATCTGACTGCGTCGTTGATTGAAAGCGGATTGAGATGGAATAAGATCAGGAACCATGTCAAAGTAATCCATAATTTCATCATTGGTAGTTCCTTTTCCCATGTCGATAATAAGACGCATGGTATCGTAGAAAGAGAGTTTGCCCTGATGCTGACGCATGAAATTGTGTCCAGGATTGTTTGACAAGAGCCAATGATGCTCCGACATGTCAGCGATGATAGAGTTCAATTTTTGTTTTACATTTGATGGATAATCGTTCATAATAAATGTGTGCCTCCTTAGTATGGGAATAATTGGTTCCCCACGAATCAATTCCCTTGATAAACTAAGGGTCACCTTGTTGTTCCGATGGACAACAAGGTGACCGCACATTTTTTGTTGCATGTCAATAGGAAAATAAAAAAAGATATATAAAATATGTTACAAAGATGTTAAATAAGTGCCAGCCTAAAAAATAGTATAAAATGAGAACTACTGATATTATAAGGGATAGCAGGCTTGGAAGAAAAAGGTGTTAAGCTAGAGAAGCTAACTGGTATTGAACACAATGGTGTCAGGCACTATTAAATTTTCATGTTTGAAAGAAAGGACAGGTTCAGACAGAATGGAACAAAGTGATTGCTATACATATTTAGCCTGTGTTAGAATATTTTGGAGAAAAATCTAGAAGGAATGGAATAGGGGAAGTGGGTTTTGAAATTAAAAAGAATATTGGATTCATTAACATATGAAAAGCAGATGTTTATAAAACTGATGGCGTTGGTAACAATTCCGATGATTATCATGGGGATTGTCTCCAGCTTAATTTATGTCAATGGAGAATCTGCTAGAAGTGAGCTCCAGCTGCAGTCTTATAGTGAACAAATTACAAGGGAATATGAGAATGTGTTTTCATCGTTGAAAGAGTACTATATTGAAGTGGCAAATGAAGATGCAGTTCGATGGCTGGCTCAGCAGGAGAAACCACCATATTCTATGTACAGTGATTTGAATCGGGCGCAGGACAGTCTTCAGGGAAACTATTTTGTAGAGAAGTATGTAGAGTCATATGAATTTATCAATGTCAGAAGTGGATGGATATTGGATGATTATGGCATGTTCGACTATGATGAACTGAAAAATAGAGAGGAAGCGGAGCAATTTCTGGAGGCGCAGAAAGAGGTTCCATTATCTGCTTATTGGATTAAAGCTAAAGACAGTGAAAAGTACGGAAATCATAATTTGCGCAAACAAAATACGGTAGATCTGAGTGGTTTTCGACTTGTGATAAAAAAAGAATATGGAGCAGGTGATCTTGCATGGATTATTGTTGTAAAAATAAACGAATCAGAAATTCGGCAGCTGTTACCATCGAATTATGAAAATATGGGATACAGTGTCTCTGTTTTAAGTGATCAGTCGGTAATGGCAGAAACAAATCAGAAACTGACACAAATATGGTTGGAAAAGTTCTCAGAAGAGAAAGAATGGGGGGCGTTCGATTCAGAAGGTACATTGCAAATCGAAAAGACGACAAAGTATAGTATCAGTAGAACCAGTGGTGCGACCAGTGGCCTTACATATTTGGTAGGATTTAATCATAATCAGATACGAAAGATAGGAATGACATTTATATTTGCATCATTTGCGGTGATTGCAGTAATTGCAGTGCTGATTCAGATTGTGCGTGTACTTGTACTTGCATTTGCTAATCCATTGAATAAATTGGAACTTCATGTAAAGGAGCGAGATATCCAGTTAAAAGAATTTCTGTTATCGAATCTTATAAAAGGTGAGATGAATGAAGGAAAGATAAAAGACGCTTTGGGGAAATACCAGATTACAGAATATAGCTCCTATCGAATGCTTGGTATGGCTTGTAAAGAGAATGATAATAAGGAAATATTAAAGAGAGAAATCTATACCGGAATTCTGGAAACATTGCCTGAAGAAATACAAAGTAAAATATTTATTACACCTCTGTTTTACGGAGATAAGATGATTTTTGTTGCGGGCGGTGAGGATGATAATGCAGCGGAGAATCAAACAGCAGTGATTTATAAAGAAGTAAAGGATTTTATTGCAGAGCATTTTTTATACCATGTTTCCTGTGGAATCAGTCAGACATTTCATCATCTTACAGATATTCAGCAGGCATACAATGAATGTAATGAAGCTCTTTATGATCAGACGAATGCAAACAAATCAGAAGGCTCAACACTGGTGTTGTTCGATGACTATTCCATGTTGAAACGTGAAAGTAATGTATATGACATAATTATGGAAGGCGAATTGGTTCAGGCAATAGAAAACTGCAATGTGGAGGAAAGCCAGAGACTCCTGGAAACAATGATTGAGCGATTGGATTCAAAGCGTGTAATTGGAGTGGAGAGAAACTTCTATTTAACGAGACTACTTACAGTGATTGTTGGAACAACGGTTACACATGGACTGTTACTTGAGGATGTATTCATGGATAGTCAATATAATACATTTAACCGGATTCCAATGCTTTATGATACGGAAAAACTGAAGGAAGCAATCATAAAAGAAGTGATTCAGCCAATCATTGAGAGTTTGCAAAAACTTGAAGATGGAGATGAGATGGGCATTTTCCAGCAGATCCAGAAGCTTGTACGGGAGAATCGAGGAAATATAACACTGAGTGAATGTGCACAGACATTAAATTATCATCCAAATTATATCGGGAAAATAATAAAGAAAGAAAAAAATATCACGTTTACAGATATGGTAAACGAGGAAAAGCTGATGCAGGCAAAATATATGTTGTTGACGACAGAAATGTCGGTGGCAGAAATATCGGAAATATTAATGTATAATAACGTGCAGAATTTCATCCGTTTTTTCAAGAAACATATCGGAGTGACACCTGCGGCATTCAGAAAAGAACATTAAAATAAAAATGAAGAAGTGGATAATCATGTTTTTTTGCTGTTATCAAGAGAAAAACAGTGTGGTCAGAACATGATAACCGGAATGCGATAAAAGCTGAAACCCCTTGAATTTCAAGGGGTTTTCGCATGTGTAAAAGGATAATAACAGATTGTAAAATGATTATTTACAAATGAATGAAAGAGACGGTACAATGTGCTCACGGAAGCGGACCGCAATCGTAGATATCATGAGCCGATCATGATAAAAAAGAGGACGAGGAGAAAGTGGGAATGAAGACAAAAGCAAAAACCCAAGCAGTAACATCTCGTACAGGACAATGGAAAGCACATATATGGTTATATATCATGATTATTCCAGGTGTGTTGTACATGCTGATTTTTAATTATCTTCCAATGGGGGGATTGGCAATGGCCTTTCAGGATTTTAGTCCATATAATGGAGATTCAGCGATATCAGCAATTATAAACAGTCCTTTCGTAGGATTTGACATATTTAAGAAATTTCTTACGGGACCGGATTTCTGGAGCCTGTTAAAGAATACTCTTTCAATCTCAATCGCAAGCCTGATTTTTTATTTTCCGGCACCGATTATTTTAGCACTCTTATTAAATGAAGTGAAAAATATGGCATTCAAACGTGTTACACAGACGATGGTGTACATCCCTCATTTTATTTCATTTGTAATTGTGGCGGCACTGACAACTCAGTTGTTTTCAACAACAGACGGAATCGTGTATCATTTTCTGACAATGATTTTTGGAAAAAATGCACCTGATATTATGTCAGATCCGAATTTGTTTGTTCCGATGATCATCGGACAGAACATGTGGAAAGAAACCGGATATGGAACAATCATCTTCCTGGCGGCTCTCTCAGGCGTGGATGTACAACTTTATGAAGCAGCAGATATGGATGGAGCAAATCGTTGGCAGAAAATGTGGCATGTAACTCTTCCGGCTATTCGTTCAACAATTGTAATTATGTTGATTTTGAAAGTGGGACAGATTTTAAATACAGGATACGAACAGATTTATCTGATGCAGAACTCCATGAACAGAGCAGCATCGGATGTGTTTGACACATATATTTACACAAAAGGTGTTGTGAATGGAAACTATTCTCTGGCAACAGCAGCAGGAATGTTTAAATCCGTTGTAAGTATGGTTATGGTCATCGGAGCGAACAAGCTTGCAAAAGTGTTTGGTGAATCAGGATTCTATTAAAAGGGGTGAGAAAAATGGCAAAAATGAAAGCAAGCGTAAAAAATGGCATGCAGGGAAGGAAAATTAAACGAAGTCCGGCTGATCAGGCGGTGCAGGTGCTGATTTATTTGTTTATTGCATCGTTTGCGCTGATTACTCTGCTTCCTTTTCTCTATGTAATCGCAGGATCCTTTGCGACAGAAAAAGAACTGACAGAACGGGCATTTTTCATAATCCCGCATACAATATCACTGAATGCATACAAATATATCTTTGCAAATGGTGAAACAATCAGAGGACTTCTCAATTCGGTTTTTGTAACGGTGGTTGGTGTTGCGATAAATATGTTTTTATCATGTACATTAGCGTATCCGTTATCAAGAAACTATTTTAAAGGAAGAAACTTTTTTATTAACATGGTAATTGTAACGATGCTCTTTACAGGAGGTATGGTTCCGACTTATATTCTTGTAGCAAATGTGTTGAATTTGAGAGATTCTTTCTGGGCATTATGGCTGCCGGGAGCAATCAATCCGTTTAATATGATCATTATTAAAAACTATTTTCAGGGACTTCCGATGGAGTTGGAGGAATCGGCAAGGCTGGATGGATGTAACGATCTACAGATATTTATGAAGATTATTCTTCCGCTTTCAAAACCGGTACTTGCGAGTGTATCTTTGTTCTATGCAGTTACGCACTGGAATTCGTATTTCAATGCAATGATGTACATTTCGGATTCTAAGAAAGAAGTAATTCAGATCGTACTTCGAAGAATCATCTTTATGACGTCCTCTGTGGCAACACAGAGTGGGATGGACTTCGGTGCATTCGGTACACCTCCGGAGCAGTCAGTGAAGATGGCAACGACAGTAGTTGCGACCATTCCGATTTTGATCATTTATCCGTTCATCCAGAAGTATTTTACGAAGGGTGTTATGGTTGGAGCAGTAAAAGGATGATATAAAATACAATTTATATAAAAAGAAGGGAAAAGATTATGAGAAAAACATGGAAAAAAGCAACAGCAATTACCCTCGCGGGTGTAACAGCAATGTCAATGGCAGCATGTGGTGGTTCTTCCGATAAAAAGGAATCCACATCATCAACAACAGAAGACGGGAAACCGGTCATCAGTATGATGGTTCCGGCTTTTTACGGCACAGAGCTTCAGAATGAGCATTCTGATGAAGTAATCAAGAAATATGAAGATTACACAGGAGTCAGTGTAGAGTGGAAATTTGAGAATGACGGTACATACAAAGAAAAACTTGGATTGACATTGATGGATAAAGATAATATGCCGATGATTCTTACATCAAATGTAGAACTGAGTGCAAATATTGTAGATGCCGCAAAGAAAGGTGCGTTTTGGGATCTGACATCATATCTGGAAGATTCAGAAGCATATCCGAATCTCTCCCAGGCAGATCCGGAAGTTTCAAAAGCACTTACAGTGGACGGTCAGATCATCGGATTATATCGTGCGCGTGCCAAAGGTCGTTTAGGTCTTTCTTACAGAAAAGACTGGGCAGAGAAAGTTGGAATCACAGAAGATCCGAAGACAATTGAAGATGTATACGAGATGCTTTACAAATTTACATATGAGGATCCGGACGGAAACGGTGTAGATGATACATATGGTCTTGAACTTACAAAGTATACAGGACCTTTGGATGTAATCCAGACATGGTTTGGTACAGGAAATGAATGGGTAGAAGAGAATGGAAAAATGGTTCCGGTTCACCAGACAGAAGAGTATCAGGAAGCACTGGATTGGATGAAGAAAATCTATGATGAAGGTCTGGTAAGAAAAGACTGGGCAACAATTGATTCTGGTACATTCCAGGAGGCATGTAAGAAGGGAGAAACAGGAGTATTCGTAGATGTCATGGACGGCGGTACAAGAATCTGGGATTACTTTAAAACAAATAACATCACATCTGTAGTGGACTCTTCTAAGACCGCAACGATGCAGCTTGTAGGACCTATTGAGGAAAAAACACTGGCGACAAGCGGATACAATGGTTTCTATATGATTACAAAAGCAGGTGCTAAAACAGAAGAAGATCTGAAAAACTGTCTTACATTCCTGGATAAAATGTGTGATGACGAGATGATGGTTTTGGCTGATTACGGACTGGAAGATATCAGCTATACAATCAACGAGAATGGAAACATTGAAAAGAGCGGTGATTTTGAAATGTCAAGTCTTCCGAATACAGGTCTGAACCAGGCAGAAGCATATATTCCGAACCTTCTTTCTCAGAGCCCGTCACTGGAGATGGATGAAGTTCAGAAGGCAAGATACGAGTCCTATGAGTATAACGAGCCATTTGCTGTAAGCAATCCGGCACTGGGATATCTTGCAAACTCAGAGGTGAATGCAGAAGTTGGTACAGATATTGAGCAGATTATCGAAGATGCAAGAACACAGTACATTTGTGGACAGATCGATAAGAAAGGTCTTGAGGATGCAGCACAGTTGTGGCTTGATCGTGGAGGAGACAGACTTGTTGAGGAAGTAAACGAGCTGTATAAAGCCGATAAATAAATGAATTAGAGTAGTGAGAAAGGCTTCAGCAGGAAAACTGGTTGGAGCCTTTTGTGTTTCTATAGGAAACTGCGGAAAGGAAAACAAGATGATGGAATTAGCACAGATCACCCGCAACGAGGCAGTAATCATGTGGGATGAAGCTATTGGCGCACAAAGCTACAGAATTTACTGGTCTGACCGTGAGGGAGAGCAAGTAAGGTATCAGATGATAGGGGAAATTCCGGCAGATCAAGAGAGGGTTTATCGATTGAAAAAATCAACGCACCGGCCGCATTATCTAAAACTGGTTCCGGTGATAGATGGAAAAGAAACGGCAGAGGAGCTGTTCGTGACACCGGTTCATTATATTCAGAAGGAACAACTGGAGCAACTGAAGCGCGGTCTGATCGCAGTGCCGTGCAGGGAAGGTGTTTTCTTAAGCTGGCGATTGTTCCTTACAGAGGTGACCGGAGTAAGAGAAGATGGAAGAGGGCTTGACGGCGTCGGATTTGTTATTTATAGAAACGGAGAAAGCATCGCTGAGGTGAATGACAGTATGAATTATCTGGATATTCAAGGTGGTATGGATGATCAGTATAGTGTGGCACCTGTCATAAATGGAAACATCTTATCCAGGTGTGAGTGTGTAAATGTTTGGGAAAATGGGTATTATGATATTCCTATTCAGAAACCGGCAGACGGAATTACCCCGGCAGGAGAAGCATTTACATATTCAGCAAACGATATGTCTGTGGCGGATGTAGACGGCGATGGAGAGTATGAGTATATTGTGAAATGGGATCCGTCCAACTCCCATGATGTCTCGATCAAAGGATATACCGGTCACTGCTATCTGGATTGTTATAAATTGGATGGAGAATTGATGTGGCGCCTGGACATGGGAGAAAATATACGAGCCGGTGCTCATTATACCCAGTTTATCTGTTATGACTTTAATGGAGATGGACAGGCGGAGATGGCAGTGAAAACGGCACCGGGTACGAAAATGACGATTTTCTTCGAAGGCAAAGAAAAAGAACAATATATCACAATACCAGAAAAAGATATGTGTGCGGGAATCACGCATGAAGATTCATATGTTTGTTCGGCCGAAGATTATTATGAACATCTGGTAAAGGTATTCCAAAGCTGGCATGAGCAGCCGGAAGTTATCAGTGGTACATGGCCGTCTACACTAGAAGAATGTTTTGGGACAGAGCAAAGATTTGAGTATCCGCTGTCAGAGCAGGATGCGCGTCAATTGACGGATTATTTTATTGATGTGTATGCGAAAGAAAGAAGTGATAAAAATTGCTTGAGAGAGTTTGAAGGCTTCATATATGAAGGCCCGGAGTATTTGACGATGTTTGCCGGGAATGGCGAGGAACTGGAAACAATAGAGTTTCCTGTCGGGCGTACTGATGATGGTCTGCGATGGGGAGATTATGCAATGAAACGAATCGAACCGTGTAACCGTGTGGATCGATTCCTGTCGGGAGTGGCCTATCTGGATGGAGAACGTCCGTATCTGATTGTATGCCGTGGCTATTACACAAGATCAACACTGACGGCATATCGTTTCTTTGAAAACAAATTTGAGACGGAGTGGAAGGTAGACAGTGGGTTTGTTCCAATGAACAATCCATTTCATGATAATCCGCATCTGAAAAAAGGAGAGGATCCGGTGTACGGTAAACTTGCGGGACAGGGAAATCATTCGCTTGCAACAGCAGATGTAGATGGGGACGGCTGTATGGAAATCATTTACGGAGCAGCATGTATCGATCATGACGGAAGTTTATTATACAGTTCTTATGGAATGCTGCCAGACGGAAGAGAAGCTAAGTTTGGACACGGAGATGCCATGCATGTGGCAGATATCGATCCGGATCGTCCGGGGCTGGAGATTTTTAATGTTTTTGAAGAAGGGATTAACGCTCCATACGGGTATGCCCTGCGTCATGCGGAAAATGGAGAAGTTGTGTTTGGAGAATATGCGGAGGAAGATCTGGGAAGATGCATGATTGGAGATATTCATCCCAATGCAAGGGGGCTACAGTGCTGGGTGAACGGAAAAGGGACATATGACTGTCACGGAACTCTTTTGGAGGCAGGTTCGCCGGGCAGCAATATGTCGATTCGCTGGGCATCAGATCTGACGACACAGATTACGGACGGCGAGGATTATCTTCATGAAACTGCAACAGGAGTGATCAGTGATATGATACACGGCGAGATGCTCCGTCCGGAGAATACGCTGACAAATAACGGTACCAAAGGAAATCCATGTCTTGTGGCTGATATCTTCGGGGATTTCCGGGAGGAGATCCTTCTGCGGACAAGCGACAGTTCCGCAATCCGAATTTATAGTTCAACGGAATTGACGGAACATAAATTGTTTACTTTGATGCATGATGTGCAGTATCGGTGTGGAGTGGCATGGCAGAATAACTGCTATAACCAGCCGGGGTATACGAAGTTTTATTATGCTTCGGATATGGATTTCAGGCAGGTACTGCCGGAGATGAAACGTAAGCCGGTATTGTATCTTGCAGGAGATTCGACGGCACAGAGTTATCATGAGTCAGAAAGACCACAGACCGGATGGGGAGAAAAGCTTGTTGACGCCCTGGAAGCCGAAAACTGTTGGAAAGAAGCGCATCGGGACAGCAGTCCGTTTTCGCAGGAAATGAGCTATGAAACCAGACATATTATCGTTGACAATTGTGCGATGGCAGGTCGATCCTCCAGATCTTTTAGAGAAGAAGGTCGACTTGAGGACATCAAAAATCAGATGAAGAGTGGAGATTATCTGTTGATACAGTTCGGACATAATGATGCGGCAGCAGAGAAAAAAGAACGCTATGTTCCGCTGGAAACATTTGGAGAATCTCTTATGGAATATATAAGAGTGGCAAGAGAAAAGAAGGCGTATCCGATTCTGATTTCGTCAATCTGTCTGCGTCCGTGTCTGGCAAATGAACAGGGAGAAAACGCAAAAATCGATGCATTACTTCCGAAATATGCAAAAGAAATGAAGAAGCTTGCAGATAAAGAAAATATTCCATATGTGGATATGCTGGGGATTACAAGAAAAGCATGTGCAAAGGCAGGAGAAGAACAAACTGCTGTATGGTATCGTGAAGACAACGTCCATCTACAAGAGGCAGGAGCACAACTGTATGCGCATTTTGTAGCAGAAGAAATCAAAAAGTTAATCGGAAAGGAATAAAACAATGGGGAAATTAGAATACAATAAAGCAAACTTAGAAGAGCAAATGGATAAAATCGTTGCGCGTACGATGCGTATGGATATGACATGGGACTGGCCATGCGGAGTCGCGTATTACGGAATTGCAGAAGCATATGAGGCAACAAAAAAGCAGGAATATCTGAACGTATTAAAAGAGAGGGTAGATGAACTGATTGAACTTGGACTTCCTGTCTGGACAGTAAACACCTGCGCGATGGGGCATTGTCTGATCACGCTGTATCAGGCTACCGGTGAAGAGAAATACATGGATCTGATCCAGTTTAAAATTGCCTATCTGAGAAATGATGCACTTCGTTTCGGAAATCACGTATTGCAGCATACGGTTTCTGCAAAGAATGATTTTCCGGAGCAGTGTTGGGCGGATACGCTATTTATGGCAGCGTTCTTTATGCTGCGGGTAGGTGTAATGACAGAAGATGCAGAATTGATTGATGATGCGTTGAATCAGTTCTGTTGGCATATCCAGTATCTTCAAGATGAAGAAAACGGATTGTGGTATCACGGATACAATAACATCACAAAAGATCATATGTCAGGTTTCCACTGGGGAAGAGCAAACTGCTGGGGAGCTTATACAATGTGTCAGGTGGGACGAATTCTGCCGGAATGCTATCTATATCCACAGTATCTTGAAATTGTAGGAAGTCTGAATGAGCAGTTGTCAGCATTGAAATTATTACAGACAGAGAATGGACTTTGGAGAACAATCCTGGATGATGAAGAGTCCTATGAAGAAATCTCTGCGTCTGCGGGGATTGCAGCTGCATTGACTTTGAAAGGAAATCCGCTTCATTTGAAATATGTGCAGAAATCAATCGATGGAATTCTCGCACATGTAAATCCGGATGGCAGAGTGACCGATGTATCCGGAGGCACGGCGGTGATGAAAGACCGGGAGGGTTACTGTGGTATTTCGAAAAAATGGATCCAGGGATGGGGCCAGGGAATGGCACTTGCATTCTTCAGCGCAGTATTGAATGTGGAAAATATTACAGGGGATGGTGCGTTATGAGGAACAAATTGAAAAATATCTATGTATGTTTTCCGAAAGGAAAGCATAAGGTTCTGACGCTTAGTTACGATGATGGACGGGTGGAAGACAGACGTCTCGTGGAAATTATGAATCAAAATGGAGTTCGTGGGACATTTCACTTGAATTCAGGCTTGGTAGATGAAGAACGAATCCAGGTGGAAGAGTGGAAAACGCTTTATCAGAGACATGAGGTATCCTGCCATACCGTACTGCATCCGACAATCAGTCGATGTCCGATTGAGCAGACCGCTATGCAGGTGCTGGAGGATCGACGTGCGCTTGAGAGAGCGGTTGGATATCCGGTAAGAGGAATGTCTTATCCGAATGGTTCCTGCAATGATGAAATTGTCGGGTTGCTTCCGGGACTGGGAATTGAGTACTGTCGGACTGTAGGAAGTACGGATAGCTTTGGTATGCCGGAGAATTATCTGAAATGGACGGCAACCTGCCATCACAATCACAATCTGCTGGAAAACGGCCAGAAGTTTGTTGAATTATTTAAAGCACAGTACTTATACATGATGTATGTATGGGGGCACAGCTTTGAGTTTACAAGAGATAATAACTGGGAGCTGATAGAAGAATTCTGTCAGCTTGTGGGAAATCGGGAAGATATATGGTATGCGACGAATATTGAAATTGTGGATTATATGAAGGCTGCAAAAAATTTGAAGTTTACAATTGATGCAGATAAAGTATATAATCCAGGATTTGATTCTGTATGGATTAATGTCGATGGAATGATCGTGGAAGTGCCAGGTGGAAAGACGGTCAATATATAGTAAAATGCGGGTTACTGCTCACAGGTTCCCTGTGAACAGTAACAAATGAGGAAAGAAACAGGAACGGAGTGAAGAAACAAATGAGTACAAAAGTTGTTTCAATGACAGAAGGAAAAATCTGGAAGAAATTATTACTGTTTTCGATTCCACTGATGATGGGAAGTTTTTTTCAGCAGCTTTACAATACGGCGGATAGTATTATTGTAGGTAATTATGTCGGGAAAGAAGCTCTGGCAGCAATCGGAACGACAGATAATCTGATCAATACGTTTATCGGCTTTTTTATGGGACTTTCTACAGGAGCAGGAATTATCATTTCGCAGTATTTCGGAGCAAAAGATGAGAAGAATGTACAGATTGCGGTAAACACAACGATTGGGCTTACATTTGTTATGAGCGTGATTTGTACGGTGTGCGCGCTGGGATTCAGGACACAAATGCTTAAATTGATGAATACACCAGCAGAGGTATTTGTACAGGCAGATGCATATCTGAGAATTTATTTTCTCGGAGTAACAGGGCTTCTCTTTTATAATATGGGAGCTGGAATCCTTCGGGCAGTAGGTGACTCCCGTCGACCGTTATATTTCCTTATCTTTTCAACCGTTTTGAATATCGTCCTGGATTTGATTTTTGTGGCAGGGTTCAGTCTGGGCGTAGAAGGAGCGGCGTATGCTACGGTTATTTCGCAAGGGGCATCTGCTGTCCTTGTAATGATCGTTCTGAGCAGAGAACGGGCAAGTTATCGAGTGGTTTGGAATAGGATCAGACTCAATCCGGAAATGATAGGAAAGATAGTACGCGTCGGATTACCGATGGCATTACAGTCGGCAGTTGTGTCATTCTCTAATGTATTTGTACAGTCGTATATCAATCATTTCGGTGTAGCGGCAATGGCGGGATGGTTAGCATATGGAAAAGTTGATAAATTCTGTCTGCTTCCGATTCAAAGTCTTTCTCTTGGTTTGATGACATTTGTCGGACAGAATTATGGGGCAAAACGATATGACAGAATTAGAAAAGGAATCCGGACAGGATTGACAATGTGCTTTGGGATTGCGATATGCATGATCATTCTAATTAATCTCTTCGCAGAATCGTTGGTATCCATGTTTATCCAAAGTCCGGACGTTGTAAAATTCGGAACATTATTTATCCATATAGAAATGCCGTTTTACCTTGCGCTCTGTGTCAACTCAGTTTACGACAGTACGTTAAGAGGGATCGGAATGACGAAAGGACCGATGTTGATTATGATGATAAATTCGATTCTCTTCCGGCAGATTTACTTATTTGTTGTGTCCAGAGTATCAGAATCCATGATTCCGATTGTGCTCGGATACCCATTAGGATGGATCTTGTGCAGTGTGATGCTGGTTCTGTATTATAAACATCACTGCTCATCAGCATATAAGGAGTAATGGATTAGTGGACCACCAGGTGCGCCATCCTGTGATTGAAACGATAAAAGCGATTGTGGAAAAATCTGGGTATTCATTTGAATATCGTCTGTTTCAGGAAAAGTGTGAACATGTAGAGAATCTGATTGCTGAATGCAGGGAGAAGGACGTAAAAGGAATCTACATCATGGCGGCAGAAATGGAAAAATCAGATATTTATCCCTTTTTAGAACTTCAGATACCGATTGTAACAGGAGATAATCTGTTTTATGAAGAGGGAATCAATAGTTTTCTGATCGATAACCGGGAAGGAATCCGAAGAGGTGTAGATTATCTGGTAGATAAGGGGCATAGCAGGATTGTATATCTGGCAGAAGATATTGATATTTTCAATTTTCTCGAAAGAAGAGAAGCATTTGTTCTGGAGATGGCAAAGCGGGAGTGTGGAGACGCAAGCAATCGTATCAGGCAGCTTGGCTGTAATGTAGAGGAAGCTGCTTTTTCGATGGGAAAATATCTGGATGAAGGAATGCGGGGAGTGACTGCGTTTATTCTGGAAAGTTCTGTTATTTCCATGTGGGGATCAAAGCGCTTCTTGAGCGGAATATACGAATTCCAAGGGACATCTCTTTGCTTGGATTTGATGCAGTTGCACCAGTGGAACTTCCGGGATTTGAACTGACACTGATCAAAGGAACCCATACGAAACGCCACATAGCAGCAGTGAAGCATCTGCTCCGTTATATGGAAGACGAAAACGAAGAAATTATGAGAGTATACTATAAGACCCGGCTTTCAGAAGGGGAAACAGTGTTCGATAAAACAAAATATATTTATGGGTGAAAAATATTTGATGACGGGTATTTAAAGAAAATTTAAATGCCTGTTATTTTTTATAAATTTGAGGAGAGAATCAGGGAATATCGGAAGTGAAATCTGCAAAATAGCAGAAAAAATGAAAGGGGATTGAGAGTTTTTCTGTCAGATGTTATCTTGGTTTTAAATAAAGAACGCGCGTTACAGTTTACAAAAAACAGGAGGAATGCAACCATGGCTAAGAAAAACTATGAAAATCTGGCAAAGGAAATTGTCAGATATATCGGTGGGGTGGAAAATGTTAATACTTTGATCCATTGTGCAACAAGGCTTCGATTTAAAGTAAAAAACATACAGAATGTAGATAAGAAAAAACTGGAGCAGTTGGAGGGAGTGATTACAGTACTTGACAGCGGTGGTCAGATCCAGGTTGTAATCGGGCAGCATGTAGCGGATGTATATGATACAATTTTTGAAGTTACAGACTTAAAAAAGGAGAATCCGAGTGATGCAGAGGAATCAGGGGAGAAAAAGAATCTCCTGAATACATTTATGGATACGATTTCTGGTATTTCTGGCATATACCGCAGCAAAAAAATTCAGAGCGAATGAGTTCGTGGCAGTGGGAGTTGCAGCGGCATTACTTTATCCGGATCGGACAGCTGCATATTCTGCCGGAGAGGCATTGACCTTTTTAAAAATTCCGGTTGTGCTGGTAAGCTATACTTCATCTGTAATCCCGATTGTGATTTCAGTATATGCACTTTCTAAACTGGAAAAAGGATTGAAGAAAATCGTCCCGACAGTATGCAAAACCTTTTTGACGCCGCTTCTCAGTCTGGCAATTATGGTGCCGGCAACTTATCTTGTGATCGGGCCGATTGCAGATACTGTAGGAAAAGCACTGGCTTCCGGATATACAGGACTGGTGGGATTGAATCCGGTTATTGCAGGGGGACTGCTTGGTCTGATCTGGCCGGCAGCAGTCATGTTTGGTGTACACTGGGGATTTGTTCCGATTGTTATGAATAATATTGCAGAGTATGGACGAGATACATTGTTTACCATCACTGGACCCAATAACATGGCACAGGCAGGAGCTACACTTGGTGTGTTCCTGAAAACAAAAGACAAATCAGTTAAGGAACTGGCAGGTCCGGCAGCGCTTTCGGCAGTTCTCGCAGGAATTACAGAACCTGCGATTTATGGAGTTACATTGCGGTTTAAAAGACCATTTTTCATCGGGGCGGTATTTTCCGGAATTGCAGGAGCTATCGTAGCTGCTGCAGGAACAGGAGCACCAACACTTCTTGGAACAAGCATTTTGACATTGCCGGGATATATCGGTGTCGGATTTGTCGGATTTTTAATCGCGTGTGCGATCGCCTATTTTGGATCTGCGATTGTAACGTATTTCTTTGGATATAGTGATGATATGCTTCCGAAAAAAGAAGAAAAGAAAGAAGAACCACAGGAAATTATTCCGGCAAAAGATGAAGCGCTTCTGGCGCCGGTCAGTGGAAAAGTAATTCCTCTTTCTGAGGTAAGAGATGAAGCGTTTGCGGGAGGAATCCTCGGACAGGGTGCGGCAGTAATTCCAGAAAATGGAGAAATCTGTGCACCGTGTGACGGAGTAATCAGTGTGATGTATCCAACCGGACACGCAGTAGGCATTAAATCAGATATCGGAGCAGAGATTTTGATCCATGTAGGCATGGATACGGTGACTTTAAATGGAAGCTGTTTTGCTGTAAAAGTGAAAGCCGGTGATTATGTGAAAGCAGGACAGCTTCTGGTCAGAGCGAATATTGAAGGAATCAAAAAGGAAGGTTTGGATATTACAACACCGGTCATTGTTGCAAATACAGCAGATTATATGCAAATTAAGACGGTAGCAGAGGAATCCGTGAAGAGCGGAGAAGTTCTGCTGAACTGTGTTTCCAAATAGAAACGAAAGGAGAGTATCATGAGCAGAGTAACAGTAAGTGAGGATAAAAGCACATTTTGTCGGGATAAAAAGCCGTTCTTTTATCTGGCAGATACCATCTGGAGTGCGTTTACAAATATAACCGAGGATGAGTGGATTTATTATCTGAAGAGACGCAAAGAGCAGGGGTTTAACGTTCTCCAGATCAATACAATGCCGCAGTGGGATCGTTGTATCTCGGATATCGGACTGTATCCCTTTGCGACAGCGGATGGACATCGGTTTGACTTTACAAAGTGGAATGAGGCGTATTATGAGCATGCGGTCAGAATGTGTGAACTGGCGGAAGAGGAAGGATTTCAGTTGGCGCTGGTGGTGCTCTGGTTAAATTATGTGCCGGGAACATGGGGGAGCAAGGTTACGGATTGTAATGTGATGCCGAAGGAATTCGTTAAAACATATACAGAAAAGATTGTACATGTTTTTGATCGATTTGAGCCGATTTACATTGTAAGCGGAGATACAGATTTTGATACGCCGGAAGCAGTGTCCTATTATCGGGATGCACTGGATGTTTTATGTGAAAAAAGTCCGCATACATTGAAAACGATGCATATCAAACGGGGATATGATTTTCTTCCGGAAGAATTTTTGGAAAAACTGGATTTTTATATGTTCCAGTCCGGACATAATCGGGAAGGGCAGGATATGGCATATGTTCTTCCAGAAAATTTCCGTAAGAAATATCCGAAAAAACCATTGATCAATGCAGAACCATGTTATGAACAGATGGGGTTCCGCAGAAAAATATATGGTCGTTTTCAGGCAGAAGATACCAGAAAAGCAGCATGGAGCAGCATTTTGTCCGGGGCTTGTGCAGGGGTGACTTATGGAGCTCATGGAATCTGGAACTGGCAAAAACTGAACAAACCCGTAAATCCAATCCTTGGAGAAGGATTTGACGCACCGTTTCCATGGAATGAAGCACTACAGTTTCCGGGAGCGTGGGATTATGGAATGATCCGTCAGCTTCTTGATGAGCTTCATACAGGAGAGTTGATACCGGCACAGGAAGTGTTAGAGAATGAGACAACACAGATTCGTATGGCGCAGACAACAGATGGCAGATATCTGTTGTATCTTCCGCATAGTACGAAGGTTGTGTTAAAAAGAGAGTTGAATGGATGCAGTATCAGGGCAATGGATCTGGCATCCGGGCACAGAGCATATGTAAGTGCAGTATGCAGAGAAGGAAAAACAGAGATTGCAATGCATCCATGCCAGATGATGTGATCGCGGCGATGGATGCAGAGCATCGTAACTATTTTTATGGAGATGTGCATGTACGAGGAAAATATCCGGGATATATGAAACGATACTTCAGGGAGCATGGAATCCAGATTCAGTTTGCTCCGGAAGATGAAGAAATTCTGAAAAATACGGTAGATTTTGTATCATTTAGTTATTATATGAGTGTCTGTGCGACATCAGATCCTGAAAAACAGAAAAAAGGTCTTGGAAATCTTCTGGGAGGAGTACCGAATCCAACACTCAAAGCAAGTGACTGGGGGTGGCAGATCGATCCGAAAGGATTGCGCTATGTGCTGAATATGTTTTATGATCGCTATCAGAAGCCGCTGTTCATTGTAGAAAATGGATTGGGAGCTGTAGATGTTCTGGTCGAAGATGAGAATGGAAACAAAACAGTAGAGGATGATTACCGGATTCAGTATCTGAAGGATCACCTGATACAGGTGGGGGAAGCGATTCAGGATGGCGTGGAAATTATGGGATACACATCCTGGGGATGTATCGATGTTGTCAGTGCATCTACTGCAGAATTAAAAAAACGATATGGGTACATTTATGTAGACAGAAATGATGATGGAACAGGTACGATGGAACGGTATAAGAAGAAATCATTTTACTGGTATCAGAAAGTGATTGAAAGCAACGGGGAAGTGCTATATAGTGAAGAAGATATAAATTTAAGTGAATAGTATTGTGTGGGAGAATGACGGTTCTCGCGTTTCCGTATGAGTGGGTGCAATTTTTTCCCATCAGGGAAGATACAATAGTACTCATTTTCAAACATCTGTTTTAAAACCAGGATCAGCGTGTTAGAATCTGTCAGGTTATTGATTACATAGCTATGGACAATGAAATAATTCTCTAATGAAGATATAAACACACAGGTAGAGTTTCAGAGAATGTCATACCTTCTTTATGTGAAAAAGGAAATGAAATAAGCGTATAATACTATTTTTGAGTGCATATTCAGTTTCGGAATATGCACTTATTTTTTATAATATAGGTAATTGAGAAACACGTTTGCAATCCTGATGGAAATGTAGATAGAGTCCTACGTTGTCAGACAATCAGAGGTTTCAGGCTACGGATACTTATATTGATGAATTTTATTAGCAACTATTGCGGTAATAAGTTATGTAATGTCAGCGAGCAATAAATCATCAGGAAGATAGGACATACAAATTTTATGGTAGGAATCTTACTTTGCAAATGAGTTTTGAGGAGATATTTTATTTTGTAACAAAAAAGGCTGTATCTATGCGGTTTGTGGTGTTTTGCAAACGCATATTTATAGTAATCAAAAGGAGGCAACAGATGATTTCAACAGATGAAGGATACATGAGGCTGGAATATTTCTCTGAAAATGTTGCAGCGGATAAAAAAAGAAAAGAGTTCGATATAAAAAATCATGCATTATGCTACACAAACCAAAAGCCAGATTTTCTCTTTATTGGGGATTCCATTACAGAGTATTGGGAGCTAAATGCATATTTTGGAAGTGGTAATCACTTTCTTGTTAATAGGGGCATTGCGGGAGATACAACAAAGTACTTAAAAAAGCGATTTTATACAGATGCAGTTCAATTACGTCCAAGATATTGTATCCTGGGAATAGGAATTAATGATTCCATAGAGCTGGAAGGGGATTATTGGAAAAGATTGGAGCCGACACCGTATAATCAAGTAGTGGCAACTGCAAAGCTGCATATTACAGAAATTGTACAACAGGCAAAAGAAGAAAATATCTGCTTGATTCTAACATCTCTTTTACCAATTCATATTCCGATCCTGATGGATGAAAGGAGTAGAAAAAATTATATCAAAGAGCTGAATGAGTGGCTGGCAGAAGTGGCGAAGAAGAATAATCTTATTTTTGTAAATTATTATGCTACAATGGTATTTCCAGGAACAGACAAGCCGTTGGATAAGATTACCTATGATGGTCTGCACCCAAATGCCAAAGGATACCAGATCATGGCCACAGTTTTACGTAATACGTTAAAAAAATATGAGATTCTAATTTGAAAGGAGATACCAGAGATGATATTTGATTCGATTCAGAATAAGGAAAACTATAAGGAAGACAGGAAAATCTATCAGGCATTATGCTATTTGGCAGAAATAAAAAGATGGGAAGAAGCATTTCCGGATACCGTAATTCAGAAAGGAGTCATAGTGGCGAACCCAGTATCATTTGTTAGCAAGGAAGAAAAGGAGTGTATGTATGAAGCACATCAAAAGTATATAGATGTTCATTATATTATTGAAGGAGTGGAAAGAATTGCAACTGCTGATGTAAGTAGTCTGCAAATCCAAACGCCGTTCAGTGAAGAAAAAGATATCGGGTTTTATCAAGGGGATGAATCAGGCGGTTATCTATTGAAGGCAGGAGAGTTTATGGTGTGCTTTCCAAGCGATGCACATAAGGTTGCAATGATGGATAAATCACCGGAAATAGTAAAAAAAATAGTCGTTAAAATTAAAGTTTAAAGAAATTATGATGAAAGCAGCTATAATACATAGTTAGGTTTTTCCGATCTTTGAATCTGTTTTAAAGGAATATTCAAAGAAAGGGAGAAATCTTGGTGTGTCATTATAGCCGTTTTTTTAATCAATGGAGGATGATATGTCAGTGGTAGATAACATACGATTTACGTTTTTATATATTGAGTTTTATTCCATGGGAAGAACATGGGTGTATCCGGAATCAGTGATTCCGTATAGTATATTCCGATATATTGAAAAAGGAAAGGCGGAACTTTGTATTGACGGGGAAGAAATTATTGTGGAGGAAAATCAGATTGTATATATCCCGCAGGGATGCAAAATGTCTTGTCGTGCGCTCGGTGAATCCTTTGAGTTTTACAGTCTTCGTTTTACTACCTCGGTATTTTATGAAGGGGAAGACATGTTGGCGGAATATTATGGGATTCCAAGAGTTTCGGTCAATGAGGGAGAAGATGTTTACTTTAAAGAAATTTATAAGTGGGTAAAAAAGGATTCCATGGTAAAAAAATGCTTTGTAAGAGGGAATTTGGATCTTCTGATTGGTTCGCTGGCTATGCACGGGAATAAGGTTGATAAGGTGACTGGAGATTTCGTGGAAACAATAGAGGAAAAGTCATTAAGGGATAGGAATTCAAAGAAGAATGAGCAAATCGATCCAAGGATCTATATAGTGGCAGATTATATTATTCTGCATCCAAGTGAAAAGTACACGCCACAAAAGATGGCAGAAATGGCAGATCTTAGTAAACAGAGATTCAGCAGCCTATTTAAGATTAATATGGGAAAGACACCAATGGAATATGTGAGAGAGATTCGGCTTACAACAGCAGCAAGGGCTTTACTGGTAAGTAATGACAATATCAATGATATTGCGTATGCATGTGGATATGAAGACACGAATTATTTTATAAGGGAATTTAAGTCAGCCTTTGGTTTTACTCCGAATCAATATCGGAAAGTAGCAAGAGAGTAAAAAATGAGTGTAAAATGCTATTATTGAGTGTGCGTTTAGTAGATATGTATAAAAATAGTGACTAAAATAAGATTACAATAAAACAAATGATGTGGCTGCATTGGGAAAATGAAACTAAATAACAACATAACGAACAAATGAGGGTAAGATTATGAAGAAAAAAACAGCTATTTTATTAGCCGGAACAATGATTGCATCTACCATACTTGCGGGATGTGGTTCTAAAGAAGAGGGCGCAGCAAATCAAGTGGCATCCGAGGAGCTGAAAGGAGATATTACATTTTGGCATTCTTTTACACAAGGACCAAGACTGGAAGTGATACAGGAAACCGCGGACCAGTTTATGAAAGATAATCCGGGAGTAAATATTAAAATTGAAACATTCTCTTGGGGAGATTTTTACACAAAATGGACAACGGGGCTGGCTTCAGGAAATGTGCCAGACATGAGTACTGCACTTCCAGGGCATGTGGTAGAGATGATGAATGCAGATGCTTTGGTGCCTGTGGATGACTTAATAGATGATATTGGAAGGGACAAATTTTCAAAGACGGCATTATCGGAAGGTGAAAAAGATGGGGAATGTTATTCCTTGCCACTGTATTCTCACGCACAGGTTATGTGGTATCGTAAGGATTTATTGGAGGAAGCAGGACTTTCTGTGCCTAAGACATGGGATGAATTTGCTGAGGCTGCAAAAACACTTACAAAAGATGGTGTGTATGGCTGTTCCTTCCCTTGTGGTTCAAATGATCTTATGGCAACCAGGTTTTTGAATTTTTATGTCAGGAGTGGGGGAGGGAGTCTTTTGACCGATGACCTTAAAGCAGATCTGACCAGTGACCTGGCAATAGATGGAATCAAATACTGGTTGGATATTTATAAAAACTGTTCTCCGAAAGATTCTGTCAATTATGCTGTATTGGATCAGGCAAATTTGTTTTATCAGGGAAAAACAGCATTTGATTTTAATTCGGGTTTCCAGATTAGCGGGGTGGAAACCAACTCTCCGGATTTGATCGATCAGATCGATTGTGCGCCACTTCCAAAGCTGAATGCAGATGATCCAGATTATGGAGCTGAGACTTCTAATATTCCTATGGTCATTTGGAGAAATTCAAAACATCCGGAAATCTGTAAAGCCTTTATGAAAAAACTGTATGAGAGAGATACCTATATTAAATTCCTGGATGCGACTCCAGTAGGAATGCTTCCTTCCATTAGTGGAATTTCTGATACGCCGGAATATAAGGAAAACGAGACAGTTCAAAAGTTCTCCAACGCAGTCGATGTGATTACAGATGCAATGGAGAAGGGAACCGCTATCGGATATGAGCATGGTCCAAGCATTCAGGCAGGTTTCCTTACTTCTCAGGGAATCATTGAAAGTATGTTCCAGGATATTATTACGAATGGTACGGATGTGAAGAAGGCTGCCAAAACAGCAGAAAAGCAATTAAATGAATTATTCAGTACCGTGCAGCAATGAAAAAACGGGTTAGATAGATAGCCCAGGAAATGAGGAAAGGCATATATGATGAAAAGAAAAGAAAAAGTAGATTATGCCCGTTGGATTTTTGTACTACCTGCGTTGCTGGTGGTAGGTGTTTTGCTGATATACCCAATATTTTCCAGCCTGTATTATAGCATGACATCAAAGCACTTGATTCGGCTGACCTATGATTTTATAGGAATGGCGAATTATAAGGAAGTGTTGACAGATCCAAATTTTTATAAGGCATTCCTAAATTCTATTTTATGGACTATAGGCTCATTATTAGGGCAGTTATTTATTGGATTTACAGCAGCTCTTGCAATTAACCGTGTAAAAGTAGGAAAAGGTATTTATCGTACGTTGATGATTATTCCGTGGGCATTTCCATCCATTGTAATAGCATTGTCCTGGAAATGGATTTTAAATGGAGTGTCTGGATTTATTCCCAATATGCTGGTTCAGCTTGGAATATGCAGCGAATTACCACAATTCCTTAGTGACAGCAGTCTGGTATTCCTGACGTTAATTTTTATCAATGTATGGTTTGGTGCACCGATGATCATGGTGAATGTATTATCTGCTTTGCAGACAATTCCGCAGGATCAGTATGAAGCGGCACAGATTGATGGTGCATCTAAGTTTCAGCAGTTTTGGTTCATTACAGTACCGCATATTAAGATTGTTGTTGGACTTTTAGTTGTTCTTCGTACAATCTGGGTATTCAATAACTTTGATATTATTTACCTGCTTACCGGTGGTGGACCGGCAAATGCAACAACAACAATGCCGATTTATGCTTACAACATGGGTTGGAATACAAAACTGTTAGGAAGATCCTCTGCAGTCACCATGTTATTGCTGGCATTTTTGCTGTTGGTATGTGTAGTGTACTTTACAATTATTGCAAAATGGGAAAAGGAGGATAAATGATGATGAATCGAAAAGGAAAAGTCGGAAATGCTTTCTGCCATTTATATTTGATAATCTTATCATTGATTGCGTTTTTCCCGTTAGTGTGGATACTGTTGTGTTCGGTGAAGGCATCGGGAGAATTGACATCCAATCCTACCAGATTCTTACCGAAACATTTTACCTTAGATAACTTTACCCATGTGATTCAGGATTTGGGATTTGCTAAAAATATTGGAAACAGTTTGTTCATAGCCATTATCACAACGTGCATTGCAATTGTGATTTCTTCCATGGCGGCTTATGGGATTGTACGTTTTTTTCCAAAACTGGGTTCCATTATGTCAAAAGTACTTGTAGCTACATACATGTTTCCACCCATTCTGCTGGCAATTCCCTATTCTATGGTAATGGCAAAGTTGGGATTAGTTAATACCCGGATCGGTCTGATTATTGTATACCTATCCTTTAGTGTTCCTTACGCAGTCTGGATGCTGGTAGGATTTTTCAAAACGGTGCCATTGGGGATTGAAGAAGCAGCAAGAGTGGATGGTGCCAATAAATTTCAAACGTTTGTACAGATTGTTCTTCCTCTGGTCATGCCGGGGATTGTAGCAACAGCAATTTATACATTTATCAATGCATGGAATGAATTCTTATATTCATTGATTTTAATTAACAGTACAGATAAAATGACGGTTTCCGTGGCATTAAAATCTTTGCAGGGAGCTGAAATATTGAACTGGGGAGATATGATGGCAGCATCAACTCTCGTAGTAGTTCCATCCGTTATATTTTTTATGTTTATTCAGAATAAAATTGCAGGTGGAATGACAGATGGTGCAGTAAAATAAAAAAATTGGAGGTATTAAGTAATGAAAACAGTAGGATATGCAATTGTAGGAACAGGATATTTTGGTGCAGAACTTGGAAGAATTATGAAGGAACAGGAGGGTGCTAGGATTGTGGCAGTCCTTGATCCGGAAAACGGTCAGACCATAGCAGAGGAGTTGGATTGTGATGTGGAAACGGATCTGGATACTCTATATAGCAGGGAAGATGTTGAAGCAGTTATTGTTGCCACACCTAATTACTTACATAAAGAGCCGGTCATCAAAGCAGCAGAACATGGCGTGAATGTATTTTGTGAAAAACCCATTGCACTTTCCTATCAGGATTGTGACGAAATGGTAAGAACCTGTCAGGAACACGGTGTAATCTTTATGGCAGGTCATGTTATGAATTTCTTCCATGGGGTACGCTATGCGAAAAAACTGATTAATGATGGGGTGATTGGAAAAGTTCTCTATTGCCATTCTGCAAGAAATGGATGGGAAGAACAGCAGCCAACTATTTCCTGGAAAAAAATCAGGGAAAAATCAGGTGGACATCTGTACCATCACATCCATGAATTGGATTGTGTACAGTTTTTGATGGGAGGAATGCCAGAAGAAGTTACCATGACAGGTGGAAATGTTGCACATCAGGGAGAGGCTTTTGGAGATGAAGATGACATGTTGTTTGTGAATATGCAGTTTTCTGATAATCGGTATGCAGTATTAGAATGGGGGTCTGCTTTCCATTGGCCAGAACATTACGTCCTGATTCAAGGAACAAAAGGTGCAATTAAGATTGATATGTGTGATTGTGGCGGTACACTGAAAGTAGATGGCAGGGAGGAACATTTCCTTGTGCATGAGTCACAGGAAGAAGATGATGATCGGACAAGAATCTATCATGGTACGGAGATGGATGGTGCCATTATGTATGGAAAGCCAGGAAAGAAACCGCCAATGTGGCTCCACAGCATTATGAAAAATGAGATGAAATACCTAAATGGCATTCTCCATGGAAAGGAAGTTGACGATGAATTCAGACCATTGCTCACAGGAGAAGCTGCAAGAGCTGCGATTGCGACGGCAGATGCCTGCACGAAATCAAGGTTCGAAGATCGAAAAGTGAAACTCAGTGAGATTATCGGAGAGGGAAGTACGATATGAATAAGTATAAAAAAATTGTTTCTATAGCAGCAACTGCAGTGATGTGTGTTGCACCAATGAGTGTATATGCCCAAGAGGCCCAGACAGATGTGATTGAGGCTGTAGCAGAGAAGAAACAAGATACAGAATCTTCTTCGGTACCAGTGTTGCAAAAGGAAGGAATCGAAATCTCGGAAGGTACAGGATATGATTTGAGTAAAGAACCTGGGGCAGCAACAGTAAAAGCATTGGAACAGGGAACTATCGTTATCTCCTATAAAACAACCAGTGAAAATGCGATTCAATCGTTATTGAGTGTGGGAAATGGTACAAAAGGAAATCAGGATAGACATTTCCACTTATATATCACAAATGCAGGCGGCGTAGGTATGGAATTGAGAAATACAGATGGCGAGTTTAAATATACGCTGGATTGCCCGGCTGCTGTGCGTGGTAGTTATAAGGGGGAAAGAGTATCCAACACAGTTGCATTAAAAGCGGACAAAGAAAATAAACAGTACAAGCTATTTGCAAATGGCGAATTAATAGCAACGCTGGATCAGGAGGCATTTAAGTTTATCAGTGATATTACAGGAGTAGACAATGTAATGCTGGGCGGTACCATGCGTCAGGGAACCGTTGCCTATCCATTTGGAGGTTCCATAGAGAGAATGCAGGTATATCGGGATGTACTTTCTGATGATGAACTTATTGCTGTGACAGGAAAGACTATATATGCAGAGAATATCTTTTATGCAGGAGATGCTACAAAATCCAACTATTTCCGAATCCCATCCCTTTTGGCGTTGGATTCTGGTACAGTGATTGCAGCAGCAGATGCAAGATATGGTGGCACCCATGATGCAAAAAGTAAGATCAATACAGCATTTGCGAAAAGTACAGATGGTGGAAAAACGTGGGGACAGCCGACATTGCCATTGAAGTTTGACGATTATGTAGCAAAGAACATAGACTGGCCACGGGATTCGGTGGGCAAGAATGTGCAGATACAAGGGAGTGCTTCCTACATAGATCCGGTACTTTTAGAGGATAAGGAAACACATCGGGTATTTCTTTTTGCTGATATGATGCCGGCAGGAATTGGAAGTTCCAACGCTTCCGTAGGTTCTGGATTTAAAGAGGTTGATGGGAAGAAATATTTGAAATTGCACTGGAAGGATGATGCGGCAGGAACGTATGATTACTCTGTAAGAGAAAATGGAACCATTTATAACGATACTACAAATTCAGCAACTGAATATAGTGTTGATGGTGAATATAATCTGTACAAAAATGGAAATGCCATGCTATGTAAACAGTATGATTACAATTTTGAAGGTACAAAGTTGTTGGAAACACAGACGGACACGGACGTAAATATGAATGTTTTTTATAAAGATGCAGATTTTAAAGTATTCCCAACAACTTATTTGGCAATGAAATACTCAGATGATGAGGGAGAAACCTGGTCTGATTTACAGATTGTAAGTACCTTTAAGCCAGAGGAATCAAAATTTCTCGTATTGGGACCAGGTGTAGGCAAACAGATAGCAAATGGAGAACATGCCGGAAGATTGATTGTTCCATTGTATTCGAAATCATCTGCAGAACTGGGATTTATGTATAGTGATGACCATGGAAATAACTGGACATACGTAGAAGCAGACCAGAATACAGGTGGGGCAACCGCAGAAGCACAGATCGTAGAAATGCCGGATGGTTCCTTGAAAACTTATCTGCGTACAGGATCAGGATATATTGCACAAGTGATGAGTACAGATGGAGGAGAAACCTGGAGTGAGCGAGTTCCACTAACAGAAATTGCAACAACAGGGTATGGAACGCAGTTGTCAGTGATTAATTATTCACAGCCTGTTGATGGAAAGCCTGCTATCTTACTATCAGCACCAAATGCGACCAATGGCAGAAAAAATGGAAAGATATGGATTGGTTTGATCAGCGAAACAGGAAATTCCGGAAAAGATAAGTATTCTGTAGATTGGAAATATTGCTATTCTGTGGATACCCCTCAAATGGGCTACTCTTATTCCTGTCTGACAGAGCTTCCGGATGGCGAGATCGGGCTTTTATATGAAAAATATGATTCCTGGTCAAGAAATGAATTGCATCTGAAAAATATATTGAAATATGAGAGGTTTAATATTGATGAACTGAAAGTTCAACCATAAGATGTAATATTCCTGATAATTAAAGAAAATAGGCGGTATATACCGTGACCGCTTATTTTCATAAAGAGGAAATGAATGATACGGAAGTTAAATCCAAGGAGGAAAAAGAGATGTATCAGAAAGTGGCAAATCTGAAGGGGAAATTGATTGTATCATGCCAGGCATTGCCGAATGAACCACTACATTCTTCTTTTATCATGGGAAGAATGGCACTGGCAGCAAAGGAAGGCGGAGCGAGAGGAATCCGTGCGAATTCAAAAGAAGATATTAAAGAGATTCGGTCAAAAGTGGATCTTCCAATCATTGGTATTGTAAAGAGGGATTATGAAGACAGTGCAGTTTATATTACTCCAACAATGAAGGAAATAGAAGAATTGATGGAAGTGAAACCGGATATTATTGCAATGGATGCAACCATATCCAAACGTCCGAGCAATCAGACTTTGGATGAATTCTTCCACGAAGTGAAAGAAAAATATCCTAATCAGCTTTGGATGGCGGACTGTTCTACCATAGAAGAAGCCCTTCATGCAGATGATCTTGGCTTTGATTTTATTGGAACCACTCTAGTCGGTTATACGGAGCAGAGTAAGGGAGATAAAATAGAGAAGAATGATTTTGAAATTCTGAGAGAAATTATTGCAGGAGTCAAACACAAGGTAATTGCTGAAGGAAATATCAATACACCCCAAAAGGCAAGGCATGTCATTGAACTTGGTGCGTACAGCGTTGTAGTTGGTTCGATTATCACAAGACCACAGTTAATCACAAAATCATTTGTAGAGGAAATGGAACGCTAGGGGAGAAAACAAAATGAATGGCTTTTATGAAGCAAAGGAGCAAAACTATGAGAAATCTTGAGAAGTATAAAGGTGTGATTCCGGCATTTTATGCTTGCTATGACAAAGAAGGAAACATTAGTCCAGAAGGTGTACAGGGACTGACAAAATATTTTGTAAAAAAAGGGGTAAAAGGTGTCTATGTAAACGGTTCTTCCGGAGAATGTATTTATCAGAGTGTGGAGGACCGTAAGATTGTACTTGAGAATGTTATGAAAGTAGCGGAAGGTAAACTTACAGTTATTGCCCATGTGGCCTGCAATAACACGAAGGACAGTCAGGAGCTTGCCAGACATGCAGAAGGGCTGGGGGTAGATGCAATCGCTGCAATTCCTCCCATCTATTTTCACTTACCGGAATATGCTATTGCGCAGTATTGGAATGCCATTAGTGCAGCGGCACCGAACACAGACTTTGTAATTTATAACATACCTCAGCTTGCTGGTGTTGCACTTACACAGAATTTATTTGTAGAGATGAGGAAAAATCCCAACGTCATTGGTGTCAAGAATTCCTCTATGCCGGTACAGGATATCCAAATGTTTAAGCAGGCTGCAGGAGCTGAGTACATTATCTTTAATGGTCCTGATGAGCAGTTTATGAGCGGACGTGTTATCGGGGCAGAGGGTGCAATTGGGGGAACCTATGGTGCTATGCCTGAATTATACTTAAAGTTGGATGAGTGTATAAATGCAGGAAAGATGACAGAGGCAAGAAAAATCCAGTATGCTTGTAATGAGATAATTTACAAAATGTGTTCAGCGCATGGAAATATGTATGCAGTTATTAAAGCAATTCTAAAGATTAATGAAGGACTGGAACTTGGTGCAGTAAGAGAGCCTCTTCCAGCATTGGTAGATGAGGACATGGAGATTGTAAAAGAAGCTGCACAGATGATCTGTGATGCGAAGAAGAAATTTCTATAATGATAATACGTAGACAAGATTCCATGTAGGAATACTTGTTAGTAGTGATGCCCGGCTCAGCTTAAAAGCCGGGTGTTGCTTTTTAGGTTGAAAAGAGTTTGATTTAAGATGCAGATGGGATTAAATAAGAAAGTAAATGAGGGTATGAAATGAAGAAGTATATAAGTATTGACATTGGGGGGACGGCAATTAAGTATGGCATCATTTGTGAAAATGCGGAAATTATTTTGAAAGAAACTTTGAGAACAGAAGCGTGGAAGGGTGGACCTGCAATTCTGAAGAAAGTTATAGGGATTGTGGAGCATCTGATTGAACAAACCAAGGGAAAGATTTCGGGTATCTGCATTTCTACTGCAGGAATGGTAGATACAAAAAGCGGTTCTATTTTTTATTCAGCACCACTGATTCCTGACTATGCGGGGATGGAATTTAAAAAGACATTAGAGGATAAATTTCATATACCATGTGAAGTGGAAAATGATGTAAACTGTGCAGGGCTTGCAGAATATAGTTCAGGTGCAGCGAAAGGATGCAGGGTGGTTTTGATGTTGACCATAGGTACGGGTATTGGTGGCTGTATCGTGTTAGATGGGAAGGTATTTCATGGTTTTAGTAACAGTGCATGTGAGGTTGGGTATATGCACATGGATGGCAGTGATTTTCAGACGCTTGGGGCAGCCAGCATTTTAAGTAAAAAAGTATCCCAGTGGAAAGGAGATTCTGAAGATAAGTGGGATGGATACCATATCTTCGAGGAAGCCAAAAAAGGAGATATGATTTGTAATCGTGCCATTGATCAAATGGCAGAAATCCTTGGAAAGGGAATTGCCAATATTTGCTATGTGATCAATCCAGAGATTGTTGTGCTTGGTGGTGGCATCATGGCCCAGGAAGAGTTTCTGCGAGGTAAAATTCAAAATTCTGTCAAAAAGTATCTTATATCCAGTATTGAGGAATGTACTAAAATAGTATTCGCAAAGCACCAAAATGATGCAGGAATACTTGGAGCGTTTTATCATTTCTGTGGAGTAAACAAAAAATTATAGATACAGGAATGTCATTGGGCACTAACCGTCAACAGCTTACATATCCAAATAAGGAAAGTGTAAGCTGTTGATTTTTTCTTATTTGATGATCATCTTTGTATCCCAATTTTTATCTAATACAAGCTCTTATCGTTTCCTGCATTCCTCCGCTTTATCCTCATTCCAGACAAGTTTTCCGGTCTGTACTGCTTCTTCATACCGACTGATCTTGTATTCCAGGCGTTTTAACATTTGCGAAATCTTGTTCTGTTGTTCGATCAGATGTTCTTTCTGTTCCAGTAAGAGATGGAGTCTTGCGGGGATCGTCTCGTCTCCTTCCTGGAACAGATGCACGTATTCGATCATGGATTCGACTGGAAGACCTGCATTTCTCATACACAGGGCGAGTTCAATCCAGCCCAGATCCGCTTCTCCGTAATTACGAATACCACCGGACGTTCGAGGAACCGCCGGAATCATACCGATGCGTTCATAGTAGCGCAGGGTGTCCTGTGTGATCTGATATTTTTCACTGACTTCTTTGATCGTCAAAGAGAATCCCTCCTTTTTGGAAATTCGAGTATTTGTGTACTCTTGATATAAGAATACTATAAAGCATGGAGTGTGCTCCAAGTCAATATATTTTTGAAAAAATGTCGGGCAGATTAGATTCCGGGTTGCTGACAGAGGATGGCAAGAGTATAATGAAAAAAATGAGAATTCTTCTGATTCGCAGAAAGGAGCAGAAAATATGAATGTTGAACAAGACTATATTATGCGTATGATCAAGGAATTTGCAAATGTATTGGGAAGACTGCTATTCAACAAGAAGAAACCCATGTATGAACTGGATGTAACGAACAGATACCATGTAGGAGATGATCTGTATACACGTTTATGCAGGATGGCTGATGAAGGAAAGATCAATGAAGCGGAAAATCTTCTCTATGAAGAAATGGTACCGGGAGATATGGATTATCTGGAGATGGCGCTGGCATTTTATGCGTATTTGAATTGTTTTGAGGACGAGGTCCTTCACAGGTATCATTACACAAGAGATGAGATCAAAGAAGGAATGGAAGATTTTCTGGACAGATATGGATGCAGTGATATGAAAGAATTACTGGGGGAATAAATACAATGGAAAGATCAAGAGAAGAATTGGATACACGATTAAAACAGCAGATACAGTTTATTGTAGAAGTAGATAAAGTAAAGAATATTTTCAGGCAGACATATCTTGCGGATGCAAACAGAAAAGAGAATGACGCAGAACATTCCTGGCATCTGGCGCTTATGGCAGTACTTTTAAAGGATTACATGAAAGAAGAGATAGATCTGGCGAAGGTGATGATCATGGTTCTGATCCATGATCTTGTTGAGATTGATGCGGGAGATACGTATGCATATGATGAAAGTGGTGCAGCGACCAAGAGAGAACGGGAAGAAAAGGCGGCTGATCGTATTTTTGGATTACTGCCGGAAGATCAGGGACAAGAATTCCGCAAGTTGTGGGAAGAGTTCGAAGCTTATAAGACTCCGGAAGCAAAATATGCCCATCTTCTCGATAATTTCCAGCCTCTTTTGCTGAATGATGCTTCAGGTGGGAAAAGCTGGGAAGAGCACGGAGTACACAGAAGTCAGGTGTATAAAAGAAATGAGCGGATCCCGGAGACTTCAGAGATAATCTGGGAGCAGATGAAGGAGATCATTCAGAAGCATATTGAGCAGGGACACTTATTTGAAGATTGATAAACTGTAAATAGAAACTGACAAAGAGGTGGGAAACATGTATGAAGCAGGAGTAGAGAGACTGCAGGAAATGATCGATGAGAGCAGCAATATTGTATTTTTCGGAGGAGCAGGGGTATCTACCGAAAGTAATATTCCGGATTTTCGGAGCGCGGATGGAATTTATCATCAGTCTTATAAATATTCACCTGAGGAAGTAGTAAGCCACAGTTTTTATGAAAAGCATCCGAAAGCGTTTTTTGAGTTCTATCGGGAGAAGATGATGGTATTGGATGCAAAGCCCAACGCCGCACATTTGAAGCTGGCAGAACTTGAGAATGCAGGTAAGATAAAAGCAGTCATCACACAGAATATTGACGGGCTGCATCAGGCCGCGGGAAGTCAGGTTGTGTATGAACTGCATGGAAGTATTCATCGGAATTACTGTGAAAAATGCGGACGGTTCTATGATGCAGGGTTTGTGAAAGCGGCAGAAGGAGTACCAGTGTGTTCATGCGGAGGGCGGATCAAACCGGATGTTGTTCTATATGAAGAAGCGCTGGACGGAACGACAATCGAAAAGGCTGTCAGGGCGATTTCGCAGGCAGATATGCTGATCATCGGAGGCACCTCTCTGGTTGTATATCCGGCAGCAGGATTTATCGACTATTTTCGCGGAAAGTATCTGGTAGTGATCAATAAATCAGAGATGGCAAAGGCAGTCAGAGCAAACTTAAGTATTTCCGCGCCGATCGGAGAAATTCTGGGAAGAATTAAAGTGAAATAAAAATCTGCAGAGAGTGCGTTGAGAAATTATATTCGGCACTTTCTGCAGATTTTTGCTTTTATTTGTTTTAGTTGCAGCTTTCCCATCTTCCGGATGCACCGCAAGGCAGTACAAGACCAGTATTTTTGACCGGAAGACCGATTTCCTGAGATTCGACTTTTCCGTTCCATGGTTTTAACTCAGTTGCAAGCATATAGGTCAGAACAGCAGGAGCAAGTCCTGTTGTATAAGAATTCACAAGGAAGAACAGAGCATCCTTTGACAGAATCTTCGTACACAACTGAATGAGCGGGTGGATCATGTCTTCAATCTTCCAGATCTCACCTTTGGGACCTCTTCCATAAGAAGGAGGATCCATGATGATGGCATCATAAGTGTTGCCTCTGCGGATCTCACGTTCTACAAACTTTACGCAGTCATCGACAAGCCAGCGGATCGGTGCATCCTTCAGACCGGAGGAGAGCGCATTTTCCTTTGCCCATGTGACCATTCCCTTGGACGCATCCACATGAGTGACCTGTGCGCCAGCTGCAGCCGCAGCCAGTGTGGCGCCCCCGGTGTAGGCAAAAAGGTTTAAGACTTTGACAGATCTTCCGGCTTTTTTGATCTTTTCAGAGAACCAGTCCCAGTTGGTTGCCTGCTCCGGGAAGAGCCCGGTGTGTTTGAAATTAAATGGTTTTAAATTAAAGGTGAGAGATCCGTAATGAATCTGCCACTGCTCCGGGAGACTGAAAAATTCCCATTCGCCGCCGCCTTTTTTGCTTCGGTGATAGTGTCCGTTTCTAGATTTCCATCCTTTGTCTGTCTTTGGAGTGTCCCAGATGACCTGCGGGTCAGGACGAACCAGGATATAATCTCCCCATCGCTCCAGTTTTTCACCTTTTGAGCAGTCTATGACTTCGTAATCTTTCCAATTATCAGCTATCCACATAATAATAGAGTTCCTTTCGTACTGTATGATTGTTTTATCTTCTCATAAATAGAAGAAATTTTCAACTGTATGAGCAAAAATGATAAGCAAAAAGCACGGTAAAAACCGTGCTTTTTGCTTTTGGTATGTCATTGAGAGGTTTTCCTCGTTGCTTTGCAGTTTGTATTATTATATACAAATCTGGGGAATATCCTACAATGAGGATGTATATATAAATTGGAGTTCACCGTCGCAAGACTGTTCTTGGGGGAAACAGTCGGCGAAAGTATAACTGCAACAGCAACCAAATTAAATGGTCGATGACTTATGACTCATTCATAAGTCGGTTTTAATATATCACGCAGAAAAAAGAGTGTCAAGAAATCAGAATAAAAAAATTTTGATTTTTACTATTTGACAAGAAATTGTGAAAATCTACCGAAAAAATTGTGCGATTTTTGTTACATGTGCTACTTCCGAAACGATACGACAATAAGAAAAAGGTTCCGATTCTGTGGGATTTCAAAAATGGCAAATCTTAAAGAAGGGAAAAAGGAAAAGATTGTAAAAGAGTTTCTTCATATTATAATAGATTCTTTTCTTTGCATGTGAGCATGACAGTTCAGAGCCTATGTCTAACATCGAGTGTGAGCGGCTGTATTGTATTAAAAAAAATACAAAAAAATAAAAAAAGTACTTGAAAAATGAGAATAAGTTCGTTATACTAAGAGAGCTGTGGCATGATAGCGTTGAAGCGTGAGGTTGCCGCTTAGTGAGAAATCACATAGCGGGTTTTCCGTGGAGCGAATGTCAAGTTAGGAAACTGGCGACAAGTCACTGTACGAATCACAACTGATTACTGCTTACCGATAATGGGTAAAGGTATGAAACAACGTGTGAGTTTCTCACGACACACACGGGAGAGTGTACAGTCACCGCTTGTCGTACTGATGTGAAAAGTACGAAAAGGAGGCGACTTTTTTTATGGCAAGTCAAGTAATGAGAATCACATTGAAAGCATATGATCACCAGCTGGTTGATGCATCTGCAAAAAAAATCATCGAAACTGTAAAGAAAAACGGAGCACAGGTAAGCGGACCGGTACCACTTCCAACTAAGAAGGAAGTTGTTACAATCTTAAGAGCGGTTCACAAATACAAAGATTCCAGAGAGCAGTTCGAGCAGAGAACTCATAAGAGACTGATTGATATCACTACACCAACACAGAAAACTGTGGACGCGCTTTCCAGACTGGAAATGCCAGCAGGTGTTTACATCGATATCAAAATGAAAAACAAATAAGAAAGTCCACAAAATGCGGGCAGCAAAATGAGACAGTAACAATCCTATAATTTAGGATGAGCGCGAAAGCGTTCCGCTGTAAATCACAGGAGGTAATTATAATGAAGAAAGCTATTTTGGCTACAAAAGTCGGAATGACTCAGATCTTCAATGAAGAGACAGGAGTCCTGATTCCGGTAACTGTATTGCAGGCTGGACCATGTGTAGTAACACAGGTTAAAACAGTTGAGAATGACGGTTACAAAGCAGTTCAGGTCGGATTTGTTGACAAGAAAGAAAAGATTGTCACAAAAGACAAGAGCGGTAAAAAAGAGATTGCACACAGAAATGGTGTGACAAAAGCAGAAAAAGGACACTTTGACAAAGCAGGTGTTTCCGGAAAGAGATATGTAAAAGAATTCAGATTTGAAAATGCTGAAGAATATACATTGGCTCAGGAAATCAAAGCTGATATCTTCGCAGCAGGAGATAAGGTAGATGCAACAGCAATCTCCAAAGGTAAAGGTTTCCAGGGAGCAATCAAGCGTCACAATCAGAGCAGAGGACCTATGACACACGGTTCTAAGTTCCATCGTCACGCTGGTTCTAACGGTGCGGCATCCGATCCGAGTAAAGTATTCAAAGGTAAAAAGATGCCAGGTCAGATGGGTGGAAAGAAGATTACAGTTCAGAACCTGGAAGTAGTAAGAGTAGATGCAGAGAACAACCTGCTGTTAGTAAAAGGTTCCGTTCCAGGACCTAAGAAATCTCTTATCACAATCAAAGAAACTGTAAAGGCTAACTAGTCTGACGGACAGAAAGGAGGAACACACAGATGGCAAACGTATCTGTTTATAATATCGAAGGTAAAGAAGTTGGTACAATCGATTTAAGCGATGCAGTGTTTGGTGTTGAAGTAAATGAACACCTTGTACACATGGCAGTAGTAAGCCAGCTTGCAAACAAACGTCAGGGAACACAGAAAGCGAAAACTCGTTCTGAAGTTTCCGGAGGCGGAAGAAAACCATGGAGACAGAAAGGGACAGGTCATGCAAGACAGGGTTCTACAAGATCTCCACAGTGGACAGGCGGTGGAGTTGTATTCGCTCCAACACCAAGAGATTACTCCATGAAACTCAACAAAAAAGAAAAAAGAGCAGCTCTGAAATCTGCACTTTCTTCAAGAGTAGCTGAGAACAAATTCATCGTGATCGACGAGATGAACTTTGGAGAAATCAAAACAAAGAATTTCCAGAACATGCTGAACAGCCTGAACGTAAACAAAGCTTTAGTTGTACTGGAAGATGGAAATGTAAACGCTGAACTTTCTGCAAGAAACATCGCAGATGTAAAAACAGCAAGAACAAATACAATCAACGTATTTGATATCCTGAAATACAACACAGTAATCGCTACAAAAGCAGCTGTTGCAAATATCGAGGAGGTGTACGCATAATGGCAAACATTCAGTATTATGATGTAATCCTTAAACCGGTAATCACTGAGAAGAGCATGGAAATGATGGCTGATAAGAAATACACTTTCCAGGTACACACAGATGCTACAAAATCTCAGATCAAAGAAGCTGTTGAAAAAATGTTCGCAGGAACAAAAGTAAAAAGCGTCAACACAATGAACCTTGATGGTAAAACAAAAAGACGTGGAATGACATTCGGAAAAACAGCTAAGACAAAGAAAGCAATTGTACAGTTAACAGAAGAGAGCGCAGATATCGAAATCTTTGAAGGGCTGTAAGATTTGACATTAAACGGTGCAAATCCGTGAAACAAATAATTAGGAAAAATGAAAGGAGAGACAGTAATGGGAATTAAAGTATACAACCCATATACACCTTCCAGAAGACAGATGACAGGATCTGATTTCTCTGAGATCACAAAAACAACTCCTGAGAAATCCTTACTGGAATCTAAAAATAGAAAAGCTGGTCGTAACAACCAGGGTAAAATCACTGTAAGACACCGCGGAGGCGGAGCTAAAAAGAAATATAGAATTATCGACTTCAAGAGAAGAAAAGACGGAATTCCGGCAACTGTAATCGGAATCGAATACGATCCGAACAGAACAGCTAACATCGCACTGATCTGCTACGCAGACGGAGAGAAAGCTTACATCCTTGCACCAGAAGGATTAAAAGACGGAATGACAGTTATGAACGGAGCAGAAGCAGAGGTAAGAGTAGGAAACTGCCTGCCACTTTCTGAAATCCCAGTTGGTACACAGATCCACAACATCGAGTTATATCCTGGAAAAGGCGGACAGATGGTTCGTTCAGCAGGAAACAGCGCTCAGTTGATGGCGAAAGAAGGAAAATACGCAACACTTAGACTTCCATCCGGTGAGATGAGAATGGTTCCAATCATTTGTAGAGCATCTATCGGTGTCGTAGGAAACGGAGATCACAGCCTGATCAACGTTGGTAAAGCAGGACGTAAGCGTCACATGGGTATCAGACCTACTGTCCGCGGTTCTGTTATGAACCCGAACGACCATCCGCACGGTGGTGGTGAAGGTAAGACTGGTATCGGTCGTCCAGGTCCATGTACTCCATGGGGTAAACCGGCACTTGGTCTTAAGACACGTAAGAAAAATAAAGCTTCTAACAAGATGATCGTAAGAAGAAGAGACGGTAAAGCAATCAAATAATTTAGTTTACAAGGAGGTTAGAACCTATGGCTCGCTCACTTAAAAAAGGACCATTTGCAGATGCCAGCTTACTGAAAAAAGTAGATGCTATGAACGCTGCAGGTGATAAATCAGTTATTAAGACATGGTCACGTCGTTCTACAATCTTCCCGTCATTTGTTGGACACACAATCGCTGTTCACGACGGAAGAAAACATGTACCGGTGTATGTGACAGAAGATATGGTTGGACACAAACTCGGAGAGTTCGTTGCAACAAGAACATACAGAGGACACGGAAAAGACGAGAAGAAGTCAAAAGTCAGATAATATAGATTAGATTATTCGGAAGGAGGGTTCATCCATGGCAAAAGGACATAGATCCCAAATCAAGAGAGAAAGAAACGAGCAGAAAGACACAAGACCATCAGCTAAGATTTCTTACGCTAGAGTCTCTGTTCAGAAAGCATGCTACGTTTTGGATGCCATCAGAGGTAAGGATGTACAGACAGCACTTGGTATTTTAGCTTATAATCCAAGATATGCTTCAAGCGTAATAGAGAAATTATTGAAATCAGCAATCGCAAATGCTGAGAACAACAACGGTATGAACGTTGAGAACCTTTATATCGAAGAGTGTTATGCAAACAAAGGACCAACAATGAAGAGAATCAGACCGAGAGCACAGGGTAGAGCTTACAGAATCGAAAAGAGAATGAGCCATATCACAATCGTGCTGAATGAAAGATAAGGAGGACACTCATGGGACAGAAAGTTAATCCACATGGTTTAAGAGTCGGCGTTATCAAAGAATGGGATTCTAGATGGTACGCAGAAAAAGACTTTGCAGATAACCTGGTAGAAGATAACAAGATCAGAACATTTCTGAAAAAGAAATTATACAGTGCAGGTGTTTCCAAGATCGAGATCGAAAGAGCATCTGACCGTGTGAAAATCATCATCTACACAGCAAAACCTGGTGTAGTAATCGGTAAGGGTGGTTCTGAGATTGAGAAAGTGAAAGCAGAACTTGCTAAATTCACAAACAAAAAATTAATCGTAGACATCAAAGAAGTAAAAAGACCAGATAAAGATGCTCAGTTAGTAGCTGAAAACATCGCACAGCAGCTGGAAAACCGTATTTCATTCAGACGTGCTATGAAATCCTGCATGTCAAGAACAATGAAATCAGGAGCACTTGGTGTGAAGACATCTGTTTCCGGACGTCTCGGCGGAGCTGATATGGCTCGTACAGAGTTCTACAGCGAAGGAACAATTCCGCTTCAGACACTGAGAGCAGACATTGATTATGGATTCGCAGAAGCTGACACAACTTACGGAAAAGTCGGTGTAAAGGTTTGGATTTACAAAGGCGAAGTTCTTCCGACTAGAGCAGATAAGGAAGGGAGCGATAAATAATGTTAATGCCAAAAAGAGTGAAACGTCGTAAACAGTTCCGTGGTACCATGAAAGGTAAAGCTTTAAGAGGTAACACGATTTCATATGGTGAGTATGGTATTGTCGCAACAGAGCCGTGCTGGATTCGTTCTAACCAGATCGAGGCAGCCCGTGTTGCTATGACACGTTACATCAAACGTGGTGGTAAAGTTTGGATCAAAATTTTCCCAGACAAACCTGTAACAGCAAAACCAGCAGAAACTCGAATGGGTAGTGGAAAAGGAACATTAGAGTACTGGGCAGCAGTAGTAAAACCAGGTCGTGTAATGTTCGAAATTGCAGGAGTACCAGAGGAAACAGCTAGAGAGGCACTTCGTCTTGCAATGCATAAATTACCTTGCAAATGCAAAATCGTTTCTCGCGCAGACTTAGAAGGCGGTGATAACAGTGAAAATTAATACATTTGTAAACGAATTAAGAGCAAAATCTGTAGAAGAATTAAATGAAGAATTAGTAGCTGCTAAAAAGGAACTCTTCAATCTGAGATTCCAGAATGCAACTAACCAGTTAGATAACACAAGCAGAATTAAAGAAGTTAGAAAGAACATCGCAAGAATTCAGACGATGATCACAGAAGCTTCTAAAGCTGAATAGGAGGTCGTACTGTGGAAGAAAGAAATTTAAGAAAAGTTCGTACAGGCAAGGTTGTCAGCGATAAAATGGACAAAACAATCGTTGTCGCAGTTGAAGACCACGTTAAACACCCTCTTTATAAGAAAATCGTAAAAAGAACTTATAAATTGAAAGCTCATGATGAAAACAATGAGTGTAACGTTGGGGATACAGTAAGAGTTATGGAAACAAGACCACTGTCTAAAGACAAAAGATGGAGACTTGTTGAGATCGTAGAAAAAGCGAAATAATTGATTCGCACTTTGAAGATTCGTTCAAAGAATGGAAAATAAAGGAGGATTACCTGCATGATACAACAGGAAAGTAGACTTAAAGTAGCAGACAACACAGGTGCTAAAGAATTACTTTGTATCCGTGTGCTTGGCGGTTCTACAAGAAGATATGCCCACATCGGAGATGTTATCGTTGCGTCTGTTAAAGATGCAACACCAGGCGGCGTTGTTAAAAAAGGTGACGTTGTTAAGGCTGTAGTTGTCCGTACTGTAAACAGTACTCGTCGTAAAGATGGTTCCTATATCAGATTCGATGAAAATGCTGCTGTAATTATAAAAGACGATATGAACCCACGTGGAACACGTATTTTTGGACCAGTAGCCAGAGAGCTCAGAGACAAACGCTTCATGAAGATTGTTTCTTTAGCTCCGGAAGTACTGTAGGAGGTGCCTAGAATGTCAGCTATGAAGATTAAAAAAGGCGATATGGTTAAAGTTATCGCTGGTAAAGATAAAAACAAAGAAGGCAAAGTTCTTGCTGTAAATAACAAAGACGGAAAAGTTCTGGTTGAGGGAATCAACATGCTCACAAAGCATACGAAACCAAGCGCAGCGAATCAGAATGGTGGTATCGTTCATCAGGAAGGCTACATTGATGCTTCTAACGTAATGCTTCTGCATGACGGAAAAGCTACAAGAGTAGGATTCAAAATGGATGGAGACAAAAAGGTTCGTTTTGCAAAATCAACAGGTAAAGTAATTGATTAATTTGGGAAAGGAGGACCAGAACTTTGAGTAGACTGAAAGAACAGTATCAGAATGAGATCGTTGATGCAATGATCAAAAAATTTGGATATAAAAACACTATGGAAGTGCCGAAACTGGACAAAGTTGTAATCAACATGGGTGTTGGTGAGGCAAAAGAAAACGCGAAAGTATTAGAGTCAGCAGTAGCTGATCTTGAGAAAATCGCAGGTCAGAAAGCAGTTCTTACAAGAGCTAAGAACTCAGTGGCTAACTTCAAAATCAGAGAAGGTATGCCGATCGGATGTAAAGTTACTTTAAGAGGAGAAAGAATGTATGAGTTCGTTGATCGTCTGATCAACCTTGCTCTTCCTCGTGTACGTGACTTCAGAGGTGTAAATCCGAACGCATTTGACGGAAGAGGTAACTACGCTCTCGGAATTAAAGAGCAGCTGATTTTCCCAGAAATCGAATACGACAAAGTGGATAAGGTCAGAGGTATGGATGTAATTTTCGTTACAACTGCTAAGACTGACGAGGAAGCTCGTGAATTATTGACACAGTTCAATATGCCATTCACAAAGTAAAGGAGGGAAATTCATGGCTAAAACATCAATGAAAATCAAACAGCAGCGCAAACAGAAATTCTCTACAAGAGAATACAGCCGTTGCAGAATCTGTGGACGTCCACATGCATATTTGAGAAAATATGGTATCTGCCGTGTTTGCTTCCGTGAACTGGCATACAAAGGACAGATCCCAGGCGTAAGAAAAGCAAGCTGGTAAGTCCGGAACAAAGGAAACTACCCGTATAAACATATAGGAGGTCATATAAATGAACATGAGCGATCCAATTGCAGATATGCTTACAAGAATCCGTAATGCAAATACTGCGAAACATGATACAGTAGATGTACCTGCATCCAAAATGAAAAAAGCAATCGCTGAGATTCTTTTCAATGAAGGATACATCGCAAAATATGATATCGTAGAAGATGGACACTTTGAAACAATCCATATTACACTGAAATATGGTGCAGACAAGAACGAAAAAGTTATCTCTGGTCTGAAGAGAATCTCCAAACCAGGTCTGCGTGTGTATGCTGGAACAGAGGATATCCCGAGAGTACTCGGAGGACTCGGAACAGCAATCCTTTCTACAAACAAAGGTGTTATCACAGATAAAGAAGCCAGAAAACTTGGCGTAGGTGGAGAAGTACTCTGCTTCGTTTGGTAGGCACTGAACACCGAGATATTCTGTGTAAAACATAGATAATTGTAACTGAAAACAGAGGAGCCAAAGCAGCTCCTCCGAAAATCTAAGTTAAGGAGGAAACAGGTATGTCACGTATCGGAAGACTGCCAGTTGCAATTCCAGCAGGAGTAACTGTGGAAGTTGCAGCAAACAATGTAGTGACTGTAACAGGTCCAAAAGGAACTCTTGTAAAAGAGCTTCCAGTTGAAATGGAAATCAAAGTTGAAGGTGAAGAAGTTGTTGTAACAAGACCAAGCGATCTGAAGAAAATGAAATCTCTTCACGGTCTTACAAGAACACTGATCAACAACATGGTTGTTGGTGTAACAAACGGATACGAAAAAGTTCTGGAAGTTAATGGTGTTGGTTACAGAGCATCCAAATCCGGAAACAAACTGACATTGAACTTAGGATACTCTCATCCAGTTGAAATGATCGATCCGGAAGGTGTTGAGACTGTACTGGAAGGTCAGAACAAAATCACAGTAAAAGGTATCGACAAAGAAAAAGTTGGCCAGTTTGCAGCTGAAATCAGAGATAAGAGAAGACCGGAACCATACAAAGGTAAAGGTATTAAATATGCTGATGAAGTTATCAGACGCAAAGTTGGTAAGACTGGTAAGAAATAATTAAGGAGAGTGTGAAAATGGTTAGTAAGAAATCAAGAAGCGAAGTTCGTAGAAAAAAACACATGAAATTACGTAACCGTTTCAGCGGTACTGCTGAAAGACCACGTTTGGCTGTGTTTAGAAGTAATAATCATATGTATGCTCAGATTATCGATGATACAGTTGGAAACACTCTGGTTGCAGCGTCTACACTTGAAAAAGATGTAAAAGCAGAATTAGAAAAAACCAACAACGTTGAAGCAGCAGCATACTTAGGAAAAGTAATTGCTGAAAAAGCAAAAGCAAAAGGAATCACTGATGTTGTATTCGACAGAGGCGGATTCATCTATCAGGGAAAAGTTAAAGCATTAGCAGATGCAGCTAGAGAAGCTGGACTGAATTTCTAAGGAAGGGAGAACACAGATGAGACAGGAACGCATTGATGCTAGTAATTTAGAATTAACAGAAAAAGTGGTATCAATCAAACGTGTTACCAAAGTTGTTAAAGGTGGTCGTAACTTCAGATTCACAGCTTTAGTAGTTGTTGGCGATGGAAAAGGCCATGTTGGTGCAGGTTTAGGAAAGGCTACTGAAATTCCAGAAGCTATCCGTAAAGGAAAAGAAGATGCAGCTAAAAATCTGATTAAAGTTGCATTAGATGAAAACGAGAGCATTACACATGATGTGATCGGAAAATTCGGCAGCGCTTCCGTACTGCTGAAAAAAGCTCCGGAAGGTACTGGAGTTATCGCCGGTGGTCCGGCTCGTGCGGTTATCGAGATGGCAGGTATCAAGAACATCCGTACAAAATCTCTGGGATCTAACAACAAACAGAATGTCGTACTTGCAACAATCGCAGGTCTGAAAGACGTTAAGACTCCGGAAGAAGTAGCAAAACTTCGCGGCAAATCAGTAGAAGAGATCGTAGGCTAGGAGGTAAATGAAAATGGCAAATTTAAAAGTTACATTAGTAAAGTCTACAATCGGTGCCGTACCAAAGCATAAAAGAACTGTTGAGGCACTTGGATTAAAGAAAGTGAACAAAACAGTCGTATTACCAGATAATGCAGCTACCAGAGGTATGGTACAGCAGGTTAGACATTTAGTAAAAGTTGAAGAAGAAGCTTAATTTCAGACGATAAGGAGGTAATATCATGGACTTATCTAACTTAAGACCGGCAGACGGTTCTAAGCACAGCGATAATTTCAGAAGAGGCCGTGGACACGGTTCTGGAAATGGTAAGACAGCTGGTAAAGGTCACAAAGGTCAGAAGGCTCGTTCCGGAGCAACAAGACCAGGCTTTGAAGGTGGTCAGATGCCTTTATACAGAAGAATACCAAAGAGAGGATTCAAATGCAGAAACTCTAAAGAAATCGTTGGTATCAATGTAAGTGCATTAGAAAGATTTGAAGATGGCGCAACAGTTTCCGTTGAAACTCTGATCGAAAGCGGTATCGTAACAAATCCTAGAGATGGTGTTAAAATTCTTGGAAACGGAGAGTTAACTAAGAAACTCACTGTTCAGGCAAATGCATTCAGTGCAGGCGCTGTTGAAAAGATTGAGGCCCTTGGTGGAAAAGCAGAGGTGATCTAATGCTCAAGACTGTGCGAAAAGCATTTCAAATAGAAGACATTAGAAAACGGCTTTTCTATACATTTTTAATGCTGATCGTTGTAAGATTTGGTTCTCAGCTCCCGACTCCGGGAGTTGACCCGACTTACATTCAGAATTTACTGGCGAGCCAGAATAACGGTGCATACAGCTTTTTTGATGCATTTACCGGTGGTTCGTTCACAAGGATGTCAGTCTTCGCACTGAGCATCACACCATACATTACATCTTCCATCATTATGCAGCTTTTGACAATTGCAATTCCGAAGCTTGAGGAAATGCAGAAGGAAGGTGCTGAGGGAAGAAAGAAAATTGCGGCAATTACGCGTTATGTGACAGTTGCTCTCGCACTGATCGAATCCATTGCAATGTCTATCGGTTTTGGTCGTCAGGGACTTCTGGAAGAATTTAACTTTGTAAATGTTGCGATTGTTGTGTGTACATTGACAGCCGGTTCTGCATTCTTGATGTGGATCGGTGAGCGTATCACAGAAAAAGGTGTGGGAAATGGTATTTCTATCGTACTGTTGATTAATATTCTTTCCCGTGTACCGAATGATTTTGTGACGCTTTACACACAGTTTATTAAAGGAAAAACTCTGGCAAAGGGTGCTATGGCAGCAATCATTATCCTTGCAATTCTGTTGGCAGTTGTGTTATTTGTTATCATTCTGCAGGATGGTGAGAGAAGGATTGCAGTACAGTATTCCCAGAAAGTACAGGGAAGAAGGACATATGGTGGCAAGGCTACACATATTCCGTTAAAAGTAAATACTTCAGGTGTTATTCCGGTTATCTTTGCATCTTCACTGATGCAGTTCCCGATTGTAATTGCCCAGTTCTTAGGCAAGGGTGACGGAAACGGATGGGGAAGTCAGATTCTTCGGACAATGAATTCCAATAACTGGTGTGATCCTGATAATTTAGTATATTCAATAGGACTGATCATTTACATTGCGCTGACAATCTTTTTTGCATATTTCTATACATCGATTACATTTAATCCACTGGAAATTGCAAACAACATGAAAAAAAGCGGCGGATTTATTCCGGGAATTCGTCCTGGAAAACCAACAGTCGAATATCTGCAGACAATTTTGAATCGTATCGTATTCATTGGTGCATGCGGACTTGTGATTGTTCAGGTAGTTCCGTTCTTCTTTAACGGTGTATTTGGTGCGAATGTTTCTTTTGGAGGAACTTCACTGATCATTATCGTAGGTGTTGTACTTGAGACGATCAAGAAGATCGAGTCGCAGATGCTTGTCCGCAACTACTCAGGTTTCCTGAGCAGCAAGGGCTCATCAAAGTAAAAGGGTTCTTGGATATGAAATGAGACAATTTAGCTCGTTGTATGCTGTCCCTTTTTGGGACGGAATACGGCGGGTTAAAGTGCTATATGGAGGGATACTGTTATGAAGATTATTATGTTGGGTGCTCCTGGAGCAGGAAAAGGAACACAGGCTAAGAAAATTGCAGAGAAATATGATATTCCTCATATTTCTACAGGTGATATTTTCAGAGCCAATATTAAAAACGGAACAGAGCTTGGACAGAAAGCAAAAACATATATGGATCAGGGACTTCTTGTACCGGATGAACTGGTAGTTGACCTCGTGGTAGACAGGGTAAATCAGGAAGACTGTTCCAAAGGATATGTGCTGGATGGTTTCCCGAGAACAATCCCACAGGCAGAGGCACTGGATAAAGCTCTGTCTGCAATGGGACAGAAGATGGATTATGCCATCAATGTAGAAGTTCCGGATGAAAATATTGTAAACAGAATGTCCGGACGCAGAGCATGTGTAGACTGCGGAGCAACATACCATATTGTATATGCACCGACAGAGAAAGAGGATGTCTGTGATAAATGCGGTGGAAGTCTGATCTTAAGAGATGATGACAAACCGGAAACAGTACTGAAACGTCTTGGAGTATATCACGAGCAGACACAGCCACTGATCGACTATTATACAAAAGCGGGAATCTTAAAAGAAGTAGATGGAACGATCGATATCAATGATGTGTTTGCAGCAATCGTTCAGATTCTGGGAGAGTAATTCATGCAGCTGGAACTGGGAATGCTTGCGCGTTCGAAAGCAGGGCATGATAAGAATTGTATATATGTCATAATTTGTGTCAAAGATGAATATGTATATCTGGCAGACGGGCAGCTTCGTCCGGTCTGCCGGGCAAAGAAGAAAAACCTGAGGCATGTGCAGCCGATCAAAAAGCTTCACAGTACTTCAGTGACCGATGATGAAACAATCAGAAATGTAATAAGAAAGTATTCCAAATCTATTGGATGAGGAGTGGAAGCGTCAAGAGCGCAGGAGGATTTAGTATGTCAAAAGCTGACGTAATCGAAATTGAAGGAGTCGTAGTTGAAAAGCTGCCAAACGCAATGTTTAAAGTAGAGCTGGAGAATGGTCATATCGTGCTGGCTCATATCAGTGGAAAACTGCGTATGAATTTTATTAAGATTTTACCAGGTGACAAGGTGACATTGGAGATGTCTCCATACGATCTGAGCAAAGGAAGAATTGTTTGGAGAGATAAGTAAAAAGGTATTGACTTTATTAGATATAGGGTGCTATAATATCAAATGGCTGTTTTTGGGTAGGTGTGTCCAAAAACAGTTGGAAACGTAAGGGTTTTAGCAAAGGATGGAAGGAGGATTTGACATGAAGGTTAGATCATCAGTAAAACCAATTTGTGAAAAATGCAAAATCATTAAAAGAAAAGGAAGCATCAGAGTAATCTGTGAGAATCCTAAGCACAAACAGCGTCAGGGATAATTGTTGGTTTGTGAAATGAATTAGGCGGCTGACAGCGCGACACACCAGGAAGTGTGTAGAGCTGTTTAATATACAGTAAGGATACACCACTGCTACGCATTTGGCAGATTGCCTCACAAGAAGGCTGGTGGTCTTGACACATACACGAGAACTTGGATACAGGTTCTTTCTTCTGCATTCGGCAGGACAGTATGTGTGTGTATATTGCTTCTAATACCCGACGGTCATTTGCGTAAAAAGATTTGCGTGTCGGGAAAGGGTGCATCATATTTGCACCTGGTGTGATTCAGCAAAGTCTGACACACCCAGTTAAAGACAATATTAAATTTAGATTCAAAATGGAGGAAAGACACATGGCTCGTATTGCAGGTGTAGACTTACCAAGAGACAAACGTGTAGAAATCGGACTTACTTATATTTACGGAATCGGAAAAACATCCGCTATCCGTATCCTTGCAGATGCAGGAGTAGATCCAGATACACGTGTTAGAGATTTGACACAGGACGACGTTAAGAAAATCAGTGAAGTGATCGATGAGACTCAGGTTGTAGAAGGTGATCTCAGAAGAGAAATCCAGTTAAACATCAAGAGACTTAAAGAAATCGGATGCTACCGTGGAATCCGTCACAGAAAAGGACTTCCGGTACGTGGTCAGAAAACAAAGACTAATGCAAGAACATGCAAAGGTCCTAAGAGAACTGTAGCAAACAAGAAAAAATAATATAAAGTAATATCCCCGTCAAGTGGGGAATACAAGAATTCAAGAAAGTAGGTTAGTTTAAATGGCTAAGAAAGTTACAAAAAAAGTGACAAAGAAACGTGTCAAGAAAAACGTTGAACGAGGACAAGCACATATCCAGTCATCTTTTAATAATACAATCGTAACATTAACAGATACACAGGGAAATGCACTTTCATGGGCAAGTGCAGGCGGTCTGGGATTTAGAGGTTCAAGAAAATCTACTCCATATGCAGCTCAGATGGCAGCTGAAACAGCAGCAAAGGCAGCATTAGTACATGGTCTGAAAACAGTTGATGTTTTCGTAAAGGGTCCAGGATCAGGAAGAGAAGCTGCAATCCGTGCATTACAGGCTTGCGGTATTGATGTAGTAAGTATCAAAGACGTAACACCGGTACCACACAACGGATGCCGCCCACCAAAACGCAGAAGAGTCTAATTTCAGGACTTGGCGGCAGTTTTTTGCTGCAGGTGAGCTAACAGAGAATTTGAGCAATGAGCATAGCGGATTACTGCAGTTCCGCTGATTTTTAAGGAGGATAAACATGGCAGTTAATAGAGTTCCAGTTCTTAAAAGATGCCGTTCATTAGGTATGGACCCAATCTATTTAGGAATCAACAAAAAATCTAACAGACAGTTAAAAAGAGCTAATAGAAAAATGAGCGAGTACGGTCTCCAGTTACGTGAGAAACAGAAAGCAAAATTCATCTATGGTGTATTAGAGAAACCTTTCAGAAACTACTATGCAAAAGCAAAACAGATGGAAGGTATGACAGGTGAAAACCTGATGATTCTTCTGGAATCCAGACTGGACAATGTAATGTTCCGTATGGGATTCGCAAGAACAAGAAAAGAAGCTAGACAGATCGTTGACCACAAACACGTTTTAGTAAACGGAAAACAGGTAAACATTCCATCTTACCTTGTAAAAGCTGGTGACGTGATTGAAATCAAAGAAAAACACAAAGACTGCCAGAGATACAAAGATATTCTGGAAGTAACAGGTGGAAACATGATTCCTGACTGGCTGGAAGTTGATGCTGAGAACCTGAAAGGTACAGTAAAAGAGCTTCCTTCAAGAGAAGCAATCGATGTTCCTGTAGATGAGATGTTAATCGTCGAATTATATTCTAAATAATCTCTCAGTGAGTAGCAGAAGTTTTAGAATCCGGAGATTTAACATTGTACCCCCTCAACATATATTAACCCATAAGGAGGGTCTGTGTAGTGTTTGATTTTAATAAGCCGAATATTGAAATTACAGAAATTTCAGAAGATAAAAAATATGGAAAATTTGTAGTGGAACCTCTGGAGAGAGGATACGGAATCACATTGGGTAACTCCCTGAGAAGAATCATGCTTTCTTCTCTTCCGGGAGCAGCCATCAGTTCTGTAAAGATTGACGGAGTTCTGCACGAATTCAGTTCCATCCCAGGTGTAAAAGAAGATGTAACAGAGATTATCATGAACTTAAAGTCCCTGGCAATCAAAAATACATCAGAATCAGACGAAGTAAAGACTGCATATATCGAGTTTGAAGGAGAAGGTATTGTAACAGGTGCTGATATCCAGACAGATTCTGATATTGAGATTATGAATCCGGAGCAGGTTATCGCTACATTGAGCGGCGGTAAAGACAGCAAATTGTATATGGAACTTACCATTACAAAAGGCAGAGGATACGTAAGCGCAGACAAGAACAAGAGTGAGGATATGCCGATTGGTGTGATTCCGATCGATTCAATCTATACACCGGTTGAACGTGTCAATATGACCGTTCAGAATACTCGTGTCGGACAGGTTACAGATTATGACAAACTGACATTAGACGTATGGACAAAGGGAACACTGCTTCCGGATGAGGCAGTCAGCCTTGCAGCAAAAGTTCTCAGTGAACATCTGAAATTATTCATTGACCTTTCTGAAGTTGCTCAGTCAGCTGAAGTCATGATTGAAAAAGAGGATGACGAGAAAGAGAAAGTTCTGGAGATGAGCATTGATGAATTAGAGCTTTCTGTACGTTCATACAACTGTCTGAAGAGAGCCGGCATCAACACAGTAGAAGAACTTACAAACAAGACACCGGAAGACATGATGAAGGTGCGTAACCTTGGACGTAAGTCTCTGGAAGAAGTGCTGGCAAAATTAAAAGAATTAAACCTTGAGTTAAATCAGGGAGAGGAATAAAGAAAATTATCCCGTCAGTAAGCCCGAAGAGCGTGGCGGGAGCATTTGATTTATAAGCCCGAAGATGCAAAACCAAATGTTTATTTAATGGAGGACCATAAAAATGGCAAAATATAGAAAACTCGGCAGAACATCCAGCCAGAGAAAAGCTTTGATCAGAAACCAGGTAACAGCATTACTGAACAATGGTAAAATTGTTACTACAGAAGCAAAAGCAAAAGAGATCCGTAAAGAAGTTGAAAAACTGATCGCTTTAGCTGTAAAAGAAAAAGATAACTTCGAAGAAGTAACTGTAAAAGCTAAAGTTGCTAAAAAAGACGACAAAGGCAGAAGAGTGAAAGAAGTTGTTGACGGTAAAAAAGTAACTGTTTACGAAGAAGTTGAAAAGACAATCAAAAAAGATATGCCAAGCAGACTTCACGCAAGAAGACAGATGCTGAAAGTTCTTTACACAGCAACAGAAGCTCCAAAGAACAACATCAAGAGAAATATGAAAAAAGTTGATTTAGTGGATAAATTATTCACAGAAATCGCTCCAAAATATGCAGACCGCAACGGTGGTTACACAAGAATCGTTAAGATTGGCCAGCGTAAAGGTGATGCAGCTATGGAAGTACTGATCGAGTTAGTTTAATCAGTAATCAAAATAGCAAAAGAGAAGCACTTGAAGATCAGAGATGGTTTTCGAGTGCTTTTTTGATTCATCTAAAATTAAAAAAAATTTAATGATTTTTGCAACACATTTGTAATCTTTTTCGTCTAATATATAGGTGATACTGTATCACGGTATTATTACATAAGAGAATGTAAAAGGGGAACATTTAGGATGGGAAAAGCGAAAAAAACAAAGGCAGTAAAAAGAAGAAAAGTGGGAAAAGACGGTAAAGTAAAGGCTTTGTGGATCACAGGAGGGGTTCTTGCAGTGATCTGTTTGATCTATGTTGCAATCTCTGTGTATTTCATGAGTCACTTTTTCGTGAATACGAAAATTAACGGTAAAAACTTTTCGGGGAAGACAGCAAGTGATGTAGAAAAGTATCTCCAGACAAATATAAAAGATTATAAGCTTACAATTTTGGAAAATGAAGGAAGACAGGATGTGATCAGCGGAAGCGAGATTGGACTGGAATACAGAGCGGGGACAGAAACAGAAAAATTGTTGAAGGATCAGAATGGATTCGCCTGGCCGAAAGCTTTCTTTACGGAGAATTCCAGAAAGGTTTCAGTCAATGTGTCATATAATGAGGAATCCTTGAATCAGCGGATCTCACAGCTTTCATGTCTGCAGACAGAGCAGACACCGGCAGAGAATGCAAAGCCGGAATTTGATGGAAACCAGTATGTCATCAAACCGGAAGTGTATGGAAATGCCGTGGATAAAGAACGTCTTACAGAGCAGGTAAAAGTTCATATCACAGAGTTTCAGCCACAGTTGGATATGGTGGAAACCAAGTGCTATGCGAAACCAAAATATGTAGAGGATTCCAAGGAAGTACAGGAAGCCTGTGATGCAATGAATAAATATGTAAATGCAAGTATCACATATCCGATGAATGAACCAGTCGTAGTAGATAAAGCGCTGATCTCACAGTGGCTACAGGTAGACGGAGAAATGAAGGTTTCTCTCAATACAGAGGCGATGAAGCAGTGGTTTACTGCCTTTGGAGATAAGTATGATACACAGGGAACGACCAGAACCTTTACAACGCCGGCCGGAAAGAGCGCAACTGTGACGGGCGGGACTTATGGATGGTCGATTGATGAGGATACAGAGCTTGTGAATCTGCAGAACAGCATTTTAAACGGGGAAGTAGTCACAAGGGAGCCTGCATATTATGCGGGCGGTACTGCCGCAGCACATTCCGGGCAGGACTGGGGAAATACGTATGCAGAAGTGGATATGAGTGCACAGCATATGTGGTATGTTCAGAATGGACAGGTGGTGCTGGAGACGGATGTTGTGACAGGAGAGCCGATTCCGTCCAAGATTACACCGGAAGGAGTGTATTCCCTGATGTGGAAGCAGCCAAATTCTGTTCTGGTCGGAGATATTAATCCAGATACCGGAGAACCGGCATACAGAACAAAGGTAAAATACTGGATGCAGGTGACGTCAAGCGGAGTCGGTTTTCATGATGCGACCTGGCAGACTGCATTTGGCGGGACATTGTATCAGATTCCGGGAACAGGGTCTCATGGCTGTATCAATATGCCGTTAGATCAGGCGGGGGCGCTCTTCAATATGATCGAACCAGGGACACCGGTAATCTTCCATTGGTGATAAAAAATTAATTTTTTGTGCAAATGTACCAATTGATGTTAAAAAGATAACGTTAAATATTTGTCAAAAGCTATATTGACAATTATTTAACAAGAAAGTATACTAATACCTGTAATTAAGAAACCAAGTCAATTACAGGAGGATTATTGAAATGGCGAAGAAAAAAGAAGAGATGGGAGTACCTGCAATCGTAGACAGCGTAGAAACACTGGAAGCGAAGATGAAAGCAATGCGCGAAGCTCAGAAAGAATTTGCAAAATTCTCTCAGGAGCAGGTTGATAAGATTTTCTATGAAGCAGCAATGGCAGCGAACAAAATGCGTATTCCACTCGCTAAAATGGCAGTTGAAGAGACACAGAGAGGTGTTCTTGAAGATAAAATCATTAAAAATCATTATGCAGCAGAGTACATCTATAATGCATATAAAGATACAAAAACTTGTGGGGTGATCGAAGAAGACACTGCATACGGAATCAAAAAAGTGGCAGAGCCGATTGGACTTGTTGCGGCTGTTATCCCGACAACAAACCCGACATCTACAGCAATCTTTAAAACACTGATCTGCTTGAAAACAAGAAATGCAATTATCATCAGTCCACACCCAAGTGCAAAAGCATGTACGATCGAAGCTGCAAAGGTAGTATTGGATGCAGCCGTAAAAGCCGGAGCACCGGAAGGAATCATCGGATGGATCGATGTTCCATCTCTGGAACTGACAAATCAGGTTATGAGAGATTCTGACATCATCCTGGCTACAGGTGGTCCTGGAATGGTGAAGGCTGCATATTCTTCAGGAAAACCAGCACTTGGTGTTGGACCTGGAAATACACCTGTTATCATTGATGATACAGCAGATATCAAGATGGCAGTAAACTCTATCATCCATTCTAAAACATTTGACAATGGTATGATCTGTGCTTCTGAGCAGTCAGTTACTGTTCTGGATAGCATTTATGAAGAAGTGAAGAAAGAATTCCAGTATCGTGGATGCTACTTCCTGAAAAAAGGCGCTGAGCTTGATAAGGTTCGTAAGACAATTATCATCAATGGTGCATTAAACAGCAAGATTCCTGGAAAATCTGCATATGAGATTGCAAAAATGGCAGGTGTAGATGTTCCTGAGAATACAAAAATCCTGATCGGTGAAGTAGAGTCTGTAGATATTTCAGAAGAATTTGCTCACGAAAAATTATCTCCTGTACTTGCTATGTATAAAGCAAAAACATTTGACGAAGCACTTGCAAAAGCAGAACAGCTTGTAGCAGACGGTGGATATGGACATACATCTGCTCTGTACGTTCATCCGGCACAGACAGAAAAGATTGAAAAACACTATGCAGCAATGAAGACATGCCGTGTTCTGATCAACACTCCTGCAGCTCAGGGTGGTATCGGAGATCTTTACAACTTCAAACTGGCTCCATCTCTTACACTGGGATGTGGTTCATGGGGCGGAAACTCCGTATCAGAAAACGTTGGAGTAAAACACCTGATTAACGTGAAGACAGTTGCAGAGAGGAGAGAGAACATGCTCTGGTTCAGAACACCTGAAAAAGTATACTTCAAGAAAGGCAGCATGCCGGTTGCACTGGATGAACTTGGAACAATCATGCACAAGAAAAAAGCATTCATCGTAACAGACTCATTCCTGTACAAAAACGGATATGTAAAAGGAATCGAAGAGAAACTGGATGCTATGGGAATCCAGCACACATGCTTCTATGAAGTAGCTCCGGACCCGACACTGCAGTGTGCACAGAAAGGTGCAGACATGATGCGTTCTTTCGAGCCTGATACAATTATTGCTCTTGGTGGTGGATCTGCAATGGACGCTGCTAAGATTATGTGGGTAATGTACGAATATCCGGATGCAAACTTTGAAGATATGGCTATGGACTTCATGGATATCCGTAAGAGAGTATACACATTCCCTGAGATGGGTAAAAAAGCATACTTCGTAGCAATCCCGACATCTTCAGGAACAGGTTCTGAGGTAACACCATTTGCGATCATTACAGACGCAGAGACAGGTGTAAAATGGCCGCTGGCTGATTACCAGTTACTTCCGAACATGGCAATCGTTGATGTTGACAACATGATGACACAGCCAAAAGGACTGACAAGTGCATCAGGTATCGACGTTATGACACATGCGATCGAAGCATTTGTATCTATCATGGCTACAGACTACACAGATGGTCTTGCTATGAAAGCAGTGAAGATGGTATTTGAAAACCTTCCATCTGCATATGAGAACGGAGCAAATGATCCGAAAGCACGTGAAGAGATGGCAAACGCTTCTTGTATGGCTGGTATGGCATTCGCAAATGCATTCCTTGGATTGAACCACTCTATGGCTCATAAACTGGGAGCATTCCACCATCTGCCACACGGTGTTGCAAACGCAGTACTTCTGACAGAAGTTATGAGATACAATGCATCTGAGGTTCCAACTAAGATGGGAACATTCTCTCAGTATCAGTATCCACATGCACTTGCAAGATACGCTGAGTTAGGACGTTTTGCAGGATGCACAGGAAAAGATGACAAAGAAGTATTTGAGAACTTCCTTGCAAAACTGGAAGTATTAAAAGAACAGATCGGAATCAAGAAATCCATCAAAGAGTATGGTATCGATGAGAAATACTTCCTTGACACACTGGATGACATGGTAGAGCAGGCATTCAATGACCAGTGTACAGGAGCAAACCCAAGATACCCACTGATGAAAGAGATCAAAGAACTTTACCTGAAATGCTACTATGGAAAATAATTTCCGGTAAGGAAAATAAGAGAGAAGGACATTCCAAACGCCAGAAATGACGGGAGGAGTGTCCTCTTTTTGTGAAAATATAAAAGAAGAAAATCGTTAAAAAAAGTTAAGAAATTAACAATTATATTCAGTAAAAAAATATCGTGAAAAATTGCACAAAGTTAACTTTAGGGGCTTACATTTCAAAAAAGCAGGAGCTATAATAAGGTCAGTAAAAGAAAAACAGATACCACACCGGAAGGATTTACCGGGCGGGATAGAATGTATGACAGGAGGCAATTTTTATGAAACTGGAAGAAAAAAACTTAATCGTAAAACGTTCTTACAAAGAAGTGTACAAATGTGAAGAAGGAATTGTAAAAGTATTTGCAAAAGAGCATCCGAAGTCAGACGTACTGAATGAGGCTTTAAATACTGCCCGTGTTGAAGAAGCAGGACTGGATATCCCGAGTGTAAAAGAAGTGACACAGATCGATGGAAAATGGGCTCTGGTGATCGAGTACAAAGATGGTAAGACAATGGAAGAGATGATGAAGGTCGATCCTACAAATCTGGAGAAATATATGAATGATTTTGTGGATCTGCAGCTGAGTGTTACAAGTAAAAAGGCACCTCTTTTAAACAAGATGAAAGATAAATTTGCCCGGCAGATCAATGGATTAAAAGTCCTGGATGCGACGACAAGATATGAACTGATGACACGACTGGAAAGTATGCCGAAGCATGACAAGATCTGTCACGGAGATTTTAATCCGAGCAACGTGATCGTTGGAAAGAACGGTAAGATGACTGTGATTGACTGGGCTCATGTGACACAGGGAAATGCAAGTGCGGATGCAGCTATGACCTATCTTTTGTTTGCACTGGAAAGTCAGGAAAAAGCAGATCTGTACCTGAAGATTTTCTGTAAGAAGAGTGATACAGCAATGCAGTATGTACAGCAGTGGCTTCCGATCGTCGCAGCAGCACAGCTTTCCAAGGAAAATGCGCTTGAGAAAGATTTCCTGATGAGATGGATTGATGTTATGGATTACCAATAGAAAAGAGGCTGAAGATCGGTATTAACAAACCGATTTTCAGCCTTCTTTTTATGTACGTATAAATTTCTACCAGCTCTGGAAGAAAAGATTCCCGCCGACATTGACTCCCGGACGATCGGTAGCACCTGCATACAGGAAGTAGTAGCAGTCAATGACAGAAGAAAGTCTTGCTCCGTTGACTGCGTCCTGGGTAACCTGAAGTGCCAGGCTGGACGGACCGGAATTCAGAACAGAATCAAGTCTTCCGCTCCAGACCGGTTCAAACTGTCCGGTTGCATAGATGACACCGTGAATTGAATTCGGGAAAAGCGGACTTTCCACACGATTCATGATCACGGTCGCTACAGCCAGCATGGAATTATAATCATGTATGGCCTCGCAGTCCAATAAAGCGGCAAAGGTAGTGAGCTCATCATGGGTTGCATCAGAGCCTCCTCCCTGAATGATATCTCCGCCGGAATCCGGTGTAGTCGGAGGTGTCGGAGTCACTGTTGAGTTACCGTCACCGGATGAAGGCTTGTCCGATTTCTGCTGCTGTTGCTGCTGAAGTTCCTGCTGTCTTTTTGCTTCCAGTTCTGCAGCTTCCTGTGCTCTAAGTGCTGCAAGCTGTGCCTGAAATGTAGCCAGATCAGTAGAAGTAGCAGCGGCTTTCGCTTCGAGATCAGACTGCTTCTTATCCAGACTTGTCTGGAGTGAGACCAGAGAATCCTGCTGTGCCTGAAGAGTCTTTTCCTCTTCTGCGATTTGATTTTTCGTCTCCTGCAGTTCAGTGAGCATCTTGCGGTCATAGTCGCTGATGTTCTGGATAAAATCTGCTTTGTTCAGAAAGTCAGTCATATCCTCTGCAGAAAAGAGCATTTCCAGAAGTGATGCGCTTCCGGTCTCGTACATATACTTAATACGTGTCTTCATGTCATTATACTGTTGAGCTTCTTTTGCCTGTGCGTCGGCTAAGGAATCTTTTGTCCTTTGAATCTCGCCATTCGTAATCTCAACCTGCATCTCAGTCGTAGATATCTGATCGCTGATGGCGACAAGTTCCTGATTGATACCGGCCAGCTGGCCTGCCAGATCAGAAGTTTTGCTTTCGAGGCTTTGGGTGCTTTCCTCTGCGGAAACAGGGAGAACAGAAAAAGCCATTGCGAGGGAGCAAATAAGTGCAGTACCTGTTTGCAGCCTGCGTTTTAAGCCTGATTTCATAACTTTAATTCCTTTCTATAAAAAAGTCTGTTTCGCTATTATACTATAAATTGCGAAATAACGCAAATTTTGATAAAATAAGTTACAAAACTTTAAGAAAGAGGTTACTGTGAGCAGTAACAGAAAGATGAGGAGTAGGCTTCATGAAAAAGATAAAAATGATAGGACTGGATTTGGACGGGACTTTGCTCAATTCAAAAAAAGAGGTAACTGATCATACAAAGAGTGTACTGGAGGAGGCCATCGCGCAGGGGATCATTGTGCTGGTAGCGACCGGGCGGCCGCTTACCGGTATTCCAGGACAGGTAAGAGCGATACAGGGAATGCAGTATGCGCTGACGACCAATGGGGCGAGAATCTACGATTTGATCCATGAAAAAACGATTCTTTCGCATCCGGTTCCTTATGAAAAAGGAAAGAAAGCGTTGGAAATCACAGAAAAGTATGATACATTACAAGAGGCGTACTTTGACCGGGAGGTATATGCGCAGGAAAATCAGCTACAGGAAATTTGGCGTTATCACAAGAATCCGCATATGTGGGAGTATGTAAGGTCTACCAGGACTGTAGTTCCGTCTATTGTAAAATGGTATGGCGAAGCAGAGCGCGATGCAGACAAACTGCAGCTTATGTTTGCGGATATGCAGGATATAGAGCGTGCCAGAAAAGAGCTGGAAGAGATTCCGGGGCTGGTATTGACGGGATCGCTTGGAAATAACATTGAGATTAATGCTCAGGGAATCGATAAGGGAATTGGAATGATTGAGCTTGGGCACAGACTTGGAATTGACAGAGATGAGATTATGGCATGCGGAGACGGGGACAATGATCTTGAAATGTTAAAGGCCGTGGGATTTGGAGTTGCCATGGGCAATGCAGAGGAAAGTGTAAAAGCGGTAGCAGATTATGTGACGGATACGAATGAGGAAGAAGGCGTGGCAAAAGCAGTCGAAAAGTTTGCTTTGAGATAGGAGGAGAGATATGTTAGAAGCATTAAAAGTAATCATACTGGGGATTGTGGAAGGAATTACAGAATGGCTCCCGATCAGCAGTACAGGACATTTGATCCTGGTAGAAGAATTTGTGAAGCTGAATTTCAGCCAGTCGTATCTGGATATGTTTAACGTGGTGATCCAGCTTGGTGCGATCATGGCAGTTGTTGTGATTTATTTTCACCGGCTGAATCCGTTTTCACCGAAAAAGACAGAAAAGCAGAAAAAAATGACGCTGCAGCTCTGGGTGAAAGTAGTGATCGCTTCCATACCGGCAGGAGTGGTAGGAATCCTGTTTAATGATTTTATTGAAGAAAAATTTAATAATTCTTATGTAGTTGCTACGATGCTGATCGTAGTCGGTGTTCTGTTTATTGTGATCGAGAACAGACACAAAGGAAGGAAACCTCAGATCACCAAGATTTCCCAGATGGGAGTTCCGGTCCTGATCTGGATCGGAGTATTCCAGATGCTTGCTATGATTCCGGGAACTTCCCGTTCAGGAGCAACGATCATCGGAGCACTGGCACTGGGCGTGTCAAGAACTGCAGCAGCGGATTTTACATTCTTTCTGGCGATTCCGGCAATGGCAGGTGCCAGCCTTGTAAAACTTCGTCACTTTGGATTTGACTTTACAGGGACTGAGCTTGGGCTTCTTCTGCTTGGATGTGTTGTTTCATTTGTTGTGTCCATTCTGGCGATCAAGTTTTTATTAAAATACATTCAGAATCATGATTTTAAGGCATTTGGATATTATCGTATCGTACTTGGAATTATTGTGTTCCTGTATTTCGGGATTCATGCACTGCTTGCATAAAAATGAATTATATACAAAAAATATACGTATAAAAATGATAATTTATGCATAATTAGTCTTGCAATTTCGTAAAAACATGGTATCATATATGTATAAAATGAATGATTATACAGACTATGTGTATTTTGTTTTGGGAGGAATGAAAGATGAAAATGAAAAAGTTGACAGGAATCGTTCTGGCAGCGGCATGTATGGTTTCGCTTGCAGGATGTGGTTCTTCAGAGAAAAAAGAAGTGAATGTTGAGAAACCGGAAGATCTTAAGACACTGACGATCGGTGTTCAGCAGGGAACGACAGGAGATATCTTAAGCTCCGATCAGGTAGAGAAAGACTCTCAGATGAAGCGTTATCCGAAAGGATCAACTGCAATACAGGCGCTGAAAAACGGAAAGATCGACTGTGTTGTAATCGATTCTGAGCCGGCAGCAAAATTTGGAGAAAAGAATCAGGATCTGAAGATTATCGACGGCGTTTTTGAAACAGAAGAATATGCAATGTGTGTGAAAAAAGGAAACACGGAATTGCTGGATGAGATGAACAAAGCGCTTGAAGAACTGAAAGAAGACGGTACAGTTGATAAGATCATCGGAAACTATATTGGAGATGACACCGGAAAATATCAGTATGAATCTCCGGCAGATGTGGATCACTCCAAGGGAACACTTGTTATGGCTACGAATGCAGAATTTGAACCATACGAGTATCATGAAGGTGACGGAATTGTAGGAATCGATGTGGATCTTTCCAGAGCGATCTGTGATAAAATGGGATATGATCTGGAGATTCTGGATATGGAATTTGATTCTATTCTTCCATCCATTGCAGCAGGAAAGGCAGATTTCGGTGCAGCCGGCATGACAGTGGATGCAGAGCGTCAGAAAAATGCAGATTTCACAGACACATATGCAAATGCAAGCCAGGTAGTGATCGTAAGAAAATAATCACAGAATGGTAATGAGATACAATAACAGGGGTGCGGGACAAAAATCAGGCAGCCCTGTTTTGAACTGTTAAAGAAACATACAAGAGAGGTAAAAACATGAGCTTTTCAGAAAAGTTATATCAGAACTTTATTGAAGATGACCGGTGGCTTTTGCTGGTAAACGGTCTGAAAGTTACGATCCTTGTAACATTGTTTGCACTTTTAGTAGGTGTGATCATTGGTTTTACTGTGGCGATCATTCGTTCTCTGCATGATAAGACCGGAAAATTCAAAATTTTAAATGCAATCTGTAAAGTGTATCTGACCATTATCAGGGGAACACCGAGCATGATCCAGGTATTGTTCATGTATCTCGTTGTGTTCGGGGCTTCTTCCCTGAATTCCATCGTTATCGGAGGGCTGGCATTTGGTATCAACTCCGGAGCCTATGTAGCTGAGATCGTGCGGTCCGGTATTATGGCGATTCCGGAAGGACAGACAGAGGCTGGAAGAAGTCTTGGGCTCAGCTATGGACAGACGATGCGTCTGATCATTATGCCGCAGGCATTTAAAAATGTACTCCCGGCGTTGGTCAATGAGATGATCGTGCTGATCAAAGAGACTGCGATCATCGGATATATTGGAGAACAGGATCTGACAAAGGCGGCAATGGTAATTCAGAGCCGTACATTTGAGGCATTTATTCCATTAATCACAGCGGCAGTGATCTATCTGGCACTGGTGATGCTGCTTACATTCTTTATGAACAAACTGGAAAGGAGACTGCGCACAAATGAACGATAAGAACGAAGTATTGATCCAGGTTCAGGATCTGAAAAAGGCATTTGGAAAGTTGGAAGTACTGCGTGGGATTTCTACAGAGATCAAAAAAGGAGAGGTCGTTGTTGTGATCGGACCGTCTGGATCAGGAAAATCTACATTTTTGCGGTCTCTGAATCTGTTGGAGGTTCCAACAGGAGGAACTGTTTTATTTGAAGGGACGGATATTACAGACCCAAAGACCGATATTGATGTTCATCGTCAGAAGATCGGAATGGTGTTCCAGCATTTCCATCTGTTTCCACATAAGACGATCCTGGAAAATATCATGCTTGCACCTGTGACATTGAAAAAGATGTCGAAAGAAGAGGCAGAGAAAAAAGCAAAAGAACTGCTGCAGAGGGTTGGACTTGCAGACAAGGCAGATGCATATCCGGATCAGCTTTCCGGTGGACAGAAACAGCGTATTGCGATCGTGCGGTCTCTGGCAATGAATCCGGATGTGATGTTGTTCGATGAGCCGACTTCTGCGCTGGATCCGGAGATGGTAGGAGAAGTTCTGGAGCTAATGAAACAGCTTGCAAGAGACGGAATGACTATGGTTGTGGTAACACACGAAATGGGATTTGCAAAAGAAGTTGCCACAAGAGTTGTGTTTGTGGATGAAGGGCAGATCAAAGAAGAAGGAAATCCGAAGGAGTTCTTTGAGCATCCGAAGGATCCGAGACTGAAAGAATTTTTGTCAAAAATTTTATAGAAGAGTGAAAACGAGAACGTATCTCGACTATCGCCTCCTTTTGTGATATAATACAACATCAATGTAATCACAAGAGGAGGCGTTTTCATGAGCTCAAAAGAGTCTGAAAAAGTAAAAAAACATATCTGTCTTGGCATCCTCGCTCATGTAGACGCAGGAAAGACGACACTGTCGGAAAGTATGCTCTATATAAGCGGAAGTATCCGGAAAATGGGACGGGTGGATCATAAGGACGCATTTCTGGATACCTATGATCTGGAACGTTCCAGAGGAATCACTATTTTTTCAAAACAGGCAGTGCTTTCCTGGAAGGATATGGGGATAACTCTGCTGGATACACCGGGGCATGTGGATTTCTCTGCGGAGATGGAGCGGACACTGCAGGTTCTGGATTATGCAGTGCTTGTGATCAGTGGTGCAGACGGAGTACAGGGACATACAGAGACACTGTGGAGACTTCTTGGACAGTACAAGATCCCGGTGTTTCTTTTTGTGAATAAGATGGACCAGGCGGGAACAGACAGAGAACGCGTTCTGGCAGAATTGAAAAAGCGATTTGGAGATCACTGTATTGATTTTGAAAAAGTGTTTGGAAGTGAAAGCAGTGAAGAGGCAGCAGAGCAGCTAGCCATGTGTGATGAAGGGCTGCTGGAGCAGTATCTGGAGAACGGAGAACTTCCGAGAGAGCAGGTAGCAGATTTGATCAGTCAGAGACGGGTATTTCCGTGTTATTTTGGCTCAGCACTGCACACAGAAGGTGTGGAAGAACTGTTGGATGCGCTTGAGAGTTTGACCGAGGAGAGACAGTATCCCGCAAAATTTGGTGCGAAAGTATACAAGATTGGACGGGATGAGCAGGGGAACAGACTGACATATTTAAAAGTGACAGGAGGAAGTATAAAGGTCAGGGAGATCATCACGGATACGGAGGAGAAGATCAATCAGATCCGCCGCTATTCCGGTGCAAAATATGAGATGCTTTCAGAGGTACATGCAGGGGAAGTCTGTGCAGTTACCGGGCTTTCTGATACGTATCCGGGACAGGGGCTGGGAGCAGAGTCGGAGTCTGATATGCCGATTTTAGAACCGGTCCTGAATTATCGGATTGAATTGCCGCCGGATTGTGATATACACAAGATGCTTCTCAATCTAAAAGAGCTGGAAGAGGAAGAGCCCGAGCTTCATATTGTATGGGAAGAGCGGCTTTGTGAGATCCATGCGCAGCTGATGGGAGAAGTGCAGATCGAAATTCTGAAAAGCATTATCTGGGATCGGTTTAAAGTACGTGTGGAATTTGGAACAGGGAAAGTGGTCTATAAAGAGACGATTGAGGATCCTGTCGAAGGGGTCGGACACTTTGAACCTCTGCGTCATTATGCGGAGGTACATCTTTTACTGGAGCCGGGAGAGCGTGGGAGCGGTTTGCAGTTTTTTACAGACTGCAGTGAAGATATTCTCACCCGCAACTGGCAGCGTCTGATTCTTACTCATCTGGAAGAAAAAGAGCATAAAGGGGTACTGACCGGATCGGCGGTCACAGATATGAAGATTACACTGGTATCCGGTCGTGCTCATCAGAAACATACAGAAGGCGGAGATTTCAGACAGGCGACCTATCGTGCAGTGCGTCAGGGGCTTAGAAAAGCAAAGAGTGTCCTTCTGGAGCCGTATTATGAGTTCGAGATGGAGCTCCTTCCAGAGCACGTGGGACGGGCTATGATGGATATCCAGAAAAGAAGCGGGACATTTGAGCCGCCTGTCGCAGACGGGGAAATCTCCATTTTAAAAGGGTGTGCCCCGGTGTCTCAGATGCGCGGATATCAGACAGAGCTCACTTCGTATACCGGAGGGAGAGGACGGATGTCCTGTCGGTTAAAAGGCTATGAAAAATGTCCGGATCAGGAGCCTATCGTGGAAGAAATCGGATATGACCCTGAGGCAGATCTGGAAAATCCGACAGGCTCGGTGTTCTGCGCGCATGGAGCCGGATTTGTAGTGAACTGGGATGAAGTGGAAGCGTATATGCATCTGGAAAACACGCTGGAGAGCAATGAGGTTTCCGAAGAGAAGAAGCGCCCGGTGGTGCGTCAGACACGCAGTACTTCTTCCCAGATCGAACTGACCCGGGAAGAACTGGATGCGATTTACGCAAGAACACCGGATCCGGTGAAAAAGAACCGGACACCCGTAATGGTAAGGGCAAAAGCACAGCCGGCAGCGGATGATAAGTGGACATCACGCAAAGAAGAAAAAAAGGAAGAATATCTCCTTGTAGATGGATACAATATTATTTTTGCATGGGAAGAGTTAAAAGAGCTGGCAAAGTCAGATTTGAAAAGTGCCCGAGACAAGCTGATGGACGTGCTGTGTAATTATCAGGGATATAAAAAATGTACATTGATCCTGGTTTTTGATGCCTACAAGGTAGAAGGCGGTCCGGGATCTGTGATGAAATATCACAACATTCATGTGGTATATACAAAAGAGGCCGAGACTGCGGATCAGTATATTGAAAAGACAGTCCGCAGGATCGGAAGAAATCATCATGTGACAGTTGCTACATCAGATGCGCTGGAACAGGTGATCATTCTGGGGCACGGCGCAGCGCGTATGTCTGCTTTGGGATTGAAAGAGGAAGTGGAGCTTGCGCTTTTGGAAATTCGAAGAGAACATCTTGGAAAAGCAGAAAATGACAGAAACTATCTGTTTGATTATCTGACAAAGGAAGACGCAAGGCAGCTTGAAAAAGTCAGGCTGGGAGAGATGCCCGGCAAAACAGGAGAAAGATGATTATGAAATATGAGAGAATAGAGCGGGCGACATTTCTGGAACGGCCGAACCGTTTTATTGCGTATGCCAGGATTGCAGGAAAACAAGAGACGATCCACGTGAAGAATACAGGCAGGTGCGCGGAACTTCTTGTGCCCGAAGCAGAGATTTTTGTGCAGGAGAGTGACAACCCGGAGCGAAAGACAAAATGGGATCTGATCGGGGTGAGAAAAGGAAATCGTCTGATCAATATGGATTCCCAGATTCCAAACAAAGTCGTGGAAGAATGGCTGCGTGCAGGCAATTTGTTTCTTGAACCGGTGACGGTTCGCCCGGAGACAACATACGGCAACTCCCGATTTGATTTTTATGTGGAGTCGGGAGAAAAGAAAGCGTTTATCGAGGTCAAGGGAGTGACCCTGGAAGAGGATGGTGTTGTGCGTTTTCCGGATGCGCCGAGTGAGCGGGCAGTAAAGCATATGGAAGAACTGATCCGTGCAAAAAAGGAAGGATACGATGCTTATGTATTTCTGGTGATCCAGATGAAAGGCGTCCGCTATTTTACACCGAATATGGATACACAGCCGGAATTTGGTGAAGTACTGAAAAAAGCAAAAGCAGCAGGGGTAAAGATTCTGGCGTATGACTGTCAGGTGACAGAAGATTCGATCAAAATCGATGAAGAAGTTCCGGTTGTATTAGAGAAACCGATTTTGTGGGAAACCGTAGATCCGATTGTAGCCTGGTATCGTGAAAATAAGCGGGATCTGCCGTGGAGGCATGATGTGACGCCGTACCGAGTGTGGGTGTCTGAGATTATGCTGCAGCAGACTAGGGTGGAAGCAGTGAAGCCGTACTATGACCGGTTTTTAAAGGAACTTCCGACGATCACGGATCTGGCCAATGCAAAAGAGGACCGGCTGATGAAGCTGTGGGAAGGGCTTGGATATTACAACCGGGTCCGCAATATGCAGAAAGCTGCGATCCAGATGGTTGAGCAGTATGGCGGTCAGTTTCCGGAATCATATGAAGAAATCCATGCACTGACAGGAATTGGAAATTATACGGCGGGAGCTATCGGATCTTTTGCGTTTGGAATACCAAAACCGGCGGTGGATGGAAATGTGCTGCGTGTGGTGTCCCGGATTCTGGCAAGCAGAGAAGATATTATGAAAGCCAAAGTCCGTACGGCGATAGAGACGGCACTGGAGGAAGTGATTCCAAAAGATTGTCCGGGAGACTTTAATCAGGGATTGATCGAGCTTGGTGCGATCGTATGTGTGCCAAACGGAGAGCCAAAGTGCGAGATCTGTCCGGCAGCAGAGATCTGCCGTGCCAGAAAAGAAGGAATCGCAATGGAGCTTCCGGTCAAAACAAAAGCAAAGGGAAGAAAAATCGAAAAGAGGACGGTACTTGTATTTCATGACAGTGATACTCTGGCAATTCAGAAACGTCCGGACAAAGGACTTCTCGCGGGATTATACGAACTGCCGAATCTGGAAGGCTGGCTGAGTCAACAAGAAGTGATCGAGTACAGCAAGTCCATCGGGCTTTCTCCGATCCGTATCAAAAAACTTCCGGCTGCGAAGCATATTTTCAGTCATGTAGAATGGCAAATGAAAGGGTATGAGATCCAGGTGGATGAGCTGGAGAAAAACTGCAGCAAGGAAATGATTTTTGCAAAAGAAGAAGTATTAAAGGAAAAGTATTCGATTCCATCTGCGTTTGAGGCATATTGTGTGTGGAAACAAAAATAGATTAGAGTGTGCTCTGTTTTCTTGAATGACTTTTCGATTTGTGATATACTTGGGTGCGAATAAGGAGTGATTATCATGGAAGAAACAACAGGATTATCCAAGCAGCAGAAAAAGTCCATGGAAACAAAGGCAAAGATTTTCAAGGCGGCAAAGCGGATTCTGCAGCGCAGTGGATATGAGACATTATCAATTAAAAATATATGTGAAGAGGCCGGTGTGTCCAACGGCAGCTTTTATCACCATTTCAAAACAAAGGATGATCTTTTGTCTTATTATATCGAAGATCAGCCGAGCATCAATCCGGATCTTCTGGATCTGCCGGAAAATGCAGAGGATGCAAAAAGAACGATCATCCAGGTATATTTAAATTATGTTTCTTATTGCAAGGAACTGGGTGTTGAGTTTATGGCAGGATACTATGATACGAAGAATCAGGCGCTCAATCCGGTCAGCCGGACGGAGCGTCCGTATCCGATCGTGACGGTACAGAACTATGTGGAAAAAGCCATAAAAGAAGGAAGGATTCAGATGAACGTGGAAATCGAGGCATTTACCACGGACATTCGTATGATCGTGATCGGAAATGTGTTTGAATGGTGTCTGCGAAATGGAGAAGCAGATTTTGAGGGAAATATGGTACGTTCGCTCGGAAAATATCTGGACAGTACATTAGATTAGATCCGGAGGTTTCTGGAATGAGATGTTGTTTTATTATAAATCCAAATTCCCGCTCCCAAAGAGGAAGGGCAATCTGGGAAGAGGTACAAAAAGAATTAGAAAAGAGTCAGATAAAATATGAGATTTATCTGACGGAACGGAGAAAAAATGCGACAGCGATCGCAGCGATGCTTACGGCTGACCAGGAGGAAAAGACTCTGGTCGTTCTGGGTGGAGACGGAACGGTAAATGAAGTGTTAAACGGAATACAAAATTTTGAAAATGTGATCCTGGGATATATTCCGACTGGATCCAGTAATGATTTTGCAAGAGGAATGAAGATTCCAAAAGATCCCGTCAAAGCACTTCATCTTGTTCTGCATCCGCAGGCAATACAGAAGATGGATATCGGTGTCGTAGATTATGGAGAGAAAAGCAGACGGTTTGCAGTCAGTGCGGGAATCGGATTTGATGCGATCATTTGTCATCAGGCAAGTGTTTCGAAGTTGAAGGCGGCGCTGAATAAGATCAGACTTGGAAAGCTGACTTATGCAGGAATCGCAATCGACAGATTGATCAAAGATGATTCCGTGCGGGCGGAGGTCGAACTGGACAAAGGAGAGACACAGGTATTTCGAGATACCTATTTTGTGGCAGTCCAGAATCAGCCGTATGAAGGCGGTGGATTTAAATTCTGTCCGGAGGCGGATCCGGGAGACAGAAAACTGGATGTGATCGTAGTATCCGGTCTGAAAAGATGGCAGGTGATCAGAACACTGCTTCTGGCATTTCAGGGAAAGCATGTAGGACATAAAGGCATTTCCATTTTCCGGTGCGAAGAAGTAAAAATCCGGTTTTCTCAGGCAAGAGCGGTGCACACGGACGGAGAGGCAGTATTTTTGAAAAAAGAAATCCGGATGCATATACTGCCGCAGCAGGTGCGGGTGATCACATCATAAAGGAGTGCGAGGAATATGTGGAGATATCTGACAGGATGTATCCTGATCGTAATTGGCGCGTATTTTTATATGATTTTCCCGGGAATGGAAAGAAAACGGGAGATCTGGAAATTCAGAGGAACACAGTGGGCACACAGAGGGCTGCATGATAAAAAGAGCGGAATTCCGGAAAATTCGATGGCGGCTTTTCGGGAAGCAATACGGGCAAACAAAGGAATTGAGCTGGATGTACATTTGACAAAAGATAAGAAGATAGCAGTATTTCATGATGATTCTCTGAAGCGGATGTGCAAAGTCTCCGGAACAATAGAGGAGAAGACATGGGAAGAGCTGAAAAAACTCCGGCTTCTGGAGACTGCAGAGCCAATTCCGCTGCTTGAGGATGTTCTGCATCTTGTGCAGGGGAAAGTTCCGATCCTGATCGAGGTAAAGCTACTGACAGAAGATATGGAAATCTGCCGTTGTCTGGCAAAGACGATGGAAGATTACAAGGGAACGTTCCTGGTTCAGTCATTTAACAGCCTGGTACTGCAGTGGATGAGAAAGAATCAAAAGCAGATTTTACGGGGGCAGTTGTCTTCCGATCTTGTAAAAAGTGAAAAGACACCGCATTATTTTTTCAGATTCTGCGTAAAATATTTATTGAGCAACTGTATCTGCAGACCGGATTTCATCTCTTATAAAATGGAGGACAGCAAAAACCTGAGTCTGTGGATGCAAAAACATATTTTTCATGTACCGATTGCGGCATGGACACTGCATGGAGAAGAGATGCTTCAGCGTGCAAAGAGCAGATTTGATATGTATATTTTCGAAAAAAATTAGAAGAAATAGAAAGAAAATCAAAAGATTTGTTAAGGTTTTATGAATCGCCTTGTTGATTAAAAAAAATCGTGCTATAATCGGGGCAGTTAAAAAGAATTATGTTTTACAAATTAAGGGAGCGGTCAGAATGAGCAGGAGCAGTGCATTGAAAAATTTTATAAAAAAATATAAACATGCATGGGTATTCCTGTATGCGTTTATCTATATGCCGTGGTTCATGTATCTGGAAAAGCATATTACAGCAGAGTCGGAGTATCATGTGATCCACTCCGTACTGGATGATAAGATTCCGTTTGTTGAGTATTTTATTGTGCCGTATCTGCTCTGGTTTGTCTTTATTGCTGCGGTATTCCTCTATTTTTTCTTTACAGATGTAGAAGGGTTTTATAAGCTGGCGAAGCTCAGTTTTATCGGAATGACGATTTTTCTTTTGATTTCTACAGTATTTCCGAACGGACTGACATTAAGACCGGTCGTATTTCCACGGGATAATATATTTACAGATATGGTCAGGATGTTGTATCTGGCAGATACCCCGACGAATGTATTTCCGAGTCTTCATGTGTTCAATTCTCTGGCTGCATGTATTGCAATCGCACAGAGTGAGCAGCTGAAGAAGCATCCGGTGATCAGCAACGGAGCCTATATTTTAGCAGGACTGATCATCCTTGCGACGATGTTTTTAAAACAGCACTCCGTCATTGATGTGATGGGAGCTGTGCTGATGGCATATACACTGTATCAGTTTGTGTATGCGACAGAGAAAAAGAAAGTGCCAAGCGTGTCAAGAAGCAGAGAGTTTGGATAGGAAGTTCAGAGTATCATAACAAGGGTCATTGTGAAATGGAGCAATGGCTCTTTTTGTTGTGCAGAAACAGAAATTGAAAGAACACTGCGAAAATGATACAATGTGGAAAAAGTGTACAATATGGAGGAGTTTATGGAACGACAGAAGATATTGATCGTAGAGGATGATGCGGATATCAGTGGTCTGCTGGTCAAAATTATGGAAGGGGCAGGATATCAGGTGAGACAGGTATTTTCCGGAACAGAGGCATTGTTTTGTATGGAACGGGAATTACCGGACTGTGTGCTGTTGGATCTGATGCTTCCGGGGATGACAGGAGAAGCGGTGTTGGATCAGATCCGACAGAAACAGAAAAAAGAGATGCCCGTGCTGATCTTATCAGCGAAAGTGTCAGTGCAGGACAAGGTGAAGCTTCTTAGGCTTGGCGCTGATGATTATATTACAAAACCATTTGATCCAGAGGAAGTAATTGCAAGAGTAGAAGCTGCCATGCGGCGTTATACAAAAGAAGCACAGAATATGGAAGCAGAACAGGAGGTTTTCCGATACAAAAATCTGAGCTTATATCCACAATCCCGAAAAGTTGAAGTATCAGGCATTGAGCTTCCACTGACCATGCATGAATATGATATTTTGTATTTGCTGATCCAGAATCCACAGAAGGTATATTCCAGAGAACATCTCTATGAGCAGGTCTGGAAAGGCGGGTACTATGGGGAAGACAATACGGTCAATGTGCATGTCAGCAATCTGCGCAAAAAGATCCAGAAGGCAGACAAAGAAGAATCTTATATTAAAACAGTCTGGGGAATCGGGTTTAAGCTGGAGTAATCTTTATAGTTTCTTTAAACTTTCTTGAGGACTCCTTAAAACAGAAAACGGTATACTACGAATGGAAACAGAGAAACACAAAAAGGAGAAGGAAAGTTGAGAGAACGAGTCATAGAAACAACACAGATTACAAAGACATATGGAAAAGTCCTGGCACTCGATCATGTGGATATCTGCGTAAAGCGAGGAGATATTTACGGGCTGATCGGGGATAACGGAGCCGGAAAGTCAACACTTTTGAAGCTTCTGGCAGGGCATAGTGCGGCATCCACAGGAGAGATCAGGCTGTTGGGAGAACAGGGAGAGAAGGAACTGCAAAGGGCGAGACGGCGCAGTGGAGTGATGATCGAACAGCCGGGCTTTTTCGGAAACCTGACAGTGGAAAATAATATGGAATATTATCGGATCCAGAAGGGAGTTCCGGGAAAAGAAAAAGTAGAAGAGATGCTTCGCATGACGGGCATCTGGGAAAAAAGAAAGTGCCGGTGCAAGACTCTTTCCATGGGAATGAAACAAAGACTGGGACTGGCGATGGCGATGCTCGGAGAGCCGGAGCTGTTGATCTTAGATGAACCGATCAACGGACTGGACCCCAGTGGGATTGTAGAATTCAGACAGCTTTTAAAGCGTCTGAACGAAGAAAAGAAGATCACGATTCTGCTTTCCAGTCATATTCTGACAGAACTGCAGCAGCTGGCAACGGTATATGGCTTTTTAAGTAAGGGAAGATTACTGGAACAGATCACTGCGGAAACCCTGCATGAACGATGTACGGATTCTGTGGAGATTACAGTGTCAGACGTGCAGCAGTATGCCGTATTTCTGGAAGAACAGTTATCAGGAGAAGGATACAAAGTACTTTCGGATGGGAAAATCCGTATTGTAAATCCAAAACAGGATATTGAAGTCTACAGCAGGCTTGCAGCAGAACATGGAATTTTTATCCGGGAGCTGACCAGAAAACAGGCATCTTTGGAAGCGTATTACATGAATCTGAAGAAGGGGGGGAATCAGGGATGTTAAATTATATAAAAAGTGAATGCTACAGAGTGATGCACAGCCGCTCGACTTATGTGATGACAGGAATTATGGCAGTATTGCCGGTGTTGTTTCATATTATTTTGTATGTGACAGGTGTGGCCAGTAGTACAACGCAGGATTTTCCCTATGATATTACTTCTTTTTCATTCAGTTTTCTGGCAGGAAGTCCGATGCTTTTTACTTATGCAGGGCTGATTGTTGCAGCAGTTTTGTATGAGGAGGAACATAAAAACGGAAATATGAAAAATGCAGTGGCGTTTGGGATTTCCAGAGAAAAGCTGTTTTTGGGGAAATGCATAACTGCAGTTTTGACGGCAACGGTTATAATGGCGCTGGTATTGACTGCCTATATAGGAAGTGCATGGTTCTTGTTAGAGCATACGGGACCGACAAGCCTGAAAATTATTTTAACCGAGATTCCGGCAGTGTATGGAACAGCAGTTGCATCTATGATCCTGGGGATCGCACTTCTGGCATATTTCAAAAATGAGGTGATGGCAGCAATGCTGTGGGCAGTAATTGTATATGCGATACCGAGAGTGTTACTGTTGGCTGGAATGGTTTTACTGGGACAATGGGGCATAGAATTTTTGTGGGATTTTGCACAGCTTCTGCCTGCGAATCTGTTTCAGTTTGGAGCCAAGGTCAATATGTCTCATTGTGAAGTGCTGTGGAAGACTTCCCAGGGAATGACAAAATGTGTGATTGTGGGAATCGTGGGAACAGTGCTTGCGATAGTGGCAGGAATTGTAATGCTGCGGAAAAAAGAGGTATAAAAGGAGAATGAAAACATGGAACGAGATATTTTATTGCTTGGCAATCCCAGATTGTATGAGATTTCAGAGGAGGTGAAACGTGAGGAATTAGAAGAACTGCGCTCTGTTTTTACGGATATGTTTGATTGTATCAGAGGTATCCGACGAGATTATGGGTTTGGACGGGCAATTGCGGCACCACAGATTGGGGTACAGAAGCGGCTGATTTGTATTTTGACAGATCAGCCTTATGTCATTATCAATCCCCGGTTAGAATTTGTGGGTAATGAAATGATGGAGCTGATGGATGATTGTATGTCATTTCCAAATCTTCTGGTTCGGGTCAGACGCTATCGCCGCTGTATTTTACACTATCTGGACGAGAACTGGAAAGAACAGGAAATGTATCTGGAAGACGATATGTCTGAACTGATTCAGCATGAGTACGATCATTTGGATGGTATCCTGGCCACAATGCGGGCAATTGATAACAAGTCTTTTGTGATAAAACAATAGACAATTCTAATTTGAGCGAGAAAGGGATGAGAGAGATCAAATTACATCAGATATTTACGAAGGAGGGAAAGAGAAAATCATGAAATCTATTTTAATGATCGGTCAGTCAAATATGGCAGGAAGAGGATTTATAAATGAAGTACCGATGATCTGTAATGAAAGAATCCTAATGCTTCGCAATGCAGGATGGCAGATGATGGCGGAACCCATCAACTATGACCGTCCGAATGCAGGAATCGGGCTTGCGGGTTCCTTTGCTGCGATGTGGTGTATGGAGCATGAGGGAGAACAGATCGGGCTGATTCCATGTGCGGAAGGGGGAAGTTCACTGGATGATTGGGCAGTGGACAAAAATCTGTTCAAGAATGCAGTGATACAGGCTGGATTTGCGATGCAGGACAGTGAACTGATCGGTATCTTGTGGCATCAGGGCGAAAGTGACAGTTACGGAGGTGGTTATCAGACGTATTATAAAAAATTACAGGTGATTATTGAGTCACTCCGAAAAGAATTAAACGCATTCGAAGTTCCTTTGATTATTGGTGGATTAGGGGATTTTTTAGGAAAGAACGGATTTGGTCTGAATTGTACAGAATATGAACTTGTGAATGAACAGTTGTTAAAGTTTGCGAGAGAACAGGAGAATAGCTGCTTTGTGACTGCAGAAGGTCTGACTCCCAATCCGGATGGAATTCATATGGATGCGGTTTCGCAGAGAAGATTTGGTGTGCGCTATTATGAAGCATTTGTTAAAAGAGAGCATGTGCTAAAGCCGATAGAAAATGAGATGGAATTGTTGGAGCGATGCATCAGCGGACCACATACAAAAAGGGAAAAAATGTATCTGGCAATGGCAGAATTTGCAGCGGGGAAAATGACAGATGAGGAATTTGGCGAACGAATGAGAGTGATCACAGTAAGTTCAGAAGCGATGGAGGAATAGATGTGCTATGGGTATTATTTAGCGTTGCAATCGTGATCGCAGTTTACTTTGCCACTCGTTTTTTCTTATTAAAAAAAGCAATGAAAGAGGCAAATCGGGAGTTTCAGGATATTCTGAAAGATATACAGCAGAATCAGATCCTTCACATGGCGATGCCGGATAAAGAGCTGGAAAATATGGCGCAATCTGTCAATCAGGCATTGGAACAGATTCGAACAGAGCGTCAGGAGTATGAAAAGCGAGAGCGGGCATTTCAGTCAGAGATTGAGAATATCAGTCATGATCTGCGTACCCCGTTGACTGTGATATTGGGATATTTAAAGCTGATGAAGGGACAAAAGGAGACGGACATGGAGATGGTGGAGACGATCGAGCGGAAAGCAAAGACCATGCAAAGACTGGTGACAGATTTCTATGATTTGTCCCGACTTAGTGCCAGAGATTATGAAGTGGAGATCAAGGAAACAGATGTAGGAAGGATTCTTAGGGAATCACTGATGGATAGTTATCATATTTTAGAAAAACGCGCGTTGGAGCTGGAGGCGGAGATTCCGGAGCATATCATAGAAGTGTTAGGGGATGCATCGGCGTTGGAGCGTATTTTTTTAAATTTGATTCAGAATGCAGGACGATATGCACAAAGTTTTTTGCATGTGTTTGTAAGAGAGCAAAAGCAGCAGGTGTGGATCTGTTTTGAAAATGATGCCTTCAATGTGACAGAGGCAGATGTGGAGCATTTGTTTGAACGATTTTACAGGAAAGACCGGGCAAGAACACAGGAAGGAACCGGTCTGGGACTTACGGTAGCAAAGCAGCTGGCAGAAGCAATGGAAGCAAAATTGACTGCAGAACTGATCAGAGAGCCTGGAGGTGGGAAAGGAGAGATCATACCAAAACTGCGTTTTACATTAGAAATGAAAAAAGTAGAAAAATTTATGCAAAAGGAATAAAAATAAATAGAGTATTGCAATATTTTCGATTATAATGAAAGAAAAACATGTCGGAGGTATATGCAATGCGAGAGGAAAAAAAGAAAAAAAGAAAACGGATTCTTTCAGTAGTGCTTGCAGTGACAATGGGGATGTCCATGCTGACAGGATGTGGAGCATCTGAAAACAGCCAATCGGCAGAAACTGTCGAACTCAAAGGAGAGTATCAGGCATCGCCTTTTGTGCAGGCTGAGATCAACAGCGATACGGTAGAGTGGATTTGTGCAGCGTATGCCGTATATACGCAATATAATCATAAGACTCTGGGTGTGATAGGCGGATTATCAGACCAGGAAAAGGAATCTTCGCAGGACAGAATCAAACTGACACTTTCAGAGGGCTGGGGAATCAATGGCAGAGACGATGTGACAGAAGTCATCAATAAGCTGCTTATAAAAGGTCACAGGGAAACCTATTTAAAAACGGTGAAAAAATTGGAGAAGAAAGGCTTGCTGGAGCTTTCCACAGAAGAGGCTATGACAAATTTTTCCGAGGATGACGAGGAATTTGCGCGATATCAGGATGCTCATGAGATGTACACGCAATATGGAGAGCATGGAATGGATGGCTGGGATTACAGCAGAGCGCTTCAAGTGCTGGGGGACTGTTATCTTGCAGATTATATCAATCTGGAAGAATGTCTGGATCTGTCTCTTCCGATCGCAAAAAAGCTTCAGAGTGCATTTACGAGCTGGGAAGAACTGGCAGACAGCTATATATATGGATATGCGTTCTGGCAGAATGAAACAGCGGACGATGTAGAAACGAAGTTTCGAATTCAGGCCTATGCGGAATTAGTAGAAATGGAAAACAGTCCATATTCGGTTGCGTATGATACCAAATTGGAGAATACCTGGAAAGATGGGGAGAAACGGAAAGAAGAACGCAAAGCGTATGAAATGTCAGATGGATATGTTCCCATCCGATGTACAGATACAGAAAGTGTTCAGGTACGTCTTCCGGAAGAATATGTGTTTGACAAAGAAGATTATGAAGAGTATGAAAATACCAAATTTACCAAACCATGTGGGGATGGAGACAGCATCTATATCAGTTATCAGGCAGAATTTCTGGATGACAGGAACAATGCAGAATTGCAAAAAAAATATTGGACAGAAGGAAATGCACAAGAGAAGGAAAATGCAGAAAAGAAGGGCGGTACTTATGAAGCAGGGGAAATCAAGTCACTTTCCGTCAAGGAAGACCTCACCGTTTTTTATCTTGCTGAAAAAGAGGTGACGGAAGGCGGAACACAGCAGATTTCCTATCAGGCAGTGGCAGAAGTAGGGGGAAAATATCTGGTAAAATGCTATATCAGCGATGTGGCATCTCCGGGATATGAGCTGATGCTTGGCATGAATGAGGAAGCCCTGATAAAAGAACTGTTTTCTGATTTTAGGTGGTGAGCCTATGAATACACAGTGGGAATTGTATTTTCTGAGGCGGGAGATTGAGCGGCAGAAAATACAGAAACAGAGAAAGAAAAAGCGGCGCATATGGATTGCCGGTATAAGTGGACTGCTTGCATTGGTATTTCTTGCAGGCGGGATTTCTATGGTACGATTTTATAGAAGTGATTATGGAAAATTGAAGCGCGCAGCGGATCAGTATGATTTCAGACTGGCGGCAGTCAGGATGTCACAGTATGTGAATGAAAAATATGGAGAAGAGGTGTGCAGTTCCGGAGAGTTATCCGTCTCTCCCTGGGATCCATCCAATCTCCGATCTTATCTGGGGTTTCGGGCCGAATCAGAGGAGGATCCGGGCAAGGTGATCTATATGCTGTATTTGTCGAAAGAGAAAGTTGTGTATCTGGATACTTTTCAGTGGGAGGAGATTTCAGAAGATCTGATGCAGGAAGCTGCTGAGAAGACTGGAATTGATCAGGTGTGCTGTGACACGATGCAGTATTCGAGTGTGGAGCTGAGTGAGCCTTATTACTATTGTCCATGGGTGGCTGCAGGGGCATACATGACAGAATATGAAGGAAATCTGAAGCAGTTTTTTACAGAAGAGGTGAAGGTGCGTCAAGCTTTGCCTGATATAGAAAAATTGGGAGAACTTCGGATTAATGGGGCTTTTGCACTGTATTTTGGAGATTCTGCCGTACCGACCATGCGTGAACGGATTCAAAATCCAAATGTAGATTACCGAGAACAGTTTGAAACAGGGCTAAAAGCGATAGAAGAGAAATATCAGATCGATATTGCATCTGCTGTTTTGTTTCAAAGGGTATTTCTGGAGATGAAACAGGCAGTGACGGAAAAGGAGTCTTATTCGATTTTTCCGACGACATGGATGGAGTATGGAAAAGGGGAGACATTTTTCAGTCCGGCATATACACTTCTGAGCTTATCTTATGATCAGGTGTTTGAACCGAAAGCGGAAAAGGCAGCAGAAGGTGTGTATGTATTCTCAACCAATGGGAGAAGACGCATGACAGGGTATACCTGTAAAACAACAAAACCTCCAGAGGAAGTCCGTGATTTGGCAGAAAAAGAGCTCTCGGGATGGGAGTTTGATCAGACCTTGCTGTTCCATAGAAACGAGAATTACAGTACACAGGAATATCCGATTTCTTATGCCTTGGCAATTGATGCAGAGAAGCTGTATCCGGATCAGGAGATCTCTGTCATCGGATGGGATAATCTGGACTGGGCAGTGTGTCAGGCGAAAGAACAGAATCTATATCCGCCGAACCGTACTGCAAGAGCCACCTATCAAATGGAAGATGGGTTTATGGTATTTGGCGATACAGATGGATACGGAACGAAAAATTATGGGGATAAGCTGTATTCCATTTTGACCAGGTAATGGAGAGTGCAGGCGGAGGAGCGAAAATGGAAAAATATAATAAAAGAGTGCCTGGAAGGATATCCGGAGTTTTACTGATCTTGCTGGGAGGTTTGGGGATGGCATATAAAATCCTTCTGGTATGGATGGATATTCTGCTGATGCAGGAGTTTCAGAACGAAGAACTTCCGGAACTTGCACGGACGCAGATGGTTTTTACGGCAAAAGATGTATGTCTGGCGATTTTGTGTCTGATTTTGCTGATATGGGGAGTTCGTAAGATTGTGCGTGTGATCCGGTTTTACCGGTTTAAAAAGTTTATCGGAGATCGTGAGATCGTGGCTCTTGAGGAACTTGCAGAAAAGTTTCATACATCAAAGACGAAAATCCGCAGTGAACTGGAGATGATGATTCAACACAATTATTTGTTGCAGGGGCATGTGAATCAGGAGTTCCCGTGTTTGATCACAACGGATCAAAAATACAAGGAATATCTGCAGGTGCTTGAGACGTTGGAGCAGGAGAAGAAAGAATGGGAAGAACTGGGATTTGACGAAGAAAAACGAAAGATCGTGGAGCGTGCACAGAGCTGTCTTTCCAGGATTCAGGAGTCTGTGGCAGTCATTTCTGCGAAAAGAGAAGGAAAGGAAGTATTTCTGGAAGATCTGCACAAGCTGGAGTGCGGCGTGAAAAAGCTGATTTCCGTATGTAGTCATAATCCGGCAAATTTGCAGGAGATGAGCATGTTTTTGAATTATTATCTTCCTACGGCTGAAAAGTTTGCAAGAGAGTATGAGCAGCTTCTTGGGTATGAAAATTTCGGGGAAAATATGGAGAGTCTGAAACAAGATATCCCACAGGGAGTGAGGGAGCTTGCGGAAGCATTTGAACAGATTGCAATTCGGATGTGTGATAAGATGGAAATCAATATTTTCCAGGATATTACGGTTTTGGAAGTATTGATGGCTCAAAACAGCAGGAAAGGAGCAGGAACGGATGAGCAGAAAAAGAAAAATTCTTGATATTCTCGGTATGATTCTGGGAGTTCTTCTGGTGATCGTAAATGGAATGATGGTCGGTCTGGAATATATGTATCAGGTAGGGGATAAGATTTATATGCTCGGTACGATGCGCGACAAGATGATTCCACTTGTATTTGGTGTGTTCTGCTTTCTGCTTGGTGTGTTCCTGATCTACAGAGGGCCCCGGGATTTCAGACGATATCGCAGATATCAGCTTTTTAAAAGTATCTGTGCCGGAAGGGAATATGTAGAGATTGAAGAAATTGCCCGGGAAGGACGATGTTCTCCAAGTTCTGCGCTTCGAAGCACGAAACAGATGTTGAAAAAGCACTTGCTTACGGGAGCGGTTCTGGATGTGCAGGAAGGCATGATTCTGTTTGGCGAAGAGGTGAAAGCATCGTATCAGAAAGCATGGAGTCAGTGGAATCAAAAACAGAATGTGTACAGAGCAGTCGGGGTATCTCTGGAAGAGCAGGAGGCATTTCTTTTGGGAAAACAGCAGGCAGAAGAACTGCAGGAGCTGGCAGGAGAAATTGAGGAGTCTAATATTCGAGCCCTGCTGCAAAGGGTTGCAGAAGTCTATGTAAGCCGCTTTGATCATGCAGAGAAAGAGCGGGGCAATTTTGAGTTTCTTCAGACCGTACGGGCAGACTATTTGCCGGAGGTGGAAAAGATGGCACGAAAATATATTCAAATGGAAAAATTGGATGAGACAGCGAAAGATACGTTTGCGGCGGAAAAGTTTGGAAAATTTCTGGAGAATTTCCCGGGAATGGATGGCCTTTGAATCTTCGCTGGCAAAGTCTCTGCAATGGTGTTATAATGGATGCAGACTATGAGAAAAATGTAATAAAGGAGCGTATCTAATTATGGGAAAGATTATGCTGACAGGTGACAGACCTACGGGAAGACTCCATGTGGGACACTATGTAGGTTCTTTAAAGCGCAGAGTAGAGCTGCAGAATACAGGAGATTTTGATGAGATGTTCGTGATGATCGCAGATGCACAGGCACTGACAGACAATGCGGACAATCCGGAAAAGGTACGTCAGAATATTATTGAGGTGGCGCTGGACTATCTGGCATGCGGACTGGATCCCCAAAAGTGTACACTGTTTATCCAGTCACAGATTCCACAGCTGTGTGAGCTTTCATTTTATTATATGAATCTGGTGACAGTTTCCAGGCTTCAGAGAAACCCTACGGTAAAATCTGAGATTCAGATGCGGAATTTTGAGGCAAGTATTCCGGTCGGATTCTTTACTTATCCGATCAGCCAGGCAGCAGATATCACTGCATTTAAGGCGAACGTAGTTCCGGTAGGAGAGGATCAGCTTCCGATGCTGGAGCAGACAAAAGAGATTGTAAGAAAGTTCAACTCTGTTTATGGAGATACACTGGTAGAGCCGGAGATCCTTCTTCCTGAAAATCAGGCATGTCTGCGTCTTCCGGGAACAGACGGAAAAGCGAAGATGAGTAAATCACTCGGAAACTGTATCTATCTTTCAGAGGAGCCGGATGAGATCCAGAAAAAAGTATTCGGCATGTTTACAGACCCGACACACATCAAAGTGTCAGATCCTGGAAAGCTGGAAGGCAATACAGTATTTACTTATCTGGATGCATTCTGCAGACCAGAGTATTTTGCAGAATTCCTGCCGGACTATGCAAATCTGCAGGAATTAAAAGATCATTATACAAGAGGCGGTCTTGGAGACATGAAAGTAAAACGTTTCCTGAATAACGTACTGCAGGCAGAACTGGAGCCGATCAGAAACCTCAGAAAAGAATATCAGAAGGATATTCCATATGTATATGAGATTCTGAAAAAAGGAAGCGAAAAGGCTGAAGCTGTTGCAGAGAAGACACTTCAGGAAGTGAAAGCATCCATGAAGATTAACTATTTTAACGATCAGGAACTGATTGCAGCACAGGCTGAAAAGTTCAGAGAAGAATAGAAAAGATACCGGGAATCCTGTGAAAACAGGAGGTTCCCGGTATCTTTTTTACAGATCGTCGATCAGTGCGGTACTTTTTGCATAGGCGGTACTTTTGGCTTCAAAGAAGTCAGTTTTTACCATGTTGGCATTGGAATACTGGCTCACCCAGCGCATACTGTCCGGTTCCTGTGTTTGATCCGGATAGATCGGATCAAACCCCAGATTTGTGAACCGCAGATTTCCGAGATACTGGATATATTCCGTGATCATTTCTTTTGTCAGTCCGGCAATCTGATTCCCGATCACATAATGCCCCCAGGCGATTTCCTGACGAACCCCTTCTTTTAACATTTCCTTTAATATTTCGATATGCTCCGGTGTAAATAACTCCGGCAGTTCTTTCTTCATTTCCAGGATCATATTGCGGAACAGCCAGAGATGCGTGTTCTCATCCCGGTTGATATAGCGAATTTCCTGAGCGGAGCCTGGCATTTTCCCGTTTCGGCTTAGGTTGTAGAAAAACATAAATCCGCTGTAGAAGTAAATCCCTTCCAGAATATAGTTTGCCATCATAACTTTCAGCAAGGTGAAATCGTCTTTTTTCTCCTGAAATTCATTGTACAAATCTCCGATAAAGGTGTTTCTTCTTAGTAAATGCGCATCGTTCTTCCACTGGTAGAGAATATCGTTTCGTTCTACTGGACTGCAGATGGAGTCCAGCATATAACTGTAACTCTGGCTGTGTACACATTCCTGAAATGTCTGGATCGAGAGACAGAGATTAATCTCGTTTGCGGTAATGTATTCACCGATGCACGGGAGGTTTGCAGTCTGGATGGAATCCAGAAACACAAGAAAGCTTAAGATCTTGTTGTATGCAGTGCGTTCGTTCTCAGTCAGATTCGGATAATCCTTGATATCCTGGGACAGGTTGATCTCCTCCGGAATCCAGAAATTATTCATGGCCTGCCGGTACCAGTTGTTCACCCAGGTGTAGCGCAGATTGTTGAAATCATTTAAGTTGGTTGTATTGCCGCCGATCATGCGGCGGAGACGGATATCCGTGTCGCCGCCGGGATTGAACAGAGGCTTTTTCTTTAATTCAGACATAAAAATTCTCCTTGTTTTTCTTATTCAGATCAGGAAGAGCAGCTTTCGCATTCTTCTACTTCCAGAGATTTGCTTCGTACATAGTAAATGGTTTTTACACCTTCTTCCCATGCTTTCAAATACAGGTTGAAAATCTGACGCATGGTGAAATCATTGGTGATGTAGATGTTCATGCTTTGCGCCTGGTCAATGTGCCTTTGGCGCACTCCGCAGGCACGAATGCTGTAAGTCTGATCGATCAGATGGGCGTTTTTGTAATACCAGTAAGTAGCCGGTGACAATTCCGGTGCGACTCGTGGGAGCATACTGCCTTTTTTCTCTTCCAGAAAATAACGTTTCAGGATAGGATCTAGTCCGGCAGTCGTCCCGGAGATGATACTGGTGCTGCTGGTAGGTGCAACGGCGAGCAGATACGCATTTCTCATGCCCTGTGTGGCAACCTTTTTTTGCAGGGCAAGCCATTTTTCTGAATGATAGTCTCTTTTTTCAAAGTAGGCGCCGCTTTGCCAGTCACTTCCATTAAAAAGAGAATAACTTTCCTTTTCCTCGGCGAGATTGGTACTTGCAAGAATTGCCGCATAATTGATCGTCTCAAATACAGTGTCAGCAAATTTCAGATGTTCTTCACTTTCCCAGATAATTCCGTGCTTTGCCAGCATGTGGTGGTAGCCGCTGACGCCAAGTCCGATGCTTCGGTATTTTTGATTGGTCAGCTTTGCATACGGAGTGGGATAGAAGTTCAGATCAATCACATTGTCCAGTGCGCGGACAGCGGTAGAAACAATCTCTTCCATATAAGAGGTATCCGTAACCGGAAGATGACCGAGGGAGAGACTGGCGAGATTGCACACCACGAATTCTCCGGGTCTGGTCACAGTGACAACGACGGTGTCTCCGTCTGTGGTCTGTACTTCTTTGCTTACTTCTTCAATTGCCTGCATATTCTGGGCAATCTCGGTACAGAGGTTGGAGCAGTAGATCATTCCGGCATGTCCGTTCGGATTCATGCGGTTGACCGTATCTCTGTTAAATGTAAACGGAGTTCCGGTTTCGGCAGCAGACCGAAGAACCAGGCGGATGATATCTTTGAGTGTGACTGTCCGTTTGGAAATACGGGCATCCTGTACACAATCCAGATAGCGGCGTTCCCATTCTTCTCCAAAGTAGTCTTCCAGATGGTATCCCTTTGCCTGAAAAATCTCATGCGGACACATTAAGTACCAGTTTTGATCCATATCTTCTTTTGCCATTTTCCAGAATAAATCCGGATAGCAGACTGCCGGAAATACGTCATGCGCTTTCATGCGGTCATCTCCGTTGTTCGTACGGAGCTGTAGAAATTCCGGGAGATCCCGGTGCCATACATCCAGATAGACGGCAACCGCACCCTGACGCATACCGAGCTGGTCTACGGCAACAGCCGTGTCATTGACCAGACGGATCCAGCGGATCACACCGCCTGCGGCACCTTCGAATCCGCGGATATTACTTCCGCTTGCCCGTACTTTTCCGAAATACATTCCCATACCGCCGCCGAATTTGCTGACCTGGGCAAAATTATCGATACTTCGGTAAATCCCTTCCAGACTGTCTGGCACGGTATCGATGAAGCAGCTGGAGAGCTGATGATATGGCTTACGTGCATTGGAAAGTGTCGGTGTAGCCATAGTCACTTCCAGACGACTCAGCATATCATAGAATTTTTTTACCCAGAGCATCCGATCGTTTCTTTCATTCATGGCCAGATGCAGTGCGATTCCGAGAAACATCTCCTGTGGAGATTCCAGTGGAATATGGTCATGTGTGCGGATGACGTAGCGTTTCAGGAGCAGATCGAGTCCGGAAAAAGTAAATAAATTGTTGCGTTCCGCTTTTAAATAAGTTTCGGCAAGTAACAGCTCTTCCCGGGAGTAATGCTCCAGAATGTAGGAACCGTACAGATTCTGCCGGGTCAGATATACGAGTTTTTTGTAAAAATCAGAAAGTTCTCTGCGTGTTTCTTCCTGTTTTAAGTGAAAACTGAATTGAAAATATAATAGTCTTGCAGCAATAAACTCCCATTTCGGAGCTTCTGCGGTGGTAAGTTCTGCTGCGGCCTGAAACAGACTTTCAAGCTTCTGCCCGCAGGTACTCTGCGGTGTGAGAAAACTGCGAAATTTTGTATTCAGATACTCCAAAGAGTAGCAGATTTCAGGGAAATCAGTCTGGATCTCAAGCAAAATCGCATCCAGTTTTAAACGGGCTTCATCAGGAAGAACGTTTGAAAACTCCTCTGAGAGTTTATTTCTATTAAAAATTCCTGTAGGATCGGTCGTTTGCATGTAGTGTCTCCTTTTCGTTTTAAGTTGTAAAAATACAAAATATAGTGGATTTGGAAATTATAACACAAGATATTGGATAATTCTAGTCCGGATTTGAAAAAAGTGATCAGTGAGAAAAATAATTGAGAACACAAAAAACCTCTGCAGATATCCTGCAGAGGTTAGCGTGCGATAGAAGATTCGAACTCCCGACCTTCTGGTCCGTAGCCAGACGCTCTATCCAGCTGAGCTAATCGCACCCGTTAAGAACAAATGTCGTTCACAACGAAATTAAGTATAACCTGAAGCAATCGATTTGTCAACAACTTTTTTGAAAAAATTTAAAAAATTTTGAGATATGTACAGAGACGTAAGAAGGTGCTATAATAATCCAGATTGTATGAGGCAGAATTCTGCCTTAGAAACTATGGAGGACAAAAGATGTATCAGTATGATTATTTAATCGTAGGAGCCGGATTATATGGAGCAGTGATGGCACATGAGCTGCATAAAAAAGGGAAACACTGTCTTGTGATCGACAGAAGAGACCACATCGCTGGAAATATTTACTGTGAGGAGATCGAAGGAATCCATGTACACAAATATGGTGCCCATATCTTCCATACTTCCAATCAAAAAGTGTGGGAGTATATCAATCAGTTTGCCGAGTTTAACAACTATATCAATTCTCCGATTGCTGTATACAAGGATGAATTATACAATCTCCCGTTTAATATGAATACATTCAGCAAAATGTGGGGAATCCGTACACCCGGGGAAGCGAAAGAAATGATTGCAAAACAGGTGGCAGAATGTCAGATTACAGAGCCAAAGAATCTGGAAGAACAGGCATTGTCTCTGGGCGGTCGTGATGTTTATGAAAAATTGATCAAAGGGTATACAGAAAAGCAGTGGGGACGTGACTGCAAAGAACTCCCGGCATTTATTATCAAACGGCTTCCGTTCCGTTTTACTTATGACAACAATTATTTCAATGACCGCTATCAGGGAATTCCGATCGGCGGTTATAATGGAATCATCGAGAAGATGTTAGAGGGGGTGGAAGTCAGAACAGGTGTTGATTTCTTTGAATTCCGAAAAGAACAGGCGGATATTGCAGAAAAGATTATTTTTACAGGAATGATCGACGAGTATTTTGAGTATCGGCTGGGAGCACTTGAGTATCGTTCGGTGAGATTTGAAACAGAAGTATTAGACTGTGATAACTATCAGGGAAATGCAGTGGTCAATTATACAGAGCGGGAAGTTCCGTACACAAGAATTATCGAGCACAAGCATTTTGAATTCGGACAGCAGGAGAAAACCGTAATTTCCAGAGAATACTCTTCTGAGTGGAAAGTGGGGATGGAACCGTACTATCCGGTAAATGATGAAAAGAATACCAGATTGTTCGAAAAATATCAGGAGCTGGCAAAAGCGGAAGGAAATGTCATTTTTGGAGGTCGTCTCGGCGATTATAAGTATTACGATATGGATAAAGTGATCGAAGCAGCACTGAATCGACTGGAAACAATGGAATAGAAAAGGGTGAGAAGATGGAAGAAAACAAGAAAAAAAATCTGATGCGTCAGATCATCCGTTTTGCATTTGTAGGCGGAAGTGCATTCGTCATTGACTATGGAGTGATGATCTTTCTGACAGAGATGATCGGAATCAATTATCTGATTTCCAGCGGAATTTCATTTTCGGTTTCGGTTATTTACAATTATATTTTGAGTGTACACTGGGTATTTGATGTGGCGGAGGACAGAAGCAAGAGAGCAGAGTTTGTCATTTTCATCATACTTAGTGTGATCGGACTAGGAATCAACCAGCTCGTGATGTGGATCGCAGTCGATATTTTTAGAATGTTCTACATGATCGCAAAGATCGGGGTAACAGCAATTGTAATGGTATATAATTTTATTACGAGAAAACTGTTTCTGGAAAAATAGAGACAGAAACACATGATGCAGGCACAGAAAAGTGCTTGCATTTTTTATGGAAATCGAGTAAGATACAATTACTTTTTATATTCTTTAATTCATATGACGGCAGGAAGTTTTCTGTCATCAGATACAGATTCGGTCGAATCTATTTTTCACAGAACAGTAGTTAAAAAGAGAGCAAGGATGCAGAGAGGAGAAGGAGTGAAAGACGAGAAAGGATATGATGTAGTTCGTTTTATTGAACATGGAGGAAAATGCAGGCCTGCCATGGACTATGTGAGAGGGCAAACTTTAATTGGACGTCTTCAGACGGAGAAAAAGATACCAAAAAAGCTTTTATTTCAATGGTTTCGGATGCTGTGTACTCAGCTGGATTGTTATCATCGAAGTAAAGGGATGCAGTGTTACCGGTATTTGAGCCCGTACAGTGTGATCGTAACGCGGGAGGAGAAGCTGCTTTTACTGGATCTGAGTGTACCCGGCAACGGATTTGTGATGAAGAAAATGCAGATACCGGCTGTCCGCGCGCATTTCGTGATGCCAGCAGGAAAGAAACGAAGCGGCATGGCAGTCGGAATAGACTTGTATGGTCTCGGCAAATTGTTTCAGTTTATGCTGGCATATACGAGTGTGGTTCCGCCGCTTACCTGGAAGGAGGAGTTTATGATGTCATTGGTGATCCAAAAATGTACAGGGGAAAATGGAAAGAAAACATACCGGGAATTTGATCAGATCCTGCGGGAACTGCCAAGAGGCGACAGGCGGAAATCCTGTTTCCGTAAAATAAAAAAAGCCCTATAACAGGGAGGATGCCAGGTGACCGTTGTCACGGTCCCTGGCGAGTATTATGAAAAAGTTTATTCGAATAGTATCACTACTATGCGGCATCTTTTGCTATCAAATGTTTTATCTTCATTTGATATTTATAGTATAGTCAGGAGAAATGAAGAAACAATGTTAATAAAATGAAAGAATTTTGAATGATAAATGAACAAATTATGAACAGCAAAGTCGCGGTTGTAAGGGGAAAGAGAACTTGATATAATGGACAAAATGACAGATGTGAAAGGAAAGGGAGGATAAGAGATGTCACAGAAAGAATTTCTGGAAGAGCTGCGCACAGCGTTGAGCGGAAAACTGAGTGCTCAGGCTGTTTTAGAGAATATAGAGTATTATCGTAATTATATAGAAGGAGAAGTGCGAAGTGGCAAATCCGAAGCTCAGGTGTTGGAGATGCTCGGAGATCCGTGGATTCTGGCAAGGACGATCTCAGATGCGCAGGATGGTACGGATGATTCGATTGTAAATGAAGCGGGCGGCAGCGATTATGGTGCTTACGGAGAAGAGACCGGCAGACAGGACATGCATTTTCAGGAATTGAGATTTCCGTGGTGGAAGATCGCGCTGATCATTCTGGCTGTGATCCTTGGAATTGTTCTGGTTATTTCTGTGATCACGGGGCTCATCAGACTTCTGCTCCCGGTTCTTGTTCCAATTCTGATCGTGTGTCTGATCGTGCAGTTTTTCAAGGGAAAACGTTGATAGAGATAAAGTAAAAGACCGATGGGGGAGCCATCGGTCTTTTGAGGGGAGTATAAATAATTAATAAGGGGTTGTAGAAAGACTACTTTCTACAAGCACAAGTATAATATAAGAAATTGGAAAATGCAAGCAAAAATACAAAAATTCCGAATAAAATTGAAAGATGCAGAGATACTATGAGTGTACCAAATAAATTTTTCAGGAGGAATACTCATGGCTAAGAACTACAGCAATAAAGAAAACAACAGAAACATGGCAAACAACAATGCATCAGAAAACGGATATTCATCATATGCAGATGAACAGAACAGAAACAGTAAAAACAGCAGAAATACAAATAAGACAACATCGAAAAACTGCCATAGAAACGGCACGAATTCCAGCGAAAACATGAATAACGCCAGATAATATCAGAGCGGGACTCATGTAAGTGAAAAAAAGAGGATACGATTTTAGTGTGCAGACAGCAGCAGAATCGTATCCTCTTCTTTACTATACGTGTGAATTATAGTAATATGAGTACAGATATTTGACACACGCAATGCGTGTATTCGGATACATATGGAGGAATATATGGAAAGATTTGAATTGATAGCACCGTGTCATTTTGGACTCGAAGCGGTGCTCAAAAGAGAAATTCTGGATCTGGGATATGAAATCTCCCAGGTGGAAGACGGACGTGTTACTTTTTATGGAGATGCAGAAGCCGTATGCAGAGCGAATGTATTTTTGCGGACAGCAGAGCGTATTTTGATCAAGGCAGGATCATTTAAGGCGGTTACATTTGATGAATTGTTTGAAAAGACCAAGCAGATCCCCTGGGAGCATTATATCCCGCGAGATGGAAAGTTCTGGGTGACGAAGGCTGCATCGGTAAAAAGCAAGCTGTTCAGTCCATCGGATATTCAGTCAATCATGAAGAAAGCGATGGTGGAGCGGTTGAAGAGCTGCTACCATATTTCCTGGTTTGAGGAAAGTGGAGCATCCTACCCGGTGAGAGTGTTTCTTATGAAAGATATTGTCACGGTAGGGATTGATACATCCGGGGTTTCACTTCATAAGAGAGGATACCGGCAGCTGTCAAGCAAAGCGCCGATCACAGAGACACTGGCGGCGGCACTGATCATGCTGACGCCATGGAAGAAAGATCGTATCCTGGTGGATCCGTTCTGTGGAAGCGGAACATTTCCGATTGAAGCGGCGATGATGGCAGCAAACATTGCGCCGGGTATGAATCGTTCTTTTACTGCCGAGGAATGGACCAATCTGATTCCAAAGAAAGAATGGTATGACGCTGTCAATGAGGCGAATGACCTGATACAGGACGACGTGGAAGTAGACATCCAGGGATATGATATTGATCCGGACGTGGTAAGAGCGGCGAGAAAGAATGCAGAAGATGCAGGCGTGGATCATATGATCCATTTTCAGCAGAGAGCCGTGCAGGATCTGCGCCATCCGAAGAAATACGGTTTTATCATCACAAATCCGCCGTATGGAGAGCGTCTTGAGGAGAAAAAGGAACTTCCGAAGTTATACTCTGATTTTGGAGAAAGTTTCCGTATTCTGGATTCATGGTCAGCGTATATGATCACAAGCTATGAAGATGCAGAGCGCTATTTTGGAAGAAAAGCAGACAAAAACAGAAAAATCTACAATGGAATGCTGAAGACATATTTTTACCAGTTTATGGGACCGAGACCGCCAAAAGCAAAGAAATAGAGGAATAACAGATGGAAAAGAGAATTATTTTTGCAACCGGAAATCAGAATAAGATGAAAGAGATCCATATGATCCTGGCTGATCTGGGAATGCCGATCTATTCTATGAAAGAAGCTGGAATTGATATTGATATCGTAGAGGATGGAACCACATTTGAGGAAAACGCACAGATTAAGGCAAAGGCAATCGCAAAGTACTTGCCGGATGATATTATTCTGGCAGATGATTCCGGGCTTGAGATTGATTATCTGAATAAGGAGCCGGGAATTTATTCGGCCAGATATGCGGGAGTTGATACTTCCTATGATATCAAGAATCAGATGCTTCTGGACAGGCTTAAAGGAGTGCCGGATGAAAAGCGTACCGCAAGGTTTGTCTGTGCCATTGCGGCGGCATTTCCGGATGGTACAGTAGAAACTGTTCGTGGTACGATCGAAGGAATGATCGGATATGAGATTGCAGGAGAACATGGATTCGGATACGATCCGATTTTCTATGTTCCAGAGTATGGCTGCACAACAGCAGAGATGGACCCGGTACAGAAAAATGAACTCAGTCACAGGGGACGTGCACTTCGTGCCATGCGTGCGATTATGGAAGTAAAAGAGAGAGAAGAATAGAGGGCGTATTTTATGAGAGTATTGATCGTCAGTGATACTCATGGAAGACATACAAGTCTTGACAGGGCGCTGAAAGAGGCCGGAGAGATCGACATGTTTATCCATCTGGGAGATGTAGAAGGCGGAGAAGATTATATTGAGGCTGTTGTAGAATGTGAAAAACATATGATAAGAGGAAATAATGACTTTTTCTCCTATCTTCCGGCGGAAGAAGAGTTCTGGATCGGAAAGAAGAAAGTGTTTATTACTCATGGACACAGTTATTATGTTTCAATGGAGACAGAGCAGATTCGGGAGGAAGGGGCTGCAAGAAATGCGGACATTATTATGTTCGGTCACACCCATCGCCCGTATTTTGAAGAAAGAGACGGGATTACTGTGTTAAATCCGGGAAGTCTGTCTTTTCCGAGGCAGGAAGGAAGAAAGAGCAGTTACATGATTCTGGAGACAGATGGAGAAGAAAAATATGAATTTGTGCAACATTTCTTGTAAAAAATAGAAAAACAAAGAAGTGTTGGCGAAAATGCGGATATATATTTTGTTTACATGTTGACATTTTGTGAAAATATGGTATAATGATTTAAAACTTAGGGTGGTAATTGTTTTACAAGCTAGACCTATTTACATTGTTGCTATGAGAGCAGATTTCTTGTACAACGGGGTAAATAGGTCTCTTTTTGTCTGTATGTAAGTAATGGTGTTTTAGGAGTGGGCGAGAGTCGTGATAATTCAAAGGATTTTAAACAACAATGTTGTAATTGTGAAAAATAAAAAGGGACAAGAAGAAATCGTGTGTGGAAAAGGAATTGCGTTTAAGAAAAAAGTTGGTGAGTTTGTAGATGTTTCCGCAATCAATAAGGTGTTTACGCTTCGCGGGAGAAAAGAATTAGAATATTTTCAGGAATTATGGGAAGAGATTCCGGTGGAATATTTTAAGGTTGCAGATGATGTTGTAGGGATGATAAAACTGGAGCTTGGAAAGAAAATCAGCGACACACTTTATATTTCTCTTATAGACCACATTTATATGGCAGTCCAGAGGAGCGAAAAAGGGATACAGGTGAGAAATGCCATGATGTGGGATATTCAGCGGTTTTACCCGGAAGAATTTCATCTGGGTGAAAAAGCATTGGGAATGATTCAGAAAAAATTGAATGTATCTTTGTTGCAGGATGAGGCAGCTTTTATAGCGCTTCATATCGTCAATGCATCTGCAGATGGAAGTGATATGACAAAAGTTTTGGAAATTACAAAGCTTATCGGAGAAATTGAGACGATTGTCAAAAGATATTATCGGATGGAATTTGAAAATGAGTCAGTATATTATTACCGCTTTGTAACACATTTAAAATTTCTGGCACAGAGGCTGGTGACAAAAACGACATATGATGAGGAAGAAAGTGAACTGTTTACCATGGTCAGAGATAAATATGATCAATCGTACCAGTGTGTAGAGCGAATTGCAAAGTTTATACAGGAAGAATATCACTGTGGTCTTTCCGGGGAAGAAAAGTTATATTTGACAATTCACATTGAACGGGTAACAGAAAAAGGAATGAAAGGAAAAAAGAACGAAAATGAGGCGGAAATATGAAAAACTGGCACAGGAAATTGTGAAAAAAGTAGGAGGAAAGGAAAATATTATCAGTTTGAGACATTGTGTGACACGTCTCAGATTTCAATTGAAAGATGTTGAAAAGGCAGATACAAAGGGGCTGGAAGCAACAGATGGTGTGATTACAGTAGTCCAGGCGTTGAGTGAATATATGGTAGTTATCGGGCAGCATGTAGGGGAAGTATACAAAGAAGTATGCATCCAGGCGGGGCTGGATACTGCAAAAGAGAATACTTGTGAAAAGCCGGAGAAAAAAAGCGGGTTGGAAACAGCACTTCTGACCGTGATGGCGGGAATTGGCCCTACGCTGTATCTGCTCGGAGCAAGTGGAATGATCAAAGGAATACTTGCTGTATGTGTTATGCTGGGATTATCAGCAGATACAACTGTTTATACGGTAATGTATGCATTGGGAGATGGCCTTTTATATTTTCTGCCTTTGGTGTTGGGGTATAATCTGGCAAAATATTGTAAAATCGAACCTTTTGTTGGTGTGTGGCTGGCAGCGGCCATGTGTTATCCCAAAATACAGGGACTTGAGATCAGTATATTGGGAATGAACAATACAGTCCACTATACATCGACTTTTTTACCAATTATATTTTCGGTATTAATTGCGTCACTGATTTATCGTTTCCTGGAAAAACGGATGTCGGAAACAAGGAAAAATCTTGTGATTCCGCTTTTGACGCTTTTGGTGGCATTTCCATTCGGCATTCTGGTGGCAGGTCCGTTTGGAAACTGGATGGCAGAATGGCTTCACAGAGGAATTATGGCATTGTGTGGATTCTCGCCTGTTTTGATGGGAGTTTTGATAGGTGGATTGTGGCAGGTTCTGGTATCTGTCGGGATACATGGAATTATTACCGTATTGGCATTTGCTGATGTTCTTGCAGGAAACAGCAGTCCATTGTTAGCACTTTCTTATAGTGCATCCTTTGCTGTCAGCGGAGTTGCATTTGCGGTATTTATGAGATCCAGAAATAGTGGAGAAAAACAGACAGCCAAAGCGGGTGCAGTTTCTGCGATCATGGGAGCAACAGAACCGGCGATGTATGCACTGATCAAACCTGATAAAAAGCGGTTTGCACTGTGTTGTGCCGGAGGCGCGCTTGGGGGTGCGACAGCAGGATTTTTTGGAATTTCAATGCATGCATATGCAGGAATGGGAATAACGGGTCTTTTTGGATTTTTTCAAACAGGAGATGTAAAGCTGGTGGGAGTATTGCTGATGGCAGTATTGCCGTTTGGATTTACATGGTTGATAGAGATGCTGTTATACAGACAAGAAAAAGCCGTGGAAAGTGAAGAAATAATTGTGATGTCGGTCAATGGGTCTGTGGAACAATTGGAGAATGCTGAGGATACAGTGTTTGCAAGCAAGGCATTAGGAGATGGTGTACTGTTACATTCTGATGATGGAAAAGTCTATGCACCGTGTGATGGGATTATACAAACCGTGTTTCCGACGAAACATGCAATTGGGATAGAAAGCACAGACGGAAGCGAGATTTTGATCCATATGGGAAATAATACGGTGGCTCTGAATGGAAAATATTTTACTGTGCATGTGAAAGAGAAGGATGAAGTGAAAGCAGGCCAGATTTTAGCTGAGTTCGATAAAAAAGAGATAGAAGCGCAAGGCTATAACTGTGAGATACCGATGGTTGTGACTAATATGGAGATGTATGAAATGTCAGGAGAGCCGACATACAGAAATTATAAGAAAGGAGAAGAAATTTTCAGGCTGAAAAAGAAAACCAATGTTTAAATATGATTAGGAGGAAGATGAAAATGAACAAAGTCAACAGACAAAGACCGTTTGGAGCGAAGGATAAATGGTCATATGCAATGGGAGATTTAGGGTGCAATATGAGTTTTGCGCTGAACAGCTATTTGATGCTGTTTTATACACAGTATATTGGGCTGGATTTAGGAACATGGGGAATCATTATTTTGCTTTTGAAAATCTGGGATGCGATTAATGATCCGATCATGGGAGCATTAATGGATGCGTTGAAACCGGGAAAAAGAGGAAAATTTAAAACTTATATTTATTATGGATCTTTTGTACTGTTATTTTCAGGAGCGTTATGTTTTCTGCCGATCCCAAGTGCACCTTATCCGATTAAGGTACTGGTATGTGTTGTGGGATACCTGATCTGGGATATGGCATATACTGTTGTCAATGTACCTTATGGAGCAATGAATGCAGCTATTACTACAGATCCGACAGAGAGAGCACAGTTGTCAACTTACCGCGGAATCGGATCAATGATCGCGAATATTGTTGTTTTGATTACTTTACCGTTATTATGTTACGATAAGGATAACAATCTGATCGGAAGCAGAATGTTTATTGTGGCGTTAGTGCTTGGAATCATTGGTTTTGCGGCATTTCAGATTCTGATCAAAGGGACTGTGGAGAGAGTGGCTGTCTCCCATGAACCTCAGGAAAAAGTGAAATTTAATTATTTCGAGTCATTAAGCGCTTTTTTGAAAAATAAAGCAGTTGTAGCGATTACGATTGCATCCATTGCGCTGATCATCATGCAGATAGGGCTTTCCAGCGCGAACCAGATTGTATTTCAGAGTTATTTTAAAAATGCAAAATTATCCGGTATTCTGGGGCTTGCAACAATGATTCCATCTTTAATTGTAATACCACTGGTAAAACCGACAGTACAGCGCTTCGGAAAACGTGAAGCTGCAGCAGCCCCAATGCTGATTGGAATTTTGGCGGCAGCAGGAATTGTATTTCTTCCGATAACACCTGACAATACGGGAATGATGATTTATATTATCTTAGCAGTACTCATAAACAGTTCCTGTATTTTTTTCTCGACTGTTGTGTGGGCACTTGTGGCGGACAGTGTGGATTATCAAGAATTACAGACAGGAAAATGAGAAGAGGGAACTATATATGCAACGTATTCTCTGGGAAGAAAACTGGCTCAGGGAGTGGGAGTATCGATTGTTTCGTTCTTGTTGATCTTAACAGGATATGATGAGAATCTGGGGGCACAGCAGAGTGTAGATGTGGCAAGAAATGTATTGATTCTGATCGGTCTGGTATATGCAGTTTGTGTTGCTGCCCAATACATTTGTTTGCGGTTTGTGTATCCGCTGGATAAAAACAAGACATTAGAGCTGGAAAAGAAACTGGGACGTTCCAATGTGGAATTGATTGGTGAAACAGGAGACGAAGAATGAGACGAAAAATAGAAATTAATGAAAATTGGTTTTTTACAAAAGAAAGACCAAATCTGACAGCACCCGATTTTTCGGCAATGCAGGAGATAACACTGCCTCATACGTGGAATGCAGAAGACGGGGCAGATGGGGACGATTATTATGACAGAAGAGAATGCTGGTATGTTCGAAAACTGGAGCGTCCTCAGGGCGATGAAATTTATTTGGAGGTTCCGGCTGCAAGTCAGACTGCACATGTGTATCTCAATGGAGCAGAGATCGGGCATCATATCGGAGGATTTTCGCTGTTTCGGATTCGTTTGACGGAAAGATTGGAAGAAAAGGAGAATATTCTTGCAATTGCAGTAGATAATTCGGAAAGTCAGGATACATATCCGCAATTTGCGGACTTTACCTTTTTCGGTGGTTTGTATCGAGGTGTAAATTTACTGGTTGTACCTGAACGGCATTTTGAATTGGAAGAATATGGAGGTCCCGGGATTTATGTGACTTCACACCTAAACGAAGATGGAAAAGCAGAAGTTCTGGTGCAGGGAAAGGTATCAGGCGGGCAAAGTGAAGCATATAAGGTGCAGATACGGAATGGAGAAGGGGAGATTATTCTGGAAGCAAATACAGAGAAACCTGAAAAAGTGTTTTTCATAGATAATCCAAGAGTATGGAATGGGAAAAAAGATCCCTATTTATATACAGCGAAAATGATCATGGAAGGTTCCGGTGATGAGGTAAGTACCCGATTTGGTATTCGGGAATTTTATGTGGATGCTGAAACAGGATTCTTCCTGAATCAGGAGAGTTATCCTTTGCGCGGAGTTTCCAGACATCAGGACCGACAAGGAAAAGGATGGGCAATCAGCGAGGAAGATCAAAGAGAAGATGCGATGTTGATTCATGAAATAGGAGCTACAGCAGTAAGACTGGCACATTATCAGCATGCACAGAGTTTTTATGATTTTTGTGATGAGTTAGGTATGGTAGTTTGGGCGGAAATTCCATTTATTTCTCGTTTTATAAATACGAAAGAAGCAAAAGAGGATACTGTACGACAGATGCGGGAATTGATTATGCAGAATTATAATCATCCAAGTATTTGCTTTTGGGGGATCAGTAATGAAATCACGATGGGGGAAGAGTCTGATGAACTTGTGGAAAATCAGAGGATTCTGCAGAAATTATGCCACAAGCTGGACCCGTCCCGAAAAACAGTGCTTGCAAATCTGACAACTGTGGAGAGCCAAAGTGAACAGAACAAGATTACAGATTTATCGGCCTATAATGTTTATATGGGATGGTATGCAGGAAAAGTAGAGGACTGCGGAGCGTGGATGGACTCTCTCCATAAAGAAAATTCTGATATGTGCATGGGAATTTCGGAATATGGCGCAGATACCAATGTTCAATATCATTCGGATGCTCCGAAACGTCAGGATTATACGGAAGAGTACCAGTCTTATTATCACGAAAAAATGCTTCAGGCAATACAGGAACGACCGTATCTCTGGTGCAGCTTTGTGTGGAATATGTTCGATTTTGCGGCAGATAAGAGAAAAGAAGGTGGCACACAAGGGCGTAATACAAAAGGTCTGGTTACATATGATCGGAAAATTAAAAAGGATGCATTTTATCTTTATAAAGCATATTGGACAGAAAAACCGTTTGTGCACATCTGTTCAAAGCGTTTTCAAAAAAGACCGGGAGACACTACAACAATAAAAGTATACGCCACAGGAATCGAAAAGGCGGAACTTTGGATGGATGGAAAACGGATCCAAGAACAAAAAGGGACATATTGTTTCCTGTTTGAAGGTATTAAATTAACTCAAAATCACCAAATTACAATTTATGGTTATTGCGGAGATGAGAAGGTTTGCGAAGACGAGGCCGCTTTTACTCATACAGATGGATTGGAGGCAGAGTATATTCTGGAGTCCGGCGAAAATGACGGAGTCAACTGGTTCCTGGATGAGTATGGAGAAAAAAAGAAGCTTGAAGCAACACAGGGCTTTCTGTCTGTATATGATGAGATAGGGACAATACTGGATACAGAGAAAGGCAATGAAATTCTGAATGGGTTGTTTATCTCGTTTGGAGAAGGTGGTAAAGCGTTACTGACTGAGAGTGTGCAGAATTCAATTCGTTCGTTGACATTCGTAGAGCTTGCGAAAATGATCGGACCAGCAATTACACCTGAAATGTTAAATATGCTCAATGAGCAATTAAGGCATGTAAAAAATTCTTAAAGAATGGGCCGGCGTGATGGTCGGCCCTATTCGTTACTGTTCACACTCAATCACCTTTATTAAATAAAAACAAAAAATATAAAAAAGGTATTGACTTTTTTTATACATGTGGATATAATAACTATGTTGCGTCTGACAGAGACGAAACATGAGGTGATGCGGATTGGTGTAATGGCAGCACAGCAGACTCTGACTCTGTTAGTAGAGGTTCGAGTCCTCTATCCGTAGGTTATAAGATAAGAATTTCTTATCTTATATCGGAGTGTGGCTCAGCTTGGTAGAGCGCTACGTTCGGGACGTAGAGGTCGCGTGTTCGAATCACGTCACTCCGATTTTACCCCCATTTTATGGGGGTTTTTCATTTTTTAGGTGTTGAAAAAGTTGGTTGGCTTTGGTTGGGATTATCCAGTGTGTGCCAGATTCTTAAATTTGGCATTTCGCTCTTGGATAATCTTTTTCTTTTCGGCAAGGTTTGAAGTGTCATAGGTATAATACTTCTCGTTGACCTCGGTAGTATGTCCTAACATACTTGCGACCACTGATTTTGGTGTGCCTTTAGCTTGTAAGTCGGAACTGGTTGTTTTCCGTAGCTTAGTGATACCACCACCGTTTAATTTGTTTTCCCGGCATAACCGTGTCATGCAGTCAGTTATGTTTCTTGCATGGGTATAACTTCCATTGCCATCCGTGAAAATCCATTCACATAAAATTCCATGTTCTTCTTGTACTCGCTTGATGCGTGCCAATAAGTGATTAATCTGTCCGTCAACCGGATAGGCTCTTGATTTCTTGGTTTTAGTCTTACCAACAGAAAATTCATTTTTTAACCGATTGTGTTTTGCAGATTTATTGATACTGATGCAGATATCATTGATATCAGACCATTTCAAGGTTGATAGCTCACTAACCCTCATACCCGTGTACATTGCTAATTCTATGGCATAAGGCGGCATATATAAAGGGTTCTCCCTATAATATCCATGCAAGGCTTTTAAGATAATAGCAAGTTCAGTATCGGTATAGTATTTATCGCAGTCAGATACTTCAATTTCTCCACAATGTTTTGTAAAGTCCTTAGGCTCAAGAAATTCCACTGGATTATCTGTGATAATTTTTTCAATTCTTGCGTATCTAATCACGTTTTTTATATAGCTGAAAAACTTACGTGTGGTTTCTTTGCACAATTCAAGTCGCTTGATGGTTTCCAACATAAAAACTTTTATTGTGTTCTCATTAATCTGATTAATAGGCATCTCAGCAAAGTCTGTACCAACAAAGAAACGTTTGCAGTCAGTATTAAACTTATAGATTGAGTTATCGTCTAATTCTAAATCCTTAATACTTCGCCACATGTAATAGACTTCTAGGAAAGTAGGGCAAGTCTTTTCCTGCTTTTTTCGGGATTCCTCAATGACATAATACTCTATGATTTTACTATTCAATTTTTCCTCGTTGACACTCTCAATCTGCTTTCCCTTTGGCGGTTCAACCCCCTCTTTTGGTAAATAGCTGTACCACTTACCATTTTTTCCTTGCCAGTAGTTATACATTTTTTTGTGTAAATCAAGAACTTGTTTTTTATTCATATCAACCTGTTCTTGTATATCCGTTAGCGAAAGTATACCAGTTTTTAATTCTTGATACAATATCTTTATTGAATCTGCTCTCGACATAATGGCTTTCTCATATTGCAGGATTTCAAGGGCGTTCAGTTTAGCCAGTACAATCACGCCCCTTTTTAATTTTCAGATATGTAACACTGCTGTCTTTAAGGGGTGAGCCGTTTGTAATGATAGATTTTGTATCATACACCTGTCTGGTATATTCTTTCTGAAAGACGACATTCTCTTGTGTTAAATCCTGTAGAATATCATCTGTAAGCATTAACTTTTGTTCAATTGGCATTTTAAGGTTTTGAGATTTGAAAAATGCCTTTTTTTTGTGTTCCTTTAACTCTAGGTCTTTACCAAAATATTTGCTTAAATAACGTCCTCTGTTCTCCATGCTGTCTACATCAATGCGGTTTATTTTGATAAATCCATACGTCCATAAATCTTGTAGTTTTTCCTTTGCCACAAACGGAAAATCAAAGAAAATAACATGGTAGTGGATTGCTCCACGTTTCTGTTTCTCCCACGTTGCAATATATTTCAATGTCTGGACTTTGGTTTGATACAGATAGTAATTTAATCGTTGTATAAAATACTTAAATTCCTTGTTGGTTATAGTGATGTCTTGAATATTCTCTCGGAATGTCAGCGTTAAAAATTTGGTCTTGTTATCAAAATTGCAGTCAACAATACGGGCAATCTCCCAACGGGTTTGCTCATAGTGTTTTTGCTTGCGCTTTAAACTGTCATATTGCTTATGAGCCGACATTTCATCAAATACTTTACGTTTATGTGCTTGTGTATTACTTGTTTTTGAATCTGAATTTGAATGGCTGTAAATTGGAGTTTCATAGAAATACACTTCTTTCGTAGTAGGAGTTTCAATGATTTTCGTATTGTATACAAAACATTGTTTTGCTTTGCCCACGAAATTCACCTCGTATCCTATTTTGTATGTGCTTGTTTCTACTCCGATTTTTCGGAAGATGTTGTTTTATATATCAAGTAAAGATAGAACGATATCTGTTTCCTTAAATGGTGCAGATAGTCAGCACCTTATGACGTTGTCCGGCACTGACTATCTGCCCCCTTTAGGGAACTATTTTGTTCCGGCTTTTCTGATATTGGCAGCTTCTGCTTTGACGGATAAGCGTCCATTATAAAGACTCGCCCATGTATGTAGTCCCTCAAATGAAACGGTCACTTGTCCTCTTTGCTCCAATTCTTCATTAGACACAAGCTGATTGGCATTTTTAACGCCAACTTTGATTTTCTCAAATTTCAGCTTTGGAAAAAGAACAGTGTAGTAGAAGCCTAGTTTCTCTTTGGTGTTGTAGTCAATCCATTCAGATACTTCGACTAATTGAAATTGTTCCTCCAGTTTGTCCGGGTTTAAAATGAAATCAGTTCCTCTAATCAATAAATATGACCTCCTTAAAATATTTGATTATCTGATATTCAGATATTTATTATAATACAGCACAGAATAAGCGATGTCAAGAGAAATATCTTAATATCCGATAAAAAGATTGACAGAGTGAAAACATTGAAATATAATGAGCATAAACAAGGAGGATTGCGATGAATAAAATAAAAGAATTGAGAAAAGAAAATAACATCACAGTTGCGGAATTGGCAAAAGAGTTGGGAATTTCACAAAGTATGCTGACTAACTATGAAAATGGGAATGGAACTCCAAGGGATGATTCTATATGGGATAGGTTATCACAACTGTTTGGCGTAAGCAAAAGTCATGTTATGGGATTGACTACAGATATTGATGTGGTTCACAGAAAGAAAAAATTTAAAGCGGTTGTGGATATGTCAGAACCCATATCAATACAAGTGGAAAATCAAACAGACATTGATATCTTGACTAAGTTGGACCTACTGGATGATGAAGATACAAACAAGGTATTAGACTTTATTAACAATCTTCTTACTATAAAGAAATATGAGGGAATTGAAGATAGTCCAATCGAATATGTGACGAAATAGCAGAAGTAATCTAAGGCGTCCACTTGCCCAGCCGACCCGCCGCCCTGTTAGGAACCGTCGCTCTGGGCATCCTTCGGAACGTTGGTTTTTGAAAGAACACGAACAAGAAAGAACTAGATGTGGAAAGTATACAGAGAATAGCAGACAGCACGATTGCGAAAGTGTTGTCTGTTATTCTTTTTCTTAGTCATATTCAAAAACAACGGTTTTAAAGGGTTTCTCTCCATAACGAATCAGCCATGCAGAATAATAGAGATTGATTTCAAGGGTAGTAGGAGTGCCGTTAATCTTGTTGTGTTCTGTTTCGATTTTACGAATAGTCTCATCAATTCCCCAATATTTGTAAACAATAACAGTTAGCTCCGTGTCTCGTGTGCCTTGATTACTGAATGACATGCTGTTACGGACATGGTAATCGGGCAGACTGATGTAATAGCAGATTCCGGCAATTAGACAGAACAATAAAAATGTAGTTATGACTTTTATTTTCATGTGTATGCACCTCTCTTTCTTAAATCCCTAAGGGGATAACTATATAGTACCTCGCTGTATAGTGAATTACTACATAAAGATTTATTAAATATACTTTGTGTAGGGGTGATGTATATGAATTATGGACATTTAGAGTTAAGGATAGAAGAACTGTTGAAAGAACGGGATATCAGTAAGAATACCATTTGCAAAGAGTTGGATATTCCGAGGTCAAATTTTAACAGATATTGCAGAAATGAATTTCAAAGGCTGGATGCAAATTTGATTTGTAAGTTATGTGATTATTTTGATTGTGAAGTTGGCGAATTGATTTGTTATGTAAAAGAATAACGAGCTGTTGCTGTTATTGGCATGGAATGGATAAAAGGGTATGCGGAGGTGTGAAAGTCTCTCATACCTTTTTACTTGTGTATTTTATAAAATCGAATTATACTGTGAGTAGTGAAAGTTAAGCAAATAGAATTTGTAAATCTGGACAAATCCGATTTATTATATGAAAGGAAATTATATTATGAAAATTGATGTATGTTCAAAGAAAGAACAGGATTATATTATTGAAAGACTGGTGGAATATAATCTATCTCAGGTTGAGGCTAAACAGAAAGAAAATTTCATAGATTTAAGCAAGAAAATCGGTAAGGATGATAAGATTGTTGCTGGTATTGTAGCAAGGATGTATTGTTGGAATGTAGTTTATGTTGATACATTGTGGGTCGATTCTAGTTATAGAGGGAAAAAACTTGGTAGCTTACTTTTAGAAGAAGTTGAAAATGATGCTAAATCAAAAGGTGCTAAACTTATTCATCTTGATACATTTGATTTTCAAGCCAAAGAATTTTATGAGAAGCAAGGGTATATTGTATTTGGTATATTAGAAAATTGTCCAGAAAAGCATTATAGATATTATTTGAAAAAAGTCTTATAGTTCTTAAATCAAACTTTTGGTCAATATATAAAACTCGACAACTTACAGTTGATATTTCACATATTTTAGGAAATTTAATAACTGTTATATTTAATTATCAAATTCTTCGCAAACCCTTGAAAATACTAAGTTTGTAGCAAGTGAGCTTTCCCTTACTCTTTCCCTTGTGTTATATTCTCACATTGGTTTTCATGAACCTTAATATGGGAAAAAATAAGGGAAAGAAAATTTCATAACACAGTATAACAATAACGACATGGTGAACTGATTGAAATGTTTTCGATATTTAACTCTATAACTGATTATTAAAAGAAAATGGAGATAAGATACGATGAGAACAATTTATGCAGAATACAACATAAATCACGATAGTATTGATGTTTACACAAGTGCCGGATATATGCTTCGCATTGATTGCTGGAAAGCTGAAAAAAATCTAAAAACCACATACGGATCAGAATGTGCGCTTACTTCATTGGCTGTGGATGAGCCTTTGGAATATGCAAGATTATATCTTGAGGGTAATTTACAGATGTGGGTAGATGCAGAAGACTCACTAGAGTTATAATTCTTATCCATATAAATAATATGCAAATATATATCCCATCAATATAGCGAATATACTGAAGTAAAAGTATCTTTATAATCAATTTTAACCAAAAGAATATGTTCTTAGAGGAGGTGTCTCCCGAAAGAACATATTCTTCTATTATGGGTATTATAAATATAGAACATGCTTTTCTTGTGCTACAATTTCTTCACTATGAGTTACAACAATAACTGTTTTTCCCTGTTCACTTAACTCATGCAATATATTCATAACAATCTCACTATTTTTTTTGTCTAAGGAACCAGTTGGTTCGTCTGCTAATACAATCGAACATTTCTTTAGCATTAAACGAGCTAACGCAACTCTCTGCTGTTCGCCACCAGATAATTGATAGACTTTTTTGTTAATTACTTTCTGTAAACCAACTTTTTCAAGAGCTTCATTTATTAAAATATCCGTTCTACCTGATTTTTTTATTATTTCTAGATTTTCTTTTACTGTTTTGTTTTCCAAAAGGGCAAAATTTTGAAATAAAAATCCAACAACTTCTTTGAAATATTTCTGCTTTTTTCCTTTTTTTGTCACATCAAAACCATTCACAATAATAGAACCTTTGTCAGGAGTTTCAATACCTCCAATCATATTAAGTAAAGTACTTTTTCCGCATCCACTTTCGCCACTAATTACCAAAAAACTGCTATCTGGAATTTCCAAATGAAAATTTTTGAACAAAATTTTATCATTATATGCTTTGCATAGATTTTCAATTATTATCATAAGCAACCTCCTTTTAATGATTTCGGTATGTTTGTTTTTTCAACAATTGTGATATTAAAGAAAATAATTGTAAATTCTATTAGTGCCATAAATGAACTAACAAGAATGCTAATTCCTACTTCAGTCTGTACCGATAATAAAGAATAGATAAGCATACCTACTAATATCACAAAATTTTCCACTACAATCATTTTAAGAAGTGTTTTGTGCCGTTCAAATAAACTATATCCAAAGATTTTCATCAAGGAAATTTTCATTGCATTTTCTCGGAACTCTAGTCTACTTACGGTAACAATAATCATAATATTTAAAAGCAATACAATCGTACAAAGAGAACTTAAAAATCCCACGAGTTTTATTAAAAATGTGTGATTATATAAATACTGTTCATGTACGTTTGTAATTACTAGCTGATAATTTCCAAGCATATCTTCATACTTTTTGCTGATATTTCTTAGCTGTTTTTCATCACATTGAAATAAAACTGCTCCTGCTTTATAGCTTTCAAGATACCCACCATTGACTGCTAAATCTTTGTTTGCCTGATAAATAATTATCGGATTTTTGCTTTTTTCGATACCATTTATTCTACTTGTATCTAAATAGGAAAAGTATTCTGTTTCGCTATACTCTATGTACTGAATATTTAATTGTTGTAAATTATCATGATTTAAAACATGGCTCAAGGAGTCATAGGCTAATTGCTTGTTTTTAGCAAAATATCTATTCTTTGGAATGAAAATAATCAAATCAGAAGATTCATTCTCTACTGCATTTATCTGCTTCGTAAAACCTTGTAACATATCTTTTGCATGATTATTTACATATATCACATCATTTTTATCATTTAAAATATTCAAGCATATTACAGGCTTTAATGTGTTATATTCATTCTTGTATAGTTTATTCCAAAAAGCTTCTTCTTTTTCAGCATTAAAATCAGTAGTCTTTACGGTAAAATAATTTGCATCATAATATTCTTCTAACAAATGTTCATTTGTAAATAGGTTATTATGAATACTACTAATATTAGTGATAATTGTAAAAACAGCGGCTACCCCTGCTATAAATTTTAACGAATAAATTAAAAAATCCACTCCTCTTTTGTGTGTTGCATTTGCGAATGCCTTTCTAATATCAAAAAAGCAAAAAGAACAATATGGAATAGTGGAAAGAATAATTCCAATGGAATATAAAATTGTGACGAGTCTATTCTCATATGCTCCCGATATATAATTTGACAGCAATATTTTTGCAACAATAAATAATGCAATGTCAAAAGTTACATCGAATAAAGCAGCCTTAAATGCTATGAAACCAGCACTTTCTCCTAAGGAAACTCGTACAACAACCTCTTTTTTTCGCCTAACCACTTCAATTACATTTAGAACAATCATCAATGCAATAATCATACCCCATATAATAAAAATCATGTCCTTTTCCGTAGAATTCCAATATTCTGGATAAGTTAAGCTATATTTTTCTGATAATTTCTGATATGCAGAGATAATATTGTCCTCATTTCCTATGTATGAGATAAAGTTTTCATAACCCACAGAGGTACTTTGCAATTCTGAGAGATTATGAAATTTTACTTTCGTAATTCCGGAAACTAAAGCGGTATATTCTGATTCTTCTATGTTTGCAGTATTTTTTAATGTTTGTCTGATTACTTTATCATCGCCATAAATATGAAGTGTTGAAAGGTATTTATTATTGATTTCATTGTACTGAGAAAAAATATGTACATCATTCTCCGTTGCAGTTTCTGATACATCTTTCAGAAACTGCGACATATCTTCACTAGCAACTTCATAGCGTGATGACGTAAAATATGCTGTAGAAAAGTTCCAAAGCTGATCTTGAAATATTTCAGATTGCATAAGTATTCCAAAAATCAGGAAACAAAACAAACATAAGTTTTTAATTGCTTTCATTTATTTCAACCCCAGATTCCATACTTTATTTGCTTTTTCAAATATCGTAGTCAATATTGTGCTATTTTCATCAACAATCCATTGATCTTCTTGATCTTCAGCTTTTTTGCTACTTGACAACATAATTTGAGTATTCAAATCCTTATAGTCATTAAATAGCACGCCTTGACTTATTCCTTGGTGAAATGGTTTTATCCAAATAATTAGTGCATATCGAACATCTGACTCAGCTATCGCAAGATTTCCATTCCAAAGCAAATAATCAGGGACAGACACACTATACTGGAATCCATCTTTATCTGTGTAAATTTTTACTCCAGATTCTTCTATTTCAGGGAAGTCTTTCTGAAATTCGTTATATGGTTTATAACTCCCGAAGTACCAAAATAAATTATAGCAACAGAACAAAATAACCAAAACAATTCCTATATATTTTATTTTTTTCTTCATTTATATACACTCCACAAAAAAGAGTGGTTGGAATTCCAACCACTCAGCCATTATCCCGAACCTTTGTTTAGTAGCTATTACCGTAGGTAATACTATTTCCTTTATGAGCAACCTCAATTTTAGACCAATTACCTTTACCAACATTTGAACCCGAAAAAGAACCATTTCCATTTTTGACATATGCGTAATGATCTTTAGTTGAATGATATGCGTGTGCATAATCTTCATTAATAGCAAGAGTATTATAACCATAAGTCAAAACACCTTTTCCGCCATCAGATGTAGTGCTCAATTCCCACTTTTTATCAAATGTCTTATTCCCGTTTGTAACAGAAAATGCCATTACTGGAATTGATGAAGAAATTAACATTGCACTAATAGCTACCCCTACAATCACTTTCTTTGCTCTCATAAGTTTTACCTCCTTTGATCTGCTGTATTTCTATTTATATTTTATCAAATATTTTGTATCTAGTCAATCAGTATCTTGACTTATATAGCGTCGAATTGTAAGATATATTCCTTGTAAAATTAACCAAAAGAACAACAGATTTATTGATAATGCTTTTTTAATTACTTCTCCAAAATAAATGATGACAGCCGCACTTGTCAGTATCATCAGTAGGGTAATAACATCCCAACAGTTTTTCTTATATAATTCTATAACCTTTATTTCTATCAGTATCGCCAGTATTCCTGTCCCTGCCACACATATTCCCACAACCAATATCAGCAATAACCAATATATGATTCCGGCTATAATCTCATTTGGAATTTTTGTGCTGATTTGTGCCACAGATTGCCCGGCATCAATCGTCCAACCAATAAAAGTTTGTATGAATGATGCTGCATCATGGAAGAATGATTTGCAATCGGAAAGGAACACATCTGACTGTACTGCCTGAAAAAGAGTGGTTGTCAGCGAATACCATGCAAGAAGGAACAAGGTTGTTTGGAACATTACCGTTTTTGCTTTATATTGTCCTGCAAGTTGCTCTTTTTGTGTTTCGTATCTTGCTTTTGCATTCTGATAGGCTGTCCGGTCACAGGCTTCGCATTTTTTATAGAGTACCGGCTTTTCTACCGGTATCTCTACGATTTTCTGATGTGTCCGGGCATAATCCCGTTGTTGTGTTAAGCATCGTATTTTATCTTGACATTCCTCTATCGTGACGTTTGCGCTTCGCAGCTTCTCTTTCTCGCTCCGCAATGCTCTGTCTGCCAGCTTCAAGTCGTTCTTTAATGCTTGAATATTCCCGGCTCTGTTCTCTTTGTTTAATTTCTCGTTCAAGGTCAGAGATTCGTTGAGCTGCGTCTTCAGTTCCACGATAAGCTGGTCTTTCTGTTCCAACTCTTCTTGTATCTCCTCGGTCAAGAGCAGAAGTTCTTCCAACTGTTCGGCGTTCTTTAATTCTCTGGATTCGTTCATCTATATCACGTCCTTTCTCTACCTGCTGTTCCAGTTCAGCAATTCGGTGTTCTGTTTCAGTAATAAACTGTTTTCGCTGTTCAGCTTCTGTGCCAATATCTGCCATTGCTGATTTTCGTTTTCCAAAAGTTCTATCTTCGTTTTCTGTTCTTCCATCTTGGAAAGCAGTTCCTCGGTATTTGGCAAAATGTTGAGCAGCTCGGATAACTCGCTGTTTAATTTTTGCAATTTCTGATTCTGTTCCTGCATAAGAGAGAGTTGGGTGTCCCGGTTCTGCATTTCCAGAAGCATTTCTGCCATTAAGGTCTGCTGTTCTTCGATTTGCCCAATCATAGATTCCATTAAGGGTATAATTTCCCGGCTTTCTTCTAATGTCATTTAATCGCTCCTTCCATAATGATAATGCACCAGATACTTTCCCAAAGGTGTCCAGTATCTTTTGCAATAACGTGTTTTGTTGTTTTATGATTTGATTTTCCGCTACTTTCCACGAACCTTTTATTTCCTGCCCGGCAAGAAACTTCTGTTCAATCTTTCTTGCGTCAGCACCTTCATGGATGGTAGGAATCTGGAGTTTTCCCTGCTTTTCATAAGAACGGTGATCGACCTGATTATGCAAAGGCAGATGTTCATTACACACCTTTGCCCACTCGCTCCGCCACAGTTCACAGTTTTTTGGATTGTTCCATCCCGTAGCATCGGTCAGTACCCGTTTCCATTGCAGGCGGTTTCTTGCACCAATCTTCTGGATTCCGTTTTCATCTAATACAGGGATACGGATTCCATGACGGTCAGGGTTTTTCTTATCCTGCCACCAGTTCGGATGGGATTCATCAATCACGATATTTCCGCTTTTATCTCTGACAAAACCCCAATCTTTGACTTCTTTCTTCCCCCAAGAATGATCCGGGTTAAAAGGGCGCATTGTCAGAAGCAGATGGACATGAGGATTGCCATCCCCTTTGTCGTGGATACTCCAATCAGCACACATTCCCTTATCCACAAATGTTTTTTTGATATAGTCGGCTGTATATTGAATCTGTTCCTGTCTGCTCCATTCTTTTGGGAGGGCAAATTCAAATGACCTGCCAAGTTGGGCATCTGCACTTTTTTCAATCTTCAATACCTCATTCCATAACCGTTGTTTCTGAAATGTGATTTTAAATTTTTCTAAAGCAGCTTCTTTATCTTCTGACCTTTTGTATCGGACAGATTTTTGAAAGCGTTTTATATTTTCTTCTGGTACTATCTGCCATTCAGGAGGTGCGTTTTCGCACATCATCAGACTGGTGTAGATCACTTCTTTTTTAGAAGTGTAATAACTGATTCTCCCGGTTTCCTCGTTTTTCATCACATCCCCATTGAGATATGCGGAAGCGGAGATAACAGATTTCCCTTTACTTCGTCCGACTATTTTGACTGTGTAATGAAAAATCGCCATGTCTGGATTCCTCCTTTCTGCACATCCGGCATAGATTTCCGGCAACATTGCTTTCAGTTTTAGAAAAAGCAGTATTGCCGGAACGCCCTCTGCGTAAGAGTGCCCTGCGCATAGCAGCCTGCATGGAATGCGCCTCTCTGGCGAAGAGTGCCTCCTGCGGCATGAGCAGGTCTGGCTGAAAGCCCCGCCGACGGAACGAGCCCGGCAAGCGTGAGCGAAGACCGGTTGCCACTTGTGGCAAACTTATTGGGACGACCTCTGGTTGTCCATAAGTGCGCCCTTCATGAAAAAGCAATGAAGGGAATGAAAAACTCATCCCCCGCCATTACACTTCCTCCATATCGGTATTTGTTTCTTTCTGCATTGCCTTTGAAAAAAATTTCCCATTGGCTTCCTGCTTTTTCAGAAAACCAATCAGCTTTGGGATGTCCTCTTCCTCAATAGGCGCACCGAGAACGGATTCCACCGCACCGCCAACCTGACAGAGCCTATGGGTTCGTTTTTTACTTTCTTCGGCTTTCTTTCGTTTCAGAAGTTCTTTCTTCTGTACTGCATATCGTTTTGCTTTTTCAAGGCTTTCCTGTTCCTTCTTTTCCATTTCAAGCATTCGTTCTTCATAACTTTTTGTTGATTTTGCCATGATTACATTCCCCTTTCTTTTACAAACATAAGTTCTCGGTTGCGTATCAGAAGAAGCACATGGTATAATCTTCTTGCGTGTAGGTATATCATGGCTTCGGTCTGATAGAACCTTTGGCGGTTTCTTGGGAAGCCGCCTTTTTAATTTGCCGCAGTTCTTGTTACGGCTTTTACATTTCCTCTATCCCTCAAATCACGACCTTCATTAGCTTCCATAAACATTTCCAGAATATCGGTTTTAATCAGGACTTTGCGACCAACCTTTAATACTGGAAGTTTCTTCCATTCTACAAGCTGTCTTAAGGTATTTCTGCCGATTCCCGTATAGTCAGCAGCTTCTTCGATGGATAATGCAATTTTTCTTTGCGTCATATAATCACCTCCTTATAAATTGCATTATGCAATTCTTGTGATGTAAGTATATCCTTTTCACATCTTTTTGTCAAGCGTTACGAAATATTAAAAACAAATATTATATTGCATATTGCAATTATAGAAAAACAATGCTATAATTCATACATACCGAAAAAGGAGGCAGTCAGCATGAAAGATAAAGAACTACGCAAGCTGATAGGCAGCAGAGTAAAACAGCGCCGTCTGGAATTGAATCTGACACAGCCTTATGTCGCAGAAAAGATGGGTGTTACCGCTTCTACAATCCTGCGTTATGAGAATGGTTCGATTGACAATACGAAAAAAATGGTGCTGGAAGGTCTTTCGGAAGCACTCCATGTATCTGTGGAATGGCTCAAAGGGGAAACAGATGAATATGAAACCGACATTACGGATAAGAGAGAGTTACAGATTCGTGATGCGATGGGAGATATTCTGGAACAGTTACCGCTTGCCCTTACCAAAGAAGAAGATGCTTTTTCAAAAGATTTATTACTGCTGATGTTAAAACAATATGGTCTGTTTTTGGATTCCTTCCAGTTCGCCTGCAAAAACTTCAAGGGAAATGCTGGTCAGACGGATATTGCCAAAACAATAGGGTTTGAATCGAATGAGGAATATAATGAGATTATGTTCTTAAGGGAAATCACTCACACCATCAATGCTTTTAATGAGATGGCAGACGTTGTAAGGCTCTATTCCAAGAAACCAAAAGCAGCAGAACAAAGGCTTGCAAATCTTTTATCAGAAGTCTTATACGAAGATTCCGAATCGGTATAGTAAGACAACCGGAGTTATGATATACTTACACGCACGAAGCATTTCATCAGTTCCGATTGTCTAATATCGAAAGGAGACATACGATTATGGCAAAAGGATCTGTAAGAAAAAAAGGAAAGAAATGGTACTACCGCTTCTATGTAGAGGACGCAAGCGGCAATCTTGTTCAGAAAGAATGCGTTGGAACAGAAAGCAAAAGTGAAACTGAAAAGCTGCTCCGTCAGGCAATGGATGATTATGAGAAAAAGAAATTTGTTGCCAAAGCGGAAAATCTCACAGTCGGACAGCTTTTGGATGTGTGGGCAGAGGAGGAATTAAAAACAGGTACGCTCAGCAATGGTACGGTGGAGAATTACCTCGGAACAATCCGAAATATCAAGAAACACCCATTGGCAGAACGGAAACTGAAAAATGTAACCTCTGAACATTTGCAATCCTTCTTTGATTTGCTTTCCTTCGGGGGAGTTCATCCCGACGGAAAAGAGAGAAAGGGTTACAGCAAAGATTATATCCATTCTTTTTCCGCAGTCATGCAGCAGTCCTTCCGTTTTGCAGTATTTCCAAAGCAGTATATTACGTTCAATCCCATGCAGTATATTAAACTGCGGTATCAGACGGATGAAGTGGATTTGTTTTCCGATGAGGATATGGACGGAAATGTCCAACCAATTTCACGAGAAGATTATGAAAGATTGCTTGCTTATCTGCAAAAAAAGAACCCAGCCGCAATACTTCCAATCCAGATAGCCTATTATGCCGGGCTTCGTATTGGAGAAGCCTGCGGTTTGGCATGGCAGGACGTAAATCTGGAAGAACAATGCCTTACCATAAGACGCAGCATCCGATATGATGGCTCAAAGCGCAAATATATCATCGGACCAACCAAGCGGAAAAAAGTAAGGGTTGTTGATTTTGGAGATACACTGGTAGAGATTTTCCGTAATGCCCGGAAAGAGCAGTTAAAAAATCGAATGCAGTACGGAGAACTTTATCACACGAACTACTACAAAGAGGTCAAAGAGAAAAACAGAGTGTACTACGAATATTACTGCTTAGACAGAACAGAGGAAGTCCCAGCAGATTATAAAGAAATTTCTTTTGTTTGCTTAAGACCGGATGGTTGCCTGGAACTTCCGACTACTTTGGGAACGGTATGCAGAAAGGTGGCAAAAACATTAGAGGGATTTGAAGGCTTTCATTTCCACCAGTTACGTCACACCTATACAAGCAACCTTTTAGCAAATGGAGCAGCCCCAAAAGATGTGCAGGAATTGTTGGGACACTCAGATGTCAGTACCACAATGAACGTCTATGCTCACTCCACAAGAGATGCGAAACGAAAATCGGTTCGGCTTCTTGATAAAGTGGTGGGCAATGACTAAAAAATTTCCCTTATTTCCCTTGTGATTATCTCATAAGGGCAAAAATAAGGGAAACTACATATCATTTCACTAATGGACATGCGGGAAAGCCTATAAAATAGGGAAAGTTAGAGAGATAATTATATAAATTCCAGTTTGTCAAAATTAAGTACATAATCTTGCTTGGCACAATGGCGGAAATTAGCCACAGGGAACACCTATGGCTAGTGTTTTTTAGCTAATCTATTGAATTTAATAAACTTTTAGAACAAACGGATATACAAGTTTTCCTTTCTGACCGTTTAGGTCGCTTGTTTATATTTGTCATTGGTTGGCTTTTGGTTGGGATTCTTAAATACCCCTTACAAAGCCCGTAAATACGTTGTTCGTTGACCGTAGAGGTCGCGTGTTCGAATCACGTCACTCCGACTTTTGGAAAAGAACCGTAAAGTTACATAAAATGTGGCTTTACGGTTTTTTAGTATAAAGATGCGTGATAAAGCCATAAAAGTACTGAAAAACAATACTTTTATGGCTTTCTGATTTTTCATTTAATTACTTCAATAATTATTCTTGATAGAAAGATCCCATATAGCGGATATAGTCATCTTCTGTATGATTCGCTTTCCAGTCATGGACGCTGGCTTTATTACGCTCTCCGGAAATGACAGACAGTTCTTTTCCTAATTTTTCAAAAGCTTCGTCCACAACTTCTTCCGGTGTTTGAGCAGTCTTCATAACAGCTTCCCCCTGTGGTCCGCCAGGCAGGTTGCTTAAAAGACTTGGTGTCAGAGTAGTTCCCAAAGTGATGACTTCCACATCAACATTGGTCTTTTCCGTTTCACAGGCAACAGCCTCTGTCATTTTTAAAATGAATGCCTTTCCTGCACCATATTGGCCATTCCATGGTGAACTGGAAATTCCAGTCATAGAAGATACGTTGATGACAGCACCGCGATCCTGTGCAGCAAAGATTTTCATATAGTGATAGAAGCATTTCATAAATGTAACAACGTTTACGTTGATCATTGCCTCATGCTTTTCCCAAGGTGTATCCTGGATTTTGCCAAAAGAGTGTAAGCAGGCTACATAGGCCATAAATCCCATATCCAGATTTTCTGTTGCAGCAAAAATTTTGTCAGTAGCATCTGGCAGCGAAAAGTCTGCTTTTACGACTTTATAATCAATCTCATAAGTGTTTTTTAGTTCCTCACCGAGCTCTTTTAATTTTTCTTCACGGCGTCCGACCATTACGACATTCATACCTTCTTTGGCAAGCCTTTCACAAAATGCTTTTCCGACACCTTCAGTAGCGCCTAAAATAATTCCCCATTCTCCATATTTTTCTCTCAATGTCATGTTGATTCTCCTCTCATATATGATATTTTAAATGTACGGTGGAAAAATAAAAATCCACAACTATACTGATATTATAGCACAGATATAAGTGAAACAGTATTAAGCTTCTGATAATACAGAAAAGGATTATACAAAACTGCTACTTGTCAACTGTTTAGAATACCCGTATAATAAAAAAGGTTATTAAACTTATTTCTATGGTAGGAATATAGAAAGGATACATTTGAAAAAGATGGAAGAGTGGGATATACAATATAAAGAGCTCTTATCCATGCCGGAGCAGTCTTATCGCCTGATCGATATTCGGGATGAAGCTTCCATGTCATACGGAATGATTCCGGGGGCAGAGTGGCTTCCGACAGAAACAATCGAGCAGAATCTGGATGCGGCGGATAAGGAAAAGAAGCTGGTGCTTTACTGTACGCGAGGGGCATTAAGTGAAGAATGTGCAGAAGTGCTCCGGGAGAAAGGATATGATGCAGTCAGTCTGGAAGGCGGATATACGAGGTGGTTGTTAGAGCGGATGGAAGCTGAGCAGAAGAAGGAAGAGGAAGAATCAGGTGAAGAACTTTTGCGGGCAGAAGAGATTGAGAAAAGTATCCGCAAAAAATTTCACAAAAGACTGTTCTCGCGATTTGCCAAGGCAGTTCGGGAATATGAGCTGGTGCAGGAGGGGGACAGGATTGCAGTCTGTATTTCCGGTGGAAAAGATTCGATGCTGATGGCAAAGCTGTTTCAGGAATTAAAAAAGCACAACAAGTTTCCGTTTGAGGTGGAATATCTGGTGATGGATCCGGGATACAGTGAACTGAACCGGAAACTGATTGAACAGAATGCAAAAATGATGGGGATTCCGATCAAAATTTTTGAGTCTGATATTTTTGATGCGGTGTTTGATGTGGAAAAATCTCCGTGTTATTTATGTGCCAGAATGCGAAGAGGGCATCTCTACAGTAAGGCAAAAGAACTTGGATGCAACAAGATCGCACTTGGACACCACTATGATGATGTGATTGAGACAATCCTGATGGGAATGTTGTATGGTGCGCAGGTACAGACCATGATGCCGAAGCTGCACAGCACGAATTTTGAGGGGATGGAGCTGATTCGTCCGCTGTATCTGGTAAGGGAAGATGATATCAAGCATTGGAGAGATTACAATCATCTGCATTTTCTGCAGTGCGCCTGCCGGTTTACCGAGACATGCAGTACCTGCAGTGTGGATGGAAGCAGTGCATCCAAACGGATGGAAATCAAGCACCTGATCGCAAAACTGAAAGAAACGAACCCGTATGTAGAGGGAAATATTTTTAAGAGTGTGGAAAATGTCAATTTGAGTACGGTAATTGCATACAAGGAAAACGGAGTCAAACATCATTTTCTGGAATCCTATGATGAGAAAGCATAAAAATGGGATTTGAAAAAAATACAAAAAATCAAAAATAAAAACTTGAAAAATAGAACATGGAGATTATAATAAGTAACAAAATACAAAGTGCAAAGGAGAAAAAAAGATGAGTATTAGAATTGGTATTTTAGGATATGGAAATCTGGGACGCGGAGTGGAATGCGCGATCAGACAGAATCCGGATATGGAACTGGTGGCTGTATTTACCCGCAGAAATCCGGAAGACGTGACAATATTGACAGAGACAGCAGCAGTGTGCAACATTGCAGATGCTGCTGACTGGAAAGATAAGATCGATGTGATGATCCTGTGTGGAGGAAGTGCGACAGATCTTCCTGTACAGACACCGGAATATGCGAAGATGTTCAATGTAGTAGACAGTTTTGATACTCATGCAAAGATTCCGGAGCACTTTGCAAACGTAGACGCAGCTGCAAAAAAAGGCGGACACATCGGAATTATCTCTGTGGGCTGGGATCCGGGAATGTTCTCATTGAACAGACTGTATGCAAATGTAGTACTTCCGGAAGGGAAAGACTATACGTTCTGGGGAAAAGGTGTCAGCCAGGGACATTCTGACGCAGTGCGTCGGATCGCAGGTGTAAAAGACGCAAAACAGTATACAATTCCGGTAGAGTCTGCACTGGAAGCAGTAAGAAACGGTGAAAATCCGGAGCTGACTACACGCCAGAAACACACAAGAGAGTGCTTTGTTGTGCTGGAGGAAGGCGCAGATGCTGCAAGAGTGGAAGAGGAAATCAAGACAATGCCGAACTACTTTGCAGATTATGACACAACGGTACATTTTATCAGCGAGGAAGAATTAAAAGCAAATCACAGTGGAATCCCGCACGGAGGATTTGTACTCAGAAGTGGTGTGACAGGCTGGGAAAAAGAAAACAAACATCTGATCGAATACAGTCTGAAACTGGATTCCAATCCGGAATTTACTTCTTCTGTAATTCTGGCATATGCAAGAGCAGCATATCGCCTGCATAAAGAAGGACAGACAGGATGCAAGACGGTATTTGACATTGCTCCGGCATATTTAAGTCCGAAGAGTGCAGAAGAACTGCGTGCAGAAATGTTATAAAACGACTGTAAGAAGGACAGGCAGATGCTTTTTTGAAGTGTCTGTCTGTTTTTCTGTACATTTTTGCAGGAAATGAGTATAATAGATAGCATCATGTATTTGGAAATGTTATGAAAGAAGAGGTGAATCATGTTTGGCTATGTGACGATCTGCGAACCGGAGCTGAAGATGAAAGATCTGCGAAAATATAAGGCATATTATTGCGGACTCTGCCGGAAATTAAAAGAGGATTACGGGACGATGGGACAGATGACGCTGACTTATGATATGACATTTGCGATTATTCTGCTGGCATCCTTGTATGAGGCAAAAAACCGGATGAATCAGCACAGATGTAAAGCGCATCCGGTGAAGAAGCAGGCGATGATCGAGAATGAGATTACACAGTATGCAGCAGATATGAACGTTCTGCTTGCATATTACCATATGAAAGATGACTGGGCAGATGAGAAGAAAGTAAGCGGTCTGTTAGGGGGCGGACTGCTCAAGAAAAAGGCAGAAAAGATTGCGGAGCAATATCCAAGGCAGAGTAAAGCAATCAGGGAGTCTTTGCAGGAACTCTCAGACTGTGAAAAAGAGAACAGTCAGGAGATCGACCGATCAGCAGGCTGCTTTGGAAGACTGATGGCAGATCTGTTTGTATATAAGGAAGATATGTGGGAAGAGACACTGCGGCGCATGGGATTTTTCTTGGGAAAATATATTTACATTATGGATGCTTATGAAGATCTGGAAGAGGATCTTCGTAAGCAGTGTTACAATCCACTGAAAAGTCTGCATGAAAGAGCAGATTATGAAGAACAGATCCGGCAGATCCTCTGTATGATGATCGCAGAGTGCAGCGCCGAGTTTGAGAAGCTGCCATGCCTTTTGGATGTGGACATTTTAAGAAATATCCTGTATGATGGAGTCTGGAATCGTTATAATAAAATTCAGAAGAAAAAGTTAGAGGAAGGAAATAAAAAGAATGAGCAAGAATCCTTATGACGTGCTGGGAGTTCCTCAGAATGCATCAGATGATGAGATAAAAAAAGCATACCGGGAGCTGACAAGAAAGTATCATCCGGATGCAAATGTGAACAATCCGCTTGCAGATCTGGCGGAAGAAAAATTCAAAGAAGTGCAGGAAGCATATGATGAGATCATGCGCCAGAGAGAGCAGGGAGGAGGATATTCCTACGGAAATTCCTCCTATGGCGGGAATTCTTACAATAACACATACAACGGACCACAGGACGCAGAGATGCAGGCAGTGTTCAATTATATCAACAGCAGAAACTACAGGGAAGCGCTAAATCTTCTTGACCGGATGCCGAACCGCAATGCGATGTGGTATTATGCCAGCGGGTTTGCCAATGCAGGAATCGGAAATAACGTACTTGCAAGAGAGCATGCGGCACAGGCAGTCAATATGGAACCGAATAATGTACAGTATCGTCAGTTGTTGAACCAGCTGGACTGGAACAGCAGAAGATATCAGAGCAATCCATACGGAGGCGGATATGGAGCCGGCGGACAGAGCTGTGGAACGGGGAACATGTGCTGTGATCTCTGGTGTGCAGATACGCTGTGTGAATGTATGGGAGGAGATCTTTGTTCATGCATGTAAAAGCGAGAATGACCGCATTTAGCGGACTGCTTCTGGCACTTTCTGTTGTCTGTATGGCACTGGGAAGTGTGATCGAGACCAATACGCTGTTTTTACTGGCGGCAGCTTCCTATTTTGTGGGGATCATCATCCGTGAATTCGGGATGAAAGCGGGAGTGGCTTTTTATCTGGCAGATATCCTGCTCGGATTTTTGGTCACACCGAACAAGTTTTATGTAATTTCATTTGCCGCTATGGGATTTTACATCCTGGCAGCGGAAGGCAGCTGGCGATTTTTGGGTAAAAGCAGTGAAAAGATGCAGAAATCCTGGATTTTCTGGGTGATGAAATATGTGGTGTTTAATTTGATGTATATTCCAATGGTTCTGATATTTCAGGAATTTCTTTTCATGAAAGAACTCTCCGGTGGACTGCTTCTGGCTGTTCTGGCAGCAGGACAGGTGGGAGTCTGGATTTATGACCGGGCTTATGAATATGTTCAGGTTCATATATGGAATAAGTTCCGGGGAAAGCTGTTGAATTAGTGTAGTTATTTGATAGGATATTGCCCAAGTGTGGATTTTCTGGTATACTATCGACATTACGCATGTTCAAATGTGACAGCGAAATAGAAGAAAAGGAGGAAATATATGTTAAATGACATCTTAGGGCAGATCAATGATCTGATGTATACGTACCTGCTGTTGTTTCTGTTGTTGGGAACCGGACTTTACTTTTCAATCCGTTCACGGTTTGCACAGGTGCGTCTGATGAAAGAAGGATTTCGGATTCTTACGGAAAAAGCGGAGGTGGAAGATGGGAAGAAACAGGTCTCATCTTTTCAGGCGCTTATGATTTCCACAGCATCCCGTGTCGGAACAGGAAATATCGCAGGAATCGCGACTGCTATCGCGGCAGGCGGACCGGGAGCGGTCTTCTGGATGTGGGTGATGGCTGTAATCGGAGGTGCTTCTGCATTTATCGAAAGTACACTGGCACAGGTATATAAGACAAAGGATGGAAAAGACTTCCGTGGCGGTCCTTCCTACTATATGGAGAAGGCGCTTGGAAAACGTTGGATGGGAGTGCTTTTTTCCGTGCTTCTGATTATTTGTTTTGCTTATGGATTCAATGGTCTGCAGTCTTATAATATGTCTTCTGCTCTGGAATATTATATTCCGGGATACAGTGAGAGCAGTTATCCGATGATTGTAGGTTTGATTCTGGCAGTCGGAACCGGTCTGATCATTTTCGGAGGCGTGCATCGTATCGGATTTATTACGTCTGTAATGGTGCCGATCATGGCAGGTGCATATCTTCTGATCGGACTTTTTACGATCGTGACACATCTTCCGCAGCTTCCGGGCGTACTGGCAATGATCTTATCAGAAGCATTTGATGTTCAGGCGATTATGGGCGGCCTGGCTGGAAGCGCAGTTGTGATCGGAATCAAGAGAGGTCTGTTCTCCAACGAGGCAGGTATGGGAAGCGCGCCGAATGCTGCAGCAAGTGCATCTGTAAGCCATCCGGCAAAACAGGGGATGGTACAGGTAATTTCTGTATTTATCGACACGCTTTTGATCTGCTCGGCAACTGCAATGATGCTGCTTCTTTCCGGTGTTCAGGGAGAGGCGGGCGTTCTGGATGGAATTCCGTTTGTGCAGAAAGCGATTTCTGCAAATGTGGGAACATGGGGAATCCACTTTATCACGGCATCCATTTTTGCGTTTGCATTCAGCAGTCTGATCGGTAACTATTATTATGCAGAATCCAATATTTTGTTTATCAAGAATAATAAGGTTTTACTGTTCGTGTTCCGCTGTACATGCCTTTTGGCAGTATTCTTAGGCGCACAGGCAGATTTCTCACTGGTATGGAATCTGGCAGATATTACGATGGGATGTATGGCGATCGTCAACATTATCGCAATTCTGCTTTTGGGCAACATTGCTCTGAAAGTATTGAAAGATTACGAAACACAGAAAAAGGCCGGAAAAAATCCGGTATTTAAAGCAGAGAATGTAGGAATTAAAAATACAGACTGCTGGAAATAGTCGAACAAGCAGCTGCATCAGAAGAGTGATGCAGCTGCTTGTTTTATATGTGGATAAAATAAGGAAAAACGCGCGTTAAGAGAGGGAATACTACGTAAAAATAAAAGAAACATAAAATAAAAATGAAATTTCAGAAAGGTACGGGTTTCTTGCTTGACTTCTGAAAACAGCTCGACTATACTACATTCTAACTTAAGTTACATATGTGGCGGGGAAGGAGAATGATATGCAGGAAGTAAAATCACCAAAGAAGCCATTTTTATATTACTGTCTGATCGTAGCAACAATTATGGTTTTGCTGAACAGTCTGGTATTCCCGAATGTACTGAAGCATTCTGTAAAAGAAGTGGACTATAATACATTCATGAAAATGACAGAGAACAAGGAAATTGGAAAGGTCAACATTGACAGCGGGGAGATCATCTTTACGGATAAGAGTGAAGAGAAGATGTATAAGACCGGTGTTATGGATGATCCGGGTCTGGTAGACAGACTATATGATTCCGGGGCAGACTTTTCTTCTAAGATTACAGAAGAGATGTCTCCAATCCTGTACTTTTTACTGAGTTACATTCTGCCGATCGCGATTTTTATCATGCTTGGCAGATGGTTATCCAAGAAGATGATGTCGAAGATGAACGGCGGAGCAAATCCGATGAATTCTATGATGTTCGGAGGTGGAAAGAGCAACGCAAAAATTTACGTCAAATCCAGCAACGGGATTAAGTTTTCCGATGTGGCAGGAGAGGATGAGGCAAAGGAGCTGCTAAGTGAGATCGTGGATTATCTTCATGATCCGGATAAATATCGGGAGATGGGAGCAGCTATGCCAAAAGGCGCTCTGCTTGTGGGACCTCCGGGAACCGGTAAGACTCTGCTTGCAAAAGCGGTAGCGGGAGAAGCCAATGTTCCGTTCTTTTCGATTTCCGGTTCGGAATTTGTGGAGATGTTTGTTGGTATGGGGGCTGCGAAAGTGCGGGACTTATTCCAACAGGCGAATGAGAAGGCACCATGTATCGTGTTTATTGATGAGATTGATGCCATCGGGAAGAAGCGAAATGGAAATATCGGCGGAAATGATGAAAGAGAGCAGACACTGAATCAGCTTTTGACAGAGATGGATGGATTTGACGGCACGAAAGGCGTTGTGATCCTGGCGGCGACCAACCAGCCTGATTCACTGGATCCGGCGCTGCTGCGTCCGGGACGGTTTGACCGCAGGATTCCGGTAGAACTCCCGGATTTAAAAGGAAGGGAAGAAATCTTAAGAGTCCATGGAAAGAAAATCCGGCTTTCTGATAATGTGGATTTTGCAGCAGTTGCAAGAACGGCTGCAGGGGCTTCCGGAGCGGAGCTTGCCAATATTGTCAATGAAGCGGCTCTTCGGGCGGTACGCCGCGGAAGTAAAGTGACCATGCAGGAAGATCTGGAAGAAAGTGTAGAGACAGTGATTGCCGGATATCAGAAGAAAAACAGGATTTTGTCTACGAAAGAAAAACTGACAGTTGCCTACCATGAGATCGGGCATGCACTGGTTGCGGCAAAACAGACGGATTCCGCACCGGTTCAGAAAATTACCATTATTCCACGTACCTCCGGTGCGTTGGGATACACCATGCAGGTGGATGAGGGAGAGCATTTCCTTATGACAAAATCGGAATTGCTCAACAAGATCACTACATTTACCGGCGGGCGAGCAGCGGAAGAGCTGGTTTTCAAAGAAGTGACAACAGGCGCATCCAATGATATTGAGCAGGCCACCAAGCTGGCAAGAGCCATGCTGACTCAGTTCGGTATGAGTGATGAATTTGATATGGTGGCGATGGAGACGATCCAGAATCAGTATCTGGGAGGGGATGCATCCCTGACCTGTTCTCCGGAGACGCAGACGAAGATCGATGCCAAGGTAGTAGAGATCGTGAGAGAGGCACATACAAAAGCACTTCAGATTTTAAAAGAAAATGAGACGAAGCTGCATGAACTTGCCAAGTATCTGTATGAAAACGAGACCATCACAGGAGAAGAGTTTATGCAGATCTTGCAGGCAAAAAAATTGGTTTGTGAAGAGAATGCTTCAGAAGATACAACGGTATAACAGAGAAAAATCAGAAAATGTGTCAGACAGACTGTTTTCTGATTTTTTTGTGCATGAATTATTAAAAATCTTTGTGTATATAGATTGACGGTGTTTTTGTAATTGCGTTAAGATAAGAACAAGATTAAGGAACGGGAGGAAAGAACATGTCATTGATCCAGCAGTTAAAGCAGGCGCAGGATTTTACAGAACGAGAGAAGGATATTGCACGATTTGTTTTGGAACATCCGGAGACCATTGAAAATATGTCATCCAGAGAACTGGGGCATCAGACCTTTACCAGTGCGGCTTCTGTGACACGGTTTTGTCAGAAGCTGGGCGTGAAAGGGTTTCCGGAATTTAAGATTAAGTTTGTCAGTGAACTGAGGGATGGATATCTGGACGAAAAACAGGAGAAAATTATGATGTCCGAGCGGGAAAATGTTGTGACTATGGTTCGGAAAATCACAGAAATTCAGAAACAGGCGGTAATGGAGACACAAAAGGAAGTTTCGTATAGCCAGCTTATGCGTGTTGGAAAACTGATCGCAGAGGCACGGTCTGTGGATTTCTATGCTTATGATATGAATGTAAATCTAGCACAATATGGATGTTCCCTGCTTTTTCATGCGGGAAAAAGATCTGCTGTTTATTCTGCAACGAATATTCAGGGATTACATGCAAATATGCCGTCAGATGGTCATGTGGCAATTATTTTGAGTCATACAGGACGGAATGAACGGTTGGCGGAGATTGAAAAGTTGTTGAGAAAAAATGGGACAAGAGTGGTTGCAGTAGTGTCCGATGGTGATAGTATCATTGCCAGATATGCGGATGAAGTACTGGTGGCGGCCGGTTCTGAAAAAGTAGAAGAGTTCTGGATGTCCATGTTTTTTGCTTCGGGTAAATACTTGTTGGATATTTTGTATGGGTTGGAATTTAGCAGAAAATATCAGGATAATCTGGTCTTGAATCAAAAATATGAGAAAGCGGGAGAGAAGAGTCTTTGGGGCTTAAATGAAGAATCTTAAACGCGGAATTAACAATTCCCTTTTAGTTATGCAAAATAGCTAAAAGGGAATTGTTGATTTTGCACAAAAACAGAATGTATTTTTTTATATGTGAAACATTGTTGCACTGGATTTGTTGTTGGTTTCAGAAAAAGTGAAATGAAAAAACAAAATCCGTAAAAATATTGAAAGAAAAACGAGAATTCTATATAGTAATTTCATCAAAAGAAGAGAGTGGATGCGCGCAAAGGACTCTGTACAACAAGGAGGAGAACGAGATGGCACAGATCAGAGATTATCGAAAACTGGCCCATGACATTATCTGTGAAGTGGGCGGAAAAGAAAATATTGTCAATGCCACAAGATGTGCAACGAGATTGAGACTGGTATTAAAGGAAGAGCCGGAACAGGCAAAAGAGAAAGTTGCAGCAATGGCGGGAGTAATTACAGTTGTGGAAAACAGCGGACAGTTCCAGGTTGTAATCGGGACTCATGTGGGAGAGGTATATGATGCGGTGGCAGAAGAACTGCATCTGGATACAGAGAATCTTCAGGTGGAGCAGCCGAAACAGAGTGTCATGAATAAAGTGATTGCAACAATGTCAGCTGTGTTTGCACCGTTTGTATATATTCTGGCTGCAGCGGGACTTCTGCAGGGGGCGTTGATCCTGGTCAATATGGCAGTTCCATCTTTTGCAGGAACTGGGACGTATGCGGTATTGAGTTTTATGTCATGGACGCCATTTACATTTCTTCCGATTTTTATTGCAATTACCGCATCCAAGCACTTTAAATGTAATACGTTTATCGCCGTTTTATGTTGTTGTGCATTGGTTAATCCGGACTGGGCGGGTATGGCGGCCCGGATTGCAGATGGAGAAGTAATCCGTTTTTTGGGAATCAAACTGTCTGAGACAACCTATACTTCAACAGTATTGCCTCCATTACTTCTGGTCTGGGTATTGTCCTATCTGGAACGATTTTTAGAAAAGAAACTGCCAGAAGCAGCAAAAGCATTGCTAACACCGTTAATCTGCTTTTTGATTATGGTTCCCGCAACCATTCTTGTGATTGGTCCTGTATCTTCCATTACGGCAAACGGAATTGCAAATGGATATAATTTTCTTGCAAATACCGCGCCAGCCCTGGCAGGAGCCATCATCGGAGGCTTGTGGGAAGTGGTAGTAATTTTTGGAGTACATTGGGGAATTACACCAGTTGTTCTTGCTAATTTTGATATGCAGGGATTTGATACGTTTCAGGCATTTCAGACCATTGCAGTCGTTGCTCAGGTTGCGGCAGCCTTTGGCGTATTTATCAGATCTAAAAACAGAGAAATGAAAAGTGTTTCGTTATCAGCAGGAATCACAGGTATTTTCGGAATTACAGAGCCAACAATCTATGGGGTGACACTGCGATTGAAAAAACCGTTTATCTGTGGATGTATCGGAGGAGCCGTCGGAGCAGTTGTGATGAGCTTTTTCCACTCTGCTTATTATGCATATGCAGGACTCCCAAGCCTTTTGACAGTGGTAAATTCCATCAGCAAGGATGCACCGATGTCATTTGTAGGAGAAGCAGTTGGATGTGCTGTGGCAATTGTTCTGACAATCGTATTGATTCAGGTTGTAGGATTTGCAGACCCGAAAGAAAAAGAGGAGTCTGACACAGAAAAAGGCAGCACAAATGAGGAAATTTGTGGAGAAGAAATTGTGGACAGCCCGATGAGGGGAGAGGTAATCCCATTGAGTGAAGTACATGATGAAGTTTTTTCCGGAGAAATGATGGGAAAAGGATGTGCCATCGTGCCGGAAGAAGGGAAAATATATGCACCATTCGACGGAAAAATAGTCGGACTGTTGGAGAGTCATCATGCAGTAGGAATCGAGAGTACGTCAGGAATTGAGATTCTGATTCACGTGGGGATGGATACCGTTAAACTTCAGGGAAGAGGATTTACAGCATATGTGCAGGACGGAGAACAGGTGAAGAAGGGGCAGCTTCTTCTGGAATTTGAAAAAGAAGAGATTGAAAAAGCCGGTTATGAAGTGACAACCCCTGTAATCGTTACGAATAGTTACGAATTCTCAGAGATTGAGACAGTGGCCTTTAAGCAGGTAGAGCGTCAGAATGCATTGTTGAAAGTACAGAGAATATAGAGAGAAAATAGGAGGAGATATAAGATGGCATTAGCAAATACGTTTTTATGGGGCGGTGCAGTTGCTGCAAATCAACTGGAAGGCGGATGGAATGAAGGTGGAAAAGGGATTAGTGTGATGGATGTGATGACTGGGGGCAGCAATCAAATGATGCGCCGAATCACAGAAGGAGTCATTGAAGGCGAGTATTATCCAAATCACGAAGCGATTGATTTTTACCATGAATACAAAGGAGATATTGCTATGATGGCGGAAATGGGATTTAAGTGCTTCCGTACCAGTATAGCGTGGACACGTATTTTTCCAAATGGTGATGAACTGATCCCGAATGAGGAAGGACTGAAATTTTATGACGATCTGTTTGATGAACTTTTAAAGTATGGCATAGAACCGGTCATTACACTGAGCCACTTTGAAATGCCATATCACTTGGCAAAAGAATACGGAGGCTGGGTGAATCGAAAAGTGATTGATTGTTTCGTGCGTTATGCAGTTACAGTCATGGAACGTTACAAAGAGAAAGTTAAATATTGGATGACATTTAATGAGATTAATAACCAGACCAATACGTCTGCGGATATTTTCGGATGGACAGATTCCGGGGTTCTCTTTTCACAGTACAAAAACAAGAAGAAAGCTATGTATCAGGCGGCACATCATGAAATGGTGGCAGGTGCTATGGTTGTAAAAAAAGGACATCAGATCAATCCCGATTTTCGGATTGGATGCATGTGTTCGTTTGTCCCGTTTTATCCATATTCCTGCAATCCGGATGATATTATGACAGCAGCAGAATGTATGCATGAAAGATATTATTTTGCGGATGTGCAGATGAGAGGGCATTATCCTGCGTTTGCAAAGAAAGAATGGGAGCGGGAAAATACAGCACCGGTGATGGAACCGAGAGATGAACAGATCCTTGCGGAAGGTGTCTGTGATTATCTGGGATTCAGCTATTATATGACCAATGCAGTCAAAGCAGATGTACAGAAAGACACGACGGAATCACTGGATGGAAGCTCTGCAAATTCTGTTCCTAATCCATATGTAAAAGCAAGTGACTGGGGATGGCAGATCGATCCAGTGGGACTTCGGTATGCACTTGTTTCCCTGTATGAGCGCTATGAAAAACCACTGTTTATTGTGGAAAATGGATTTGGGGCAATCGATGTTCTAAAAGAAGATAAAACCTGTGATGATGATTACCGGATCGAATATCTGAGGGCACATATAAAGGAGATGAAAAAAGCAGTAGAACTGGATGGAGTAGACTTGATGGGGTACACGCCTTGGGGCTGCATTGATCTGGTATCCTTTACAACAGGGGAATTGAGAAAACGTTATGGATTTATCTATGTTGATAAAAATGATGATGGAACTGGAAGCGGAAAACGTTATAAGAAAAAATCTTTTGCATGGTTCCGTCGCGTGATTGAGACAAACGGGGAGGAACTGTAGAAGAAAAAGTACAGTGGCTGCAAAAATCTGCGGCCACTGTACTTTTTTCTTCTACAGTCCCATTTTAGGCTGTGTCAAAATGGATTTTACATGATCAACTTCCTGCTGGGTTGCTTTTGCAGCAGGCACGTAATAGCTTTTTTCCCGTGCTACCTGATACAGTTTTTCCTGTGACATTTCACACTGGTTTCGAATCTGTTTGAGGCACTGTTTCAGTTCTTTGTTTTCTGTCTGCGGTATCATATCTCCGAACATTTTCAATTCTCCGTTTACTCCGACCAAGGCGTCAGATACCATTGTCTTTTCATCCATTTTCAAATCCCCCTTATAAAAATTTCATCAGATCCTGTTTGTTTTTGAGTGCGGAATCGGCAGCTTCCTGAAATAACTGCTTTACCTGCGGGTCTGTTGCCTGTGCGGCGTAATCTGTCATTTTACAGTGAGTCGTAGAGTATCCTCCGATCAGATGACGGAGATTCTGCAGATCTAAGATTGAAATTTCTGTCATGGTAATGTCTCCTTTGCATAAATTTAGATTTGTGTTTCGCGAAATAGTATGTTCCGGATCGGGAAAAAGTATGTATTTTACAACACGCTTTTTCTTTTTGTTGTGCAGTTCCCCTGTTTTATGTTATTATAAATATACATATGTGATTTTTTCAGTGAAGGGAAATTCGCTCTTTAGAATCAACAAAGAAAGGAAAGTACTGTATGAAGATTTTAATTCAGAATGGACATGTTGTGGATCCGTTGACAGGTGTGGATGAAGTATGTGATGTGCTTGTGCGTGATACTGATATCGAAAAAGTAGAAAAAAATCTGCAGGCTGAAGCTGACAGAGTGATCGATGCGTCAGGCTGTTATGTAATGCCGGGATTTATCGATCTGCATGTGCACTTGAGAGATCCGGGACTGACTCAGAAGGAAACACTTTCGACCGGAGGAATGGCAGCAGCCAGAGGCGGTGTGACGACAGTATGTGCGATGCCGAATACGAAACCGGTGATCGATACAAAAGAAAAAGTAGAAGAGGTTCACAGACGTGCAAAGGAGGAATCTCTGGTACACGTGATACAGCTGGGCTCCATGACTATGGGTGAGTGCGGCGAAGAACTCTCGGATATCGAAGGGATGGCACAGGCAGGCTGTTATGCACTCAGCGAAGATGGAAAATCTGTCATGAATGCCTTTTTGTTCCGAAAAGCCATGCGAAAAGCAAAAGAGAATGATCTGCTGATCTTCTCACACTGCGAAGATATTTCCATGGTAGAAGGCGGCGTGATGAATGCCGGAAAGCGTGCAGAGGAACTGGGCGTAAAAGGGATCACGAATTCGGTGGAGGATGTGATCGTGGCACGAGACATCCTGATTGCAAAAGAGCTGGATGCCACATTGCATCTGTGCCATTGCTCGACAGCAGACAGCGTCCGGATGATCAAAGATGCGAAAGAAGCAGGGCTGAAGGTGACAGGAGAAGTGTGTCCGCATCATTTTATTCTGACAGATGAGGATATTCCAGAGAACAATGGAATCTGGAAGATGAACCCGCCGCTGCGCTCCAAAGCAGATGTGGAAGCGCTCAGACAGGGATTAAAAGACGGAGTGATGGATGTGATCTCCACAGATCATGCACCGCATATGATGTCTGAGAAGGATAAGCCAATGGAACAGGCAGCATTTGGAATCGTGGGCCTGGAGACCAGTGCATGCCTGACTTATACAGAGCTGGTGGAAAAAGGAGTGCTCACAGTGATGCAGATGGCAGAAAAGATGAGCTATAATCCGGCAAAGATCCTGGGACTGAAAGACAGAGGAAGTGTTTCAGCCGGTAAAAAAGCAGATATTGTAGTATTTGATCCGAGAAGAGAATATCAGATCGATGTGGATACGTTTGCATCCAAAGGGAAAAATACACCGTTTGACGGATGGGAAGTTAAGGGAGAAGTCTGCTGTACATTAGCAGACGGAAAGATCGTATACGAAAAATAAGGAGACAGACAGCATGTTCTGTCCCTTTTTAGAGAACAGGGAGGAAGAAAAAATGATCAACAAACTGGTAGCAAAAATCAAAGAAACAAAGGCACCGATCGTGGTGGGACTGGACCCGATGTTAAACTACATTCCGGAGCACGTGCAGAAAAAAGCATTTGCTGAATTCGGAGAGACACTGGAAGGGGCGGCAGAAGCAATCTGGCAGTTTAACAAAGAGATTGTGGACAAGACATATGATCTGATTCCGGCAGTGAAGCCGCAGATCGCGATGTATGAGCAGTTCGGAGTTCCGGGAATCGAGGCGTTCAAAAAGACAGTGGATTACTGTAAATCCAAAGATCTGGTGGTGATCGGAGATATCAAACGTGGAGATATCGGTTCTACTTCCGCAGCGTATGCAGTGGGACATCTGGGAAGCGTTAAAGTGGGAAGCAAAGAGTACGTTCCATTTGATGAGGACTTTGCAACAGTGAACCCATACCTTGGTTCTGACGGGGTGAATCCGTTCATCGATGTCTGCAAAGAACACAAAAAAGGTCTTTTTATTCTTGTGAAGACATCCAATCCGTCCAGCGGAGAATTTCAGGATCAGCTGATCGACGGAAAACCACTGTACGAGCTGGTTGGAGAAAAAGTAGCACAGTGGGGCGCTGACTGTATGGGTGACGAGTACAGCTATATCGGAGCTGTTGTAGGAGCCACATATCCGGAGATGGGAAAAGTGCTTCGCAAAGTGATGCCAAAATCTTACATTCTGGTACCTGGATATGGTGCACAGGGCGGACAGGGCAAAGATCTGGTACACTTCTTCAATGAAGACGGACTGGGTGCGATCGTAAACTCATCCAGAGGAATCATTGCGGCTTACAAGCAGGAAGCTTATGCAAAATTCGGAGCAGAGAATTTCGGAGATGCTTCCAGAGCTGCAGTTGAAGCGATGGTTGCAGATATCCAGGGCGCATTAGAAGCAAGATAAGTACCGGGGAGGAAGATTCATGTCTAAGAAACAGAAAATGACAGCAGTGGTCATCTCGCAGGAGAAGATCGCAGAAGATATTTACAGTATGTGGCTGAAAGCAGAGCCTGTGGCTGCAGAAGCGGTTCCGGGACAGTTTATTTCCATGTATACAAATGACGGAGCAAAACTGCTTCCAAGACCGATCAGTCTGTGTGAGATTGACAAAGAAAAGGGCGCTTTGCGCGTGGTGTACCGCGTGACAGGAGAAAAGACCGGAACAAAGCAGTTTTCACAGATGAAAGCGGGCGATTCACTGGAGGTCATGGGACCGCTTGGAAACGGTTTTGATCTGGAAACGGGAAAAGAAAAAAAAGCGCTGCTTTTTGGCGGCGGGATTGGTGTGCCGCCGATGCTGGAGCTGGCAAAGCAGTTAACAGCCGGATATCAGACCGAGTGTCAGCTTGTGATGGGATATCGAAGTGAGACGTTTCTGACAAAAGAGATGGAAGCAAATGGAACACTTTATATTGCGACAGAAGATGGAAGTACAGGAACAAAAGGAAACGTTATGGATGCAGTTGCAGCGGACAGTCTGGAAGCAGATGTGATCTATGCCTGCGGTCCGACTCCGATGCTGCGTGCGATCAAGCAGTATGCACAGGAGAAAGGAATCGAGTGCTACATTTCCATGGAAGAGAGAATGGCGTGCGGAATCGGAGCCTGTCTTGGATGTGTCTGCCAGTCGAAGGAAGTGGATGATCACAGCCATGTACACAACAAACGTGTCTGCAAAGACGGACCGGTATTTTTGGCAACGGAGGTGGAACTGTAATGGATATGCGGGTAAAGATTGCAGGTGTAGAGTGGAACAATCCGGTGACAGTGGCATCCGGAACATTTGGATCAGGGGAAGAATACAGTGAATTTGTAGATCTGAACCGTCTGGGCGCAGTCACTACAAAAGGAGTGGCAAATGTGCCGTGGCCGGGAAATCCGACACCGAGAGTTGCGGAGATCCACAGCGGAATGATGAATGCCATTGGACTGCAGAATCCGGGAATTGATGTATTCTGTAAGAGAGATATCCCGTTTTTGCGTCAGTACGATACGAAGATTATTGTCAACGTATGCGGAAGATCCACAGAGGATTACTGTGAAGTGGTAGAACGCCTGGCGAATGAAGATGTGGATATGCTGGAGATCAATATTTCCTGTCCGAATGTCAAAGAAGGCGGAATTGCATTCGGACAGAACCCAAAGGCAGCAGAAGAAATCACAAGAGCAGTGAAAAAATATGCAAAACAGCCGGTTATCATGAAACTGAGTCCGAATGTGACCAGCATTTCTGAGATGGCAAAAGCGGTAGAAGCCGGCGGGGCAGATGCTATTTCTCTGATCAATACTCTGACAGGAATGAAGATCGATATCAATCGGAAGACCTTTGCACTGGCAAATAAGACCGGCGGTGTTTCCGGTCCGGCCATTCATCCGATCGCGGTCCGCATGGTATATGAGGCGGCCAATGCAGTGAATGTGCCGATCATCGGTATGGGCGGAATCGAGACGGCTGAGGATGCCATCGAGATGCTCTTAGTCGGGGCGAGTGCAGTATCCGTGGGAACTGCGAATTTCTACAATCCGAATGTGACCATGGAGATTGTGGATGGCATTGCGAGATATATGGAACAGAACCATTTTGCAAGCGTGCAGGATATGGTTGGAATTGTAAAATAGCAGAACGAAAAAGGGTGTGAAAAAAGTGACACATCCTTTTTTCATGTGTGCGGACATTCCTTAAAGGATGCCGTAATTTGTTGTGACATAGTCGTAAAAGTTCTTTACGACAGGTGTCATATGGTGTGTTTTCAGAGCAGCCATATAAAACTTTCGTTCCCAGTCAGGGTAGGAGATCTGAATGATTTTTACATCCATTCTGAGAAGGTCTGTCATATATGGAACGACTGCCACCCCGAATCCTTTCGAAACGAAACCTGCGATTACGATGTCCTCGTCTATTTCATACGCAATCTGGGGCTTCACCTGTATTTTTTGAAACAAATTGTCAACAATACCTCGCAGACCGGAGGCCTGAGAAAAATAAATCTGGGGATAAGGAGCCAGTTCCTTCAGATTTATTGATTCGTGTCCGGAAAGCGGATGATTTTTCGGAGCGATCACAACAAGATCTTGTTTAGAAACAGGAATAAAATGGATATCAGGTTCATTCTCGCGTTTTGTACAAAAGACAATATCATATTTTTCATCTTTAAGACCTTCGAGCAAAGAAGCAGTAATGCCTGTGTGAAATTTGAACTGAATGGTCTTTTCTTTTTGTTCTTCTAAAAATCGATGTGCCATTTCGGGCAAAAATCCTACACCCAGTGTTCGAAGAAAGCCTAATTCAATGACTCCTGCGCCCATTGCGATGTGACGCATATTTAAAATCCCTTCATCAAGAACGTCCAGTGATTTTTCTACATATTTCAAAAATTGAGATCCTTTCGGAGTGAGTACAGAACGCCGTCCCTGTTTTTCAAATAAAGTGCCCCCCAATTCTTGTTCTAATAAGGAGATAGAATGACTCAGGCTTGGCTGGGTAATGCACAATTGTTCTGCGGTTTTTCGAAAATGTCCGGTCTTTGCCAGCAGAGAAAAGTAGCGAAGCTGATATAAGTTCATATGACGATTCCTCCAGGATATCCTGGAAATTCTTAAGAAGTATGAAATGCAGGTAACTGAAGTGGAATATATCGTTCAGTGGGCAGAAGACAATCGAAGCTACGAACAGAAATACAAAGAACAGATGTGTTTTCATATGTGTGAGCTGTTTGGCGTTTCCCATATTAACTGTGGTCTGATGGAAACATATTCTGTGGAGCACACAGCTCAAAAACTGAAAGAATTATGCGGCAGAGCGGGCAGTCTTGTGATCGGAGTAGAACCGATGCCATACAGCGGCATTCCAAATGTAAAAAGAGCCTGGGAGATTGTAAAAGCAAGTGAATGTGAAAATGCAAAGATCATTCTGGATTCCTGGCACTGGCTCAGAGCAAACCAGCTGATCGATCTTTGTGTTCTGGAAGGAATTCCGGCAGATAAGATCGTTTCTGTTCAGATCAATGATGTATATGAGAGAGCGTATGCAGAAAATGTGTTGAGAGATGAGTCTATGCATGATCGTCTGGCACCTGGAACAGGATGTGGAGATACGGCAGCTTTTTGCAGAATGCTTAAGGAAAAAGGTGTACAGCCGCGTGCATTCGGAGTAGAAGTGATCAGTGACAGTATTCTTGCCCGGGGTGTTGAGGAAGCTGCAAGATTCAATTTTGAAAATACAAAAAAGTGCTGGAAAGTTCCTGGCCGGAGATTTTAGAAGCATAGAAATTGGGGAAGGAGAAAAGCAACGATGAAATTTGAGGCAATGTTTCAACCGGTCAAAATCGGAAATATGACAGTCCCTAACCGGTTTGTGATGAGTCCGATGGGAAATAATTTTGCGAATACAGACGGGAAGATGAGTGAACGTTCTGCAGCATATTACGGGGCGAGAGCAAAAGGCGGATTTGGATTGATCACATTTGAAGCAACGGTTGTCTACAAGGAGGCAAAGGGAGGTCCCAGAAAGCCGTGTCTGTTTTCCGATGATACCGTCAGCAATTTTAAAGAGGCTATTTTAGCCTGTCATAAGGAAGGGGCGAAGGTTTCCATTCAGCTTCAGCATGCAGGTCCGGAAGGAAACTCCAAGGTGACGGGGTATCCGTTAAAATCGGCAAGCAGTATTCCTGCCTCTGTGAAGACAGAAATCCCAAAAGCAATTTCTACGGAAGAATTGTACCGGCTGATCGAGGCTTACGGAGATGCGGCTTTGCGGGCGAAACAGGCGGGAGCAGATGCAGTGGAAGTACATTGTGCCCATGGATATCTTGTAAGTTCTTTTATCTCTGAAAGAACCAATAAACGGCAGGATGAATTTGGCGGATGCTTTGAAAATCGTATGCGTCTTCCAAAACTGATCATAGAAAATATCCGTAAAAAAACAGGTGGAACACTTGCTGTAATCTGCAGAATCAATGGTTCGGACGATGTGGTGGGAGGTCAGACACCGCAGGATGCAGCTGCAGTTGCATCTTATCTGGAAAAAGAATGTGGTGTAGATGCGCTTCATGTATCGAGAGCAGTGCACCTGCATGATGAATATATGTGGGGGCCAAGCGTTCTTCATGAGGGATTCAGTTCTGGCTGTGTGACAGAAATCAAGCAGGCGGTTAAGATCCCGGTGATTACAGTAGGACGTTATACGGAACCACAGTATGCAGAGCTGATGGTAGAAGAAGGAAGGGCGGATCTGATTGCTTTTGGCCGTCAGAGTATCGCAGATCCTGAGCTTCCGCGAAAGGCAAAGGACGGAGAACTGGAATTACTCCAGCCGTGTATTGGATGTCTGCAGGGATGTGTGCCAAACATGTTCCGGGGAGAAGCAATTACTTGTCTGGTCAATCCTCTGGCAGGAAGAGAAGCCGAGCTTGATCTGGCAGAACAGAAGAAAAAAGTTGTCGTTGTCGGCGGAGGACCGGGAGGTTTATATGCGGCATATGTATGTGCGCTTCTAGGACATGATGTGACTTTATACGAAGAAAAAGAGATGCTTGGCGGAAATATGCGTCTGGCAGCTTATCCCCCGGGAAAAGGATGTATTAATGGCATGATCTGCAGTTACATCAACAACTGTAAGGCACAGGGAGTAACGATTGAATTAAATACGTCCGTAACACCGGAGCTGCTCCGGGAGAAAAAGCCGGATGCGGTGATTGTTGCCACAGGTTCCAAACCTCTCATGCTGCCGATTCCGGGAATTGAAAAGACAGTACATGCAGCAGATGTACTGGAAGGAAATGTAAAACCGGGAAAACGTGTTCTGGTAGTCGGAGGCGGCATGGTAGGATGTGAAGTGGCGGATTTCCTTGGAGAACTGGGACATCAGGTATCAATTGTGGAACTCCGTGACGAATTAGGCGCAGATGTGATCCCGGAACATAGAAAATTCCTGATGAAAGAACTGAATGAGTATCAGGTACAGGGGATTACAGGTGCAAAAGTGACAGAATTTCATGAGGATGGTGTCTCTTATGTTCTGGAGAATGGAACAGAAGGTCGTGTGGAGCAGGTGGATACTGTGGTGCTTGCAATGGGATACCGTAATTATGATCCTCTGAGCCAGGAAATCAAAGTATTTGCAAAAGAAGTATTTGTGATAGGAGATTCAGTTCGTGCGCGAAGAGCGATGGATGCTACGAAGGAAGCATTCGAAACAGCAATGATGATTTAGGAAAGAAAGGAGAATTGTTATGGAGATTAATGGAAGAACAGGATTTTTTTGCCTGATCGGTTCACCGGTAGGACATTCCGGTTCACCGGCAATGTATAATTACAGTTTTCAGAAGACAGAACAGGATTATGTTTATCTGGCATTTGACGTGGATCTTGACAAGACAGAAGAGGCAGTCAGTGCGTTGAAAGCACTTGGATGTAAAGGGGTTAATGTGACCATGCCATGCAAGACAAAGGTGGCAGAGCTGGCAGATGAGCTTTCTGACGCAGCAGAACTGATCGGTGCCTGCAATACAGTTGTGGTAAAAGACGGAAAGCTTCATGGACATAATACGGATGGAATCGGATTTGTGAGAAATCTCAAGGAGCACGGTGCAGATGTAAAAGATAAAGTGATCACTGTTATGGGTGCAGGGGGAGCAGCTACTGCGATCCAGGTTCAGGCCGCATTGGAAGGGGCAAAGAAGATTTATATTTTCAATTGTAAGGATAAATTTTATGCGAATGCAGAAAATACGGCAAGAAAAATTGAAAACAAGGTTCCTGGTGTAACTGTAGAGGTATATCCTTTGGAAGACAGCCAGAAATTATATGAAAAAATCAAAGAAAGTGATATCCTTGTGAATGCAACCAAGTCAGGAATGAAACCGGCAGAGGATGAGTCGTTGATCAAAGATGTATCCGTATTCCAGCCGGATTTTGTAGTTGCAGATGCGGTTTATAATCCAAGAGAAACAAAACTGATTCGGGAGGCAAAAGCAGCAGGCTGCAAAATTGCACTGGGCGGAATTGGTATGCTTCTATGGCAGGGCGAAGCTGCTTTCCGGATTTTTACAGGAGAGAGCATGCCTACGGAGGAAGTGTATGAAAGATTTTTTCGAGGATAAGGAAAAAAGGATTCCGGGCAACATGGAATATGATATAGAACAAATCAGAAATGAGCTTGGAAAAGGAATGAACATCGAAAAAATAGCAGAGAAACTGAACTTAGATCAAGCGTATGTTGAATTTTTGTTTTGGTTTGGAATTTTATAAAAGTGTGAAACGTCCTTTCTGGTGAACTGTCCGGTGGGAGATTATCCGTGATATGAGTAGTCTCCCTGTTTTTATACGGGCAGCTTCCGGGAAGAAAATTCAGGAGATTTTAACTGCGGCTGATAAAAAATTGAAATAACCGAAAAATTATGATAAAATTGAGAAGATTTAACAGATTACAGGGGCATACAGATGTCCATAAATATGGAGGTTTAAGGAAGATGGAAGCATACAAACAGGAATTTATTGAATTTATGGTAGACAGTGATGTATTAAAATTTGGAGAGTTTACATTGAAGAGCGGAAGAAAATCTCCGTTTTTTATGAATGCAGGCGGATATGTAACAGGTTCTCAGCTGAAAAAGCTGGGTGAGTATTACGCGAAGGCAATTCACGATAAATACGGCGATGACTTCGATGTGTTATTCGGACCTGCTTATAAGGGAATCCCGCTTGGAGTTGTAACTGCAATCGCATACAGCGAATTATACGGAAAAGAAGTGCGTTACTGTTCAGACCGCAAAGAAGAAAAAGATCACGGTGCAGACAAGGGAAGTTTCCTTGGAAGTAAATTAAAAGACGGAGACCGTGTTGTGATGATCGAGGATGTAACAACATCCGGAAAATCTATGGAAGAGACAGTTCCGAAAGTAAAAGGTGCTGCCGATGTAGAGATCGTCGGACTGATGGTGTCATTAAACCGTATGGAAGTCGGAAAAGGCGGAGAAAAATGTGCATTGGATGAAGTGAAAGAGCTGTATGGCTTTGACACCGCAGCAATCGTAACAATGGAAGAAGTCGTAGAACACCTCTACAACAGACCATATAAAGGAAAAGTGATCATTGATGATACATTAAAAGCGGCAATTGATGCATATTATGAAATGTATGGTGCAAAGTAAGCGGGGAGTGAAAGAAGATGGAGAAGGCATATAAAACAATGAGTCAGGCAGGAGCAGGAAGCATTGTGATCGGAATCATTACGATCGTAACAGGCGTGACAGCCGGAATTATCGCCATTGTCAATGGGGCACGTCTGTTGAAAAATAAGAGCGAGATTACATTTTAGCTGTGGAAAACGGGGGAGTAATTTGAATCAGAGACAGGTGAAAAGAACCCGCACGGTGGGAAAAATATTATTTGTGCTCTATATTTTTTTCTTATTATATTTCCTGATCTTCTCAGACTGGTACGGACGCAGCGGTATTGGTGAAGAATACCGCTGTAATCTTGTGCTTTTCAAGGAGATCAGACGTTTTGTGGAATACCGGGAAACGCTTGGGCTTTTCGCGGTATTTACCAATTTATTTGGAAATATCCTGATTTTTGTGCCATATGGATTTTTTATATCCGTTGCCAGCAGGATGAGAGGCTTTTTGATGACATTGTTCTATAGCTTGGGACTGAGCCTCGGAGTGGAAGTATTTCAGCTTTTGACAAGAGTGGGAAGCTTTGACGTAGATGATCTGTTACTGAATACGATCGGCGGAATTTTAGGATATGTATTGTTTTTGATCTGTAATGGGATAAGGAGAAAATATGATGGCAGGAGAAAAAAAGGAAAAAAAGGAAAATAAGGAAAAGAAAGAGAAGAAAGAGAAGAAAGAAAAAATCAGACAGGCAAGACAGGGAAAAAGTTCTTGTATGTATGCGATTTTTTCATTGTTTGTTCTTGTATTGTTGATTCTTCATGCGTATACAATGCGTGAGAAAACGGCAGATATTGCAGGTGCATTGGGACTGATCGATATGATGTTTACAGTTTTTGGAATCCGGGCAGGTCTTAAGGGACGTCAGGAGCCGGAAAAAAGACATTTTACGTGCTGGCTCGGAATCGTACTTAACGGGCTGGTATTGCTGGTTCTGATCATGATATTTTTAGGAGGACTCTCATAGATGAAATTGGAAACATGGCAGCGGGATAGAAACGAGAGATGTATGGAACGCCACCAGCTCTCAATAGAAAGACTGCAGATGATCGATCAGGAAGAGACTGTGCAGGACAGGTATCGGCCGTATTTCCGGATGTGTGCCGCTTTTTTGCTCAAACTGGAATCACTTCGCAGAACAATAGAAGACCACAGTTTTGAAACCTTCACTCTGGAAGAGAGGAAGAGATGGAATCAGGAGCTGTATGTAGATATTCTGGGGGAAAACTATAAGAAGAGTTTTGCTGATCCGACATATGCGGTAAAGATGCTTTCAGAAGTCTATGGACAGCTCCTGAGTTTTTTGTATACAGAATTGCGCAGCGGGATTCTGTATGCATTTTCGAACAGACTGGATTATCTGACGATCTTAAATGAGTTGTTTCTGGAGATCTATCAGTGTTTTGAAGCGCAGGAACAGCCGGAATACAGGAATTTAAGAGAGTGTGTGTACTGGTATGCAAGCGATTACTGCGATGTATTTCTGGCAGATCATCTCAGAGAGTCCATAAATCCAGTGTACACAAAATCAGTCATTGACAGGATCAGGGAAATGGATCTTTCAGATAACCGGTATCTGTATTCTTACGGGGAATATGTGGGAGAGAAAGAACTGGAAACGGCAGAATATTTCAGAAATCTTTCCGAGGAGGCTCTTTGGAAAATAGCAGACACGTATACAAGAAGATATCGCAAAGAGGATTGCCAGGCTGAAAAGTCAGTGGTACAGATCTTTTATCGTCCGGGATTTGAGCGGCTTGTTTTGGCTGTGCTGGCAGATTTGGAAAAACAGGGAATCGAACCTGTCATCTGCATTCCGGCATCCGGTGTGATTGCAAGAGACGAACTGCATGGGAATGTAAATCCGCAGTATGAAGCAGATCATAAATGTGATGAGGCGCTGTTTCTGGATAAGAAATATATCGAGCGAAAACTGGATGTGATGAAGTACGGATATGAGCGTGAGAAGGAGTGGACAGCCAGAGTGACAGGAAGAATCCGACTGGATCGGGCGGAAGAAGCGTTGTGCGGACAAGCCGGTCCTGATGCAGTTTCCTACATGGAGGAACAAAAGGAATGTCTGCGCATATTTGATGAAAAATCAGTTCAGCTTATGAATCAATACGGTTTAGATATAACCACACCTTATGAAGAGTTAGAAGAAATAAGTGTATTAACAAAAGAAGGAAAAAATATTATACTATTGGAGGACGGAAGATTCGTGACTGAGGGAAAAAAGATGCCGGACGGATCTTTTGAGAAATAGACAGGGAATACACAAAAGTTAAGAAAGGTGGACAAGATATGCCAAAAGTAGGAATTGTAATGGGCAGTGATTCAGACCTTAAGGTGATGAGCAAAGCTGCGGACATGCTGGAAAAACTGGGAATTGATTACGAGATGACGATCATTTCCGCACACCGTATGCCTGATGTGTTTTTTGACTGGGCAAAGGCGGCCGAAGGAAAGGGGATCAAAGTGATCATCGCAGGAGCAGGAATGGCAGCACATCTTCCGGGAATGTGTGCGGCACTTTTCCCGATGCCAGTAGTAGGAGTTCCGATGTCCGGAAAGAATCTGGATGGAATGGATGCACTCTATTCGATCGTTCAGATGCCGCCGGGAATTCCGGTTGCCACTGTTGCGATTGACGGAGGTATGAATGCGGCAATTCTGGCAGCAAAGATTCTTGCGACCTCAGATGAGGAAGTTTTGAAAAAACTCAAAGCATATTCAGAAGAGATGAAAGAGACAGTTCAGAAAAAAGCAGAAAAGCTGGACGAGATCGGATATCAGGCGTATCTGGAAAAATAGAGCACAGACGATGTAAGAAATGGAGAATAGTTATGGATTATAAGAATGCAGGTGTGGATATTGAGGCTGGTTACAAATCAGTGGAACTTATGAAAGAACACGTAAAGAAAACAATGCGTCCGGAAGTACTCGGTGGACTGGGTGGATTTTCCGGTGCGTTTTCTCTTGCAAAGATCAAAGAGATGGAAGAGCCGGTACTGCTTTCCGGAACAGACGGATGTGGTACAAAAGTCAAACTGGCAATGATCATGGACAAGCATGATACGATCGGAATCGATGCAGTTGCGATGTGTGTCAATGATATTGCATGTGCAGGAGGAGAACCATTATTTTTCCTGGATTACATCGCATGTGGAAAGAATTACCCGGAAAAGATCGCATCGATCGTAAGCGGTGTTGCAGAAGGATGTTTGCAGTCAGAAGCAGCGCTGATCGGTGGTGAGACAGCAGAGCATCCGGGACTGATGCCGGAGGAAGATTATGATCTGGCCGGATTTGCAGTAGGTGTCTGTGATAAAAAAGAGATGATCACAGGAGAAGACTTAAAAGCAGGAGATGTACTGATCGGGATGGCGTCTTCCGGTGTGCACAGCAACGGATTCTCTCTGGTGAGAAAAGTGTTTGAGATGACAAAAGAAAATCTGGAGACATATCATGAGAGTCTTGGATGTACATTGGGCGAAGCACTTTTAGCACCTACCAGAATTTATGTCAAAGCACTCAAGAGCATCAAAGCAGCGGGTGTGACAGTCAAAGCCTGCAGCCATATTACAGGCGGCGGATTCTATGAGAATATTCCACGTATGCTTAAAGAAGGAACGCATGCAGTGATCGAAAAGGACAGTTATCCGGTGCTTCCGATTTTTGATATGCTGGCAAAAGAAGGGGATATCGAAGAACAGATGATGTACAACACATTCAACATGGGACTTGGTATGGTTCTGGCAGTAGACGCCGCAGATGTGGAGAAGACAATGGAAGCAATCAAAGCGGCCGGAGATACTCCATATGTAGTAGGTAAGATCGAAGCCGGAGAAAAAGGAGTTACTTTATGCTAAGAGTAGTCGTGATGGTTTCCGGAGGCGGAACCAACCTTCAGGCGATCATAGATCGTGTGGCAGACGGTACGATCACTAATGCGGAAATTGTCGGTGTGATCAGTAATAACGCCAATGCATATGCGCTGGAACGTGCAAAAGAACACGGGATTTCGGCGTGTTGTATCTCGCCGAAGGAGTTTGAATCCAGAGAAATCTTTAATGAGAAGCTTCTGGAAGCAGTCGATGCATATGCGCCTGATCTGATCGTGCTTGCAGGATTCCTGGTGGTGATCCCGCCGGAGATGATTGCAAAATACCGCAACCGTATGATCAATATTCATCCGTCTTTGATCCCTTCCTTCTGTGGAAAAGGATTTTACGGACTGAAGGTACATGAGGCAGCTCTAGAGCGCGGTGTAAAGGTAGTCGGTGCAACGGTTCATTTTGTGGATGAGGGGACGGATACCGGTCCGATCCTGTTACAGAAAGCAGTAGAAACACAGCCGGATGATACTCCTGAGATTTTGCAGCGCCGGGTGATGGAGCAGGCAGAATGGAAGATTCTGCCGGAAGCGATCGATCTGATCGCCAATGGAAAAGTAACGGTAAAAGACGGAAGAACTGTGATCACACAGTAGAAGAGGAGACTGCCATGAAAGTTTTAATAGTCGGAAGCGGCGGAAGAGAACATGCGATCGCAGCCAGCGCCGCAAAGAGCAGCAAAGTAGAAAAGATGTACTGTGCACCGGGAAATGCAGGGATTGAAGAATTCGCAGAGTGTGTGCCGATCGGCGCCATGGAATTTGAAAAACTGGTCGCATTTGCAAAAGAAAAATCGATCGATCTTTGTATTGTGGGAATGGATGATCCTCTGGTGGGAGGTCTTGTGGATGAGATGGAAGCAGCCGGTATCCGCACATTCGGACCAAGAAAGAATGCAGCGATCCTGGAGGGATCCAAAGCGTTTTCAAAGGACCTGATGAAGAAATATCATATTCCGACAGCCGCATATGAGAATTTTACAGATCCGGATGCAGCAATCGCATATCTGGAGACTGCAAAATTCCCAATCGTGCTCAAAGCAGACGGACTGGCACTTGGAAAAGGTGTTTTAATCTGTCAGAATTTTGAAGAGGCAAAAGAAGGCGTGCGTACGATCATGCTGGATAAGAAGTTCGGAACAGCCGGAAATGAGATGGTCATCGAAGAATTTATGACAGGCCGGGAGGTTTCTGTTCTTTCTTTCGTAGACGGAAAGACCATTAAGACCATGACTTCTGCACAGGATCACAAGCGTGCGGGAGATGGAGATACAGGCCTGAACACAGGTGGAATGGGAACATTTTCACCAAGCCCGTTCTACACAAAAGAAGTGGAAGAATTTTGTAGCGAACACATTTATCAGGCAACGGTGGATGCTATGGCAGCAGAGGGTAGAGAGTTTAAAGGCGTGATCTTTTTTGGACTGATGCTGACAGAAGAGGGACCGAAGGTACTGGAATACAATGCACGCTTCGGGGATCCGGAAGCGCAGGTTGTACTGCCGCGTATGAAGAATGATTTGATTGAAGTTGTGGAAGCATGTATTGACGGAACACTGGATCAGGTAGATCTGCAGTTTGAAGACAATGCAGCAGTATGCGTGGTACTGGCATCCGAAGGATATCCGGTAAGTTATGAAAAAGGTTTCCCGATTCAGGGGTTGGAAGAATTTAACAAGCATGAAGGGTATTACTGTTTCCATGCCGGCACAAAGCTTCAGGACGGACAGATTGTGACAAACGGCGGGCGTGTGCTCGGTGTGACAGCAAAGGGAAAAGATCTCAAAGAAGCGAGAGCCAATGCCTATGCTGCAACAGAGTGGGTGCAGTTTGAAAACAAATATATGCGTCATGATATTGGAAAAGCAATTGACGAGGTATAAAACAATATAAAATGTATAAAGAAAGAAGCTGCCTGGCGGATTTGATTTAAATTTGATCTGCCGGGCTGTTTTTGTGCGAATTAAACGATAAAAAATTGAAATATAAAGAAAAATTGAGGGAAAATAAAAGTGTAATGCGAAAAAAGGACTCCAGTCCTTTTCTTGATTATAAAAAGTGTCTAAAATGTGAACTATAGAAAAGACGGAATTGGCAAATTTGAAAGGCGGATTAAAAATGGAAAAGAAACGAGTTTTTCTGATTGTTCTGGACAGTTATGGAATCGGAGAGATGACAGATGCAGCTGATTTTGGAGATGTCGGAGCAAACACATTGAAGACGATCACCAAAGTGAAGGAGTATGATACCCCGAACATGAAAAGGATCGGGCTTTTCAACATCGATGGCGTGGACTGGATGGAGAAAGAAGAGCACCCTATCGGTTCATATGCACGTATGAAGGAGCAGTCCAGAGGGAAAGATACGACGATTGGGCACTGGGAGATTGCCGGAGTGATCTCTCCAAAACCGCTTCCGACGTATCCGGATGGATTTCCGAAGGAAGTGCTGGATGCGTTTGAGCGTGAGACGGGAAGGAAGGTTCTGTGCAACAAGCCGTACTCCGGAACAGACGTGATCCGGGATTACGGGCAGGAGCATGTAGAGACAGGAGCGCTGATTGTATATACTTCTGCGGACAGTGTATTTCAGATTGCAGCACATGAAGATGTGGTTCCGATCGAAGAACTGTATCGGGACTGTGAGATCGCAAGAAGGATCCTTGTGGGAGAGCATGGGGTTGGACGTGTCATTGCAAGACCGTTTATCGGGACAGCACCGAATTTTACCAGAACTGCGAACCGGCATGATTTTTCCTTACTGCCGCCAAAAGACACGATGCTGGATGCACTTGTAAAAGCCGGATATGATACGTATGGTGTAGGAAAAATCTATGATATTTTTGCAGGACAAGGAATCCAGCATACACAGCGTATCCAGAATAATGTGGACGGAATGGAAAAAACCATCGAGACACAGGATGTAGATTTTAACGGAATCTGTTTTGTGAATCTGGTGGATTTTGACATGGTGTACGGACACAGGAACAATAGGAAAGGCTATGCAGAGGCGGCGACAACATTTGACCGTCAGCTGGGAACCTTTATGGAACGGATGAGAGATGACGATATTCTGATGATCACTGCCGATCACGGATGCGATCCGGGATTTCCGGGAACGGATCACACACGGGAGCACACACCGTTTCTTGTTTACGGCAAGAGCATCCGGGAAGATGTGAATCTCGGAACAAGAGAAAGTTTTGCAGATATTGCAGCAACGATCCTTGATATTTTCAATGTGGAAAATAATACGGACGGAACAAGTATGAAAGAATACATTTTAAAGAAATAAAAGAGAAAGGGAGGAAGCGAATGTGGAATATGTAATTGAAATGAACCACATCACCAAACAGTTTGGAAATTTCAAAGCAAACGATGATATCACCCTCCAGGTAAAAAAAGGCGAGATCCACGCGCTGCTCGGTGAAAATGGAGCAGGAAAGTCAACACTGATGAGCGTTCTCTTCGGTCTGTACCAGCCGGAGGAAGGAGAGATCCGCATCAATGGGAAAACAGTGAACATCAACAACCCGAATGACGCCAATGATCTTGGAATCGGAATGGTACACCAGCACTTCAAGCTGGTACACAACTTCACAGTTCTGGAAAGTATTGTTCTGGGACGTGAGACAACAAAGATGGGTGTGCTCAAAATGGATGCAGCCCGTAAAAAAGTAATGGAGCTCAGTGAGAAGTACAAATTCAAGATCGATCCGGATGCGTATATTTCGGATATCACAGTTGGGATGCAGCAGAGAGTGGAGATCTTAAAGATGCTCTACTGCGACAATGATATCCTGATCTTTGACGAGCCGACAGCAGTTCTGACACCACAGGAAATCAGTGAACTGATGAAGGTGATGAAGCAGCTGATCGCAGAAGGAAAATCCATTATCTTTATCACACATAAGCTCAATGAGATCAAAGAAGTTGCAAATCGATGCAGTGTTCTGAGAAAAGGAAAATACATCGGAACTGTCGAGGTGGCAGAGACATCCAAAGAGCAGATGTCTGAGATGATGGTCGGACGCAAGGTCAACTTTATCGTAGACAAACCGGAGATGACACCGGGAGAACCGGTTCTGGAAGTGAAAAATCTGACTGTAAAATCCAGACATCATGGAAAAGCTGCGGTTGACAATGTATCTTTCCAGGTAAGAAAAGGCGAGATTCTCTGCGTGGCAGGTATTGACGGAAACGGACAGTCTGAGCTGGTATATGGAATCACAGGTCTGATACCGATCGAGCATGGACAGGTGATCTTAAATGGAAAGGATATCACCAAAGAGAGTATTCGTCAGAAATGTCTGGACGGAGTGGCGCATATTCCGGAAGATCGTCACAAAGACGGACTGGTTTTAGATTACACACTTCAGGAAAACCTGGTTCTGCAGTCTTACTATACCAGGAGATTCCAGAATCACGGCTTTTTAAAATTTGATGCGATTCGTCAGTATGCGAAAATGCTGATCGAGAAATTTGATATCCGTTCCAGTCAGGGGGAGAAGAGTATTGCCAGAGGCATGTCGGGAGGAAATCAGCAGAAAGCGATTATTGCCAGAGAGCTGGACCGTAATCCGGAAATTGTCATTGCAGTACAGCCGGTACGAGGTCTGGACGTAGGTGCGATCGAGTACATCCACAAACAGCTCATTGAGCAGCGGGACGCAGGAAAGGCAGTTCTTCTCGTTTCACTGGAACTGGATGAGGTGATGAATGTCAGTGACAGGATCATCGTCATGTACGAGGGTGAGATTGTTGCAGATCTGGATCCGAAGAAGATTACGACAGAAGAACTCGGACTTTACATGGCAGGAGCGAAAAGGAGTGTGAAGAATGAAGATTAAGAATTTGTTTAAAGGAGAAGGCTTTGTCAATTTCAGTTCCTCCATTCTTGCGATCGTCTGCGGTCTGTTGTTTGGTCTGATCATTCTTCTGATCAGTAATCCAAGCCAGGCATTCGGCGGATTTATGATGATCATTCAGGGTGGGTTTACGGATGGAATGCAGGGATTCGGACAGGTGCTGTATATGGCGACACCGCTGATCATGACAGGACTTTCCGTAGGATTTGCATTTAAGACCGGATTGTTTAATATCGGAGCGTCCGGACAGTTTACAGCCGGTGCGTTTGCAGCGGTATATGTGGGAGTCAAATTCACATTTCTCCCGCCGGGAGTTCATTGTCTGGCGGCACTTCTGGCAGCGATTCTGGCAGGAGCGCTCTGGGGCATGGTTCCTGGACTTTTAAAAGCATTTTTCAATGTAAATGAAGTAATTTCATCCATTATGATGAACTATATCGGAATGTATCTGACCAATATGCTGATTCAGAATACCGTATATGATCAGGTAAAGAATCAGTCCATGGCAGTAGCAGAGGGAGCAAATCTTCCGAAAGGCGGACTGGATAAACTGTTCCCGGGAGCAAGCATCAATGTCGGAATTTTGATCGCCATTGGATGCGTGATCTTAATTTACATTCTGTTGAATAAGACGATTTTCGGATACGAACTGAAAGCCTGCGGAATGAATCCGGATGCCAGCCGGTATGCAGGTATCAATGAAAAGCGCAATATCGTACTTTCCATGGTGATCGCAGGTGCGCTCTCCGGACTCGGCGGAGCACTGTTATATCTGGCAAACTCCGGAAAATATATGCAGGTACTGGACGTGATCGCACCGGAAGGATTCTCCGGAATTTCCGTTGCACTGCTCGGACTTTCCAATCCGATCGGAATTTTATTTGCAGGACTTTTCATCGGATATATCACAGTAGGCGGAAACAATATGCAGCTGTTTGATTTCGCACCGGAAGTGATTGATATTATTATTGCAGCGATTATTTACTGCGGAGCGCTTTCCCTGTTATTTAAAAATACGATTTATAAATTTCAGATGAGAAAAGCGAAAAAGGCAGAGAAAAAATCAGGAACAGATCGTGCAGGGAAGGAGGGACAGTCATGAATGTAGCATATTTCGTTGTACAGCAGACGATGTATTTTGCCATTCCGCTTTTGATCGTTGCAATCGGAGCAATGTATTCGGAACGAAGCGGTGTGATCAATATCGCACTGGAAGGTATCATGGTCATGGGAGCCTTTGCGGGGATCTTCTTTATCAATATTTTCCAGGGGACATTAAGTGGTCAGGGATTGTTCCTGCTCGCCATGCTGGTAGCGGGACTGACCGGAGGACTGTTTAGTCTTCTGCATGCATTTGCTTCGATCAATATGAAAGCAGATCAGACCATCAGCGGTACGGCGCTGAACCTCTTTGCACCGGCTTTTGCGATTTTTACAGCACGTATGATCCAGGGAATGCAGCAGATCCAGTTTACGGACACATTCCATATCAATAAAGTGCCGGTATTGGGAGATATTCCGGTAATCGGAGATTTGTTCTTCCAGAATTGCTATATTTCTACTTATATTGGAATCCTGATTTTTGCGGTAGCCGCATTTGTGATCAAAAACACAAGATTCGGACTCCGACTGCGCGCCTGTGGAGAACATCCGGGAGCAGCAGATTCTGTGGGAGTCAACGTCTACAAAATTCGTTATGCCGGAGTGATTATTTCCGGTGTACTCGGAGGAATCGGAGGACTGATCTTTGTTGTTCCGACTTCTACAAACTTCAATGCAAGTGTAGCCGGATACGGATTTTTGGCAATCGCGGTTCTGATCTTCGGACAGTGGCGAAGCAACAAGATTTTAATGGCAGCATTCTTCTTTGGAATCATGAAAACACTCTCCAGTGCATACTCTACGATTCCATTCCTGAAATCACTGCCGATACCGAATGAGGTATACAAGATGATTCCTTATATTGCAACACTGGTTGTTCTGGCATTCTTCTCCAAGAATTCACAGGCTCCGAAAGCAGAGGGAATCCCATATGACAAGGGAAGCAGATAGTCGAGGAAAGGCAGGGATAAGACAATGAGAATGTATGACCTGATCATGAAAAAAAGAAACGGAGAAGCTTTAAACCACCAAGAGATTCAGTATCTGGTAGAAGAATACGTAGCGGGAAATATTCCTGATTATCAGATGTCTGCATTTTTGATGGCAGTGTATTTTCAGGGAATGACAGAGGAAGAGACACTTGCCATGACACTGGCAGTGGCTCATTCCGGGGATATGGTAGATCTTTCCGGGATTGAAGGAACTAAGGTGGATAAACATTCTACCGGTGGAGTCGGAGACAAGACTACACTGATCATTGCACCGATTGTAGCGGCATGTGGTGCAAAAGTGGCAAAAATGTCCGGTCGGGGTCTGGGACATACCGGAGGAACTGTAGATAAACTGGAATCGATTCCCGGACTTCGGACGACTCTGACAAGAGAAGAATTTTTTGAGGTAGTAAATAAGACGGGAGTCAGTGTAATCGGACAGTCCGGCAATCTGGCTCCGGCAGATAAAAAACTGTATGCGCTTCGGGATGTGACAGCGACTGTGGACAGTATTCCACTGATCGCAGTTTCCATTATGAGTAAAAAGCTGGCAGCCGGAAACGACTGTATCCTGTTGGATGTCAAGACTGGAAGCGGAGCTTTTATGAAGACACTGGAAGATTCCGTGGCACTTGCAAAAGAGATGGTCTCCATTGGGGAAAATGCAGGAAAACGTACGGTTGCCCTGATTACCAATATGGACATTCCGCTGGGACATAATATCGGAAACAGCCTGGAAGTGATCGAGGCAGTGGAGACACTCAAAGGAAACGGACCACAGGATCTGACAGTGGTTTGTATGCATCTTGCCTCTAATATGCTCTATCTGGCAGGAAAAGGAACGCTGGATGAGTGTAAGAGTATGGTAAAAGAAGTGATCGCAAACGGGAAGGCACTGGAGCATCTGGCAGCTATGGTGAGAGCCCAGGGCGGTGATGATGCGGTGATCTGGGATACGCAGAAGTTTGCAAAAGCTCCATATTCTTATGAAGTTTGCGCGAAGGAATCTGGATATATTACATTTATGGATACGGAGAGCTGTGGAATCGCTTCTGCAATGCTGGGAGCCGGAAGAGAGACGAAAGACAGTGGGATTGATTTCGCGGCAGGTATTATCATTCACAAAAAAGTGGGAGATTATGTGGAAAAAGGCGAGTCTCTGGCGACTATGTATGCTTCCAGAGAAGAATTATTTGAAGCGGCAGCGAAGCGTTATTTGTCAGCAGTGACACAAAAAAGTATACGTGCAGAAGAGGAAAAGCTTGTTTACGCACGTGTTACAAAAGAGCAGGTAGAGTATTTTTAAAAAGAAAGGCGGCGAACAAAAATGGATCAGAAAGAAATTTTGAAACATGTGGATCACACACAGCTGAGGGCATTTGCCACTTGGGAAGACATTCAGAAATTATGTGAGGAAGCGATCGAATACGAGACAGCTTCTGTATGTATCCCGCCATGCTACATCAAGCGGGTGCATGATACGTATGGAGAGAAGATCAATATTTGTACAGTAGTGGGATTTCCACTGGGGTACAGCGTTACAGAGGCAAAGGCGGCGGAGACAAAAAAAGCACTGGAAGACGGTGCATCTGAAGTAGATATGGTAGTGAATATTTCCGATGTGAAAAACGGAAATTACGATGCGGTACAGGCAGAAATTGCGGCACTCAAGAAGATTACAGGCGATAAGATCTTAAAAGTGATCATTGAGACCTGCTATCTGACAGAGGAAGAAAAGATCGCGATGTGTAAAGCTGTGACAGCGGCGGGAGCAGATTACATCAAGACTTCCACCGGATTTGGAACAGCCGGAGCAACACTGGAAGACATCCGTTTATTTAGAGAGAATATCGGACCGGACGTAAAAATGAAAGCAGCGGGCGGAGTCAAGACAGTGGCTGATATGGAAGCATTCCTGGAAGCAGGATGTGATAGAATTGGTACCAGCTCTGCAATTCAACTGATTCAGGGCGAACAGACCAGTGGATATTAAGGAGGAGAAGACATGAAAAAGAAAATCTTAAGTCTGCTTATGGCAGCAACACTCGTTGTCGGAATGACAGGATGTGTACAGAAACCAGGAAGTGAAGGATCTGATGCAAAAGATGGAGACAAAGGCGGAAAAGGCGGTTATGAGCTGGCACTGATCACAGACGTTGGAACCATTGATGACAAGTCATTTAACCAGGGAACATGGGAAGGACTTGAAAAATACGCAAAAGACAACAACCTGACACACAAATATTACAAACCAACAGAAAAATCTGATGAGGCTTGTATGAATGCCATTGATCTGGCAGTAAAAGGCGGGGCAAAAGTTATTGCAACACCGGGATTCTTGTTTGAGTATCCGATCATGGAGGCACAGACAAAATATCCGGATGTAAGCTTTATCCTTGTAGATGCAGAGCCAAAGGATAAGGACGGAAATGTACAGATCGAAGACAATGTAATGTCTATCATGTATGCGGAAGAGCAGGCCGGATATCTGGCTGGATATGCAGCGGTGACAGAAGGATACAAGAATCTTGGATTTATGGGTGGTATCGCGGTACCTGCGGTTATCCGCTATGGATATGGATTTATCCAGGGAGCAGATGCGGCAGCAAAAGATATGGGACTCAAAGCAGGGGACATCAAAATGAAATATACTTATGTAGGAAACTTTGATGCATCTCCGGAAAACAACGCAAAAGCAGCAGCATGGTACAATGAAGGAACAGAGTGTATCTTTGCATGTGGCGGCGGAGTTGGAAACTCTGTTATGAAAGCGGCAGAGACAGCAGACAAAGTTGTGATCGGTGTAGACGTTGACCAGTCTGTAGAGTCTGAGACAGTCATCACTTCCGCAATGAAGAACCTTGGAGATTCTATTTATGGAGCACTGGAAGATTACTATAATGACAGCTTCCAGGGAGGAAAAACAGTGACTCTGGACGCTTCTCAGGATGGTGTAAAACTTCCAATGGAAACTTCTAAATTTAAAGTATTCACACAGGAAAAATATGATGAACTGTATGCACAGTTAAAAGACGGTACAATTAAAGTTGGAAATGACCAGACAGCAGAGGATGCAACAGGTGTTCCGACAGAAGTTGTAAAAGTAGAGCTGATCAAATAAGAATGGCGTACATGTATCCGGCTGGCAGATTTTAAATGTCAGCCGGAAATTTTTTTCACGGAAATGTAAGAACTTCTGTTTTTTTCGGCGATTTGTTTTATAATAGTAAGGAGACTATTTACCAGATACAAAGGAAGGGGATGTATGGGAACAGATCGTCTATATCAAGTGCTCCCTATTATGCGGGAGCTGAAAAAAGAACGACGGGAAGAGGTTGAACAGTTTTTTCAGGATGCTCCAGATTGGCTGCTGGATTCTTTCCGTGTGGTGGAACTGGATAAAAATGTTGTATTTATCAGAGAAAATCAGCCAGTAGATACCGTACACATTATTGTGAGGGGGATGTTTAAAATCACAGACTACCGGGTATACGGCATTGCCTATGACTTTATGCAGTTTGACGGGATCAATGCCATGGGCGGGATGGAGCTGATCATGGATCTGGATACGTATCAGGCAACCCTGCAGACGATCACACCGTGTACGTCGATCCGCATTCCGGCCGATGTCTATGCAAGGTGGCTTCGCACAGATATCCGTGCGCTGAAGCAGGAAGCCAAGATCATGGGACATTATCTGTATGAGCAGGGAGTGACCAGCCGGACCTATATGTTTGTGCCGGGGACAGACCGGGTGGCGGTTCTTTTTGAACACAGATATAAAAAATATGCAAAAAACGGAAAATTAACATTTACCAATACAAGACAGGAACTGGCAGAATATTCGGGCTTAAGTGTAAAGACCGTGAACCGTGCGGTAAAAAAGTTTGAAGAGCAGGGGCTGATCAGCCGTAGCGGAAAAACATTTTATATTGATGAAGGGCAATATGAGCAGCTTCATGCACTGGTATCCAAATTAATTGAGCCATTGATAGAAAGGGGTCGAAATGATGAACCAGATTTATGAAAAATTAGTAAAATGCGCAGATGCAGTGAAAAGTAAAATTAAATTTCAGCCGAAGGTGGCATTGATCTTAGGATCCGGTCTGGGAGACTATGCAGAGACCATGCAGGTGGAAGAGACGATGGAATACACTGAGATTGAAGGATTTCCGGTGTCTACCGTGGCCGGACACAAGGGAAGATTTTTATTTGGTTATGTAGAAGGTGTCCCGGTTGTGGCAATGCAGGGAAGAGTGCATTTCTATGAGGGATACCCGATGCAGGATGTGGTACTTCCGGTACGTCTGATGGGAATGCTGGGAGCAAAAATCGTGATGCTGACCAACGCAGCAGGAGGTGTGAATTTTGACTTTCATCCGGGAGATCTGATGCTGATCACAGATCAGATTACGACAGCGGTTCCGAGCCCTCTGATCGGATCGAATATCGAAGAACTGGGCGTTCGTTTTCCGGATATGAGTGAAGTGTATAACAAAGAATTGCAGGATGTGATCCGCAAAGCCGGGACAAACACAGGTGTTGCTCTTAAGGAAGGTGTTTATATGCAGTTTACAGGTCCAAGCTATGAGACACCGGCAGAGATCAGAATGTGCAGAACACTGGGAGGAGATGCGGCCGGAATGAGCACAGCATGTGAAGCTATGGCAGCAAGACATATGGGAATGAAGGTGTGCGGAATTTCCTGTATCACGAATCTGGCAGCAGGAATGTCCACGCAGAAGCTGGATCACAAAGAAGTACAGGAGACTGCAGACAGAGTGGCAGAGGACTTTAAGCGTCTTGTCACAGAATCGATTCGTCTGATTGGAGAAACTCTGGCGTAGGATGTGCAGCAGTGCAAGGAGAGTGCGCAATGAAAAAAGAATTTAAATTTGGAACAGATCTGGATGGAAAAGCAAAAGAGGAATTGATCCGTCTGGCATATGAGGGAAAAGAGAGATCATACTCTCCTTACTCCGGATTTCAGGTAGGCGCTGCCCTTCTGGCAGAAAACGGAACGGTTTATCTAGGATGTAATATCGAAAATGCGGCATACAGTGCTACAAACTGTGCAGAAAGAACTGCGCTTTTTCAGGCAGTGTCAGAGGGCGTGAAAGAATTTCGGGCGATTGCGATCGTCGGAGGTCCGAAAGGGAGTAAAAAAGGAGAACTTTGTGCGCCTTGTGGAGTATGCCGTCAGGTGATGATGGAATTTTGTGACCCAAAAGAATTTCAGATCGTTCTGGAGGACGGAAACGGTGGATGTTTTGCAAAAACACTGGAAGAGATACTGCCGTTTGGATTTGGACCGGCAAATTTGAGAGAAGAGGAGTGAAAACGCGTATGACGGGAAAAAACAGACTTCCCAGGCTGGATCTGCACTGTCATCTGGATGGATCCTTAAGTCAGGGATGTATTGAAGAACTTCTGGGAAGAAGTGTAAAACTGGAAGAGCTGCAGGCAGATATGGATTGTCAGAGTCTGGCAGAATATCTGGAGAAATTTGAGATTCCGCTGGAATGTCTGCAGACAGAAAAGGGGCTTGAGCGAGCCGGTTATGATTTGATGAAAAGTGCCGCATCAGACCAGGTCGATTATATCGAGGCACGGTTTGCACCGCTTTTTTCCGGACAGAGAGGTCTGTCTACAGAGCAGGTCATTGAGTCTGTACTGCGGGGAATGGAGCAGGGCAAGAAGGAATTTGACATTGATTATGGTGTGATTGTGTGTGCCATGCGCCATGAGAAGGAAGAGGCAAATCTACAGATGTTAAAAGCTGCGAGAGAGTTTCTTGGAAACGGTGTCTGTGCAGCGGATCTGGCAGGAAATGAAGCGGCATTTCCGATGTCGCAGTTTATGAACCTGTTTGCGGAAGTAAAACGGATGGAGATGCCGTTCACACTTCATGCAGGTGAGTGCGGCAGTGTGCAGAATATTCTGGATGCAGTGCAGTGCGGTGCTTCCAGAGTGGGCCATGGAATTGCGCTTCGCGGGCAGAAAGAAGCAATCCGGATCTGCAGAGACAGACACATTGGAATCGAGATGTGTCCGCTCAGCAATATGCAGACAAAAGCGGTAAAGGATCCTGCGGATTATCCCATCCAGGAGTTTTTGCGGGAGAACCTTCTTGTTACGATCAATACGGATAATCGGATGGTCAGCCAGACAACGCTGGAAAAAGAGTTTGCGTTTCTCAGAGAACAGTATGCAGTGACCAGAGAACAAGAAGTGCAGATGACAAAAAATGCCATTGAGGTGGCGTTTGCGTCTGATGAAGTGAAAGCACAGTTGTGGAAGGCGATGGAATTATAAGAGTAACAGAGATCATATTCAGGGTTTGAGAATATGGTCTCTGTTTTTTGTATTGCAGACGATGAAAAAACTGTTGTATAAGAGGAATTTATGGTAAAAAGTGCATAAAAATAGAGAACAAAAATTGTTTAAATCATAGAAAACAAATAAATGAACATATAAATGATAAACGAACATATAAGTACGTTGTAAAAAATCATAAAAGATGCTAATATGCATATAACGAAACAAAAAACAATCGTAAAACGAAGGAGGAAGCAACGTGAGCAAGATTGATGAAATCACAAGAGAAAATTGGATCATGAGTACATTTCCGGAGTGGGGAACCTGGCTGAATGAAGAGATTGAGAATGAAGAAGTAAAGCCGGGAACCGTTGCAATGTGGTGGCTTGGATGCACCGGAATGTGGTTCAAGACTCCGGGAGGATGCAACATCACCGTGGATCTCTGGTGCGGAAATGGAAAGAGATCTCACGGAGACGGAAAGATGAAGGTTGGCCATCAGATGGCGAATATGTGTGGTGCGAGAGCAATGCAGCCGAACTTAAGAGCCGTTCCATTTGTAATCGATCCATTTGCAATCAAAGGTGTGGATGCTGTGCTTGCAACACATTATCATCAGGATCACATGAGTGCGGAATATGCAGCCCACGTGATCAAGAGCGGTATGATGACAACAGATGAGAATGGAAAAGAAATTCCGGTTCCGTTTATCGGGCCGAAAAAATCCGTAGAGCTCTGGGAGAAATGGGGAGTTCCGGCAGACCGGTGTATTACGGTGAGACCGGGAGACAGCATCAAGATTAAAGACATTGAGATTATCGCGTTGGATTCCTTTGACCGTACCTGTATTGTGACAACAGATTCTCAAGGAGAGGACAGAGAAGAATTGACAGGAAAATGCCCGACAGATATGGATGATAAGGCAGTCAATTACCTGATCAAGACACCGGGAGGAAATATTTACCACAGTGGAGATTCTCACTACTCAATCTACTTTGCAAAACATGGAAAAGATTATGACATTGATGTGGCATTCGGATCCTACGGAGAGAATCCGGTAGGTATGCAGGACAAGATGACTTCTGTAGATATTCTCCGTATGGCAGAAGCACTTCGCTGTAAAGTTGTTGTCCCGATTCACTATGATGTATGGACGAACTTCATGGCAGATGTCAACGAGATCAACGTTCTCTATCATATGAAAAAAGATCGTCTCGGATATGAGTTTCATCCATTCGTCTGGGAGGTCGGAGGAAAATACGTTTATCCGACAGACAAGGAGAAAAGAGCATATCATCACAGAAGAGGTTTCGAGGACTGCTTTGAAGCACCACAGAATATTCCATTCCGTTCTCTTCTGTAATTGCCGGAGGTGGAAGTGATGCTGAGAGAATTTGTAGAGAAAAAACATGTAAAGTTTGCAGACAGTGCACCGGATTGGCGGGAGGCCATCCGGATGAGCTGTGAAGTGCTGGAGGCAGATGGAACAATAGAAGAAAATTATAAAGAAGATATTATCGCATGTGTGGAAAAATATGGACCTTATATTGTGATCGCGCCGAACATTGCGATGCCGCATTCTCAGGAGGGTGCAAAAGGAGTGCATAAAACAGAGATTGCGTTTATGAAACTGAAAAAACCGGTGAGCTTCGAAGAAGGCAATCCGGAATTGGATGCACAGCTATTCTTTACATTGGCTGCCTGCAATAATGAGCAGCATCTTCAGAATATGAGCAGACTTTCCGAAATGCTGATGAATGAAGAATTGGTTGAGGAACTTGCCGATGTCGAAACCGAAGAAGATCTTTTAAAACTCCAGGAAAAATATCTGGACGCATAAGGAAACGGCAAAGGAAACGAGAGGTAAAAAAGAAAGCATAGATACAGGGGTGAACAAATGGATATATTAATGACTGTATGGTCGTATTTTGCGACAAATATTCTTCAGCAGCCGGCGTTTATGATTGGTTTGATCGTTATGGTAGGTTATATACTTCTGGGAAAACCGTGGTATGATACTCTTGGCGGTACACTCAAAGCAATTGTAGGATATCTGATCTTGACAGTTGGTTCCGGTGGACTGACAAATAACTTCCGGCCGGTGCTGGTAGGACTCAAAGACCGATTTAATATGGATGCGATGGTGATTGATCCATATTTTGGACAGAATGCAGTAACAGTAGGTGTAGAAGAGGTATTTGGAAAAGGCTTTGGAGATGCTATGATTCTTCTGTTTATTGCATTTATTGTCAACATTCTTCTGGTACGCTTTACAAAGTACACAAAGATGCGTGCACTTTTTACTACAGGTAATGTACAGGTACAGCAGGCAGCGACTGCTTACTGGCTGATTATGTTTGCCTGTCCGGCGCTTCTGACAAATAGAGTCGGAATGCTGATCGTTATGGCATTGCTTCTTGGAGCGTATTGGGCAGTTGGTTCGAACCTGACGATCAAACCTTGTCAGGAGGTAACAGATGGAGCAGGTTTCTGTTTGGCGCATCAGCAGATGTTTGGGGTTGCATTTTTCTACTGGCTGGCAGGAAAACTGTTTGGTAATGAGAATAAGAAAAATAAAGGCAAAAAAGTAAAAAGAATCGAAGATATCGAGCTTCCAGGATTCATGTCTATGTTCAATGACAATATGGTTTCCGCGTCTATTTTGATGCTGGCATTCTTTGGAGCAATCCTGTGTGTACTTGGAAGAGATTATCTGATCGAAGGCGGATTTATGCAGGAAGGACAGAGCATGGTATTCTATGTGATCCAGACTTGTCTGTACTTTGCAGTATATCTGGCAATCCTTCAGCTTGGGGTTCGTACTTTCGTTGCTGAGCTGACAGCATCCTTCCAGGGAATCGCAGACAAACTGCTTCCTGGATCTGTTCCTGGTGTGGACTGTGCGGTAATCTTCGGATTCGGAGCTCCAAACGCAGTGACACTTGGATTTTTGGCAGGTTTCATCGGACAGATCGTTGCAATTGCAACACTGGTACTGTTAAAGAGCCCGGTACTTGTAATCTGCGGATTCGTTCCGGTATTCTTCGACAATGCGACCATTGGTGTATTTGTCAATGAAAAAGGCGGTTTGAAGGCAACATTGATCCTTCCGTTTATTTCCGGTCTCTGCCAAGTATTTGGTTCAGCGCTCATTGCAGGATGGGTTGGAATGGCTGCATACGGCGGATACTTAGGTATGTGGGACTGGGCAGTGGTATGGCCGGTATTTACAGTTGTGATGAAGTACTTAAGCTACGCAGGTATTGCGATCGTATTTATTGCTCTGTTGGCAATTCCACAGATTCAGTACCGCAAGGATAAAGAAGGATATTTCCTGATGACAGAAGATTACGAGGCTTATAAAGAACTGAAAGCGAAAAAGGCTCGGGCAGAATAGCCTGAAATAATTGAAAGAAACATCATATCGTCATATAATTAAGAAAAAGAGCAAAGGAGAGATTCACAATGACAAATCAGAATTTGAAATTTTTAGTATGCTGCGCAAATGGTTCCGGTTCCAGCCTGATGGCTCAGATGGCACTTGAGAAGGTTCTGAAAAAGAATAACATCAAACCTGGCAAGGTACATCATTGTCCGCTCTCAGAAGGAAAGAGCAGTGCAGTTCAGTACGATGTACTTGTGTGTGCACAGAATTTTGCAAATATGTTTGAAGATGCAAAAGCAAAGGGTGTAGTTGTAATTCCGCTGAAAAATGTGATGTCAGCTCCTGAAATCGAGACAAAATTAAAAGAGAACGGAATTCTGTAGATTTGTTGAAAGACAGCAGAAAAGAAGTGAGGTGAGGAAGATGAAGAGAGAAAAAGCATATGTAGATGCAAGAAGGAAGAGTATTCTGGAGCTGTTGCGTGAAAATCCAACCGTACGGGTGGATGAACTGGCAAAGCGGATGGGAGTTTCTTTGATTACGATCCGCAGAGATCTGCAGTATCTGGAAGAGCAGAAGCTGTTGGTCAGATTTTACGGAGGCGCCCAGGTGGCAGACCGGGAGACTGCGGAGAAAAATGAAGTGCAGATGTACCGTAAGCTGATCGCGAGGTATGCGGCAGGACTGGTAGAAGACGGCGATTCTCTCTTCATCAATACAAGCCGCAACGCATTGCAGATGCTGGATTATATCCAGTGTCGCAATGTGACTGTGATCACGAACAATGGAAAAGCAATCGGCAGAGAATATTATGATGGAATCAGTATTATTCTGACCGGAGGAGAACTACGGCATCCCAAAGATGCCATGGTCGGCGATTTTGCAATCCGAAGTGTACAGAATGTATTCCCGAAGAAAGCGTTTATGGGGTGTTCCGGAATTTCTATGCTTTCCGGAATGACAACGGAGATTGCGGCGGAAGTAAAAGTAAATGAGGTGATGATCCAGAATGTGACAGAGGATGTATATCTTCTGGCAGATCATACAAAAATCGGAAAAAACAGCAGCTTTACAAGTTCGCCGATCCAGGGAATCAAGCATTTGATCACAGATGAAAAAGCACCTCAGGATGTACTGGATGAACTGCGCAGTGCGGGCGTTTTGATTCATCAGGTACACAAAGGAGATTTTGAAATATGAAACCATATACCTTAGGAATATATGAGAAAGCAATGTCGGCAGAATTAAGCTGGAAGGAAAAGATGGAGACAGCAAAAGCTGCGGGCTATGATTTTATAGAGATCAGTATTGATGAGACAGAAGAAAAGCTGAAACGTCTTGACATGGGAAAACAAGAGCGTCTGGAACTGGTCCGTCTGATGTATGAGACGGGAATGCCAATCCGTACAATGTGCCTGAGCGGACATCGAAAATATCCGTTGGGAAGCAGCCAGCCGGAAGTTTCCGGTCGTGGTATGGAGATTATGGAGAAAGCACTTGAACTGGCAGAGGATCTCGGAATCCGTATCATTCAGCTGGCAGGGTATGATGTATATTATGAAGAGGGCAGTGAAGAGACCAGAAAACGGTTTGCCAAGAATCTGAAAAAAGCAGTTGAGATGGCAGCGGCAAAGGGCATTGTCCTTGGATTCGAGACAATGGAGACTCCGTTTATGAATACCGTTCAAAAATCCATGAAATATGTAAATCTCGTTGATTCGCTGTATCTGAATGTGTATCCGGATCTCGGCAATATCACCAATGCCGCAAAGGCAGAGGGCGGAGATGTACTTAAGGATCTGGAGACCGGAAGAGGAAGGCTGGCAGCCATGCATCTGAAGGAAACAGTTCAGGGCAAGTTTCGGGAGATTCCGTTTGGAACCGGACATGTAGATTTTGAATCCAGTATCCGCAAAGCCTGGGAACTGGGCGTGCGTCGCTATGTGACGGAATTCTGGTATACAGGCAGTCCGGCGTGGAAAGAAGATATTGATTTTGCTGTGAAGATGATGACAGAGATTCTGGACAGGCAGACCGTATAATGAAAGAGAGGGAAGATCAGGTCATGAAAGTGAGTAAAAAAGTCATATCAAATCTTACAAAATGTTATTCGATTGCACCGCTTACATATCAGGGAAAGAGACATATTCTGGTAGCGGCAGAAAAGCAGGATCCATGTTATCTGTTTGATCTGGAGGGCAATCAGGAAGAGACAGTATGGGAAGGTCCGGGAGGAGTCATGAGTATGGTGCAGGTTCCGGGAAGTGATGGTGTTTTTCTGGCAACGCACAAATTCTACTCTCCGAATGATTCCAAGGAGGCAAAGATCATCATTGCATCGCCGGGACCAGACGGAATCTGGGAAATCCGTACGCTGGTCGATCTTCCGCACGTACATCGGTTTGATATTGTGACAAGAAACGGTGTGAATTATCTCATCGCGTGTGCACTGAAATCCGGACATGAATATAAGGATGACTGGTCTATGCCCGGCAAGGTTTATGCGGCAGTGCTTCCGGATGATCTGAGTGGATTTGATGAGGAGCATCAGCTGAGTCTGCAGGTGATCCGGGAGAATATGCTGAAGAATCATGGATATTACAAGGTGACAGAAGATGGTGTGGAGCAGTGTCTGATTTCCTGTGACGATGGTGTATACCGTTTTACACCGCCGGAATCAGAAGAACAGGACTGGACAGTGGAAAAACTGGTGGATGAGGCAGCAAGTGATGCTGTACTAGTAGATCTGGATCAGGATGGAGAAAAGGAACTGATTTTGATCTCTCCATTCCATGGGGAACATATTTATTTCTATAAAAAGATTGATGGAGACTACAAGAAGGTATATACTTATGATACTGCAGATTTTGCACATGCGATCTATGGCGGGACACTGCTTGGCAAGCCGGCAGTGATCATCGGACACAGAAAAGGAGAGAGAAACCTTCTTCTCTTTACCTGGGAGCAGGAAAAAGGGCAGTATCAGGTTGAGATTCTGGATCGGGACTGCGGACCGGCCAATGTGTTCAAGTATGAACGGGGCACAGAAGAGGTTCTTATTTCTACGAACCGTGAGATCGATGAAGTTGCAATGTATACGTTTGAAAAGTAGATGGGGAGGAAATGCAAAATGCTGGAACAGTTAAAAAAAGAAGTGTATGAGGCGAATATGCTGCTTCCAAAATACGGACTTGTCACTTTTACCTGGGGAAATGTCAGCGGGATCGACCGAGAGAGCGGATTGTTTGTGATCAAGCCAAGCGGTGTAGAATATGACAAACTGACTCCGGATGATATGGTTGTGGCAGATCTGAATGGAAATAAAGTGGAGGGAAGATACAATCCGTCTTCTGATACGCCGACACATGTGGTTCTTTACAACCGGTTTCCGAAGATTGGCGGAGTGGTTCATACACATTCCACATGGGCAACCAGCTGGGCACAGGCAGGAAGAGATATTCCATGTTATGGAACAACGCACGCGGACTATATTTACGGAGAGATTCCATGTGTGCGGAATCTGACAAAGGAAGAAATCGAAGAAGCATATGAGAAGAATACCGGTGTTCTGATCGCAGATGAATTTGAGAGAAAAGCAAAGGATTATCTGGCGGTGCCGGCAGTCCTCTGCAAGAATCACGGTGTATTTACATGGGGCAAGGATGCGCACGAAGCAGTTCATAATGCGGTAGTGGCAGAAGAGGTTGCAAAGATGGCGGCACGCTGTGAGATCATCAATCCGGATGTGAAGCCTGCGCCGCAGGAATTACAGGACAAGCACTATTACAGAAAACATGGTGCGAATGCCTACTACGGACAGAAATAAGAGGAAACAGATATGGTAAAAGCGTTTTTTTTCGACCTTGACGATACACTGTATGATTATACAACGGCAGATATTCTGGCAAAAGAAGCGGTACGTGAGTACTGCCTGCAGAATCTGTCGATTTCAGGAGCTGTATATGACAGGCAGCTTGCGAAAGCGTATGTTGTGGCAGAGGAGCGGATCGGAAGAGAATGTGCGGCAGTGCATAATCGTCTGATCCGGTATCAGTGTATGCTGGAGATGTTGAAAAAGCCGCTTTTTCCGCATGCATACAAGATGTACAGGCTGTACTGGGATACACTGATGAAACAGATGACGTTGGAAGAAGGGGTCTCTCTGGTGATGAAGCAGCTGAAGGAACAGGGCGTGTATGTGGGGATCTGTACGAATATGACAGCAGAGATCCAATATCAGAAAATAGAAAAGCTCGGAATCACCAGATGGATCGATGGTGTTGTTACCAGTGAAGAAGCAGGTGTGGAAAAGCCGGACTACCGAATTTTTTCTCTGTGCAGAGAAAAAGCAGAGGTGCTGCCTGAAGACTGTGTTTTTATAGGGGACAGTCTGCGGCATGATATAGAGGGGGCAAAACAGGCGGGAATGCAGGTCATCTGGTATCATAAAGCAGAACTTTCGGAAGAAGAGCAGCAAAAAGCAGCGCAGGAGAACATTCCGGTGATGCGGCAGTTTTCGCAGTGCATCGAATTGCTGCAGCCATATGTTCAGAGAGGAAGAGGGCAAAAGAGATGTTTGGAGGATTGACGATACAGGCGGTATTTCTGGTAGTGATCGGAGCTGCACTTCTGGTGACAGGAACCAGCGGGCTGAGACGCAGTATCCGGATGAAGAAGCAAAAAGCACAGAGAACAGGGAAGATTCTTCGGATCAGTCATGTGGAAAAGCGGGATGAAGAAGGATTTCTGATTCAGAATTATTATGAGACGAGGATCGAATATGTGGAAAATGGTCACCGTCAGCAGGCCACTGTCAAGAGTGTGGATGAGTTTCAGGAAGGGGAAGAAGTCAGGATCCTCAAGGACAATGAGCGGGGCGGACAGCTGCGGATTGTAGAGAATGAAAAGTCTGCTGTATTCGGTCCGTGGATTTTGATCGGAGCGGGAATTTTGATTATTTCCATGCCTTTTGTCCAGAAACAATATGGAGACGCCTATGTTTCAGCAATTCTGGCAGCATTGATGTTCCTTACAGGTGCAGCGCTGTGTGCATCATATGGAAAAGACAAAAAAAGAAATACCGAAGAAATCAAAGCAGTTCTTACAGATGTCTTAAAATGGCAGAATGGACAGAAGAAAAAGTGGTCTACACCGGCCGCATCGTACTACCCGATCCTGACATATACATTGGATGGAAAAGAGAGAAGAATGCGCAGCCGCTATAATTCCAGTTCCCCGGTCAATTATAAAAAGGGCAAAGAAATTACATTGTATCGGGATTTGGAGAGCGGACGTATTCTGGAAAGAGGACCGAAACTTTCCATGCTGACAGGAGGGATTATACTGATCCTGATTTCTGCGATCGGAGCGATCAGTACACTGGATGTGCTGGGAATTCTGTGATGCGGAGATTACTGTTCACAGTAATATATGGACTACATTTGAATAAGAGAAATGAACTTTCTAGTGTCAAAACACCTTGTATGTGGTATGATTGGAACAAACCACATGTAAGGTGTTTTTGCTTATTTGTAATCCAGGATTGATATTTGGAGGCAGTATGAAGAAAAGAAAAAATAAAAAAGGATTTTTGATCGGTGGTATTGCAGCAGGAGCGGTTGTGATTCTCGCAGGGGGAGGAATTCTGGCATGGAAACTGTTGATAAATACGGCAACACCGCAGGAAACGGTGAAAAATTATTTTGCGCTTGTAGAAAAAGGACAATATGATAAGATGTATGCCATGCTAAGTGAGAGAACCAGAGAGACGGTGTCAGAAAAAGAATTTACAGAGCGCAATCAGAATATTTATGAGGGAATCGAGGCAAAAGATATTAAGATTTCGCTCTCGGAAAGGGAGAAACTCAAAGGGAGTCCGGTGACAGTAAAATATTCAGAAACGATGCAAACCAGTGCGGAGGAGATTTCTTTTGATAATGAGATGACGCTGCAAAAAGAGGATGGAGAGTATAAGATTGACTGGGATTCTACAATCATCTTTCCCAACCTTCAGGATTCGTATAAAGTGCAGATTCAGACAGAAAGTGCCGATCGTGGAACGATTTATGACAGAAACGGTGTAGTGTTAGCAGGGAATGGAACAGTTCTGGAAGTTGGCCTGGTGCCGGGGAAAATGGGAGATGATGCAGCAAAAGCGGAAGCAATCAAGAAGCTGGCACAGATGCTGGAAGTTTCAGAAGAGGCGATTCAGAACGCACTGGGGGCATCCTATGTACAGGATGATTCTTTTGTGCCGATCAAGAAGATTGCAAAGGGAAATGAAGAGAAAGAAGCACAGCTTCTGACGATTCCCGGAGTGATGTTAAATGATTCCCAGGATCGCGTGTATCCGCTTGGCGCTGCGGCAGGGCATCTGACTGGTTATGTGCAGGCGGTGACAGCGGAAGATCTGGAAAAACTGGAAAATAAAGGATATCACGCAAACAGTGTGATCGGAAGATCAGGCCTGGAGCAGGCTTATGAGGAAGAGCTTCGTCCGGTGGACGGCACACGGATCATTATTGCAGACGAAACGGGAAATACGATCGAGACGCTGGCATATCAGCCGGCACAGAATGGAAAAGACGTGCGTGTGACCATTGATGCCGAGGTGCAGAAGACGGCATATGATCAGTTTGCACAGGATCCGGGAACGGCGGCAGCCATGAATCCTAAAACCGGAGAGGTGCTGGCATTGGTGAGCACACCGGGATATGATCCAAATGAATTTGTGCTGGGGATGTCAGATGCAAGATGGAATGCGCTGAATGAAGATGCATCCAATCCATTGATGAACCGGTTTGTCAACACCTGGGTTCCGGGATCTACATTTAAGGGAATCACAGCAGCGGTCGGAGTGGATGCAGGAATTATCAATCCGGATGAGAATCTAGGATATGTAGGGCTTTCCTGGCAGAAAGATGCAAGCTGGGGAGATTATCATGTAACTACGCTGACAGATTACGGTGAAACGGTCAATCTGGTCAATGCCATGACATATTCGGACAATATCTATTTTGCACGGGAAGCATTGAAAATCGGGGCGGATACGATGGAAGAAAAATTAAAATCCTTTGGATTTGAAGAAGAACTTCCATTTGATCTTACCATGCAGGCATCTACGTTTGATGATGACGGAAAGATTGATTCGGAAATTCAGCTTGCCGATACCGGATACGGGCAGGGACAGGTGCTGGTTAATCCGCTCCATCTGCTGTCTATGTATTCCATGTTTGTTAATGATGGAAACATGATTCAGCCAGTTTTGAAATATGAAGAAAACGCTGCTGCAAAAATCTGGAAAGAGCAGGCAGTCAGTGCACAGACAGCACAGACTGTGAAACAGAGTCTGCTCTCGGTAATTGAAAATCCGAGTGGAACAGGAGCCAGTGCGAAGATCGATGGAGTGACGATGCTTGGAAAAACAGGAACTGCAGAGATTAAGGAAAGCCAGAATGATACGACAGGAGTGGAGCGAGGTTGGTTTATCTGTGAGACAACAGAAGATATGCCAAACCAGATCGCAGTGGTCGGCATGGTGGAAGATGTAAAGACAAAAGGCGGCAGCAGTTATGTGACACAGAAGGTGCGCAATATTGCAGTGTCTTATCTGCAGTAAATGAACGGAGGAATTATGAACGAATGGATCGGTCAGGTGCTGCCATTCTGGAAAGACCTGACAGAAACGGAAAAACAGATGCTGCTCACCCATACAGCACTGGAAGAATATGAAAAAGGAGTCCTGCTTCACATCGATGGCGGGGACTGCGCAGGTGTACAGATTGTAAAGGAAGGGCAGGTCCGTGTCTATATTACGTCACCGAGCGGTGGAGAGATTACATTGTATCGTCTGGTGGAGGGAGATGTCAGTATCCTGAGTGCGTCCTGTATGATAAAGGGAATGGATATTTCGTTGGATATGATGATGGAATCGGACACAGTACTGTATACGATTCCGAAAGAAATTTACAAGAAACTGAATGATACAAACACTGCAGTGAAAGATTACACGATGGAGATGGTATCTGAGCGCTTTTCCGATGTGATGTGGCTGTTCAATCAGTATGTATTTTCTAATGCAGCGTCTCGTCTGGCCGGGGCAATCCTGGAACATATGGCCCTGGCGGGAGAGGAGAAATTTTCTATTACTCACGATGTACTTGCAAGAGATATGGGAACGGCAAGAGAAGTCGTCACAAGACTGCTCAAGCAGTTTCAGACAGAAGGGTATGTGAGATTATCCCGCGGCTATATAGAAGTACTGGATGCAAAAGCTCTGAAAAAAATATGAGAAATGTGATTTTGTCACGGAAGAAACACAAAAAAGTGGTATACTAAGAACATATGAAAGTTGAAGGAGGATTTATAAAATGGCAATTATAAAATTAACAAAAGATAATTTTGAACAGGAAGTATTAAAATCAGAGAAACCGGTACTGGTAGATTTTTATGCAGACTGGTGCGGACCATGCCAGATGCTTTCTCCGATCGTGGACGAAGTGGCTGAGGAAAGAGATGACATCAAAGTCGGAAAGATTAATGTGGACGAGCAGATGGAACTGGCACAGAAATATGGAGTCATGACAATTCCGACACTGCTTGTGATCAAAAACGGAGAAATTGCGAACAAGCATATCGGTGCATTGTCCAAGAGTGGAGTGATTGAGCTTCTGTAAGAACAACAGAAGAATGATGATTGGAGAAGAAAGCAGTTGATGGAAAGTCAGCTGCTTTTTCTACGTAGAACAATTACAAAAATAGAGATTGCGATTGTGAACAAAAAAACAGATAATAGAAAAGACTCTATAGGAAACAGGTGAAAAAATGAAATTAACGGTGAAAAAGTTTCAGGAATTAACAACAATTGAATTATATGAAATATTAAAAGCAAGAGCAGAAATTTTTATTATGGAGCAAGAGATCAATTATCAGGACATGGATGACATTGATTATAAAAGTCTGCACTGCTTTTTTACAGAAGATAAGAAAGTGATTGCATATCTTCGTGCGTTTTATCAGGAAAACGATGGGGATATTGTCAGGATTGGGAGAGTATTGACTTTACAACACGGAAACGGCACAGGAAGAGACTTATTAGAACAAAGTTTAAAGGCGATCAAAGAAAATATGAAATGTAAGAAAATTGTCATGGATGCACAGAAATATGCAGTCGGGTTTTATGAAAAATTCGGGTTTAAAACGATATCCGATGATTTCTATGAAGAGGGGATCCTGCATGTCGTGATGGAGCTGGACGTATAATTTAAAATGTGCGAAAGAGAGTTTTACCTTTCTCTTTTCTGATAATCGTGCTATAATGCAGAAAAGCATAAAATTCTGGTTTTCTAAGCGGAACGATACCGCATCTTTTATTCTTATAGCATATCGGAAGATCTCTATGCTTTGATTTCAATCTAAAACAGCAGAGAGGTTTGAGAGAAAGATGCCGTATTGGAAAGCCTCCTGCAGCTATTTTCATTCAAGGAGGTATTTATATGAACCAGACAACACAGATGCAGCCCGTAAACAGACTGTACAAATCGAGGATTTTTGCCATGCTCTACAGTGACAGGAAAGATCTGCTCGATCTGTACAATGCGGTCAGCGGAAAACATTATGAAGATCCGGAATTGCTGGAAATCTTTCAGCGTTTTTGAAACAAAACAGACTGAAAGAAATCGGTCCTCAACAGTTTAAAGAGGATACAGTGCGGGTAGCAGCTGCATCCTCTTTAATGAATATTTCAATATCATAATCTGTTATATTCGTCATCACTGACCGGTTCACACCACTCATTTGAGCTTTCTTCCCCTGTCGGTTCAAATGTCAGATGAGAGAACCAACTGTCTTTTTTCGCACCATGCCAGTGCTTTACATTGGCAGGAATCGTGATTATCGTTCCAGGAACAAGGCTGACGGGATCGTGCCCTTCTTCCTGATACCAGCCTTCTTATTCCAGTTTTCTCCAAATAAAATATCATCATTGTAATGTGCAAATTCCGGCGCAAATTTGCCAAGTGCATTTCTTCCTGCTGTCTGTACAATTTTTTCCGTTTTAGAAACTTCCTTTCGATTATTGTATTTTTTTGATCCAGGTCATGATATCTGATTCTGGTGTGAGCAGTTTATCTTCATTAAAACGGATATTACAGCCTTGCATGACCTGTGCCCCCGGACATTCTTTTACAAAATCTTGGAAAGTATGGCCAAGCCAGCCTCCATTTGTTGCAAAAGGATAGACAGTTTTTCCGGATAAATCAGTATCATGCAGAAATGTCTTCATTGCCGGAGCAAAGGCATACCACCAGACGGGTGCACCAAGAATTACGGTATCATACTCAGTTAGATCGATGTTCAATGGTTGAATCTTTGGCATAAAGCCACTTTCGACTTCCAAATAATAATTGTTTTCATGCGTATTAAAGCACCTTCTTTCTTTTCGGATGATCTCCGATATAGTTATTATAAAGTCGATGCTTTTATATGTCGAATACCTGTTTTTTATATGAGGTTCATGCTTAAAAAGCATGATCGTTTATTGATCTTCGGCTTCCTTTCTGAAAAATTCCAGAAAATGTTCTGTTGCCGAAGAAAAAGGCAGCTGTCTTTTCCAGGCAAGGACAGAGGTTGCAGTCAGTTCAGGCGACAGCGGTATCATGCGGATTCTGGATTCTTTAAGAAATGGCAGTGCGCCTTCAATGGTCAGTGCATAACCAAGTCCTGCTTCAACAAGAAGAGCGGAGTTTGTACTTAAGTTGCTCACAGCAGCTATGTTAAGATGCTCATAATGTTTGCCGAACCAGTTTGCAACCTCTGCGTGCACTTTTTTTCGGCTTGGCATAATGACCGGGACTTTTGCAAGTTCTTCTGCTGTGACAGAGTTTCTTTTCGCCAGCGGAACACATGATGGAACAATTGCTGCCCATTTTTCCGTCACAGGCATGCGGATATATTCGTACTGTTCGATGTCTGACGGTTCCAGTAAAAGCCCGATATCCGACAGTCCTTCATCCATCCGCTGGCGAATTTGATCTGCATTGGCCGTATAGATATCAAAAACAACCAGGGGGTGGATTTCGTGAAATTTTTCAATAATTTTCGCCAGATATTGGACTGCTGCAATTTCTCCGCAGCCAATGGTCACTGTTCCTTCCAGTTCTTCCTTACCACAGCTGACTTCAGCTTCTGTCTTTGCAAGAAGATCTAAAACCTCTTCTGCCCGGCGTCTTAAAAGATATCCTTCATTGGTAAGAGAAAGTGGTCTGCTTCCCTTTATAAAAAGTGTGGCTCCTATTTCCTTTTCAAGCATAGCCATTTGCCGGCTTAAAGTAGGCTGTGTGATGTGCAGCACTTTTGCTGCTTTTGTGATATTCTGTTCTTTTGCAACTGCCAGAAAATACTGCATAAGTCTTGTCTCGATCATATTCTCATCTCCTTATTTTTGGCAATAAAGCCTGATATTTACTGTCTTTTCTCACTACAAGGTAAAATGTCACATTTACTTCCGGATCAGTCACAGGAATCGCGACTCTCCCGGCTGTATCTGTAAACCTGTCTGACATTACAACATCTGTTATAAAACATGGCAGCGATGAGGATCTCACCAGTTCGTTCATTGTGAATTCATCCGTCTGTACAAGAAATTTAGATGCAGGCATTTTTTTACGGCAGATTGCATCCCAGAACCCAAGTTCTGAACGCAGAAGAAAGTTGAAGCCATTAATATCCTTAAATGACAGCTTTTTATATCCTGCAAGTTCATGATTCTTCGGGACACAGACAAATAGTTTTTCCTTCATATATTCTTTTGAAACAAAGTGTTTGTCATGAATCAGAAAAGGCAGGATCGCCAGTTCGCATTTGTGATGGTGCAATGCTTCTAAAACTTCGGCATTCTGGCATATACCGGAAGAGATTGTCATTTCCGGATATTGGCTGTTTAACTGCATAAGAAGCTTCCATAGTGGCGCAGGCGCACAGGATTTTACAGTAATTGTCTTTAGTTCGGCATCATACGTTCTTACTCTTTGAACTGCATGATCGGCTTCTTCCAAAAGCTTTCTGGCACATTCTACAGCAACCTTTCCGGTTTCATTTAACTCAATTCGATTTTTGGTCCGGTGAAACAGGAAAACACCAAATTCTTCTTCTATGTTTTTCATAGAACGGGTAACCGACGGGGTGGAAATATGGAATGCTTCTGCCACCTTTGACAAAGTTCCCGTATCTGCAAAAGCAATCAACTGTTCCAGTTCATTCAGATCTAACATACTATCACCTCGGATTTTTTAAAAATTAAATTCACTTTTCGATTTCTGAAAAGCAGATTTCGATATAAATATTGTACATTTTTCGTATTATCAAGTAAAGTATCACTTGTAAAGAAAAAATACTTTTCATAAAAGGAGGTACTATTTATGGAATATGTAACTTTAAATAACGGAATCAAAATGCCCAAATTAGGATATGGTGTCTATCAGACAGCTCCGGAAGATACGAAGAGATGTGTCCTTGATGCAATTGAAACGGGATACAGAAGCATCGATACAGCACAGGCATATCAAAATGAGTCAGGTGTTGGTGACGCGTTGGCTGAATGTGGATTGCCGAGGGAAGAATTTTTCCTTACAACAAAAGTATGGATTACAAATGCAGGATATGAAAAAGCAAAAGCTTCTATTGAAGAGTCTCTGAAAAAACTGCGTACCGATTATCTGGATCTGCTTTTGATCCATCAGCCGTTCGGCGATTATTATGGAACTTATCGTGCAATGGAAGAATTTTATAAAGCCGGAAAAATACGTGCCATAGGTGTATCCAATTTTGGTCCGGACAGATATCTTGATCTTGAACATTTTTCAGAAATCAAGCCTGCGGTCAATCAGGTTGAAACTCATGTATTCCAGCAGCAGAAGACTGCAAGAGAATACATGCAGAAATATGGCTGCCAGATTGAGTCATGGGGACCATTTGCAGAAGGTAAAAATGGACTGTTTACAAACCCTGTTCTTACAGAAATCGGAAAGAAATATGAGAAAACAGCGGCGCAGACTGCCCTTCGATTTCTACTGCAGAGTGACGTTGTAGTCATCCCGAAATCTGTTCACAAAGAAAGGATGAAACAGAACATCGATGTGTTTGATTTTACACTGACCGCGGAGGATATGGCTGCAATTGAAGCACTGGATGGCGGTGAGAGCTTATTCTTCTCCCACTATGATCCAAAGACAGTTGAGTGGTTCATGTCTATTTTATAAAGAGTTTGGCCGAGGGGATAACAAAAATGGTTGTCAGAAACAGAAAGATATGTCTATAATGTTTGCAGAAGAGAAAAAAGGAGAGAAATACCTATGCTGCATGAAAAAATCAATCTTGGAAACAGTGGATACGGAACAAGGGATACAATTCTGACAACCTACGTGCAGAACAATCTGGAAGGAGTCCCTGCGCGTCGGCGTCCGGCAGTGATCATTTGTCCGGGTGGCGGATATGAATATCAGTCAGACAGAGAGAGCGAACCGATCGCATTGGAATTTTTGAAAAGAGGGTATCAGGCATTTATTCTGGAATATGCAGTCCTGGAAGAGAATGAAACGAAAGGTCTTCTTCCATATCCGCAGATGGATCTTGCGAAAGCGGTTGCATATGTGAAGGAACATCAGGAGGTATGGAATGTGGACGGAGAGCAGATTACGATCCTGGGATGTTCGGCAGGCGGAAATCTGTGTGCGCTTTACAGCGGATTTTATCAGCAGGACTGGTTTATAAAAAAGACAGGATACAGCCAGAAACAAATGCAGGTACAAGCCATGATCTTGTGTTATCCCGTGATCGACTTCAGGGCAGGATGGCCGAAAGAGGATGACATACGGAGAAGAATCAGTGTTGAAGAAGCGTGGCAAGGTGCGCAGAATCTTGTGACAGAACAGACGCCGAGGACATTTATCTGGCATACGAATACAGACGGAACGGTTCCGGCAGAGAATGCATTACTGTTTGCCCAGGCATTGTTGAGGCATGGAGTAGATTCGGAGTGCCATATGTATCACAGAGGATGTCATGGGCTGTCACTTGCAAATGAACAGACGAAGGTAAGAGGAGAACATCTGAATCCACATGTGGCGGGATGGTTTGACACAGCCTTCGAATGGCTGGAAGAATGAGTCCATGAGGTGGTATCAGTAGAAGCCTGCGTGATAATATCACAGAAAACAACATATGTATCTTATATAATGACAGAGTCAGCAGACAAAGAAAACAAATTTGTCTGCTGACTCTATATTATTTTTAGGAGGATTCTTATGAATCAGGTAAAACGAAAAAAGAGAAAAGCCCATGTGGAAGAAAGGGATTGTGTTGCCTGCGGATGCTGTGTCAAGGTATGTCCGATGTCGGCAATTCAGATATTTCATGGAGTGATGGCAGTGGTGGATCAGGAAAAATGTGTTGGCTGCGGAAAGTGTGTAAAAGCGTGTCCGGCAACGGTTATTTCAATTCAGGAGGCGGCAGAATGAAAAAGAGTTGGTATGATTATTTGTGGATTGCTTCTCTGATGTATCTGGTGTTGGGATTTTTTCAGATTCTATTTGCGTGGCTGGGACTGTTATGCTTTTTTATTCCGCTGATCATTGCAATTGTGAAGGGGAACAAGGGGTACTGCAATCGTTATTGCGGAAGAGGACAGCTGTTTGAGCTGATCGGAGGCAGATTTGGGTTATCCCGCAGGAAGGATGTTCCTAAATGGATGAAAAGCAAAGCGTTCCGTTATGGATTTCTGATTTTCTTTTTTGCTATGTTTTTTCAAATGCTGTGGACGACGTATCTTGTGTTTTCAGGAGTAGAAAGTCTGCATCAGGCAGTTACCTTGTTATGGACCTGGAAGCTTCCGTGGAACTGGGCGTATCATGGCGTGAATGTTTCGCCGGGAATCGCGCAGTTCGCATTTGGATTTTACAGTGTGATGCTGACTTCTACCTTACTTGGATTTGTGACGATGCTGTTGTTTAAGCCCCGTTCCTGGTGTGTATACTGTCCGATGGGAACGATGACACAGTTGATCTGTAAAGGCAAAAATAAAAGAGCGCTGTCTGATTTTAAAAATTGAGACTGGCAGGTGTGAGGCATGTTTGATACAATATGAAGTAATGGAATCGGAGAGGAGTTGAAAACGTATCCATTCCGAATAAAGAATTGATGGATCGTTTTGATGAGATGTTGCAAAAAATAGAAGTATTATAACTCACCAGAAAGGACACAGCATGCTTCAATTTATTTTAGGAAATTCAGGTGCGGGAAAATCGCATTATTTATATGAAAAGATCATTCAGGAGTCAATGAAACATCCGGAAATAAACTATCTGGTCATCGTGCCGGAACAGTTTACGATGCAGACGCAGCAGGATCTGTGTATACTGCACCCGAATCACGGGATCATGAATATCGATGTTTTAAGTTTTGGACGAATGGCACACCGCATTTTTGAGGAAGTGGGACAGTCGAGAGGACAGGTTCTGGATGATGAAGGAAAGAATCTGATTCTTCGGAAAATCGCCGGACAATACGAAGATCATCTGATGGTATTAAAAGGGAACTTGAAAAAGCAGGGATACATCAGTGAGGTCAAGTCGGTGATCTCTGAGTTTACACAGTATGGAGTCGGATTCGAAGAGCTGGATGTGCTTATGGAAAATCTGGATGAAGAAAGTTTTCTATATTATAAGCTGTCAGATATCCGCATGATATACGAGGGGTTCGAGCAGTTTCTTGCAGAAAAATATATTACAAAAGAAGAACTGCTGGATGTGCTCAGTCAGATGGTGGCAAAGTCGGAGATTTTGAAAAACAGTGTGATCGCACTGGATGGATTTACCGGATTTACACCAGTGCAGAATCGGCTTCTTGGAGAGCTGATGAGCATTTGCAAAGAAGTTTTAATAACAGTTGAGATGGATGGAAGGGAGGATGCGTTTCGGTATACGCATCCGTATCAGTTGTTTGCACTCAGTAAGCAGATGGTGACGGGTCTGGTACAGATTGCGGGAGAGCGAAAAATAGAAATTGCCGATCCAATTTATTTGTATGACAAGCCGGTTTACCGGTTTCGCAGCAATCCGGAGCTTGGCTTTCTGGAATCTGAGTTGTTCCGCTATTCCAGAAAACAGTATCCGGATGAAACAGATCATCTTTCGGTGTATGCAGCGGGCAGTCCGGATATGGAGGCAAAGCTGACTGCACAGAAGATCCGCAGACTGGTGCGGGAAAAAGGATACCACTACCGGGATATCGCAGTAATCTGCAGTGATATGGGAACATATGCAGATCATCTGGAGAGGGCATGCACAGAGTATCAGATTCCGGTGTTTATGGACTACAAAAAGAGTATTCTTTTGAATGCATTTGTAGAATATGTGAGGAGTGTCCTGTCCATGGTGGAGCAGGACTTTTCCTATGAGAGTGTGTTCCGTTTTCTAAGGACCGGATTTACGGAATTTACAAGAGATGAGATCGATCGTCTGGAAAATTATGTGGTAGCAGTGGGCTTAAGAGGCTATAAAAAATGGCAGGCAGTCTGGGCGAGAAAGACAAGTTCGGCTGATGAAGAAGAGCTGGCAGTACTAAATGGTCTGCGGGTCCGGTTTGTAGAGATGACACAGTCACTGGTTTTTGTTTTGAAACAGCGAAAAAAGACAGTGCGTGATATTTGTGAAGCAGTGTATCGCTTCTTTGTGGAAAATCAGATTCAGCAGAAGCTGAAAGTGATGGAAAACTGTTTTGCGGAAAAGAAAGAGCTGGCACTGGCGAAAGAGTACGCACAGATCTATCGTATTGTGTTGGAATTGTTTGACAAATTTGCAGAACTTTTGGGAGACGAGGGGATTTCTCTGAAAGAGTACTGTGAGCTTCTGGATGCAGGACTGGAAGAGGCAAAAGTCGGTGTGATCCCGCCGGGTATGGATCAGGTTGTGATTGGAGATGTGCAGAGAACCCGTCTGAAAAGCAATCTGAAAGCCCTGTTTTTTGTGGGGGCGAATGATACCCTGCTTCCGGGAAATATGGGGCAGGGAGGACTGCTTACCGAACGGGACCGGGAATGGTTTCAGAAAGAAAAGCAGGCACTTTCTCCGGGCGCAAAAGAAAAGACGTATATTCAGAAATTTTATCTGTATATGAATCTGACCAAACCGGAAGAGTTTCTTCATATTTCATATAGTAAGGTTTCGTCTGACGGAAAAACATTGCGTCCGGCGTATCTGGTCTGGGATTTGAAAAAACTGTTTCCGAAGCTTGTTGTTACAGAAGAAGAGGCGCTTCTCATGACACAGAGGGAGCTGACTCTGGGAGAAGGGCTGGAATTTGTGATCCGCGGAGTTCGGGACCGGTATCTGGGTGTGGATGAATCCTGGAAAGAACTCTATACCTGGTATCGGCAGAATGAAGGGCAGAAAGTGGACAGAATTCTGGATGCAGGATTTTTCAAAAAGAAACCGGATGCGCTTACAGGAGAAGAAGCAGCAGAATTATACGGGGAGAAAAAGCAGTTCAGTGTTACAAGGATGGAGCGGTTCTCGGCCTGTGCCTATGCGCATTTTCTGACTTATGGACTGCATCTTTCGGATCGGGAGCGATATGAGTTTGAGGCGATGGATCTGGGAAATATTGCCCATCAGTCCATGGAGCGGTTTGCAAGAAAGGCGCAGGAAAAGCGGATGCCGTGGCCGAAACTGGAAGAGGTGCAGAGAGATGCCATGATCGAGGAGAGTGTGGAGGAAAGTATCAAAGACTACGGAAATACGGTACTCTACAGTACTGCCCGCAATGAGTATATGATCGTGCGCATCAAACAGCTGATCCGTCGTTCGGTGTGGGCGCTGACCAGGCAGATGGAAAAAGGGGATTTTGAACCGAGCGGATATGAAATGAATTTCGGAAGCGGAAAGATCGACCGGATCGATACCTGCGAGGATGAAGATGTGGTTTACGTGAAAGTGACAGACTACAAGACCGGAATGAAGAGTTTTGATATTGTGGCATTGTATCACGGGCTGCAGATGCAGCTTCCGGTGTATCTGAATGCGGCACTGGAGCTGGAAGAACGACGTGCGCCGGGGAAAACAGTAGAGCCTGCCGGTATCTTTTATTATCGGATCAAAGACCCGATCGTGGACAGAGAAAAAGATGATCATGCACTGGAGGAGAAGATTTTAAAAGAGCTCAGGCTGGATGGAATGATCAATGCGAAGGAAGAGGTGATCGAGCATCTGGAGCATCAGCTTTCGGGGACATCGGTTCTCAACCCGATCGGGAAAAATAAGGACGGAAGTCTCAACCGGTATTCCAAAGTACTGCCTCCGGAGGCGTTTGCTGCCATGCTTTCCTATACAAAGAAAAAAGAAGCTCAGGTGAAGCGGCAGATCTATGCAGGAGAAGTACAGGCAAATCCATATGAGTTGAATGGAAGTACAGGGTGTGACTACTGTGCATACCGGGATATCTGCGGGTTTGATCCAAGACTGGACGGTTATGCGTACCGGAGTCTGGAAAAGTACTCGAAAGAAGAAGTCATCCGCCGGATGGAAGAAGAAATCGAAAACAGGGAGGAACCGTCATGAGTGTACAGTGGACAGAAGATCAGAAAAAGGTCATTGAATTAAGAAACAGGAATATTCTGGTCTCCGCAGCGGCCGGTTCCGGAAAAACGGCGGTTCTGGTAGAGCGGATCATTCAGAGACTGTTGGATGAGAGGGATCCGCTGGATGTAGACAGGCTCTTGATCGTGACATTTACCGAAGCGGCAGCAGCGGAAATGAAAGAGCGAATCCGGGATGCCATTGAAAATGCCCTGGAAGACACACCGGGAAATGTGCATTTACAGAGGCAGGCAACGCTCATCCACAGCGCCCGGATCACAACAATCCACAGTTTTTGCCTGTCTGTGATAAGGGAGCATTTTCATGCCATTAATCTGGATCCGGGATTTCGGATCGCAGAAGAAGGGGAGTTGAAATTACTGCGTCAGGATGTTCTGGAGGAAATGCTGGAGTCCTGCTATGATGAGGGAACGGAGGCTTTTCTGGAATTTGCAGAGAAATTTTCTACGGGGAGAAGTGACAGGCAGCTGGAAGAAGTGATCCTGCAGTTATACGAATATGCGGGCAGCTATCCACAGCCGGAAAAGTGGCTGAATGCGTGTGTGGACAATTATCAGGTGGAAAACGAACATTTTTCTGACGCTGGATTTGTACAGATCCTGATCGAAAGTATCCGTCAGAACCTGCAGGGGGCAAGGATTCTGCTGAATGAGGCGCTGCATATCTGTGAGGAGTCTGACGGACCGTATCTGTATGCAGAGGCGTTGGAAGCGGATCTTATGATGATCGAGACTATGGAAAAGGCAGAGACGTTTGAAGCATTTTACGGGAAGATCAATCAGATTGCATGGAAGCGGCTTTCTGCCAAAAAGGATGAGACGATTGATCCAGAGAAGAAAGAAGCAGTGAAGATGCTGCGGGAAAAAGCCAAGAAGATGGTAAAAGATCTGCAGGAAACCTGTTTTTACGAAACGCCCGAGGAACTGGCAGAAGATTTGCGAAATACAGGAAGTACCATGGAAGAACTGGTCTTTCTTGTGACAACCTTTGCAAGGCTGTTTGCAGAGAAAAAGAGAAGCCGCAATGTGATTGATTTTCAGGACATGGAGCAGTTTGCCCTGCAGATTCTGACAGAAGAAAAAGACGGAAGTCTGGTACCATCTGCTGTGGCGAGAGAATATCAGGAGCAGTTTGAGGAAGTGATGATCGACGAGTATCAGGACAGCAACCTGATCCAGGAAGCGATTCTGACCAGTGTGTCTACTGTGAGCCGCGGAAGTTACAATGTGTTTATGGTAGGAGATGTCAAACAGAGTATTTACCGTTTCCGCCTCTCCAGACCGGAACTGTTTATGGAAAAATATGATACATACAGCCAGGCAGACAGCGAGAAGCAGCGAATCGATCTGGACCGGAATTTCCGAAGCCGCAAGGAGGTGCTGGATGCCACGAACTACGTGTTTGAGCAGATTATGCACAAAAGTGTGGGCGGTGTGGAGTATGATGCCCGTGCGGCACTTTATCCGGGAGCTGATTATCCAAAGAGCAGGGAGCAAAACGGAGTATCGGCAAATCGGGCAGAGCTTCTTTTAGTAGATGCACAGGAGCTGGAAGAAGAGGACAATGCACGCCGTCTGGAAGCCCGGGCAGTGGCAGACCGCATCAAACTCTTGCTTTTACAGGGGCAGGTGGTGGATAAAAAGACAAAGGAATACCGTCCGGTACAATATAAAGATATTGTGATCCTGACGAGAAGCATCAAAGGCTGGGCAGATGTGTTTGCTCAGGTTCTGGCAGAAGAAGGAATTTCTGCACATGTGGGAAGCAGAGAAGGATATTTTGAAACGTATGAAGTCAGTGTTCTTCTGGATTATCTGCAGATTCTGGACAATGAGCGTCAGGACCTGCCGCTGGCGGCAGTACTTACGTCACCGTTTGCGGGGCTGGATGCGAGAGAACTGGCAAAGATAAGAAGTACGTATCCGGAACTCTTTTTCTATGAAGCGGTTCACGCCTATGCGTCTGATGATGAAAAGGAGAAGGAACCAATCCTGCAGCAAAAACTGAAAAACTTCCTTTGCCGGGTGTCGGAATTCCGGGATATGCTTCCATATACAGCGATGCATGATCTGTTGTGGGAGATTATAGAAAAAACGGGGTACGGTATGTGTATTTCGGCGATGCCGGGTGGTGCACAGCGAATGGCAAATGTACAGATGCTGGTCGCAAAGGCAGCAGCCTATGAAGGAACCAGCTATAAGGGACTGTTCAATTTTGTGCGGTATATTGAACAGCTCAAAAAATATAATGTGGATTATGGAGAGGCGAATCTTGCAGATGAACAGGCGGATACAGTCCGTATCATGAGTATCCACAAAAGCAAGGGGCTGGAATTTCCAATTGTGATCGTGGCAGGTATGGGAAAACTTTTCAATACGCAGGATGTGAAGGGCAGTATTGTAATCCATCCGGAGCTTGGTGTGGGAATGGATGTGATTGATCTGAAAAAGAGAACAAAGGCTCCGACACTGTTAAAAAAAGTAATCCAGAAACAGGTGGCAGTGGAAAACTTAGGGGAAGAGATGCGGGTGCTCTATGTGGCAATGACAAGAGCAAAGGAAAAGCTCATTCTGACGGGAGTGTGCAAAGATGCACGGACAAAGCTGGAAACACTTTCCACAAGGGAAAAAACAGCATTTCTTCCATATGAAGTTCTTTCTGCGAATTCGTATCTGGACTGGCTGCTTCCTGCGGCATCCCCGGCAGAAAGTTCGATCGGAATTACCGTTGTTGACAGTCTGGGCGCGGCTCAGATGGAGGGAGCCTGGGAAGCGGCGGATGAACTGACTCGAAATGTACTGGAAAACTGGGATACAAATCAGATTCATGATGCCGGATACCGGGAAGAGCTGAAAAGACAGTTGGACTTTGCATATCCGTTTGCGGAAGAACAGCGTTTTCAGATGAAATTTACAGTTTCAGAACTTAAAAAACGGGCCTACATGGAAGAGGAGGCAGGAGAGGTATTATATCAGGAACCGGAAGCAGTGCCTCTTGTTCCGAGATTTTTAGGAGCGGAAGAAGCGGCATCCGGAGCAGTCAGAGGAACCGCGTACCACAAATTTCTGGAGCTTCTTGATTTTGAAAAAGAATATACCAGAGAAAGTCTGGAGGAACATTTGAAACATCTTCAGACAGAAGGAAGGATCAGTCCGGAGATCGCAGAGGCTGTAAAAACGGAAGATTTCCTGAAGTTTCTGCAATGTGAAAGCGGGAAACGGATGCATCAGGCGGCAAAGAAAAAACAGTTGTACAAAGAGCAGCCCTTTGTGCTGGGGGTGGATTCAGGAGAAATTTATCCGGATACAGAATGCAGAGCACAGCTTCTGGTGCAGGGAATCATAGATGTGTATTTTGAAGAGGAAGACGGACTTGTAGTCTTAGACTATAAGACAGACCGGGTAAGAACGGCCGATGAACTTGTTCGGAGATACCAGTCACAGCTTACATACTATGCCCGCGCCCTGTCACAGATTACAGGAAAGGCAGTCAAAGAAAAGATCATTTATTCATTTGCTCTTGGAAAGGAAATCAACGTTTAAATGGAAAGTTATGTACTGATTTATTTACTGGCAGCCAATGTGGCGGCATTTCTGGTGTTCGGGATCGATAAATGGAAAGCAGTAAAAGGCAGGTGGAGGATTCCGGAAAAGACACTGCTTCTTTTTGCGGCAGCGGGAGGCTCTCCGGGAGCACTGGCCGGAATGTTTGTATTTCATCATAAGATAAGGAAACCGTTGTTTTATCTGGGGGTTCCACTGATTTTACTCGTGCAGATTGGTGTTGGGCTCTGGATCTGGCAGAGGTAGTGACAAGCAGCAGACACAGATTGTTCTGCTGCTTCTTTACGTTTAGAAAATAGAAAGAGTTCTTTAGAAAATCTTAAACAATATTATATTGACAATCTATATTATACAAAATATAATATAGGCATAAGAACAGTATTAAAGAGAAAACAGCATAGGAAGGAGCGGTTGGATGGTATTTAATACAGGAGCTGCGCTTTTAGATGCGATCGTACTGGCGGTCGTCTCGCATGAGAGTGAAGGCACGTATGGCTATAAGATCACACAGGATGTGCGCAGTGCAATCAATGTATCAGAGTCTACGTTGTATCCGGTGTTGAGACGATTGCAGAAAGATGAATGTCTGGAAGTATATGACCGTCAGTACGATGGGCGGAACCGGAGATATTATAAAGTGACAGAAAAGGGAATGGCACAGTTGAACCTGTACCAGGTAGAGTGGAAGAATTATTCCAGAAAGATCCAGGAAATTTTTGAGGGAGGAGTGACGGGATGAACCGAGAAGAATTTATGGCAAAACTAAAAGCGCTGTTAGGGGATATTCCGGCAGACGAAAGAGAAGAAGCCCTGCAGTACTATGAAGACTATTTTGATGATGCAGGAGCAGACAACGAGGCAGAAGTGATCCGGGAGCTGGAGAGTCCGCAGCGTGTGGCAGCTATGATCAAGAATGATTTAAAGCATACGGGAAATGACGGTGAGTTTACAGAGAATGGATATGAGCAGGAGTGGGCATCGAAGAAAGAGGTGCCGCAAAGAAAAGGTTATTCCTACCAGAGTGGACAGACAGGAGAGTACTCTTATGAGGCATCGCAAGGCAGGAACGACAAACTGGTAAAGATCGCACTGATCGTACTGATTGCGTTGATCGTATGTCCGGTTGTGATTCCGGTCGGTGTGGGAATTTTTGGTGTGATTGCCGGGCTTCTGATCGCAGCAGTTTGCTTTTTTGCAGCACTGGTGATTGCATCGCTGGCAGTCGTACTTGCCGGATTTGTAGTCGCGGTGACAGGGATCGGCGTAGGAATCGCCATTCATTCAGTACCTGCAGTACTTTTGATGGCAGGGATTGGATTGATCCTGATCGCGCTTGGAGTACTGGCAACATTATTTACCGGAAAGCTTTGCATTGTAATGTATCCGGCGATGTTTCGGTTTATCGTGAAACTGTGCCGGAAGCCGTTTCACAGAAAGGCGGTGTCTGAATAGATGAAAAAAGGTTGGAAAATTCTACTGATCAGCTGTGGAATCTGTGCAGGGATCGGAGTTGTCCTGTCAGTGGCAGGTACTGTTCTCGGAGGAGTACGGGATCTTCAGGAATATGGAAGGCGTGGGATGCAGTATCTGGAAAACGATCACTGGTGGTCACAGAAGTATTCAGAACCGGAGGAGATGGATGAAGAACTGGATTATATCGACGAAGAAGTTTCACCGGAGATAACAGAAGATTTGGAAGGAATCAGCGAACTGGATATCGAACTTTCTTATGTAGAACTGATCATGGAACGATCAGATTCCAATCAGATCGAGGTTTCGACCCGAAATATGGATCCGCAGCTTTTAGAGGATCTTTCGATTTACAGAGATGAAGATACTCTGGAGATTCGTGCCCAGGATACCAGGCTTTGGAAGAATATCGGAAAAAACAACGCAGGAGAGCTGATTATTCACGTTCCGGACAATCTGGAGGGGATTTCCACATCCCTAGGAACCGGTACGCTGTACATGTGTGATATCAGGACCGGAGAGTTGGATATTTCCATAGGGACCGGGACAGCGGATATTCAGGGATTTGAAGCAGGGGAAGTGAGTGCCTCAGCAGGAACCGGATCGATCTCGCTGCAAGGAAGCGTGAACAGTGATCTGGATCTCGAATGTGGGATCGGAACCATTGAGTTTCAGGATAGCGGAAAAATGACCGATTATAATTATAGTGTCAGTTGTGGTATGGGAAGCATTCAGATTGGAGATGATGAATTTACGAAGCCGGCAGGAAACCAGAATATCAACAATCATGCCGGAAAAGAAATGGACATCGAGTGTGGTATGGGAACCGTCAATATTGCATTTGCGAAAGGAGAGTAAGAATATGGAACCGAAAAGATTATATCGTTCAAGAGAAAACAGAGTATTGTGTGGAGTGTGCGGAGGAATCGCGGAATATTTCAACGTGGATCCGGTTTTGATCCGGCTTGGAATGGTTTTGTTTATCTGCGCCAGTGTTGGAACCGGTCTTTTGGCATATTTTATTGCGTCAGTGATCATGCCGGATCAGAAATAGGCGAATGAAATCAGATATTTGGGGCAATACTTCTGGAAAAGGAAGGAGATGCTCTGAATATGAAACAGAAAAAGATCACTCGCGAAGAGATTCCGTCAATGGAAGAAAAAGACAGGATGAAATATGAAATTGCAGAAGAACTGGGACTTTTGGACCAGGTTTTGGAGGAAGGATGGAAATCTTTGTCTTCAAAGGAAACCGGGCGTATCGGTGGTCTGATGACCAGGAGACGCCGGAAATCTGCGGAAGATCCTGCCTGAGTCAGAGTGTGAAAGGAAAAAAGAGAGGCTTTGTTTTTGTTTGAGAAAGACAGAGTCTCTTTTTATATTTTTGACAAAAAGTGACTGTGAACAGTAACTTTTTATCAAAAATCAAAGGGAATATTTAGGAAATACGCCAAGTTGTATTTGAAGAAAAATTGTTATATAGTGAGAACAGTATGAGATTAACCATATAGAACGAGAATTCAGGCAGGAGGAGAAAAAGCAATGGGAAAAAGTAACTTTGCAGAGCAGATCAGAAACAAAGAGACATATATTGGAATTGAATTTGGTTCCACAAGGATCAAGGCGGTCCTGACAGGAGCAGACCATACACCGATCGCATCAGGAAGCTATGACTGGGAGAATCAGTATGAGGATGGAATCTGGACCTATCATCTGGATATGATCTGGAGAGGACTTAAAGAGTGCTATCGCAGTCTGAGAGAAGAGGTTGGTTCCCGTTATGGAGTGGAACTGGAGGGGACAAAAGCAATCGGGATTAGCGCGATGATGCATGGCTATCTGGCATTTGATGAAAATGGAGAACTTCTGGTGCCATTTCGTACCTGGAGAAATACGATCACGCAAGGGGCAGCGGATGAACTTACCGATGTGTTTCAGTACAATATTCCGCAGCGATGGAGTATTGCCCATCTGTACCAGGCAATCTTAAATCAGGAGCCGCATGTTTCAAAAGTTCGTTTTATCACCACGCTGAGCGGATATCTTCACTGGAAACTGACCGGAGAGAGAGTACTTGGAATCGGAGATGCGGCAGGAATGTTTCCAATCGACTCTTCCATCAGGGACTATCATCCAAAGATGCTGTCACAGTTTGATGAATTGATCCGGGAGAATGAATATCCGTGGAAGATAGAAGAGATCCTTCCGAAAGTGCTGTGCGCAGGAGAAAAGGCGGGAACTTTAACAGAAGCTGGTGCAAGACTTCTTGATGAGTCCGGCACATTGAAAGGGGGAATCCCGATGTGTCCGCCGGAGGGAGATGCCGGAACCGGAATGACTGCAACGAACAGTGTGACAGTGCGCACCGGAAATGTATCTGCAGGAACGTCTGTGTTTGCCATGCTTGTACTGGAAAACGAATTGAAAGGTGTTCATCGTGAGATCGACATGGTAACAACACCGGCCGGAGATCCGGTCGCCATGGTCCACTGCAATAACTGCACATCGGATCTGAATGCGTGGGTCGGTCTGTTTGCAGAGTTTCTGGAGACGATGGGGATGGATGTGGACAGAAACCAACTGTACGGAACTCTTTACAGAAAGGCAATGGAGGGAGAGGCAGACGGAGGCGGACTGCTTTCCTACGGATACTTATCCGGAGAACATATTACGGGATTTGAAGAGGGAAGGCCAATGTTTGTACGTACACCGGATTCCAGGTTTAATCTGGCAAATTTTATGCGTGTCAATTTGTATACAGCACTTGGAGCACTTAAAACAGGAATGGACATTTTAAAGAGAGAAGAAGGCGTACAGTCAGACAGGATCATGGGACACGGAGGACTGTTTAAGACAAAAGGGGCAGGACAGCAGATCATGGCCGATGCCATGGAGATTCCGGTGGCAGTGATGGAGACCGCAGGAGAAGGCGGTGCATGGGGAATTGCGCTTCTGGCAGCCTTTATGCAGGAAAAAAACGGAAGAACACTGGATCAGTATCTGGCAGAAGCAGTGTTTCAAGACAGCGAGATTTCCGTTTTGAATCCAGAAGAGGAAGGTGTCGCAGGTTACCGAAGCTTTATGGAGCGTTATACGAAAGGGCTTTCGATCGAACGCGCAGCAGTGGAAAACATGTAAATGAAGAACACAATCAGGTGCCTGGTATCGTCAAAGAGAATAAAATACTTTACAAATCTTCTTGTTTTTGATACAATTTTACGACTGGGAAAAAAGTACAGGTGAGACAGATGAATGAGAAGATCAATATCTTGAATATAGAACTCTATCAGACGAGTGCAAAAGCAGCGATGCAGAAAGTGGTGCAGTATATGGAAAGTGATTCCATTAACACAGTTGAGATCATCACGATGGACATGCTGCTGAAAGGGAAAGATATGCCGGGCTGGAAAGAAGCAGTGGAATCACTGAATCTGGTGCTGCCGGGAGAGACGGAGATTCTGGAGGCGGCAGGAGTCAGAGAAAAGACGCTGCTGCGTGATACGGCGGGACAGGTGTTTTTAAAGATGTTTCTCCGCTATATACAGAGAAACAAAAAGCGTGTATTTCTTGTGGCACAGTCAGAAACAGAGCTTTTAGAGATGGAATCCGCGATCCGGGAACATGACAGAAAGCTGATCCTGGCAGGAAGAGGCGTTCTGCCGCCGGATGGTGCGGGAATAGAGCAGGTGATCAATGCGGTCAATGGTGCTGAGACAGATTGCATTTTTTCCCTGCTTCCATCACCGGAGCAGGAGCTTTTGATACAGAGGAACAGCGCATTGTTAAATGCAAGAGTGTGGTTTGGGTGCGGGAGCGTTCTGAAAGAAATCTATATGAAAAAGCAGAAAAAAGGAAAGCTTCAGAGATTTCTGCGCAGGAAAGTGTTCCGTTACCAGGTGGGACGGCAGCAGAGAAGTGAAGAATAAAAAAGCTTCGGTTTGTATACTATGTATAGCCGTATAAATATGAATTTTTTGTAAAAACTATGAGGAAATGCATAAAAAAAGTGGATTTCCTCTTTCTTTTTTTGATGTTTTGCCTTAGTATATAAAATATGGGTTGTGCAGACAAAAGTGAAAGAGTAAAAAAATTGTGAAATATGCACATGGAAACGAGTAGATAAGCGGAGGAAAAAGGTATGATTTCAAATCAGATACTTCAAAACACAATCGAAGGATTAAAAGGAATTTCCAGAATTGACTTTTGCGTTCTGGATACAGAAGGAAAGGCGCTTGCTACGACATTTGAGGATACATGGAATTATGAAAGCGCGGTGTTGTCTTTTGTAGAATCTCCGGCAGACAGCCAGGTGATCCAGGGATGTCAGTTCTTCAAGATCTTTGATGAGCAGCAGCTTGAGTATGTTCTGCTGGCAGGCGGAGAGAGCGAAGATGTCTACATGCTGGGTAAGATCGCAGCGTTCCAGGTTCAGAGTCTTCTGGTAGCATATAAGGAGCGTTTTGACAAGGATAATTTCATCAAAAATCTGCTTCTTGACAACCTGCTTCTTGTAGATATTTATAATCGCGCAAAAAAATTACATATTGACACAGAAGCAAAACGTGTTATCTTTATTATTGAGACATCACACGAAAAAGACAGTGTTGCTCTGGATAATGTCAGAAACCTGCTTGGCGGAAAGTCGAGAGACTTCGTGACAGCAGTAGATGAGAAAAATATCATTGTTGTCAAAGAGCTGGCTGATAAGGCCGGAAGCAGAGAGCTTGAAAAGATGGCCAAAGAAATGATGGAGATCCTGCGGGCTGAGTCCGAGGATGACAAAATCCACATTGCCTATGGAACGGTTGTCAACGACATCAAGGAAGTTTCCAAGTCCTACAAAGAAGCAAAACTGGCGTTGGATGTCGGCAAGATCTTCTTTGATGAGAAAGACATTGTAGCATACAGCACACTTGGAATTGGACGTCTGATCTACCAGCTGCCGATTCCGCTTTGCAAGATGTTTATCAAAGAGATTTTTGAGGGGAAATCACCGGATGAATTTGATGAGGAGACACTGACTACGATCAACAAGTTCTTTGAGAACAGTCTCAATGTATCAGAGACATCCAGACAGCTTTATATTCACAGAAATACACTCGTGTACAGACTGGATAAGCTTCAGAAAAGTACAGGGTTGGATCTGCGTGTATTTGAAGATGCGATCACATTCAAGATTGCACTGATGGTCGTAAAATATATGAAATACATGGAGACGCTGGAATATTAAGCAGGCGGATTTACGCCCGATAAAGTATACCCATCCGGGCATCCCGCAATGTATGCCTGCGGCGGGCGGACTTCGTCCGATAAAGTATGAATAATTAGGAGGAGCATGATGATTGAATTAAGAGATGTAACGAAGGAGTATTCCAAAGGGAATGCTGCGTTAAACGGTGTGTCTGTTAAGATCGAACAGGGAGAGTTCGTTTTTATCGTAGGAGACAGCGGTTCCGGAAAATCCACATTGATTCGTCTGATCATGAAGGAACTGGAGCCTACAGAAGGCACGATCATTGTAAACGGGCAGAATTTAAAACGGATGAAACATCGGAACATTGCAAAATACAGAAGAGGCATCGGGGTTGTCTTTCAGGATTTCCGTCTGTTGAAGGACCGGAATATTTATGAGAATATCGCGTTTGCACTTCGTGTGACAGAAACACCGACAAGAGTGATCAAGCGAAAAGTGCCGGCAGCACTTTCTCTTGTAGGTCTGGCGCAAAAATATAAAGCTTTCCCGAAGGAGCTTTCCGGTGGAGAGCAGCAGAGAGTGGCGATTGCCAGAGCAATCGTAAATGAACCTGCAATTTTGTTGGCCGACGAGCCGACCGGTAACCTGGATCCTACCAATTCGTGGGAAATCATGAGTCTTCTCAAAGAGGCGAATGACAGAGGAACGACAGTACTTGTTGTTACACATAACCAGGAGATCGTAAACGAGATGAACGAACGAGTTATTACGATGAAACAGGGCGTGATCGTGAGTGATGAACAAAAAGGTGGGTATATAGATGAGGATTAGTACATTAGGATACGTAGGAAAACAGGGAGTTAAGAACATCGGGAGAAATAAAATGTTCTCTATCGCATCTATTGCGACAATGTCAGCTTGTATTTTTCTGTTCGGACTGTTCTTTTCTATCGTGCTGAATCTGCAGCATTTTGTAAAGACTGCAGAGGAAGGCGTGGCGATTACAGTATTCTTTGATGAGGATGCAACAGAAAGTCAGATCGAGGAGATTGGCAAGGAGCTTCGCAGCAGGGATGATGTTCTGAAAGTAGAGTATGTTTCGGAAGATGATGCATGGAACAGTTTTAAAGAAGAGTACTTTGGAGACAATCCGGAACTGGCAGATGGATTTAAGGATGACAATCCGCTTGCAGGCTCCAGCAGTTATGCGGTTTATATGAAACCGCAGGAGGACAAGGACAGCAATATGATCTCCAAGAGCAAATCACTTTCTGCAACACAGAAGGAACTGGTAAAGTTTGCGGAGGGACTGGACGGAGTCAGAAAGGTCAATAAATCAGATGTTGTGGCGAATACACTTTCCAGTGTCAATGTACTGGTTGGATATGTGTCAATCGCGATCATTTTGATCCTGTTTGGAGTTTCGATCTTCCTGATCAGCAATACCGTAACCATGGGTATTACGGTTCGTAAAGAAGAAATTGCAATTATGAAATATATCGGTGCAAAGGACTTTGTAGTACGTTCTCCATTTGTGCTGGAAGGTCTGATCATTGGAATTGTCGGAGCGGTACTTCCATTGGCATTATTGTATGCACTTTATGGAAGAGCAGTGGGATATGTGATGACAAAATTCCAGATCCTGAAAAATATCGTGGAATTCCTGCCGGTAGGAGATGTATATCGCTACCTGCTTCCAATCGGACTTCTGCTTGGAGTAGGAATCGGATTTCTGGGAAGTTTCTTTACAGTACGCAAGCATTTGAAAGTATAGGTGAACATATGAAAGAACGTATGAAAAAAGTGACAGCATTATGTCTGGCAGCGGCGCTTTCTGTCGGAACGGTACTTCCGGTACATGCGGAGACTGTACAGGATGCACAGAATGCAGTAGATCAGCTGCAGCAGCAAAAGGACAGTGTGCAGGCAGAGAAGACGACTGTTGAGACAGAGTTGAAAAAGATTGCAGAAGAGATGGAAAAGACACAGTCCAAGCTGGATGCAAAGCAGGCGGAGATCACAGAAGCAGAGGAAAATCTGGTGCAGGCTAAAGTAGAAGAAAATACACAGTACCAGAGTATGAAGATCCGCATCAAATATATGTACGAGAATGGAAATATGGAATTTATTGAAGTTCTTGCTGACAGTGAAAATATCAGTGATTTTTTGAATAAAACAGAGTATATTTCCAAGCTGTCTGAATATGATAGAGATAAGTTAAAAGAATTCCAGAAGACAGTAAAGGCAGTGGAAGAGCAGGAAGCGGCGCTGCAGAAAGAGTATGAGGAATTAAATACACTTCAGACGGATCTTGTGAACCAGCAGACACAGGCGCAGACATTGTTAAAAGAAAAGGATGTTCAGCTGGCAGATTTAAGCAGTCAGCTCGGCAGCAAGATGGAGACACTGCAGAAGCTGGTGGAGGAAGAGAAGAGACGCCAGGAAGAAGCGGCTGAGGCAGCAAGACAGCAGCAGTTACAGCAGCAAGAGCAGCAGAATCAGAATAATTCCAATAATAATACAGGCAGTGGTACAGGAGGCGGTTCCACAGTGACACCTCCGTCATCCGGCAATGTATCCAGCGGAAGTGGTTATTTCACACATCCGTGTCCGGGAATGAGTTACCAGTCCAGTTATTTTGGAGAAATCCGTGAGTTTGAAGTCGGCGGACACAAAGGAAACGATTATGCTGCGCCGACCGGAACACCTACATATGCCGCAGCAGCCGGTCGTGTGATCATCGCCGGATACAGCAGCAGCGCCGGTAACTGGGTAGTTATCGATCACGGAAACGGTCTGGTGACAAAATATATGCACCACAGCAGTATTTGTGTAAGTGCGGGACAGTATGTGGAAAGAGGCCAGCAGATTGGTGCGGTTGGTTCTACAGGACAGTCCACAGGACCACATCTGCATTTTCAGGTAGAGTTAAATAGAGTTGCAGTCAGTCCGGATCAGTATTTCTAAAATACCGAAAGTTGGTAACAGAGTATGAACAGACATAAAAGTTTTATAAAAGGGGCGCTCACAGGCGCCCTTATTATGTTATTTGCAGTAGGAGTCTGCACAAAGGTACCGGAGCTTTCCGGATTGCTTTTGCAAAAGGACAGTGTGACTGCCAAGCAGGAGCGGGCAGAGAAAAAGACCGAAGCAAAATTTAAAAAAATTGAAAAAATGATCGATCAGTATTATCTCTACAGTGATGATGTAAAGCAGGAGGATCTGGAAGATGCAGTGTATGCCGGATTTTTGAGTGCACTCAATGATCCGTATACGGTATATTACAATGAGGAAGAGACAAAAGAGATCAAAGAGAGCACCTCGGGAGAATATTCGGGGATCGGAGCCGCTATGATGCAGAATGTACAGACCGGGGAGATCACGATTACAACGGTCTATGAAGACAGTCCGGCAGAAAAGGCAGGGCTTTTAGAAGGAGATATCCTGTATCAGGTCGATGACCATAAGATCGAAGATCAGGATACGTCTGAGGTTGTATCCTGGATTAAAGGTGAAGAAGGAACAGAGGTGAAACTCTCCGTTTATCGAGGAGAAGACCGGGAAGAGCACACGCTGACAGCTGTGAGAGAAAAAATTCAGTCACAGACAGTCGAGCATGAGATGAAGGAAGATAAGATAGGATATATTTCTGTGCAGGGGTTTGAAGATGTGACTTACGAACAGTTCAAGTCCGCACTGGAAGATCTGGAAGCTCAGGGGATGGAAGGACTTGTTATCGATCTTCGGAATAATCCGGGAGGAAACCTGGATACTGTTGTAGAGATGCTGAAACTGATCCTTCCGGAAGGAAGAATCGTTTCTATTAAAGACAAATACGGGAATGAAGAAACCTACGACTGCGATGGAAAGCATGAATTTCAGAAACCATTGGCAGTGCTTGTAAATGGCTACAGTGCCAGCGCGTCAGAGATTTTTGCCGGTGCCGTAAAAGACTACGGAATTGGTACCCTTGTGGGAACCACGACGTACGGAAAGGGAATCGTGCAGGAATTATTTAGTTTTGAGGATGATACGATGATCAAGATCACGACGGCGGAGTATTTTACACCGAGTGGAGAAAACATCCATAAAAAAGGAATTCAGCCGGATGTGGAGGTAGAATATACCTACGATGCGGCGAATCCGACCAGTGACAATCAGCTGCAGAAGGCGCTGGATGTTGTAAAAAGTAAATGATAACAGGAAATGATGTGTCTGCAAAGCTGAAAAAGCAGCAGGAATGGGAGGGCTTATGCTTGGGGGAAAGAGATGTTATCTGTGTGGTGGAAAACTGGTAAACGGACGGTGCGTGGAATGCGGGCTTGATAATGAAAAAAACACAAAGAAAGTCTATCATCTTAATGAAAGCGTAAAGATGCAGGATTCACAGCCGCGTGATGCGGTGCAGAAGATCGGGAAGGGTCTGGCGATCGGAAGCGTAATCCTGCTTGTGGCAGCAGTTGGTGCCGTTGCACTGAACAGTTATTTCGAGGAACAAGAGAAGGGGCAGAGTCAGTCGGGAGAGGAATATGATGAATATCAGTTTGCAAAGAGACAGCTTTCTGAGACAGGCGAAGCATACGATGAAGTTCTTACCGGAGGATATTATGAGGTTGGCGTTCATATTCCAGAGGGAATTTATACAGTAGAGGCGCAGGATGGGGAAAGTGCGATTTATTTGATCGATGATGAGAATGGAATTTACATCTGGCAACAGATTGGAAATGACCCTGAAAATCCGAATCAGGCAGCTGTGATGGATGATCTGCGTTTATACGATGGAGCTCTTTTGGAAGTGAAAAGCGGGGCAGCACTTCAATTCCGTTCGGATTGTGCGCAGACAGAAAGGCTTCATGGAGAGACAAATCCACTGCAGGATTCAGTGCGAGTAGAAGTAGGACAGACAATGACTGCGGGGCGTGATTTTCCAGAGGGGCTTTATAATGTGAAGTCTGAACCGGACTGGAATGATCTTATGATGACACTTCCGGATTCATTTTTATCAGAATTTGCAGCAGATGAAGAACACAGAGTAGAGGTGATTTCGTTTGCACCAAAAGAATTGGAACTCAGTTATGAGAATGTACCGATTCCAAAAGGAACAGAAATACAGACAACAGGGGCGGCCGTTACGCTTGAGCCGAGTGAGAAAATTGGTTCTACTGATTATGGAGAGTTTTATAAAGAATAGACAAAAGAAAAATGCAGAGTACGGTCAGACTCTGCATTCCAGGATATAATCGTCCATGACATATCCGTTTCCAATATCCGCTACCTGTGAACGAACCGTCTCAAATCCAAGATGATGATAGACCGCAAGGGTATTCGTATTGTATTTGTTGCACGTAAGCCAGATGGAAGAGAGACCGCGTTTTTGACAGAGAGTTTTTAAATACTGGATCGTTTTTGTAGAGAGGTGTCGGTTTCGCGCCTCTTTTTTTAAATAGAGTTTGCTTAGAAACAGTGTAGTTTCTTCTTGATGAATCCCGCAGTACCCGCAAAACTCTGTATTGTCAAAAATCTGAAAATATTCATATCCGGTTTCCATCTGTTCTTTCAGGGCATGAAAAGACTGAAATTTTTCCAGCATATATTCTACCTGCTGTATGCCGATAATGGGAGTGAAGTGCTCATGCCAGATAACAGAAGCAAGATTGGAAATTTCCTGAATCTGTTTGTCAGTATGCACCGGAGTAAGTGAAAAATTCTGTTCCATTTTGAAAACCTCCTTTTCTTTGGAAAGAGTGAATAAGCTGACAGAATTGATTATACCACTTGACAGGAGTATTTTGTATTTGTTTCTTGTTTATAAAAAGTTTATAGAGTTCATAATTTTATTAGCACTCAACTGAAAAGAGTGCTAATTTTCTGTTGACTTTTAAAACATGGTGTACTAAAATACTTCATAGACAGAAGAAAACCCGCAGGACGGGTGAGTTTGTAAAGAAAGAGGAGTGTTTAGATATGGGAACAAAAAAAGGTAATTTATCTATCGACAGCGAGAATATATTTCCGATCATTAAAAAATGGGTATATTCTGACCATGATATTTTCATTCGTGAATTAGTGTCCAACGGATGCGATGCGATCACAAAATATAAAAAGCTGGATATGATGGGTGAGTGTGAGCTTCCCGATGATTATAAAGGAAAGATTCAGGTCATTGTCAATCCGGAAGAAAAGACGCTGAAGTTCATTGACAACGGGATCGGTATGACAGCAGAAGAAGTGGAAGAGTATATTACACAGATCGCATTTTCCGGTGCCACACAGTTTTTGGAGAAATATAAAGACAAGACGACAGAGGATGAAATGATCGGACATTTTGGTCTGGGATTCTATTCTGCGTTTATGGTAGCGGACGAAGTGCAGATTGATACGCTGTCTTATAAAGAGGGTGCAGCCGCAGTACACTGGGTAAGTGAAGGCGGTACAGAGTATGAGATGCAGGAAGGAAACCGTACAGAGGTTGGTACAGAGATTACATTATATCTGAACGAGGACAGTCTTGCATTTGCAAATGAATACCGTGCAAGAGAAGTGCTGGAAAAATACTGCTCATTCATGCCGGTAGAGATTTTCCTCTCCAAGGCCAATGCAGAGCCGGAGTATGAGACAATCGATGAGGCAGATGTTCTGGATACGGATGAAGTGGTAGAACATATTACAGAAGAGCCAAAAGAAGGTGAAGAAGGTGAGCCGAAACAGAAAGTTAAAATTGTAAAACGTCCGGTTTCCTTAAGCGATATTCATCCACTCTGGACAAAAAATCCGAGCGACTGCACAAAGGATGATTATATCGAGTTCTACAGAAAAGTATTTATGGATTACAAGGAGCCACTGTTCTGGATTCACCTGAATATGGATTATCCGTTTAATCTGAAAGGAATCCTGTACTTCCCGAAGATCAATACAGAGTATGATTCCATTGAAGGAAAGATCAAACTGTATAACAATCAGGTATTTATTGCAGATAACATCAAAGAAGTGATTCCGGAATTTTTGATGGTATTAAAAGGTGTGATCGACTGTCCGGATCTGCCTCTGAATGTATCCAGAAGTGCACTGCAGAATGATGGATTTGTAACAAAAGTTGCAGACTATATTTCTAAGAAGGTTGCAGACAAACTGAACGGTATGTTCAAAACAGACAGAGAAAATTATGAAAAATACTGGGATGATATCAGTCCGTTTATCAAGTTTGGATGTTTGAAAGATGAAAAATTCGGAGAAAAAGTAAAAGATTCGATGTTGTTTAAGAATCTTGACCACAAATATCTCACTCTGGAAGACTGTATCAAGGCCAATGGCGGAGAAACAGCAGAAGAGACAAAGGCAGAGGAGACAACGGATTCAGAAGAGACGAAAGAGACACCAAAGACTAATATTTTCTACGTGACGAATGAACAGCAGCAGAGTCAGTACATCAATATGTTCAAAGAGCAGGGGCAGGATGCAGTGATCCTGGCACATAATATTGATTCTGCATTCATTACCTATCTGGAGCAGAAGCATGACAATGTAAAATTCCAGAGAATCGATGCAGATGTTCATGAGTCTCTGAAAGCAGAAGTTGCAGAAGAAGAAAAAGAGACATTCCAGAAGAATGCAGACAGTCTGACAGAAATCTTCAGAAAAGTGCTGAATAATGAGAAACTGGATGTCAAAGTAGAAAAATTAAAAGATGAGAATATTGCTTCCATGGCCGTGTTGTCTGAAGAGTCTAGACGTATGGAAGAGATGATGAAGATGTATGGAATGGGTGGTATGGATACCGGTATGTTCGGCGGACAGGCGTCCTTGATCCTGAATGCAGATCATCCACTGGTGCAGTATGTGGTAGAGAACAAAGAAGGTGAGAATGTAGAGCTGATCTGTAAGCAGCTGTATGATCTGGCGCTGCTTGCCCACAAACCACTGAGTCCACAAGAGATGACAGCATTTGTACAGAGAAGTAATCAGATTATGATGCTTTTGACAAAATAAAAAAATATAGGGAGTCCGAAAAAGAAAGGGATTAGAACCATTTCTTTTTCGGACTCCCTTTTATATTGTTTAGAAAGCTTCGCTTCCCTGTCTTTGTCCCATCCGATGCCAGTTGATGAAACCGTAGATGTCATTTACGAAAAAGGCAATAAAATCACTTTGTAATCTTAAGAAAAACTTTCATAATTTTTAAGATTAAAATGTGGATCTGTCTTATATAATGATATTCGTTGAACTAAAATTACAGATTACAAAATTTCGAAATCCAGTCCTTTTTTCTGGAAAAACTTCTGTACCATGTTGTCCCAGGCGTGTTCCAGCGACTTGTCCATGGAGAAGGATTTGAAAGATGTACCGGTAATGCATTGAAGTCCGGTGGAATCATAGCGGAGATTCAAATAGAGTCCCTGGATGTCATCGGCATTCAGGCCGAGTTTATTCTGCTCGATAAGGCGGGCAATATTTTTCGGAGACAGACTGAATACAAAACGAAATCCAAGCGGAGTCTTTTTCCCTTTGATCAGGGAGAAGCAGTATTCCCGAAGCTGCTTCCAGTAAGCGTATTCAGGGAGTGTGCCCATTTGTTCCAGTTCTTCAGAAGTATAAAAGTTTTTTTGAATAAAACCGTCTATTTTGAACGTATTGAATGTCATGATCTCTCCTTCGATCAGAAGGAATGAATCGAAGGTGTCCATCAGAAGAAGATGAGACATACAGGCTTTGACATTCGTCAGTTTTAACGCGATCATAAGGATGTCCTCCTGATAAAAAATATAAGTATTGATTCCTCTATCATACCATAAAAAAGAGAAAAAAACACAGGCAAAAATATTGATTGTAAGAAAATTGTATAGTATCCTATTATAGACTGTATAGTCAAAAAGAAAGGATAACAGCATGAAAAAAGAAGAAAAGACAAAACAGACTTGTGAAAAAATTGTACATGCAGCTACGATCGAGTTTGGAAGCAGATCTTACGATGCGGTTTCGCTGAATGCGATATGCGGCAAGTATCAGATTGCAAAAGGGCTGATCTACCATAATTTTAAAAATAAGGATGAGCTATATCTGTACTGTGTGAAGAAAAGCTTCGAAAAGTTGATGAGTTATATGGAAGAAGGGAAAGAAGAGGCAAAAACAGCAAGGGAAGAAATCCGTATTTTTTTGGAGAGACGGGAAGTGTTTTTTGCTGAAAATCCGTATGACAGAAATATATTTTTTAATGTGATGTTATATCCGGCAGAGCATTTAAAAGAAGCACTTTTTGGTGTGATGGAAAGATATGATGCCTATATAAGAAAGCAATACCGACATTTGCTGTCCAAGATTCGTTTAAGAGAGGGAATCAGTATGGAAATGGCAGTAGAATATCTGAGTCTGTTTCAGAATATGTACAATGGATATTACCAGAATAAAGCAAGCCGTACAGGAGATTTTTCCCGATTTATAGAAGAACATAATCTGAAGATATCAGAGTTATTGGATATTATTTTATATGGAATCAGTACAGAAGAGAAGGGCAGTTAATATGGAAGAAATGAAATTTGAAGAATTGACAGAGTTGAAAGAACCGGAGAGGCTTTTAGAATCAGCGATGCCGTTTCAGAAGCTGATCATGCAGTATCAGTGTGCACTGCTGGAAGTTAAGACAAAATTTGAAGTGTTGAATCACGAATTATCGATCAATTCTGATCAGAATCCAATCTTATCAATTGAAAGCAGAATCAAGAAACCGATTAGTATCCTGGAGAAGATGAAAAGAAAAAATATAGAGATCAGTGTACAGGCTATAGAAGAAAATATCTGTGATATTGCAGGTATCCGTGTGATCTGCTGTTTTCCGAAAGATATCTATACGCTTGCGGAAAAAATATGTGAGCAGGATGATATCAGACTGATCGAGAGAAAGGACTATATCAAGAATCCAAAACCAAACGGTTACAGAAGTCTGCATCTGATTTTGGAAGTACCGGTATTTTTTATGAATGAGAAAAAACCGATGAAGGTAGAAGTGCAGATGCGTACGATCGCGATGGATTTTTGGGCAAGTATAGAACATAAACTGTATTATAAGAAACAGACGGACGGATTTCCGGATTCTGTTTCAGAAGATCTGGGAATCTGCGCAGAACAGCTCCATACGATCGACATGAAAATGCAAGAGATCAGCGAGAGAATCTATCATCAGGAACGTTGACTTTTAAGCATGGAAAACGTATTATAAAATAAGATAAGATGGTAAGAATAAGGGGACAAAAGATACGGATGAAGAGACAGAAAAAAAAGTATGTGATAATCGGAGCCGGTGCAGTCGCAGTGCTTGCTGCAGTTACCCTGATCGCGGAAGGAATCAGCTATTTTTCCGCTGAAACAGTGGACACGAAGGAGGGACTTGCGATCATAAAAGCGGCAGAAAAAGAAAATGTAAAGGATATTGAAAAAAAGATCAACAAGCTGGACACGAAAGACAAGCTGGAAAGTCAGGAAGCAAGTGGTGAGATCAACTATAAGAGCTTATTTTCCAGCTCGGTCGTGATGGGAGATTCGATTTCTGAGGCATTTACAGAGTATGATCTTTTGAATGCATCCAGTGTGGTTGCCAAGATCGGAGTAGAATTGGATGAGCTGGATGATCAGATAAAAACAGTGGCAGACATTAACCCTCAGGTTATTTTTCTTTCCTATGGGATGAATGACGTGATTGCAACAAATGGGGATACGGATTTATTTATCAAAGAGTATAAAGCAGTGATCGACCAGCTGCGTAAAAAATTGCCGGATACAACTTTGTATGTGAATTCTATCTTCCCGGTCAGTGCGGCGAAGCAGGAAGAAAAGCCTGTATTTCAGAAGATTCCGGAGTACAATGCGGCACTGCAGAAGATGTGTGATGAGAATCAGATTGCATTTTTAGATAATACTTCGTTGGTTTCAGATACTTATTATGAAGAGGATGGAATTCATTTCAAGGCGGATTTTTATCCAATCTGGCTCAAACGTATGGCGGAGGTAGCAACTTTATGACAGATAAGATAAAAAATCTCAAAAAAACAGTGGTGATCAAGTATGCACTGGTGGCAGTGATCGTTGTTTACGTGGCACTGTTACTGATTTTCACCAGCGGCAGTACGAAGAGCTTTGCTGCGGTAGAGAAAAAAGTAGAGGCATCTCTGGATACGAAGGCTATGAAAAAAGCAGGAGTGCAGGGGCTGAAGCGCTATTATGGGCTCAACAGTGCAGATTATGAAGGTGTAATGCTCTACACGGCAGAATCCAGTATGTCAGCACAGGAGATCTTACTGGTCAAAACAAAGACCACGGAACAGGCAGAAGAGGTAAAGGCAGCTGTAGAACAGCGCCGTGCGAACAGAAGGAATGACTTTGACGGTTATGCGCCTGACCAGGTGCAGCTTTTGGATGAAGCTCAGATTTCTGTAAGAGGGAAGTTCGTATTTTACGCAGTCTCTCCAAAAGCAGAGACTTATAAGTCTGTTTTTTCAAAAAGTTTATAGAAACGCAGGGGGAACAAAAGATGCTGTTTAGCAGTATAACATTTTTATTTGTATTTCTGCCGATTGTACTGGCAGTATATTTTCTTGTTCCGTATCGGTTCAAGAATCTGGTCATGCTGATCGCAAGCCTTTTCTTTTATGCATGGGGAGAGCCTGTTTATGTCATTTTGATGATTCTATCCATTTGTCTGAACTATGTGTGCGGTCTGGATATTGCCGAAAAGGCAGATGATGACAGAAAAAAACGAAACAGTCTGATTTTTGCGGTGGTTGTAAACCTGCTGCTTCTTGGCTTTTTCAAATATTACGGCTTTTTGATGGAATCCGTAAATGCAGTTCTTCCGTTTGATATTCCATACAGAGAACTGCCGCTTCCGATCGGGATTTCTTTTTATACATTTCAGGCGCTTTCCTACATTATCGATGTATATCGGGGGGAGGTAAAGCCGCAGAAAAAGCTGATGTATTTTGCACTTTATATTTCTATGTTCCCGCAGCTGATCGCAGGACCGATCGTGCGGTATGTGGATATTGAGGAGCAGTTGGAGCACAGATTTATGAACCTGACCAAGTTCGGACAGGGAGCCATGTATTTTATGCGGGGACTTGCCAAAAAGGTAATTCTTGCAAATACGACAGGAGCGGTTTTTGAGCAGATCGCAGCGATGCATCTGGGCAGCTATTCGGTGATGACTGCGTGGATCGGATGTATTTCTTATGCATTCCAGATTTATTTTGATTTCGGCGGATATTCGGATATGGCGATCGGTCTTGGAAAGATGTTCGGATTTGAGTTTTTGGAGAACTTCCATTACCCGTATGTATCTACGAGTGTGACAGAATTCTGGAGAAGATGGCATATATCTCTGAGCACTTGGTTCCGTGAGTATGTGTATATTCCACTGGGAGGAAACCGCAAAGGAGATTCCAGAACGATCACCAATCTTCTGATCGTCTGGATGCTGACCGGATTCTGGCATGGTGCGGCATGGAATTTTGTCGCATGGGGACTGTATTATGGAATTATATTGATTCTGGAAAAATTTGTATGGGGACAATATGTGGAAAAGTGGCCGGGTGCAGTACGGCATATTTATGCGATGGTGCTGATACTGATCGGATGGGTACTGTTCTTTAGCCCGTCACTTGGTTATGCCCTGAAGTATGTAGGTGTGATGTTTGGAATCGGTGCCAGCGGGCTTATGGACAAGCTGGGCTGGTTTTATCTGCTCTCCAACTGGCTGATCTATCTGATGGCAGTGCTGGGATCCTCCTCCATTGGATACAGACTGATGAGAAATATTCAGAGGGCTCCTGGAAGCAGAGTTGGAAAATATATAATGACAGGTGTGATGTATCTGGTCATGTTTGCACTTTCGCTGGCATTTCTGGTGACACAGTCATTTAATCCGTTTTTATATTTTAGATTTTAGGTGAGCATATGTCAGAAAGAAGAAAAACAAGGAAAAGAAAAAGAATCGAATATATGATCGGAATCGGATTCCTTATCTGTGTATTCGGGATCGGGATCATCAATCTGCTCCTTCCGTCAAAAAAAATCTCAGAAGAGGAAAACCGCGGATTGCAGCAAAAGCCAGAGCTTTCAGTCAGCGCGGTTACTTCCGGGAGCTATATGGATCAGTATGAGAAGTATCAGGCCGATCAGTTTATGGGAAGAAATATGTGGCGCAGTCTGAAAGTCGGATTCAGCAGACTGGCAGGAAGTAAAGAGGAAAATGGTGTTTTTATCGGGAAAAAAGGACAGCTTTTGGAAGACATTGCAGTTCCCGATCAGGATGTATTGAAAGCAAATATGAAAGCCATCCAGAGTTTTAGTCAGAAATATTCTGATATTCCGGTGAATATGCTGTTAGTTCCGGATGCGGCGAATATTTTAAGCGACAGGCTTCCGTTTACCGCTACAGTTGCCGATCAGAGCCAGTATATCGCACAGGTGAAAAAAGAACTGGGGGACAGTGTACAGTGGATCGATGCGGTAAAGCCATTGACCAGACACAGTGATGAGAAGATTTATTATAAAACAGACCATCACTGGACGGCAAAAGGGGCATACTACGTTTTTCAGGAAGCAGCCAGGACATTGAACCTGGAAGAACAGGAGACAGAATATGCTTCTTATCCGATCACAACGGATTTTAATGGTTCATTGGCATCTAAGAGCGGATGCCGTCTGAATGAGAAAGAGCAGATTGATATTTATGTACCAAAGACAGAAGACAATGATGTTGTCGTCAACTATGTGGATGAGCAGAAGAAAACAGCGTCTTTGTATGATTCATCGAAATTAAACAGCAGAGATAAATATGCAGTGTACCTGGGAGGCAACTTTTCTGTAGTGGATATCCGCACGGTATCGGAGAGCAATCGAAGACTTTTACTGATCAAAGATTCTTATGCGAATTCATTTGTTCCGTTCCTTACACCGTATTTCCGGGAGATCGTGATGGTAGATCCGAGGTATTATTCCGGTACGATCGGGGATATTATGGATACGTATGAAATTACAGATACATTGTTTTTATACAGTGCCAACATATTTCTACAGGACAATAATATAAGCGGGGTATTGAGCAGTGAATAATCGGATTTTGCAGGAATATCAAAAGACGAAGGAAGAGGTTCGCCTGAATAAATATTTAAGCGAAGCGGGGGTATGTTCCCGCAGAGAAGCGGACAGGCTGATCGAGAGCGGCCGGGTGAGTGTGGACGGAAAGCGTGCACAGACCGGAATGAAGATTGTTCCGGGGCAGGTCGTAAAAGTCGGAAAGAAAGTAGTTTCAAAGCAGGATGAGATGGTCGTGCTGGCAGTGAACAAACCGGCGGGAATCGTCTGTACAGAAGAGCGCAGGGAAAGAAACAGTATTGTGCGTTTTCTGGATTACCCGATCCGGATCACGTATGTAGGGCGTCTGGATAAGGACTCTAAAGGACTGCTTCTGATGACCAACAACGGTGATATCATCAATAAGATGATGCGTGCGGGAAACCGGCATGAGAAAGAATATAAGGTGACGGTGGATAAAGAAATCACGCAGGAGTTTCTGGAAAAAATGGCATCCGGTGTACCGATTTTAGATACGGTGACACGTCCGTGTAAAGTAGAAAAAATCGGAAAATATACATTTTCGATCATTTTGACACAGGGGCTGAACCGCCAGATACGCAGAATGTGTGAGGCACTTGGATATCAGGTGAGAGAGCTGATCCGGGTGAGGATCATGAATATCCATCTGGGGCGTCTGAAAGAGGGAGAATACCGGAAGCTGACAGATGCAGAATTGAATGAATTGTATGATCAGATTAAGGATTCTTCCAATGAAACTGTGATATAAAAAGTAAAGGGACTCTAAATATGGAAGCAAAAAAGAAAAGAATGCAGGAACTCGTAGAACTTCTGAACCGTGCCAGACGTGCATATGAGCAGGAAGACACGGAGATCATGAGCAACTATGAGTATGACAGATTATATGACGAACTGGAAGGACTGGAGCGGGAGCTGGGGACGACTCTTGCATCCAGTCCTACGGTTAATGTGGGATATGAGGTGCTCAGTGAGCTGCCGAAGGAGCGGCATGAAAAACCGATGCTCTCACTGGATAAGACAAAAGACGTGGAACAGCTGAAATCATTTTTAGGAGAGCAAAAGGCCGTGATCTCCTGGAAGATGGACGGACTGACGATCGTTCTGACATATCAGAACGGGCGGCTTCAAAAAGCGGTCACAAGAGGAAATGGAGAGGTGGGAGAAGTCATCACCAACAATGCGAAGGTATTTCGCAATCTTCCTCTTCAGATCCCGTATCAGGGAGAACTGATCCTGCGTGGGGAAGCCGTGATTGGATATAAGGATTTTGAGCGTATCAACGAGCAGATCGAGGATGTAGATGCAAGATATAAGAATCCGAGGAATCTGTGCAGTGGTTCGGTGCGTCAGCTGAACAATGAGATCACAGCGAGAAGAAATGTGAAGTTTTTTGCATTTACACTGGTAAAAGCAGATGGTGCAGAGTTTGAAAATTCGAGAATGCAGCAGTTAAGCTGGCTGGAAAAACAAGGATTTGAGGTGGTCGAGCATCATCTGGCTGACCGTGCATCCATCGAAGAGGAAGTTGCATGGTTTTCGGAGCAGATTGTGCACAATGATTTCCCGTCTGACGGACTGGTATTGGTATATGATGATATTGCCTATGGTCAGTCTCTTGGAACAACGGCTAAATTCCCGCGGGATTCCTATGCCTTTAAATGGGCGGATGAGATCAGAGAGACGACACTTCTGGAGATTGAGTGGAGTCCGTCAAGGACAGGCCTGATCAATCCGGTAGCGATCTTTGAACCGGTAGAGCTGGAAGGAACTACGGTAAGCCGTGCCAGTGTGCATAATATCAGCATTATGGAAGATCTGGAGCTTGGCGTAGGAGATGTCATTCAGGTGTATAAAGCCAACATGATCATTCCGCAGATTGCAGAAAATCTGACCAGAAGCGGTGTAAAAGATATCCCGCAAGTCTGTCCGGTCTGTGGCGGTGCGACAAAGATAAAGATGGAAAATGAGACAAAGACATTGTACTGTACGAATCCGGAGTGTCAGGCAAAGCATTTGAAATCTTTTGCATTGTTTGTCAGCAGGGATGCCATGAATATTGAAGGGCTCTCGGAGGCAACTCTGGAAAAGTTCATTGGAGAAGGATTTATCCGGGATTTTACAGATATTTATCATCTGGACAGATATGAAGAAACCATCAAAACACTGGAGGGGTTCGGAGAAAAATCCTATGCAAAACTGATCACAAGTGTGGAAAACTCCAGAAGTACGACTATGCCGAAAGTAATCTACAGCCTTGGAATCGCAAATATCGGACTTTCCAATGCAAAAATGATCTGCCGGGCATTTGACAATGATCCCCAGAGGATGATGCAGGCAACCGTGGAAGAACTGGTCGATATCCAGGGAGTAGGCGAAGTGATCGCCAGAACGTTTGTGGATTATTTTTCAGATGAAACACACAGAGATCTTTTCAAACGCCTCTTACAGGAGGTTAAGCTCCAGAAAGAAGAAGGAGAGGAAAGCGCACAGATTTTTGAAAATATGAATTTTGTGATTACAGGAAGCGTAGAACACTTTGCAAACCGCCGGGAAGTGAAAGAAATCATTGAATCCAGAGGGGGTAAAGTGACAGGAAGCGTGACCGGAAAGACGAATTATCTGATCAATAATGATGTGCAGTCTGCTTCTTCCAAGAATAAAAAGGCGAAAGAACTGAACGTTCCGATTATTTCTGAATCACAGTTTCTGGAAATGCTGGAAACAGGGACGGTTTAGAAAAAGTTAATTTGTAACTGCCGGTATTCTGTATTATAATGTGGACATACCCTCGGTGAATGTACAAAGGGCAAGTAACTGGAAAGAAGGGAAAGAACATGTCAGATAACGATTTTATTATCATAGATGAAGAAAAGGAGACTCCGGTCACCACAGAAGGAAAAGAGTCTTCCGCAAAAGAGGAACACGAGGATGAGTATGAGAAGATCTGCTTTATCTGCCATCGTCCGGAGAGCGTGACAGGAAAGATGATCGATCTGCCGAACCATATTACGGTGTGTCCGGATTGTATGCAGAAAAGTTTTGATGCCATGACAAACGGCTCGATTGATTACAGCAGACTGATGAATATGCCGGGTGTACAGTTCTTAAATCTGTCAGATCTGGAGAATATGGCTCCGCCAAAGACACAGAAGATCAAAAAGAAAAAAGAAAAGCCAAAAGAGTTCCAAAAACTGGATATTAAGAATATTCCGGCGCCGCACAAGATCAAAGGAAAGCTGGATGAGTATGTGGTAGGACAGGAGTATGCCAAGAAAGCGATGGCTGTTGCTGTTTACAACCACTATAAGAGGGTAGCGACAGATTCGGTCGATGATATTGAGATTGAAAAGTCCAATATGCTGATGATCGGACCGACAGGAAGTGGTAAGACATACCTTGTAAAGACACTTGCGAGACTGTTGGATGTACCGCTTGCGATCACAGATGCCACTTCCCTGACCGAGGCTGGTTATATCGGGGATGACATTGAGAGCGTCGTATCTAAATTACTGGCAGCAGCAGATAATGATGTAGAGAAAGCCGAGCAGGGAATCATCTTTATCGATGAGATTGACAAGATCGCGAAGAAGAGAAATTCCAGCCAGAGAGATGTAAGCGGAGAATCCGTACAGCAGGGACTCTTAAAGCTGTTGGAAGGCAGTGAGGTAGAGGTTCCGGTAGGAGCCAACAGCAAGAATGCCATGGTTCCTCTGACGACAGTAAATACGAAGAATATTCTGTTTATCTGCGGGGGTGCATTCCCGGATCTGGAAGGCATCATCAAGGAACGGCTGATGCATAAGACATCCATGGGATTTAATGCAGAGCTAAAAGATCAGTATGACAATGACAAGGATATCCTGTCTAAAGTAACGGTGGAAGATTTGCGCAATTTCGGTATGATTCCGGAATTTATCGGACGTCTTCCGATCATCTTTACACTGAAAGGTCTGGACAAGGATATGTATGTAAAGATCTTAAAAGAACCAAAGAATGCCATCTTAAAGCAGTATCAGAAGCTGCTTGCACTGGATGAAGTCAAGCTGGATTTTGATGATGGAGCGCTGGAGGCGATTGCGGAGAAGGCAATGAAGAAAGAGACCGGAGCAAGAGCACTGCGGGCGATTATCGAAGAGTTTATGCTGGATATCATGTATGAGATTCCAAAGGATGAGAACATCGGAGAGGTGACGATCACAAGATCTTACATAGAAGGAACCGGCGGTCCTCTGATCAGTCTTCGGGGACAGGAAGTGCCGAGATTGCCGTAGGAAAAGAAAGAGTATGAGAGAGTCTGGAAACAGACTCTCTTTTATTGCGGATTTGTGCAGAATTATGGTAAAAATTATGTAAAAACGTCATAAAATGTGGAAAATGTATTGAAAAAAGGCATTTAAAGGTGTATCCTTATAGATGTTTGACAAAAAGGGGGCACATTATGGACTACAAGTATTTACTAGATCTCGTAATTATTTTACTTTGTACAAAAGCGCTGGGGCTTTTGACAAGAAGGGTACAGATGCCGCAGGTCGTTGGCGCGCTTCTGGCCGGATTACTGTTGGGACCTGCCGGAGTCGGCATTCTGACAGAGACATCATTTCTGCAGTCTGTAGCGGAGATTGGTGTGATCGTTCTGATGTTCTGTGCAGGTATGGAGACAGATATCAAAGAACTGAAAGCATGCGGAAAGGCATCCTTTATCATTGCACTTTGTGGAGTACTGGTACCGCTTGCGGGTGGATTTGCTACGGCATATTTCTTCAATCGGCCGGGGATGATCGAGTCAGATGCATCAGCAAGTATTTTCCTGCAGAATATCTTTATCGGAGTAATTCTGACAGCAACTTCAGTCAGTATCACGGTGGAGACATTAAAAGAGCTTGGAAAGCTCAAAACCCGTTCCGGCAATGCAATCCTGGGAGCAGCGATCATTGATGATATTCTGGGAATTGTGGCGTTGACAATCGTGACAAGCATTTCAGACCCAAGCGTGAAAATTGGAATGGTCATGCTGAAGATTGTTGGATTCTTTGTATTTGCAGCAGTTGTAGGATTTATCTTCTACAAATTGTACAAGAACTGGGTGGACAAAGCCAATAAGGAGAAACATCGACACACGATCGTGGCATTTGTGTTCTGTCTTCTGATGGCATACATTGCAGAGGATGTTTTTGGAGTTGCAGATATTACAGGTGCGTTTATTGCCGGTCTGATCATTTCAAACGTACAGCGTTCTACTTATCTGGAGACAAAATTTGATACATTGTCTTATCTGCTTTTATCACCGGTATTTTTTGCAAGTATCGGGCTGAAAGTAGAGCTGCCGAAGATGTCTGCGGCGATTGTTGGATTTGCAGTAGCGCTGACGATTGTTGCAGTATTGACGAAGGTTGTTGGATGTGGGTTTGGTGCAAAAATCTGTCACTATAAGAATTATCAGGCAAAACGAATCGGAATCGGTATGATCTCGCGTGGAGAAGTAGCATTGATCGTAGCCAGCAAGGGCGCAGCACTGGGGCTGTTAGGTTCTGCATTTTTAGGGCCGATCATTATTGTTGTCGTGATCACGACAATTATTACACCAGTCTTTTTGAAGGTGGTATTTGCACCGGGCACGGCTCCGGTACCGGAACAGATTGTACCGGAATCAGAGCGTGTAAAGACAATTTACGAATCCAAAAAGAGAGAATGATTTTTTTGAGGGACGCGAGAAGGCGTCCCTTTTTGTTATAACTGACGCATAGCTTCGAATGTATTGTAAAGGTTTAACTGGCCGTATCCCCACTCTCGGTTCGGATATTTCATATCCGGGTTTCTGGTGGCGCCTAACGTCAGCAGACTTTTGATCAAAGCGGTACTCACGGATGGGATCTTTTTCTGCTGAAGGTGCCATTCCACAAGCAAAGCGGCTGCGCCTGCAGTGATGCCGACCGAGGTACTGGAACCGCTCCTGCTCTCAAACTGTCCGCCGGGAAGAGCACCGGTAATGCTGATTCCCGGGGCTGTAAAATCCGGTTTGACCTGCTCCGTACGAGTAAACCCTCTTCCGGAGGAAAGTGCAAGACCGTTGTTGAAAGAATCGTAATAGGAGACGGAGATCGGCTGTACGGAATCAGAAGGGGCAGTCAGTGTATAGTATGGATTGGAGTTTAAAAAATAAACTTCTCCGCTTAAAAATTCCCGCACAGGAAGCCAGATGTGGAATCGCCCGTCAATAATCTGGACGGGTTCTACCACAAGCTTCCAGATTCCGGGAGCAGCATCGGAAAAACGAAAATGAATCAGTTCCGAGGCTGTACTTTCTACAAACAGACGGTAGTCGATGTAGACTGTTGTATTTTCAAAAAGAAAATTGAAAGTTGTGCTTGTTCCCGCACGAATGGGAATGCGGGACGTACTCTCCCCAGACGGAGAGGTCAGGCTGATGGAGAGGATATTGGGGAGTTCGGTCCATAGCTCCATCACAAAACCGCTAGTATTTTCTCCGACACGGATTTCTACGGTCTTTGTATCAGAAGTATTCATGATCTCGCTGTAAAAGTGATGTCTCTGATCTGCTTCATTTCCGACCCCGATAACAGGAATCCGATTAGACAACAAGGTATACTGCTGGGCAATGATCGAGAGTGGGAGAGAGCCGGAGTGTCCGCCCAGATTGCTGCCAAGTGCCAGGCAGAAGATCAGAGGAAGTCCCAGTTTTTCGGCAAGCAGGTGGAGATAGCGCATACCAAGCATGATATCATTTTCCTGAAAAGCAGGGGCTGTATTGGGAATAAAATAGTAGTCTCTCAGATATTGTTTTGCCTGCTTTAACTTTACAACGGCAATTACAGATTCCGGCGCAGCACCGATAAACTGCGCATCGGGATCTCCGGAACCGGCAGCGATACTTGCGAGAAATGTTCCGTGTCCATTATTGTCCACACTTGGGACAAGGGAATACGGATCTTCCGAGGCAAGCGCTTCATTGATCATATCGGGTGTATAATGAGAGCCATAGTCAAAGGATTCCGGAGGGGTGCCGCTTTGGATCGTCTGATCCCAGATGCCTGCGATTCGAGTGGTTTTATCCAGATGTTGAAATACCGGATTTTGATAGTCGATTCCGGTATCCAGAAATCCGATCATAACCTGTTTTCCGCTTAATTGAATGGTGGAGTGGTTCTGGATCGGAAGGATTCCGGCCTGATTTAGCGCCTGCATACTGAGCAGGGAGTAGCATTTCGGAATCGAAAAATAAGAATAGTTTTCCAGCGATACAGGTTTTATTACAGATTTTGAAAGGTAAGCACATTGATAAAAAAAGCCGGGGTTTTGAAGACAGCAGTCTTTTTCAAGCATATCTTGAAGAAAGGGCATTCGGATGTCGGAGACAATAAAATCATGATAATCTTCAGAAAGAATTTTTTCCCGGCATAAGTCAGAGTATGGCATGAAATGATCTCCTGGATGTTTTTGAAAGTATATGCCGAAAGCTTCAAAATAAGAAGCGGAAAGAAGAAAACAGAAGAAATCTGGTTGAAGTTATGAACGTTTGGGGTATAATGTATATATGCACGAGAAATTCTGTTGAAAATAACAGATATGTGACAGAAAGGAGAAGAAAGATGAAATCTTTTTTTGAAGACTTAGGTAAAAAAATCGGTGAGACAACAGAAACTGTGACAAGTAAAGCAGGCGAGATGATGGAAATACAGCGATTGAGAGGACAGATCCGAACTCTGGAGCGCGGCAATGAGGCGGATATGCTGGAGATGGGGCGCTTTCTGTACGAGAAGTACCAGGCGGGAGAGGCGATGGACGAACAGGTACAGATGCTGTGTGAAAAAATCGATAACAGAACAGAAAGTATCGAGAGACATCAGGCAAAGATCGAGGAGATCAAAGGAACGAGTACTTGTGCAGAATGTGGAAAACAGGTAGCAAAAGAGATGGCATACTGTCCGTACTGCGGAGCGAAAAAAGAAGAAGACATTTGGGATGAAACGGAGGATGTGCTCAGGGAAAAGGCCGATCAGGCGGTTGAATTTGTAAAAGAAAAAACAACACAGGCAATGGATACAGTTGCAGAGAAGACAGAAGATGCAGCAGAGGTAGTTGTGGAAAAAACAGAGGACGCAGCAGAGGCTGCCTGTGAGCATGTCAAAGACCTTTCAGAGGCAGTGAAGGAAAAAGCAGAGGACGCAGCAGAAAAAATTAAAGAATTTACAGAAGAATAGAGGCAGAATATGAAAAATCTGTTTGGAGCAGGGGCAACGGCATTTCTGACGTGTCTGGATATGGCAGTCAAATCAGAAGTGGAAAAGTGGCCGGACGAGGAAGAAAAACCGTTTGCGGACAGCAAAAAGATCGTCCTTAGAAAAGTGCATAATAAGGGGATGTGTATGAGTCTTTTGAAAGAGTATCCTCAGTTTGTAAAGTACACATCTCTTGTTATGGCTGCAATTCTGACCGTCTGGGATATCTTGTGTCTGCGAAAAAAAGGCAGTTATTTGAAAAAAGCAGGGCTTTCACTTGGTGTGGCAGGTGCGTGGAGCAACACACTGGATCGCTGGATGCGGGGATATGTGGTGGATTATATCGGGTTTCAGACATCTGACGAGAAGCTGACAAAGATCACATACAATCTGGGAGATTTTTTTCTTGCGGCAGGAAGTATTCTGATTTTACTCAGTGAATTTTTGCATAATTTCAGGAAAGGAAGTGAGTAAAATGATCCAGGACATAGCACCGCATCAGTTTAAGAACGAATACAGGCCGGTTTCGCCGCAAAAGGACAGCATTGCATTGTATTATGAAGAACACACAGCATTGATGAGGCGGACACAGACGGGAATAGAGTTTCCAACATTTGGAGAACTGGAACGGTTGAACGAAGAGATTTATGAGAACAGTATTTATCTGTTTACAATTGATGAGAAGCAGTATTATCTGGTTGATAATCTGAACCGGGAGCCGCACTCTGAGTTTACAATGGAGAATACGGAGATTTTCAGGACAGCAGATCCTCAGTACAGCGCATTTGCGGGGATCACGGGATATCAGCTGTATCAATGGTATCAGACACGCAGATATTGTGGACGCTGTGGACATAAGATGCGTCATGATACAAAAGAGAGGATGCTTTTCTGTGAACACTGCAGAAATATGGAATTTCCGAAGATCTGTCCGGCTGTCATTGTTGGAGTGACAGACGGTAACCGGATCCTGATGTCCAAGTATGCAGGGCGAAGTTATAAAAAATATGCACTTCTTGCCGGATTTACAGAAATCGGAGAAACCGTGGAAGAAACAGTGGCGCGAGAAGTGATGGAAGAAGTCGGATTGAAGGTAAAGAATATCCGATACTATAAAAGTCAGCCATGGGCATTTAGTGATACCCTGTTGATGGGATTTTACTGTGATCTGGACGGTGACGCAGAAGTGACACTGGATGAAGAGGAACTGGCACTGGCGGAATGGTTTGAAAGAGACGAGATTCCGGTAGAGCCGTCCAGAGACAGTTTAACCAATGAAATGATCATAAAATTTAAACAAGGTGAAGTTTAGGAGGTAGCACAATGAGAGCAGAATTTGATGAAAGTCTGGTAACAGGAAACGAAATGATTGATTCCCAGCACAAGGAACTGATTGATAAGATTAACAAATTACTGGACAGCTGTGAGACAAGTAAAGATAAGGTGGTGTCTGTAAAAACACTGGATTATCTCGCAGATTACACAGAATTCCATTTTGGAGAAGAAGAAAAACTGCAGGAAGAGATTACATATCCGGGTGTGGAAAAGCACAAAGAAGAGCATGAAAAATTAAGACAGGTCGTAAGAGATCTCTACAATATGCTGGAAGAGGAAGAAGGGCCGTCTGCTGCATTTGTAGAAGCAGTGAATAAAAATGTGGTGGAATGGCTGTACAACCACATTAAGACATTTGACCGTTCTGTTGCAGAATACAAATTTATGCATGAAAACGGTGAGAGATTGTAAGAAAAAGATTGCGGATAAAAAGTGGCACAGCGGGAAACATCCCGTCTGTGCCTTTTGTCTGGATATTCTTTTTTATCATTTCATTTCCGCATACAGTTTGACCAGTTCGATCATCACCTCTACGGATTTATCCATGCCCTCAGCGGTAATGTGCTCAAATGGTCCGTGATATCCATGTCCACCGGTTCCAAGGTTTGGACAAGGCAGCCCCATAAAGCTTAAGCGAGCGCCATCTGTACCGCCGCGGATCGGAAGGATCAGAGGTGTGACATCTGCTGCAAGGCAGGCTTTTTTCGCATTTTCGATCAGATGCATGTTTCCATCTTTTATGATCTCTGCCATATTGCGGTACTGTTCATCAATGGTCAGTTTTACGGTGCCCAATCCCCATTTCAGATTCATCTGTTTGGAAATTTCTTTTAAGGTTTCCAGACGTGCGGCAAACTTGTCGGTATCGTGATCTCGGACAATGTAATGCAGTTTTGCGCAGGCTACATCGCCGGACATGCTTACAAGATGATAGAATCCCTCATAGTCCTCGGTATCCGCTGGAGTTTCTCCCTCAGGGAGGGCAGCGTTGATCTCCATTGCCACCAGGGCGGCATTGACCATCACATCTTTTGCAGATCCCGGGTGTACATTCACGCCTTTGATCTCAAAGATCGCATCTGCGGCATTGAAGTTCTCATACTGAATCTCACCTTCGGTGTCTCCGTCCATGGTGTAGGCAAAATCCGCATCAAATTTTTCGACATCAAAATGATCCGCTCCTCTGCCAACTTCCTCATCCGGAGTAAATCCGATCGAAATCTGACCATGTGGGATATTTTCAGTCAAAACCCGTTCTGCCATGGTCATGATCTCTGCAACTCCGGCCTTGTCGTCTGCACCGAGGATGGTATCTCCGTTGCTGGTGATCAAAGTACGACCTTTGAGATCCTTTAAATGCGGGAACATGGAGACAGAAAGAACCCGTCCGTCAGAACCGCCAAGAGGAAGGTCGCGTCCGTCATAGTTTTCAGTTACAACCGGAACGATCTTCTTGTCACAGAAGTCAGAAACAGTATCCAGATGTGCAATAAATCCGATCTTCGGACAATTTTCATATCCCGGCGTGGCAGGAATCTGTGCGTAGACATAGCATTTTTCATCCGTCCGTGCCTTTGGTAGTCCCAAATTGATGAACTCCCGGATCAGATCCTGTGCCAGGTCAAACTGGCAGGCAGAAGACGGTACGGTAGTGCTTGTCTCATCACTTGGGGTGCGTACAGTTACGTATTTTAAAAGTCGTTCATAAGCTCTCATAAATAAATCTCTCCTGTTTTGTTATAATGATCTGTGTTTATTATAATTCCTGAGAGGAAGAAAGAAAAGGCAGAAATGGAAAAAAATCAGAAAAGTAACTTGACAATCAAAGCTGGGAAATTCTATAATGAACGTTGTTCAGAATGGAGGTGCAGATTTGAATATGGCAGTTACATCAAGAGAGGAAATACTTGCAGTGTGCAGAGAGATTGTGGCAGAAGAAGGGCTTTCGTCCGTAAACATGAGGCTTGTGGCTTCCCGGTGCAACATTGCATTAGGATCCGTGTATAATTATTTTCCATCCAAATCGGAACTTTTACTTGCGACGATTGAAAGTGTATGGATGGATATCTTTCATATGAATGGACAGGTACTTGTATTTGAAAGCTTTACAGCATGTATTGCCTGGTTGTTTGATACGGTGTATAAAAGCAGTCAGAAGTATCCGGAGTTTTTTAATCTGCATTCCATGAGTTTTGCAGCAAAAGATAAAAATGAGGGAAGGAAAATGATGGAGATTTCCCTGATGCATTTGAAGAAAAATCTGGTTCAGATATTGACAGAGGACCAGAATGTGCGTGAGAATGCATTTGAAAATGAGCTGACTCCGGAAATTTTTGTGGAGTATGTGTTTACACTTCTGATGTCCATTCTTCTGGAAAAGCAGAAAAGCTGCGAACCACTTTTAACGATGATCGCACACAGTATCTATGAATCCCACTTTTAAAAAGTGGGAAATTTTAAACATAAATATGAACAATGTTCATATTAGAGAGGAGAACAAAATGAAAGTAAAAAAAAGAACATTACTGCTACTGGCCAGCATTGTCTGGCTGATTGCGGGGTTCAATATTATTCGAATTGGAATACTCAGCTATACGGGGCATGTGACAGTTGTGAATATTTTGCTCTCAGCGCTGGTTTTTGCTGTATTCTGGTCGATGGTATTTTATAAACTGGTGATCAGACATACCGACAGAATTCAAAACTACGAAGATGAGCTTCAGTTTTTCTGGCATTTTTTTGATAAGAAGTCATTTTTGATCATGGCATTTATGATGACTTTTGGAATTGGTCTTCGAGCCTCCCATTTTGCACCGGATGTGTTCATCGCTGTGTTTTATTCAGGATTGGGAATGGCACTGTTTCTGGCAGGAGTTCTGTTTGGAGTTCATTATTTTCAGCAGGAAAGAAAAGTAAGCAGATAGAAAAGGTGCAAGTATCTGTTTGTTTACGATTTTACGTAAATTAAAATAGATCATAAGGGCAGGATAGGAAGTGCCGCATTCTTTTAAAAGTTCTTTGTCTATGCCATCGACGTCCTGAAAAATTTTTGCTGTTTTACGACCTTCCCCGGAAAGCAGCAATGAGGTGATGGATGAAATCTGTCTGATCCGGAGAGGGAGCGGACATTTGTGGACAGCACAGCTTTTCCCTAAAATAATACCGACCGGTTTTTGGTTTAAGAGGGCAACTCTGGAAAAGGTCTGATTTGTAAGGCAGCTGCACAGGAAAATCTTTGCCAGCTTTCTGGAGGTTTTTGTGCTGCAAAAGTCATCATAATGCCAGGTTTTCTCCTGTAAAATGTTTTGACAATGGACAGGATAAAGTATACAGTTAGTGTAAAGTCAAGAGAAAGAAGAAAAAATGATGAAAAAAGATAGTATGAGGATGACAACAGCTCAGTTTGCAAAATTACATGAAGTAAATAAAAGAACACTATTATGTGACGCAGATAATGATCCGGATCAGGGATTAGTGTTTATAAATTTTTTAGAAAAGAATTAGCACTCTTCTCTTGACGTGGCTAATAATGAATGCTATATTACGTGTAGAACAATGAAACAAGTAGTGAGGAGGAGTTGCTATGAATATAAATAAATTTACACAGAATTCAATGCAGGCAGTGCAGAATTGTGAAAAGATTGCGTATGATTATGGCAATCAGGAGCTTGCGCAGGAGCATTTATTATATGCGCTGGTTACGCAGGATGACAGTCTGATCTTAAAATTGTTGGAAAAGATGAGCATTCAGGGACCTCTGTTTATTAACAGAGTAGAAGAGCTTTTGAATAAGCGTCCGAAAGTACAGGGCGGGCAGGTGTTTGTCGGTCAGGATCTGAACAATGCACTGATCCATGCAGAGGATGAAGCAAAGCAGATGGGCGATGAGTATGTGTCTGTAGAGCATATTTTCCTTTCTTTACTGAAATATGCAAGCAGAGATTTAAAGCCGTTATTTCGTGAGTTTGGAATCAGCCGGGAAGGTTTTCTGCATGCACTTTCTACTGTGCGTGGAAACCAGAGAGTGACCAGTGACAATCCGGAAGCAACGTATGATACGTTAAACAAATATGGACAGGATCTGGTGGAGCGGGCAAGAGATCAGAAGCTGGATCCGGTCATTGGACGTGACGAAGAGATTCGAAATGTGATCCGGATCCTGTCGCGTAAGACAAAGAACAATCCGGTCCTGATCGGAGAGCCTGGTGTCGGTAAAACGGCAGCCGTAGAAGGGCTGGCACAGCGGATCGTCAGCGGAGATGTTCCTGAGGGACTGAAAGATAAGACGATTTTTGCATTGGATATGGGAGCTCTGGTTGCAGGAGCAAAATACAGAGGAGAATTTGAAGAGCGTCTGAAAGCCGTTCTGGAAGAAGTGAAGAACAGTGACGGCAAGATCATTCTGTTTATTGATGAATTGCATACCATTGTGGGAGCAGGTAAGACAGATGGTGCCATGGATGCGGGAAATATGTTAAAGCCAATGCTGGCAAGAGGCGAGCTGCACTGTATCGGTGCGACGACACTGGATGAGTATCGTCAGTATATTGAGAAAGATGCGGCTCTGGAGAGACGTTTCCAGCCGGTCATGGTGGAAGAGCCGAGTGTGGAAGATGCGATTTCTATTTTAAGAGGACTCAAAGAGCGTTATGAAGTCTTCCACGGAGTGAAGATCACAGACAGTGCGCTTGTGGCAGCAGCAACCTTGTCGAATCGATATATTTCTGACCGTTTCCTGCCGGATAAGGCCATTGATCTGGTGGATGAAGCCTGTGCGCTGATCAAGACAGAGCTGGATTCCATGCCGACAGAGCTGGATGAGCTGAGACGCCGTGTGATGCAGCTGGAGATTGAAGAAGAGGCACTGAAAAAGGAAGAGGACCGTTTGAGCAGAGAGCGTCTGGAACATCTGCAGGAAGAGCTGGCAGGACTAAAAGAAGAATATGCAGGTAAGAAAGTACAGTGGGAGAATGAAAAGACATCTGTAGAGCGGGTACAGAAGGTCAGAGAAGAGATCGAGCAGGTCAATAAAGAGATCCAGAAAGCGCAGCGGGAATACGATCTGAACAAAGCGGCGGAATTGCAGTACGGAAGACTTCCGCAGCTGCAGAAACAGCTGGAGGAAGAGGAAGAAAAGGTAAAGGCAAAAGATCTTTCTCTGGTGCATGAGGCTGTGACAGATGAGGAGATTGCAAGAATCATTTCCCGGTGGACAGGAATTCCGGTGGCAAAACTCAACGAGAGTGAGAGAAGCAAGACGCTGCATCTGGGAGACGAGCTGCACCGAAGAGTCATCGGACAGGACGAAGGAGTGGAGCTGGTAACAGAAGCGATTATCCGTTCCAAAGCAGGAATCAAAGATCCGACCAAACCGATTGGTTCTTTCTTATTCCTGGGACCTACCGGAGTTGGAAAGACAGAACTTGCCAAGGCACTTGCTCAGAGTCTGTTTGACGATGAGAATAACATGGTCCGCATTGATATGAGTGAATACATGGAGAAGTATTCCGTGTCCAGACTGATCGGAGCGCCTCCGGGATATGTCGGATATGACGAAGGCGGACAGCTCACAGAGGCAGTCAGAAGAAAACCGTATTCTGTTGTATTATTTGATGAGATCGAGAAAGCCCATCCGGATGTATTCAATGTCCTGCTTCAGGTGCTGGATGACGGAAGGATTACGGATTCACAGGGCAGAACCGTAGACTTTAAGAATACGATCCTGATCATGACTTCCAATATCGGGGCGAATTATCTTCTGGAAGGAATCCGGGAAGACGGCACGATCGAAGAATCATATCAGAATCTGGTCATGAATGACTTAAGAGCACATTTCAGACCGGAATTTTTGAACCGGCTGGATGAAATAATTATGTTTAAACCATTGACGAAATCCAATATTCATGCCATCATTGATTTGTTAGTAAAAGATGTCAACAAGCGTCTGGCAGACAAAGAACTCTCCATTGAGCTGACGGATGCTGCGAAGAATTTCGTAGTGGAAGGCGGATATGATCCGATGTACGGAGCAAGACCGCTGAAGAGATATCTCCAGAAGAATGTGGAGACGCTGGCAGCAAAACTGATCCTTGCAGGAAATGTGGGCAGAGGAGATCGGATTGAGATTGATGTTGTTGACGGAAAATTAGAGGCAAAAGTGAAAGGACAGATCGTCGCATGACACCCGTTATTTTCCATATAGATGTCAACTCGGCTTATTTAAGCTGGACTGCAGTCGAACAATTAAAAAATGGTGCCGGAACAGATTTGCGTATGATCCCGTCGATCATCGGCGGAGATCAGAAATCCCGTCATGGGGTTGTTCTCGCAAAGTCAATTCCGGCAAAAAGATATGGCATCCGCACAGGGGAACCTGTTGCGAATGCCTTTCGTAAGTGTCCGAATCTGGTGATGGAACCGCCGGATCATAAGATGTACCGGGAAAAAAGCCGGATGCTGATGGACTATCTTCGGATATTTACGAAAGAAATCGAACAGGTCAGTGTGGATGAGTGCTATGTGGATATGACACAGGCGATGGAAGGTTTCTGTTCCCCGGTTGATGCGGCTATGTTGATCAAGAACGGAGTTCGGGAGAAGTTCGGTTTTACGGTCAATGTGGGAATTTCTTCGAATAAGCTGCTGGCAAAGATGGCTTCGGATTTTGAAAAGCCCGACAAGGTACATACCTTGTTTCCGGAAGAAATCCGTGTAAAAATGTGGCCTCTTCCGATTGGAGAACTGTATATGGCAGGGCATTCCAGTGTGGAGATCCTGAAAAAGCTGGAAATTCTGACGATTGGAGATCTGGCACAGGCAGATCCCAGACTGATCACGCTGCATTTGAAGAGCCATGGACAGATGCTCTGGGAGTTTGCAAACGGAATCGATCATTCCAGTGTACAGTCACAGCAGGCAGAAGCAAAAGGGGTTGGAAATTCTACGACATTGTCAAAGGATGCAGAAACACTGGAAGAAATCCGTCCGGTCTTTGCACATCTGGCAGCGAGTGTTGGTGAAAGGCTGAAAAAAGCCGGTCAGAAAGCATCCATGGTCAGTATGGAAATCAAATATTATGATTTCCGAAAGATTTCGCATCAGAAACAGCTGATGCGGCCGACATCGGATCAGAATGTTCTTTACGAGAGTGCCTGTGAACTGTTTGAAGAAGTATGGACAGGTGAACCGGTCCGCCTGCTTGGAATCCGGACGGCAAAACTGGTGGATGAAAAAGAGCCTATGCAGCTATCTATTTTTGATATTGAGATCCCCAAGCCTTTGGATGAGAAGCATCAGAAATTAAAAGATGCGATGGAGAAGCTGGATGCCCGTTTTGGAAAAGGGACTGTCATTAAGGCAAGTCTGATGAAAAAAGAACCGGATACAAAAGAGAAAGACGAAAAGAGAAGATAAATGAGACGAAATTATAATCTGGAGATCATACGGATGATTTCCTGCATTTTTGTGATTGTGATCCATGTGACCAATTATTTTTGTAGGGCATATGGAGAAATTACACAGAGTGAGTATTTGTTTGCACTTTTACTGGATACACTGGCGAGAGTAAGTGTTCCCTGTTTTTTTATGATCTCCGGAGCATTGCTTCTGGGAAGAGAAGAACCGTTGAAAAAACACGGGGAGAGACTGCTTCGTTTTTTGATCGCACTGGTAGTATGGAGTGTAGTGTACTATATCTGGAATCGTGCTTTTATGAAGACAGAATATGATCTGAAAGAGATTCTGTATGTACCGACAGAACCTCATTTGTGGTATCTTTATGCGATGATCCCAATTTATATGGTATTGCCGTTTTTTCAGGTCATGTGCAAAGGAATGAGCGGAAAACTGGAGAGAGCTCTGCTTGTTGTCTGCAGCGCTTCCGTAGTCTTTAACTATGTGGTTTCCCTGCAAAATGGGGAAGCGTATTATGATTTGCCGCTGATCGGAGACAAGGTGTATATGCTTTATATTTTTATCGGGTATTTTATTTATAAGTACCGGAGATATATCCGAATCAGTCAGAAATGGGCAGCTGCAATTTTTATCGGCTGTATGACCGGCGTGTTTGCTCTGACAGTCTTTATCACACAGCGGTCAGGGGAGCATTATGAACGGGTTCTGGAATACGGATGTCCACTCATCGTACTTGCAGGCGCTGCATTTTTTATGATTCTTATTCGCTGGCAGGACTGTGAGATCCGTCTGAAAGAAAGGACAAGAAGACTTCTTGATATCGGTTGCGGATGTTCGTTTGGGATCTATCTGATCCACATTCTTTTTCTGGATGGATATAAAAAATATGCAGAACCGGCTACTGTATCTGCGTGGATTGCAGTGCCGGTCCTGATTGCCGGAATCGGAGGTCTATCCTTTCTGTGTATTACGCTTCTTCGAAGAAGCCGTATCGGACGGGCGATTACGTAATACAAGGTATGTGATGCCGCATCCTGTCAGGATTCCGATGCTGTCTACAAATACATCTGTAATCTGGGGAGACCTGCCGGGAATAAAGGACTGGTGGAATTCGTCCCCGGATGCGCAGATGACACAGAATAAAAATAGAGCCAAAAGCAGTTTTTTTCCACGAAGACCATAGGTATAAAGCGGCAGGGCAGCCAGCAGAGTCAGGATCAGGTATTCCGTGGCGTGGGCTGCTTTGCGCAGAGGATATTCGATTTTTTCGGTATAATGTTCGATTGTCTCTTCCGCCAAGTCCTGATGAAAGAGGGTATCACAGACAGTGACGATCTGCCTGCTTACTTTTTGGCTCAATCCACCGGAAGTTGTTCCGTTCTGATTGGAAAATCCAAAGATGGTACAGAGCATGACAATGACCGGAAGAATGGTCAGAGGTTTTAAAATAGATTTCCATCGTTCTTGTTTCATATCTGAAAACTCCTTTGTATTCAAACTGATACTAATTGTAACATTGCGGATGAGATGTGGCAATGTTTTATCTGCCGGAAAGCCAAACCTTACAAAAACGTAAGACAACAGTTGTGATTTGTAATGTGAATCAATGGAACAAGCTTCTGTGTTCCAGTTATAATAAACGAGAAGTAAGAAAACGGGAGAAATGAAAGGAAGGAATGACGATGACATTACTGGAAGTAAAGAATCTGAAAAAAATATATACCACACGATTTGGAGGAAATCAGGTACAGGCGCTTTCCAATGTGAACTTTTCGGTGGAGGAGAAAGAATATGTAGCGATCATGGGAGAGTCCGGATCCGGAAAGACAACACTTTTAAATATTCTGGCAGCGCTGGATAAACCAACATCCGGGAAGGTGTACCTGAAAGGAAGAGATCTGGGAGAGATCCGCAATAAAGAAATGGCAGCATTTCGCCGGCAGAATCTGGGATTTGTATTTCAGGATTTCAATCTTCTGGATACATTTTCTCTGGAGGACAATATCTATCTTCCGATGGTACTTTCCGGCAAAAAGTATCCGGAGATGAGTCAGAAACTCAAACCAATTGCACAGCAGCTTGGAATCACTCAACTTTTGAAGAAGTTTCCATATGAAGTATCCGGCGGTCAGAAACAAAGGGCGGCAGTGGCAAGAGCGCTGATCACGCAGCCCAAGCTGATCCTTGCAGATGAGCCGACGGGCGGTGCGTAGTTAGTAGAAACAAGATCATAAAAAAACAATATCCATTTCTCCGTCCTCGTGAACAGTGATTGACTGCACGAAGGACTTCCAGAAAGCATTCTTCTCCTGCGGAGAAAATGTTCTGTATATCTCCTCATAATCCTGTTCAAGCAGCTTCTTCAGATCAGCAAGATCACGAGAAGGAGCAACAACAATGGAATCCAGTTCTTTCAGTTTCTCCTGAAAAGCGGAATAATCCCTTTTATATGTATCACGATCAATCAAGTCATCCATGTACAGTTCATACAGTTTCTGCATCTTAGTTCGTATCTTCGCAGCTTCAGCAGCAGGATTCTTCCGAGCAGGGGTTGTTCCGGTCACTTCATATTCTGCCACATACTCGGACAGAGCAGGGCGGATATGTTGGAGAAGGTATTCTTCGACATAATCCTCACGATAACTGCGGTTCCGATCACAACTATGTGACTGATACCTCTGATTGCACCTATACGACGGATAGTGCTTTTCGGTTCCGTCAGAAAGAGTTCGGTGAGTTGTCTGGCCTACAAGATAATGATTGCAGGAAGAACAGATCAGAAGTCCAGTGAAGATATATGTTCGGTTAGAGTAACGCTGACGCACGTTCCGTTTTCCTAAAACCTGAATACGGTCGAATCGCTCTGGCTCGATTAGAGGCTCGCAAAAATCAGGGTCATCACGATACATCCCTTTATACAGAGAGTTGCGAAGATTCCGGGAAATAGTGTCATAACACAAATAGATTCCGTATTTTTCTTTCAGATAGAGCAACGTCCCCCTCTTGGAATTGGTCTGCTCAAAATGATCGAACATATCAAGAGCAAATTGCTTCCATTCCGGGTCAATGATAACGTGCTTCTCATCATCCAGTTTCAGACCACGAGGAAGAGAACCGGAAAGATAGGTTTTATTCTTCAGTTTGTACGCAAATACGTCTTTGATTCGATCACTGTCACGATCGCACTCGTCCTGTGCAACGGACAGACGGATGTTGATGTGCAGGCGGCCGTTCGTGGTGGTGGTGTCGTAGGACTCCGTGATCGCCTTCCACTGGACTCCGTTCTCTTCAAGTATCTCCTGAATTTTGTGATAGTCTCCGATGTTCCTGAACCAACGGTCAAGTTTTGTGAACAGAATCATGTCAAAGCTGCGAGAGCGGACACCATCAAGAAGGCGGACAAATTCCTTCCGGCGAGTGAATTTCTTCCGGGCAGTCAGGGCCTCGTCGACGAAAGTGTCAACCAGCACCATGCGATTCACTTTGATGAACTCATCGAGGAGAGCGTCCTGCGCTTCCAGAGTGTCACCATGAAGAACCTGACCGTCATGGGAACAACGTATATATTTAACAACACGCAGGCCGAAGAGTTCCGGTTGCGGTCTGAAGTATGTACTATTCATAAAAACCTTCTTTCTGCCGTAAAAAAGCGTAAAAAAATAAAGCTATGCAGCAGCACAACTTCGTGGTAGAATAAAGGTTGCGAATCAGTATTCTATGAAGTTATGTGCTGCATAGGACACAGTGGAAACGGCTGTCTTTGGCGAGATGGCCGTTTTTATTTTACTTGAATTTATTAAGGGAAGACGGAATCCCTAATGCTTTTTCTTTATACCGCAATAGTTCAATCGCGTCTTTGCGTTCCATGTACCGAGGGATAAGAACACCGAGGCTGACAGCATACTTCAAAACATCCAGCGGAATCACTTCAGGAAAGCAAGGCTTTTCATCGAAGTGATGCGTGATAATGTTGGTTGCTTCAACTTTGGTTATACCTTCAGGAACAGGGAGCTTTTCTTTTGCCATCAGTGCAAGCTGCGAATTTGTGACTGGTTCATCGCACGGATGACATTCTTCAAAGGGAGCAACAAGAGAACTTCGAGACAGAATCTCCTGTTCAGATTCCCATGAGCCACAGACTACCCGAACCGTCTTCTTCCTATTCGTTTTCGGATTGATACCGCGAACTTCATATGTAAGGCAACGGTGCGGAGGATTTTGCCTGCGTTCATCGTATAATTTCTCTTGTTTCTTCAAAAAATGATTAACGAGAAATCCCATATAAACTCCTCCACTATGTAAGCCGCCAAAATAAAGACATCGCATAATAGGAGGTATTACGCATGGAAGTCTTAACATGGCAGGCGCGTATCAAAAAGAATGTAACACTGAAGCAGTTGGAGCAAATGACCGGAATCAGCAAAACGACACTGAATACGATTGAGAACGGTCAGACATCTCCGACGCTCCGACAACTGGAAGCAATAGCAATCGCACTGAACACGAAAATCAGCGAACTCTACGACTCCGAATATAAATAAGTATATCACATGAGCTGCGATGATGCGCAGATCACAGAACGATTTCCGTAATTACGGAAACGAGAGCCGAACCCATTCACGAAGCCTGAAAAAAATGGTAATATTTTCAAAAGGAGGCGATGAAAATGGATATTCGGCAGAAAATAATCGGACTGCTGAACAAGATAGACTCTGAAACTCTCCTGAAGAGAATATATGAGTTTATCAAGTACATATACATATATCAGTAGCCGACACGAAGAGAAGGGAATCCAGATGGGTTCCCTTTTTATTTTTTCTCTTCTGAAGTATTCCTTTTCTGAATAAGGTCCTTCGCCCTTGCTTTTATGCCATCCCTCACATCCTTCGGAAGTCCGACATATAACTCGACGATGAATCGGTCGAGGTCATCAAGTTCGTACTGCGAGCAGAGTTCATCAAGAACTGTCTGCGGCAGATCGGAAAACATCTCACCTTCTCCATCCATAAGCCAGTCATAATTCACATTGTATTCTCGACAAATCAGTTTGACCATCTGGTCGGATAAGTTGACTCTATCTTTTTCTATTTTAGAAATCGCAGACTTCTGAACTCCCAACTTTTCCCCGAATTTATCCATTGTCAAACCTAATGCTTTTCGTATTTCAAGGACACGCTCGCCTTGCGTCATGTTGCTCACCTCTCTTTCTGTATTTCTTCTATAACAATACCACGCAAAAAATAAAAGGTCAATAATAAAAGTTGAATTAAGACACAAAAATATGTTGACAAAGTGGAGCTAAGACACTATAATATGTCTTGAAGACACAGAGAAACACACATCATCATAAAGGAGGCAACAACAGTGACAACGATTCAGGTATACAGAAATCGAAGGAACTCAAACAAATACATAGAAGTGCATAACGATGGACACTATCACAATTCATTAAAACAGTATCTGTACTGGGAAAGAAACGTCATTACAGGCGAACCGCTCCCGGAACCAGTGAAGAACATCACCGGAGACAGACGGCTCCATCGTTGGAGAAAAGCGAACCTGAAGGAACTGCTCGAAGATTACGAGCCAGTAACAGCATAAAGAAAGGAGGAACACACATGGCAGCAGCAACTTTTGAAATGGATAACAAGGAACTGAAGAAACAAACCGAAGACATTGAGGAAATGATTTCACTGCTGAAGCAGCTGACCAGCGGCGAGAAGCGTGAAGTCAAAGGAATCATGATCGGATTGCAGATGGCAAAGCAGGCAGGACTGACTGCATAGAACAGGCCCCGGCGGAAATGCCGGGGAGTACATAAGGAGAACAGATATGTGGATTGCGAAAGTAATGTCAGTTACAACAGATCAGGAAGGCAACGAACAGCTATATGTGACAAGCTATTCAGGCAACGAAAGCCTGAAAACCACATATAAAGAGGCGATGAAAGCCTGCAAGAAGAAAAAGATCGGACTCGTTGCTTTTTACAATAACATGACCGCAGAAGAAATATATTACGACGATGCAACGAAAAAAGAAACTAGAGCAGAGTATCAGATTTCAAAAGGACTGCTCGGAGGAATATTGCTATACGGAAGAAATCACAAGAAACTCTGCACAATCAGGGAAAACAAGGAGGAGCAGGCATGACGACGAAAGAACAGGAAAGACAGGCAATCGAAAAGATCAGAAAGATCGTGGAAGGACTCGGAGAAAACAGTTACGTCGGATTCGCGATGGAGGGAGTTCTGGAACTGGCAGAGGACAACATTCGAGAAGATACTGCGTACAGCATGAAGAAAAACGCAGAGATTGCGTGGGAGAGAGAAGACAAAGCAGAGAAAGAGAACAAAGACCTGAAGAAAGAGGTTGAAGACCTGAAGAAGACCGTCGAGAAGAGAGAAGCAACCATTTCAGAACTGAACACGGAACTTTGCAATGCGAGAGCAGAGGCAAAGGCGAACGAGATTCCTGAAGAACTGGTGCAGGAGATGTATTGCATGGCCTACGACAAGGAAGCGGAGGCAGACGGAAAGATGGAAAAGGCAGCAGATCGGATGGCAGCGGTAATCGTTGCCGGAGAAGATGCGTGTGGATTCGCAGAGGAGTACAAGAAGCAGAAAGAAAACCGGAGCAGATACAGGAAAGTGATGGAGGAACTGGATAAGAGAGAAAGACGAAGGGCAGGAAGAGAATGAGAAAGAAATATTACCATGCAGCAACACCGGAGACGATGAAGAAGATTATTGCTGACGGAGTAGTGAAAAGAGGATGGGACGGTTGCGTGTACCTCTGCGAAAAGCCACAGGACGCAGCGAAGTTCGTGGCAATCAGAGGACACGATGAAGTGGCAGTGATAGAAGTGATTCTTCCAGCAAACAAGGTGAAGGAATCATTTGACCATTCAGTCCAGTTCTTCCAGTGCAAAGCATTTATGTATGAAGAAGACATCAAAGTCAGACCAAACGCAGAAGTTGTTGAATACAGTTTCAAGTGAATGAAAGGAGAAGAGGATGTTCATTTTATCACAGGACAAAACAAGGATTTTCAATACGTCAGGTCACATTGAGGGAATCGGATATAAGGAAGAGAACTTCAAGGAGGGGAAGAAAGAAGAAATCAGACACACGATTCAGGTGTTTGGCGGATGCGCCGAAGAGATTGCAGAGTACAAATGCAAAGAAGATTGTCTGCTCGTACTGTATGCGATTTTCAACGCAATAGAGCAGGGAGGTAAAACGGCAGAGCTTCCAACACAGGAGGAAATGAAAGAACAGAGAGAAGCATTGAAACAGTATCTGGAATCAGGAAAGAAACTGACAGAGTGGACAGCAGAACTCCTGAAAGAATTGCTTGATATGTAATAAAAGCCGAAACAGGGCATTCGCCCTGTCTGGACACGACGGCAACGTGTTCACTGATGATGGCAAGCCGAAAGACATTATCGGAGCATCGTGAAAACATGGCGGCGCGTACAGTCTGCCAGAACACTGTATGGATGGATAACAGGTTTTAGCACTTTTTAAGGCGAAAAGGCAGACACGGTGAGAACGCTTGCCAGAAAGAAGGTGGAGGAAGAAAAATGAAATTCATTGATTTTTTTGCCGGAGTCGGAGGGTTCCGCAGAGGAATGGAATTAGCAGGGCATGAATGCGTCGGCTTTTGCGAGTTTGACAAGTTCGCGACTGCAAGCTATACCTCGATGCACCTGCTCACCCAGGAACAGAGAGAGTTCCTGGACAAAATGCCACTGAAACAACGGCAAAAAGAAATATTGAAGGAGGAATACAGAAATGGAGAATGGTATGCAAATGACATTAGAAGGGTGTATGCCGGAGACATTCCAAAAGCAGATTGCTGGTGCTTCGGATTCCCATGTCAGGACATCTCCGTTGCAGGAAAACAGCTTGGATTTCAAGGGAACCGTTCAAGTTTGTTTTTCAGAGTTATGTACCTTATCGGACAACTCGAAGAAGAAAATAGACCCACTTACCTTTTCATTGAGAACGTTAAGAATTTGCTTAGTGTTAATGGAGGATGGGATTTCGCCAGACTGCTCATTGAAATGGAGCGGGGGGGTATGATGCGGAATGGCAGGTGCTCAATTCCAAAGATTTCGGAGTGCCACAGAACAGAGAAAGGTGTTTCATTATCGGACATCTTAGAGGTAGAGGCTCCGCAGAAGTATTTCCTGTCGAAAGAGCAGACAGAGAAGATAGTATTCAAATAATAGGTCACAGGGACGGTTGCAGAAGAAATACGCAGGTATTTGCACAAGATGGAATCACAGAAGCATTAAGCACTTGTCAAGGTGGCGGAAGGGAACACCATGTTGCCTTGCCATGCTTCATTGACTTGTGTCATGAAGGCTCGAAGATGACGGAGCAGGCACGATGCCTGAAGGCAAGATATTACAAAGGAGCTTCGAACCATGCAGGGCAAGATAGCGGAATCGCTATTCCGGTATTAACACCAGACAGGGCAGAGAAACGTCAGAACGGAAGAAGGTTCAAAGAAGATGGAGAACCAATGTTCACACTGACAGGACAGGACCGGCACGGAATCGCGATTGAAGTCAAAGAAGCAACGAAACAAGGTTATGCAGAATGCAGAGTGGGAATTGACAGCGTGAACTTCTCAATGCCAAACAGCAAGACAAGAAGAGGAAGAGTCGGACAAGAAATCGCCAACACACTCGACACGAGTTGCAATCAGGGAATCTTCGTTCAGGTATCGGAAGAACTGGTTGTATATGCGGTCTGGTATGAAAAATATCAATGTTACATAGCAATCAGAAAACTGACACCGAAGGAATGCTTCAGACTGCAAGGATGGACGGATGACTATTTTGAGAAAGCAGAGTTCGTCAATTCAGACAGTCAGCTATACAAGCAGGCAGGAAACGGAGTGACAGTGACCGTCATCGAAGCGATGGCAAGAAAACTCGGACAGCACAGAAAGGAGGAACAAAGGTGAACGACGGACCAATAGTGAGAAGAATTTCATTCGACATTCACGGAGAGTTCATCACGCAGCTTGCGAGAGAATGGTTTTACACCGGAGAAAAGAGCCATGAGAAAGTCATTGAGATTCTGATGGACAGCATGACCGGGACAGATACACCGGAGGCACAGATCAGGAGATATGCAGAAGACATTCTGCTCGGACGCGCCGCTCTGAAGGGGAGCACGGCAGCAGGTACATATCATCTCGAAACATACGAACCGGGAGAAGAAGAGCAGATGCCGCAGAGCATGAACATCTGGAAAGAAGTCGAAAGACAGAAGAAAGCAGAGAAGGACCTGCGGAGGATGATTGAACGGTGGGACGTAGCAATGGACCACATATCGGAAAGCACACAGAGAGAAATCAGAAAGGAACTCGGAGAAGAGACTGCGGAGGATAGACAGCAGGATTCGCTCGACAGTTTAATGAAACGAATGATGGATGAAGAAAATCACACCACAGAGGATTATGGATGGTTAGAGCCGGACGGAACTTTTCATGGAGTGGAATGGGGAGCGCATCAGGAATGGGCGCAGAATTACATGAGCGAAAAATTCCCGGAGGAAGCAATGAACGGAGACATTGACTTGCAGACAAAATGCAATGTCGGCCTGATCGGAGCAGGAGACTGGCTCGTCGAAAGAGGGTGGGTTCTCTTGCACAATCCGAGTCGAGGAATTGCTTTTCCGACAAAGAATCCGGTCAAAGAGTACACAAAGGCACAGAGAGAGTTCCTGTATGACTATTACATGGAAAGAGATTGCAAAAAGGAGGCGAACGCAATATGGCAAGAAGACGAGTGAGAAGCGATGAGGAAAGAAGAATCAGAGCGGACGAAAGACTGAGAGAAGAACTGTCGAGAGGATGCGAGTATTCTGGAACACAGGAGATCGTTCAGGAAACATTCGAGGAGATGAGAGAACAGCTCGGAATGGAAGGAGACTGGGACGAAATAAGCGTGACAGACACAGACAACAGAGGATTTGTTCTTCAGGATGTGATTGAAGAGTTCTATGACCTGATGATCGAGAAAGTTCTGAACTACATCGGTGCAGAGTGATAAAGCAATGAAGGAGGAATCAACATGGCAGTAAGAACACAACCGGATGCGCTGAAGGTATTCGCTGCGATCGCAATGATCGTCAACAGCCGGGAGGATTCAGCAAAAGTGAAATTGACAAGTGTAACCAAAAAGACAGATAGAGAAGAGAAAAGAAGTGCATGAAATGAAAAAGCCTTCGGAATTGCTTGCAGGCTTCCGAAGGCGATTCGTTGACGTTCAGGTCAACACACATCTCGGTATTATTGTACTGCGAACGGCCTGAAAAGTCAATCAAAACAAGCGTCCAGAAGCGGTTCGGCGGACTTGTAATGGATAGTAACACTTCAACGATAAAGAGAAGTGACAGAGGTGATTCAGGATGGAGCAGAGCAGGAGACGGAGAAAGAAGAATGTCTATGTAGAGTATGACTATGAAGAGGCATATCAGAAACAGATTGAGAATCTGGAAGAGGACATCATCAAGAGGATGATGGATGGAGAGAAGATCAAGTATGTGTATGCCACAAAGGAGATCAAAGCAGGGGAGCAGTTGGAAGTCGAGATATATCCAGAGTTCACCAGAAAGAGAGTCGAAGAGATTCCAGAGGAGGGCAGAAGGAAGAAGGATAGACAGGCACAGAGGAACCTGAATGAGAAGAACAGCAGGAAGCAGTGTGAGAGGGTCATCAATGAGAACTTTGGTGACAGAGACATATGGGCCACGTTCACCTATTCAGCAGAGTACACACCTGCAAGCATGAAAGTGGCGAAGAGCCATATGCAGAACTACATCCGCCGCCTGAACTACCAGAGAAAGAAGAGAGGTCTTCCGAACGCTCGGTATGTGTATGTTACGGAGCAAGGAGACAAAGGCAGATGGCATCATCACATCGTACTCGACGGAGACATGGACATGGACACAGTGGAAAGTCTCTGGACATACGGAAAGAGGAATCAGGTTCGCCGCCTTCAGAAAGACGAAAACGGCCTCGTGGGGATGGCGAAATATGTGTCAAAGCCGAAGGGCAAGGGGAAGGACTCTGAAGAAGGAAAATATCAAAAAATCTGGACTCCATCGAAGAACCTGAAGAAACCGGATGAACACAAGAATCATTACAAGACAAAGCAGAGCCATGTGGACAAGATGGTCAACGGTATACTTCCAGTGCAGGAGCATCTGAACAAGTGGTACGCATCAGAGGGTTATGAGTACACGGAATCAGTGATCAAGTACAACAAGTGGAACGGCCAGTATTACATATATGCTCGAATGAGAAAACAGCAGGAGGAGAAAGGAGGGAAGAAGAGTGAGAAGACGAAGAAGAGCAAGGCGAAGAAAGGCGGTCAGAATCGCAAGAGCACTCGCAAGAGGGATTAACTGGAAGAGAGTGGCAACAGTCGTGCTCCTGACCGGAGTTGCGGTGAGCATCGCAAGGTGCGGAAGAGAGAAAGAGATCAATGCACAGGTGATGGCAGCGAAGGAAGAACAGACCAGACAGGAACTGCGGATGCAGCAGGAATATGGTTGCGACATCTATGGTCAGTATGAATATCCATACAACACGATGTCGCAGGATTGGAGCGGAGATCAGGTGGAAGGATTCTACTATCACGAAATAACTGAAGAGTGCAAGAAAGCAGGCGGTCAGTTCCCTGTCATCATGCAGGTGTACACATACATCATCTGCGAGCAGAACGATGTGGATTATGAGATGGTGTTCGCCCTGATTGAAAGGGAGAGCAAGTGCGTGTGGAACGCTGCCGGAGACGGCGGAGCACCTGTCGGACTCATGCAGATCGCAGAGAAATGGCAGCAGGAGCGCATGAAGGAACTGAACTGCACAGACCTGACGCAGCCATTCCAGAACGTGAGAGTCGGGGTGGACATCCTGTCAGAACTTCAGGAGAAGCTGAAGGGAACCGTTCCGGCGGAGCAGTTGCCATATGACGTTCTGGCCGCGTATAACTACGGACTCCGGGGAGCACAGAAAAATCTATGGGCCTATGGGGTGCATGAGTACGAATACAACAGAGCCATTCTGGAAAGGGCGCAGGAACTGAAACAGGAGACGAAGGAAGCAAAGGAGAAAAAGCAGTGAAAGAAGGATATGTGTTGAAAGCGGATGCGGCGAAGCACCTGACACCAGAGCCGATCACATACGAAGCGATGAAGAGAAAGAGCGAAAAAGCTGCACAGACCGCATTGAAAGATGCGAAGGCGAGCATCTTGAACGCAGCAGGAATCGGGAAGGTTGAGGCATACTGCATCAATACCGTGCTTGCAGAACTGAAGCGCAAGGGATTCTCACCGGAACAGGAAGAGTATAAACGCATCAGCAGAGAGACGGCCAGAATGGTCATCAGGGACCGGAAAGGAATCTGGACAAGATACTATACCGACAAGGAAGGTCTGAAAGACTGGCTTCTCTGGAAGCTGGGTCTGAAGAAAGAGACAGTTTTTGATCGGATGAAGCGAATGGGAGTGACCGGAGATGTTCTTCAGGACATGGAACTCCTGACAGGAGGGAAGAAGAGATGAAGACGAAAGAGTTGATTGAGTACCTTCAGGGGTTCGATGCAGAATCCGAAGTGGTGGTCATTGCGGCGAATCCGAAGGAACGGAAGAAGTATGACGGAGAGATGTTCGGAATCACGGACGGAGGGCAGCCGATCTTCTGCATTGAGATCAGCAACGAGTCCGATCTGAATGAGAAAGAGATAGCGGCAGCAGTACAGGATGAAAGAGAGGCAGAGCAGGAATGAATTTGAGATATGCAAAGCGAAGCGAGGACACGGAGCAGATCAACGTGGCATCGTGGGCGGCTTGGAACGAGAGACAGTACCCGGAATTGAAGTGGCTGCATCACATTCCGAACGGAGGCAGCAGAAACAAGGCAGAGGCGGTCAAACTGAAGCAGATGGGAGTGAAGGCAGGTGTCTCTGATCTCTGCCTGCCGTACCCGAAAGGAATTTACTGCGGATTGTACATCGAGATGAAGTTCGGAGACGGAAAGCACCAGAAGTCGCAGAAAGAGTTCCTGACTGACATGGCAGCAGTCGGACACTACGTCGCAACCTGTTACACATCAGAGGATGCGGTGGAGGTGCTGCGAGAGTATTGCGAGTTATTGTCTCCACAGTGGATGAAAGAACCGAACAACAGTGTCTGGAAAGAAGGCACAATCTCGCCACTGAAGAAAAAGTGAGGACAGGAGCATGGATGAATATGCAGCAGTAGTCAGAAAGTTCTATGAGGCGTACAGACCTATCGGGAGAAGATACAACTTGCGTGTTCACAGCAAATTCTCCATGAACAGGCCCGGATTCATCAAGATTTATCAGGGAGACGGTCCCGATCGGAAGCAGATCATCAAAGTCGAAGAGGACGATGACGTTGCTTGCTACAAGAGAGCGATTGATGAACTGGAAAGCTGGGCGAGGAGCCGGGAAGACGAAAATGCGAGATACAGAACAGCATGAGACGAAGTGATTGCGCTTTTCCGTGCGGAAGATGCCTCTGCAACCATTGTGCGAACAACGTGGAAACGATAGACAACTGTACCGGAGAAGCAAAAGAACCTTGCTTCGTCTGCGATGAGTGCAGATGGTACGACGGAGACACAAGACACAAAGATATGTGGAGGCAGGAGTGCGGAGAGTATATCGTGACGAATGAACACGCAGAATGCTTGCGAAGAAAATTGAAATTGATAACAGGAGGACACACATCATGAAAATTATTGCAGTTATGACACAGAAGGGCGGAGTCGGAAAGACGATGACAGCATCATCGCTGGCATACATCCTCGGAGTAGAACACGGAAAGAGAGTGCTCATTGCTGACGCAGATCAGCAGGGGAACATCTCAATGTTGTACGGCAGATTCGAGCCGCAGGGCATCGGAATGTCGGAGTTATTAGAAAAGCACCGGGCGATCGGTGGTACATATAGCACAGAGCAGTTGATTGACGAGACACCATACCAGAACATCAGCATCATTCCGGCGAACGGATTCCTGATGAGAACGAACATGACGCTGCTCCTCTTGGAACAGGACAACCAGATTCTCCGCTTCAAGATGGCGATGGAGGAGATTCAGGACAGATACGATTATTGCATCGTAGACTGCGGACTCCTGATGGACATGACAGTGACGAATGTTCTGGTGGCAGCAGACCTCGTGATTCTTCCGGTGAAGGTCGGAGGGTTCGAGATCGAGGCGATCGTGAACATGGAGGAGCAGTTGGAAGACCTGCGAGGATTCAATCCAGACATCAGGATGAAGCTGCTCATGACGATGCGTCAGAAGAACATGACAAGTCTTCAGGTTGAGGAGTGGTTGAAAGCGTCATCCGGTCAGGATTGCTTCCAGACGGCAATCAGACGCTCGATCGTGGCAGAGAAGGCAACAATGGAGCGCGTACCTCTGCCGAAGTTCTCAAAGAGCGGAATCGTCGCAAAGGATTACAGAGAAGTAGCAGAAGAGTTGCTGAAAGACATGGAGGGATAAAGGATGATGTTCGGAGGATGGTTCAGCGGAGGAGGCAGCATGGCAGGAATGCCAGGAATGATGGTGAACGGCGGTCTGGCCTATGCGGACCGCTGGCCTCCGATGGTGCTCCCTCTTGGCCTGTATAGAGCGGCAGAAGAGGATGACATCCCGAAGAAATGGAGAAACCTCGCAAGACACGCAAGAAAGAAACGGACAAGGAAGAAATGGAAGAACAAGATCAGACGAAGAATCAAGCAACAGCAGAAAGGAGGCAGACGGCATGGAAGGAACGGCAACGATTAGTCTGGACACGCTGGATGAGTTAAGAGCGAAGGCGGAAGAAGCAGAGACGGAGAAGAAACGGAGCGATTGGTTTGTAAAGAAACTGATGAATTGCTACGGATTCGATACAGAAGCATATGACAAAGCACTGAAGGAGATTGACAACGACAGGAACCTGACAGACAAGCAGTGCTCAAAGCTGGTCAGAGAAGCAATGGTGAAGCACCTGAAGATCGTGATTGACCCGGAGGAACTGAAAGAACTGATTCAGGAATACATCGACGAGGAAGCATCGGACGAGCATCTGGACATTGCGAAAGCAAGTATGAAGGAGCTGAAACAGATTCAGGTGGTACTGAAAGAGTAGTTATCCCGGCAGAAAATGTGGATATTGTGAATAAGTCATCAGATACAGAGACGAAGGAGGATAAGTGATGGCAGCAGGATGGAGCGTCATGGACGCAATCAACCGGAACAGCAAAGCGGCAGCAGAAGAAAGACCGAAGGCACGGTTCAGAACCAGAGACATCAGCGTGAAAAAGATGTACAGCAATGACATGAACTTTTATTCCAGACAGGATATTGAGGAGTTGTCGAACCTCATTCTCGCCGTGGGACTGATTGAGAATATGGCAGTTACATATGACCCTTGCGAGAAAGGAGAGTACAGAATCATCTCTGGTGAAATGAGATGGAGAGCATTGAACCTTCTGCTCGAAAAAGGGTATTCAGAGTTCGAGGTGGCAACGTGTCAGATTCTGACACCTGCCGAAGAACACGAGGAGATGGTGCAGATCATCGTTGCGAACTCATACAGAACGAAGAACATCAAAGATCAGCTTGAAGAAGCACAGAAGCTGAAAGAGTCCTTGCAGTACATGAAAGAGCACGGACTGACACTTCAGGGAATGAAACTGGATGGAAAGAAGATCAGAGATGTTGTGGCGAACATTATGAAACTGTCAGGAACGAAGGTGGCACAGATTGATGGAATCAACAGCAATTTGTTGCCGGAGTTCGTGGAGCAGTTGAAAGAAGGCAAGCTGACGTTCTCTGCTGCATATGAACTCTCTGGAATGCCGAAAGAAGATCAGGAGGAGATGCTGAAGGCACATGAAGAGGGTGAGGCCCCGACATGGAAAGAGGTCAGAGAAGCGAAGCGGACAGAACCGGAAGAGATGTCAGAGTCTGACACGTTACCGGGACAGATGGAATATCCGAAGGACTATGAGGAACCGGAGGACGAAGAAGAGTCCGATCAGGAAGAAGAACAGGAGCATGAGGAAGAGTGGGAGCAGGCGCATCCAGAGAGCATCACATCATTGTGCTACTCATGCAAGAGATACGCAGATTGTAACGTGAAGACAGGAACCTGCGAGAACTGCGATCAGTATGTCAACAAGGCAGAGGCGGAGAAAACAGACGAGCAGAGGTACGATGAGGAGCAGGCAGCTATCGACAGAGAAACAGCCAGAAAGCTGCGCGAGCAGGAGCAGGAAGAGAAGATGAACAATCTCCCATCTGATAGCAGGGAGGAAAAGGAGTACATCAGACTCTCCACGGACACCTTCGAGGATGTGATCGCTGGAAGAAGACCATACCTGATTCTGAAAAATGACAAGATCAGAACCGGAATGATCGTGAGCGCGCTTGAATTTATGCAGGGCAGAGCAACCGGAAGAGAACTGGCACTGGAAATCGTCTGCATGGACGATGCAGGAACATCATCAGCACTGGAAGACGGATATTGTGTCGTAGGCATCCGGCAGCAGGAGATTCTGAAAGAGGCAGGAGCAGATGCAGCAGAGTATGCAGATCAGCCTGCTATGCAGTACGGAGCATAAGGAGGAAAACATGATTTTTATAAATTCACCATTCGCGATTCTGGATGAGGCTTTTCGGAGTCTCTATCCAGACAAGAAATACAAAGCCTGCATTGAACCGAGCATAAAAGACGATGAAGGAAACCAAGTGTTCGGGTTCACGCAGTTCAACAAAGGAGAGACACCAGTCATCGCAATCAGCGCAGAACTGAACATCATGGACGCGACGGAGATATTCGCACATGAACTGGCTCATGTGGCAGCAGGCGAGGGAGCAGGCCACGGAGAAAGATGGGACGAGGAGTTCCAGAGGATATTCGATGAGTACAACCGGATAGGCAAGGAACGGTTCGGAGAAGATGGAAAAGAGATCGAGACAGCACCGGAATACAGAGGCGGATGGATTCGGGCGGAAGATCGGATGCCGGAGAATGACGAAGATGTGCTCGTGTGGTTTGAATATTTCCGATTCGGAGAGTATCAGAGACTCTTCCAGATGGCAGGCATCGGACACACATGGCTAGGTGCGTGGTCAGGGTTCGTGAATGGTTCGTGCGGTTGGAAAGATTTGAGAATTATCGCATGGCAGCCATTACCGGAGCCATACAGAGAGGAGCAGGAAAACAATGGCGAAGAAAATGAATGACGAGGAGATGCTGGAAGCAATGGAACAGGCAGTGAAGATGCACTTCATGGCATTTCAGCAATTTATGAAGCAGACAGGCGGAGACATCGGCCTGTCACTGCAACTGACAACCAGTTACATGGCGGCGATGCTTAAAGGCGCACAAGAGCAGAACGAGAAGGAAGAGAAACTGTTAAAATTGTTGCTTCCGTCAGGGAAAAACAACCTGACGAACTAAAGGGAGGAATTGACATGGCATTATTAAACGGATTCAAAGAAACAGAGACAGAGCAGCAGTACAGAAGAGGCGAAATCTATTACATCAACAACGCAAGCAAGGAACACGTCGGAAGTGAGATGAAAAAGGACAGACCTGCGGTGATCGTCTCCTGCGATGCGAACAACAAGCACAGTGATGTGCTCGAAGTGGTTTTCCTGACATCAGCACCGAAGAAAGACCTTCCGACGCACGTTACGATCAGGAGCACCGGAAGAAAGTCAGAGGCATTATGCGAACAGCCGACTCCGGTGTCTGTGGAGAGAATCAACAACTTCGTCGGTAAGGCATCAGAGAAGGAAATGGAGCAGATTGACATTGCACTCCTGATCGGACTCGGAATCAAACTGGCAGGAGCCGAAAATCAATCGGGGGGGGCCTCGCGGAAATCTGAACAGCAGATTCAGAGCAGCGTGAAGGACAGAAGCAAGGAAGAATCGGAGAAAATGGCCGAAGAGAACCAGATGCTTCGAGAAGAACTGAAAAAGCAGCAGGAGAGCACAATCCGATCAGAGGCGGAGTGCTCTGCATATAAAGCAATGCACGAACAACTGCTGAAAAAGCTAATGGAGAGGAGGGAATGAGATGCACAAGCTGGCACTACTGATGGAGGACATCGCAAGAGCAAGCGTGTCGGCAGTGGTTGGCCTGTTCATGTTAGGAGTTGCAATCGTGATCGGAATCATCGTTCTGGTCACGATTATGACCGTGTTGAAAATGGCAATCAATGACATCAGCGAGTTTTTCAAGAAAATAGCAAGGAGAAGATGATGAACAAAGCAATTTTGATGGGCCGCATGACAAGGGACCCGGAAATCCGGTATTCAAATGGACCGGAGCAGACAGCGGTGGGAAGATTTACGCTCGCCGTGGACAGAAGAGGACAGAGACAGGGGAATCAACAGAACGCAGACTTCATTCCGTGCGTTGCCTTCGGGAAGAAGGCGGAGTTTGTGGAGAAATACACGCACAAGGGAACAAAGGTGATCGTCGAGGGAGAAATCAGAACAGGAAGCTACACGAACCGGGAAGGAAGAAAGGTGTACACCACAGAAATCTATGTCAGTGACATTGAGTTCGCAGAAAGCAAGGCGGCAGCAGAACAGAACCAGAACCGGAACGACGATCAGTACGGAATGACAGGTGATGATGGATTCATGAACATTCCAGACGGCGAAGAGTTACCGCCTTTCAACTAAAGGGCGAGAAAGAAGGTGAAGAGATGAGATTGAGAGACGCAGCAAAGTGGATTAAAGAGAAAATCACAGGAAAGAAGACAGAGGAGACTCCTGTTCTGACACCGATGATCGCAACAGAGGAAGACATCGAGAGGGCAAAGAAAATGGACAGGGAAATCGAGGAGATGGAAAAGAAATCGGCACTCGTGGCCCCGATCGTCACCTCACAGGCAGAAATGGAGCGTCTGCAAAGATTCGAGGCAGGTTCAAAGCAGATCGCAGAGATGACAGGGAAGCCACACGAAGAAGTGGCAGAAGCAATCCTGAAGGTCACAACAGAGACATCTGCATCACTGGAAGAAGCAACCGAACAGGTACGCGAAAGAATGGAGTTGCAGGCAGAGGTTGCAGCAGAGGCGAAAGAAGAGTCAGACACTCCGTTCGTTCAGAGATGGGCGGAAGCACTAGGAATGACAGTTCAGGAACTGGAACAGCAAACCGGATGGACGGCGGAGCAGTTGGAGCAGAACATCATTGACAGCAGCAGGATTATCACAACTGAACTCGTCAAAGCACAGAGACTCATGAAAATACTTATGACCAACAACGGCCGGAGACGAAAAGGGATTCCGATGGTGAGACGGCAGCAGTTACTGCGAGCAGAACGGAACCAGAGGAGGAGAAGGAGTGAGAACAGGAAAGAATCATGAAGGATATTCAGACCCGACGGCGAGTTGTGCTGTCGGGCATCTGACGCATGAGGAGAAACAGAGGGAGAAGAAACGGAAGGAGGAAAAGAAGCGTGATAAAAGCAGTGTGCTGGGGAGTGCTCATTCTGATTCTTCTGGCAGTCGCAGCACTGGCACTGTACATCGTCGGGATGACCCTGTACTTCAATTATCAGCTAAAGGACGGCAGGACAAGAAGAGAGTACACAGAGAAGCAGAAAAGGGCAGACGAAGAACAGATTCAGGCAATCAGGGAAATGCAGGCAAGGAAAGAAGAAAAGCGTCAGAAAAGGCGGCAAAGAAAGAGTGAAGCAAACAGGAGGTAAAAGAGATGGATGCAACAAACAACGAGAAGGCGGAGATTCTGAAATGGATGCTCGGCCAGATTTACCGGGCAGAGAAGAGAAAGAAGCAACTTGACGAGAGGCTGGTCAGGATTGCAGAGGAGAGGGACGCTCCGATTGGCGGTGTCGGATATAGGCCACTGCCGCGATCTTCTTCGGGAGAAGGCAATGGAGCAGCAAGCATCATCCTGAAGATGTCAGACATCGAGGAGAGAATCTACACGCAGAAGGAAGAAGTGGAGAAGGCAATCGTTCGCGTGATAGACATTCTGGATTATCTGCCGCAGGATAGTCTGGAAAGAGAAATCTGCGAACTGCGACACATCGACATGAAGCCATGGAAGGATATTCAGGAGAGCATCCCGATGTCACGGAGCCAGTGCAACAAGAGATACAACAAGGCGATTGAGATGCTGCTGAACAAGGGACGCATCGAGCGCATGATCGAAGAGAACGAGGAAGCATACACGGACTGGAAACTGGACAAGGAATGGAAGATGCTGAAGAAATCCCCTGAAAAACAAAGTGGGGATATTGAGTCGGGAAATAAATCTGGAAAATATTTTCAGGAAAATCAGAAAGTAAAAGCGGTTAGCAATGCGGACAGAATTGATCGCAGAAAGAAGAAGGGAATGAAGACACAAAGGACATGATGAACGAACGGCAGCAGGAGCCGCCTTCATCGCATCTGCATGGAGCAGGTCACAACACATCCATCTCACGGCAGCGGAGAACCACGAAAAAATAAGGTGGGGTATTCGTTGCCGTTTTCTTTTCTGGAAATATCGGGCAGTCAGATAGGGAGCAGACAAGAGAGCCGGAGCAGTTGCAGGTGTCAGACTCTGACACGCAGGAGATCAGAGCAGGAGCATCGGCAGCAGTACATACATAGCAGGGCAGACAAGAGGAGTCAGAGGCAGAGGACAGGCAGTGGAGCGCACGGAGGCAGTGAGAGCCAGTACAGAAGGACAGGAGAGCAGAGACAGCAGAGGAGACGGAGGCGGCAGCAGGAGGCACGAGAGGGCGGCAAGGACACACAGGAGGAGTAGAGTGGACAGACACGACAGGGAGCAGGCAGGGCAGAGAGAAACACGAGACACAATGAGACATTCAAGTGTGCTATGATGGTAGCATGGACAAGCGGACGAGTGAGAGCGAAGCAACGTGACCGCGCCACATAGTACAAGAGCGAGAGCACAGGGAGACACTGACGAGGTGATCTCCCTGTTTTTGTGTCCTGCGACTGATGCAACGATGGCGGCAGGGCGCAAGGTACTTCCGCAGGGGGCCACGAATGCGGGGCGCGGAAGGTCCGGTATTTTTGCCTGTAAAGTCAAAAAAAATACGGCACTTCCTTCCTCTTTTGCCGCTGAAATGGAGGTGAAAATCAGAAAATGGATGTAAATCAGAAAGAACTCGCCGCCATTTTAGGCATCACAGACCGTCGTGTCCGGCAATTAAAGAACGAGTTCGGCTTGTTTTCAAAGGGTTTGTCGAGTGAAAAGAAACAAAAAAACTATGTTTTGGAAAAATGCGTCCCTGAATACATCAATTACAAGCTGGAAGCGGAAGTGCAGCAGGGTACAGGCTACAACAAAGAAAAGGAACAGGCCGAGCACGAGCAGATCAAGAAGAAAATCTCCATCCTGAAACTGCGGAAGCTGAAAAGAGAGCTTCATGAGGCAGACGATGTGGAGGAGTTTCTGACGGATATGCTTGTGAATTTCAAGAACAGGCTTTTGTCCGTTCCGCAGAAGGTCGCACCTCTGATCGTGTCAGAGGATGATGTGAATGTCATTCTGGACATTCTGGAAAGAGAGATTTTTCAAACATTGGAGGAATTATCAGAGTATGACCCATTGAAAATAGACAAAGATACCACATCACAGATACTGGAAGAGATGGACGAGGAAGAGGACGAGGACGAAAGCGAGTAAAGGGGTGAAAGAGTTTGTCATCGTCTGAACGACAGCGTTCCCGGCAACGGACGAGAAATTTATTTGTAAACACAATTAAAGCCACACTGAAGAAACCGGAAAAGCTGACCGTTTCACAGTGGGCGGAAAAATACAGAATACTGGATGAGTCCAGCAACTTCTCCGGCCAGTGGTCGAATGACATCACTCCGTATCTGGTCGGAATCATGGATGCGTTCAATGACCCCTACATTCAGGAGATCAACTTCTGCAAGCCGACACAGGTCGGCGGAACGGAAGCGATGCTCAATATGCTCGGATGGATTATCATGGACAGTCCATCACCGACTATGATCGTATATCCGAGCGATGATCTGGCGAAGGACACCTCAAACGACAGAATCAAGCCGTCTCTGACGAAGACACCAGAGATCAAGGAGCGATTCTATGAGCACTCATCGAAGGAACTGAACCTGAAGTTCCGAGGGATGAAGATATACCTTCGAGGTTCCGGCTCTCCCGGAAAGCTGGCATCAAAGTCAATCAAGTATCTGTTTTTCGATGAGATCGACAAGATGGACGGTGCATCGAAGAAAGAGGCATCGCCATACAATCTGGCGAAGGAGAGAACCAGAACATTCACATATAGCAAGAAGATATACACTTGCTCAACACCGACGCTGAAGACGAACTATGTCTGGCAGATTCACGAAGATGCAGACGAGCAGAGGCATTATTTCATGCCGTGTCCGCACTGCGGAGAGTATATCACGTTCGCGTTCAAACAGATTCATTTTCCGAGCGGAGAAGGGATGACAAACGCAGAGAGGGCAAAAGAGGCCGTCTATGTGTGCCAGGAGTGCGGATGCGAGATCACCGACAAGGACAAGATCAAGATGCTTCGGCAGGGCGAGTGGAGAGATGTGAAAGGAACCTGCATCGGAAAGCCGAGAAAGGTGTCATACTGGCTCAATGCTCTGTATTCACGATTCCTGTCATGGGCGGAGATTGTGAAAGAGTTCCTTGACTCAAAAGATGACCCGGAGAAACTGCAAAACTTCGTCAACTCGTGGCTGGCGGAGCCGTGGGAGGACACGAAACTGAAGACAACAGCAGACACAGTGGCCGAAAGGCAGACTGATCTGCCAGAACTTGCAGTGCCGGGATGGGCGAGGATGCTGACTGGTGGTGTCGATGTGCAGGAAACGTGCTTGTATTGGACCATAAGAGCATGGGGAGATCACATCACATCGCAAAATATCGCGCATGGACAGGCAATGTCTTTTGCGGACATTGAAAGAGTGATGAATCTGGCATATGAGCGAGAAGACGGTCAGAAACTGGTCGTGTGCTTGTGCCTGATTGACTCTGGATATGATTCGGACGGAACATATGACTTCTGCGCGAACAATTCAGACTGGGCCTTGCCAGTCAAAGGCTCGAACAATCCCATGATGTCGCATTTCAAGATGTCGAAAATCAATAAACCGACAAGCGCAGCACACGGAATGAATCTGGTGCTCGTTGATGGTGACAAGTACAAGGACATGATCGCGGCCAGAATGAAAAAACCAAACGGTCGAGGCTCATGGATGGTATATGAGGGATGCGATACTGAATACGCAGAACAGGTGACTGCGGAGCATAAGATCAACACGAAGTCGGGCAAGAAAACGATTCAGAAATGGGTTCCGAAGCGTTCTCACATCGACAACCATTACCTCGACGCAGAAGTGTACGCGCTGGCAGCGGCAGACATCAGAGGAGTTCGTTCGATGCACTTGGACAGTGAGGAAGAACAAGAACAGCCGCAGCAGGAGGAAAAACAGTATGCTCCTGAAGAAGCGTGGATAAAAGCAAATGAAAACTGGGTATAGGAGGAAAGTCGATGGAAGAAATGGAACAAATGAACACCGAAGAGTTGCTAAAGCAAGTCAACACAGCAATCCGAACGGTCCTGATCGGAGGCCAGTCATACCAGATCGGAAGCCGAAAACTGACCAGAGCAGACCTGTCACTTCTGCGACAGATGCAGAAGGAACTTCAGGCAGAAGTGAACGCGCAGGAGGCATCTGGACTTCTGGATGATACATACGTTGCCTTCTTTGATGGGAGGTGAGAACGGTGAACTGGTTAGATGCAGCAATCTCATTCGTGTCTCCTGAATGGGGCGCACGAAGAGTGGCATGGAGAAACGAACTGCGGAACTATGATGCAGGAAACGACGCAAGGCTGAATGCCGGGTGGAGAGTTGCAAACTATTCGGCAGAGGCAACCGACAGAGGGAACCGAGAGTATGTGCGAGCACGAGCAAGGGACCTTGAACGGAACTCTGATGTGATGAACTCCGTGCTTGGAGCATACAAGAGAAACGTTGTCGGAACCGGATTTCAGCTTCGATCAATGACGAAGAAGAACGTGGTCAACAAGGAACTAGAACGATTGTGGAAAATCTGGTGCAAGGCCAGAAACTGCGATGTGACAGGACAGCAGAGCCTGAACCAGATTCTGCGAATGGCCGTCGTGAGAAAGAAAGTGGACGGAGGAATCCTGTTCGTGAAGAGATACACACGAGACGGAATCCTGCCGTTTTCACTTCAGATGCTCGAAGTGGATGAACTGGACTCAATGCACGTTATGCCGGAGAAAAACGGAAATCGTGTGGTCGGCGGCATTGAATACAATACCTACAATCGCCCGGTCGGGTATTGGATAAGGCAGTACCAGATCGACGGATATACAATCGGGAATCCGGTGTATCTGAAGGCATCGGATGTCATCTTCTACTACACGAAGAAACGTCCGAGTCAGATCAGAGAGATGTCAGACATGAGTCCGACAGTGACAAGGATTCGAGATGTCAATGAGTTCATCACAGCGGTATCAGTCAAAGAGAGAATTGCCGCCTGCCTGTCAGTGTTCATCAAGAAGGCTCTTCCGGTGTCTGGCATCGGAAGAAACGTCGGAGCATCGCAGGACAAGGCGAATTATGACGGAAAGACCCTGACTCCGGGCATGATTAAAGAACTGAATGCAGGAGATGAGGTGCAGGTCGTAAACCCGACAGGACAGGCAGCAGATGCCACTTCATTCGTGAAGCTGCAACAGCGTCTCGTCGGAGCAGGACAGGGCATTTCATACGAGGCAACGAGCCGCGATATGTCCGAGACAAATTATTCATCTGCGCGTCAGGGAGCCATTGAGGATGAGTTGACGTTCGCAGAAGAGGAAGAACAGATTCTGGCCGTACTGGATGAGATATACGAAACCTTCGTGATCTCCTGCGTGTTGGCAGGAAAGGTGGATATTGCAGACTTTTGGGAAAGAAAAGAGGAGTATCTGCAACACGAATGGATTAAACAGCCGAAGAAATGGATTGACCCGGTGAAAGAGTCAAATGCAACAAAGACGGCGATGCAGACCGGGCAGAAGACGTTCAAACAGATTGCGGCAGAGAACGGTCGAGACTGGCAGACACAGATCGACGATATGGCGGAAGTTCTGAAATATGGACAGAAGAAAGGAATTGATTTAGGAGGTGTGGTTTTCGGTGGCAAAGTGCAGAAGAAAGAAGAAAACAGCACAGGCCAGAATGACAATGGCACAGATGGCGGAAGCGAAGAGAAGACCCCTGTCGAGGGAGGAACCGGAGCAGAAGCAGGAAAGAAATAAAGGCATCAGAGCACTCGTGGACTGCCAGATCAGAGCAGTCGAGGGTGAAGGGAACGAAAGAACATTCGTGCTCTCGTTCTCTTCGGAAGCACCATATACACGCTGGTTCGGACAGGAGATTCTGGACCACACAAGGGAATGTGCGGACCTGACAAGACTCAATTCAATCGGCGTTGTTCTCTATAACCACAAGAGAGACAAGGTTATCGGGAAAATCAACAAAGCATGGATTGAAGATCAGAGAGGTTATGCAGAGATCACGTTTGACTCTGACGCAGAATCCGAAGTCATCTATCAGAAAGTGAAGTCCGGGACTCTGAAAGGAGTGTCCGTCGGCTACATGGTAGAGGACTGGGAAGAAGTAGCACCGAACAAGGTGTCAATGGATGGACGTTTCACTGGTCCGTGCTCGATCGCGAAGCGGTGGATTCCGTATGAAATCAGCATCGTGAGCGTTCCAGCAGACCCTACGGTCGGAGTAGGCCGTTCGATGACGGCAGATGAGGCGGCAGCATGGAATGAAACCTATGCTCGGCAGTTACAGTATAACAAAAACATCGCAAGAGGAGGAAAAAGCAGATGACAAGAGAACAGATGCTGGCTCGGCAGAACGAAATCTTGCAGGCAGCGAGAGCGGAAAGCAGAGCAATGACAGCAGAAGAGAGAGCGGAGTTTGACACCTTGCAGCGTTCAATCGAAGCACTCGACAGAGCAGGAGCCACAGCAGGCGGCGAGGGAAGTTCCAGAGGCGCGGCAGCAGGTGAGGGCGAAGGAAATGGAGACGAAGGCGGAGAAGGCAACGGAGACGGAGCAAGAAGCGCAGTCGAGAATGAAAGAGCCAGAATCAGACAGATCGAGGAGATGTGCCGCGATTTCGGAATGAATGAGCAGGTCAGAGGGTTCATCGACAACGGAACAACAATGGAGCAGGTGAGAGCAGCAGTCATCGAGCACATGAGACAGGCATCCGCACCAGTTCACACCGGAGTAAGCGTCGGAGACAGCGCAGAGGACAAGTTCAGAAGAGCAGCAGTTGACTCTCTGCTCCTGAAGGCAGGTCTTCAGATCGAGAACCCGGCAGACGGAGCGAGACAGATGATCGGTATGCATATGCGTGATCTTGCAATCGAGTGTCTTCAGATGGACGGAACAAGCGAGAGAGGACTGAACAGAAGAAACTCCGACGAACTGTATTCTCTCCTGTCCAGAGGGTTCTACAATCCAGAGGCAGCGTTCCCGGCAATCTTAGACCAGACGATCGAGAAAGCATACAGAGAGGGACACAAGAAGGTTGCAGTCACCTTCGACAGATTCACGAAGAAAGGAAGTCTCCCGGACTTCAAGACCCACGACAATTATTATGTTGCAGGCCCGGTCGGAGAGTTTCTGGAAGTGCCGGAGAATGGCGAGCTGAAGCATGATGTATTCACCGATGACAAGCTGCCGCAGAGAAAACTGAAGACATACGGAAGACAGTTCACCCTGTCCAGAAAAGCCTTCATCGACGATGACATTTCTCTGGTGACATCCCTTCCGGCTCGTTACGCAGCAGCAGCGAGAAAGACCATCAACAAGCAGGTATTCCAGATTCTTGTCAATAACCCGGCAATCTATGACGGAACTGCTCTGTTCGGCTCAAACCACAAGAACCTCCTGAAGACAGGAACAGGAGTGACACAGGCAGCAATGCAGACGATGATTATGGCACTGGCGAACCAGAAAGATCAGTTCGGAGAAGCAATCATCATCAATCCTGCACAGATCGTCGTTCCTTCCGGCATGAAGTTTGATATGTACACACTGTTCAACTCACCGACAATCAACACCACAGACAATACACAGGCAGTCAACCCACTGTACCAGTACAGAGATCAGATCGAGGTCGTGGAAGACCCGACAATCAATGCACTCTGCGGTGGAATGGGTAACGTGATGCCGTGGTGGTTATTCGGAGCAGCCGGAGACTGCGACGGAATCGAAGTTGATTACCTGAACGGTCAGGAAATCCCGAACATTCGTCGTATGGAAGCACCGGGTCAGCTTGGATTCGTGTGGGACATCTTCCTTGACTGGGGTATCTCTGTCATGGATTACAGAGGCATGGTGAAGAATCCGGGTGTCAAAGTAGAGACAAAACTGGAACTGGCATAAGAGAAGGGAGGCAAACGCAATGAGTAAAGCAGAATACTGGCAGCGCGGAGAGTCTATTGACTACAAGAACACAGGAAGCAGTGCAATCGAAGCAAATTCCGTGATCGTTCTCGGAAAGAGAGTCGGTGTGGCAGGCATGACAATCCAGCCGGGAGAGACTGGAAGCCTTCATGTGAAAGGTGTGTTCCGATTCGAGAAAGATGACAGCGAGATCACGGCAGGGGCAGAGGTATATGTCACTGCGGCAGGCAAGATGACAACAACTGCATCAGGAAATACTGCGGCCGGATTCGCAACAGAAGCGGCAAAGGCAGCAGAAACATCAGTGCTCGTCAATATCAACGCATGAGAGAACTGATTGCGCTTCGCCCTGTACTGTACCACGCACATCAGTATAGTACAGGCGAAAGCCTTCCGGTGAACGATCAGGAAATGACAGAATTGTGGCTCAAAGCAGGAACTGCAATGTGGAAGGAAGACGAGCCAGAACCACAGGCAGCGCAGGCAATTCCGGTGACAGCCGTTGCAGGTATGCCGGGAATGAGCGATGCAGGCACTGATGGACTGATCGGACGTATTCCAGAGACACCGGAAAGAAAAACCGCTCCTGCGAAGAAACCGACAAGAACCACAACGAGAAAGAAGAAAGCATGACCTTCAAAGACATCATAAAGAGGGATGTGCAGCAGACTTTTTTGAACGTGGATGAGTTCTCGGAGATACACACAGTCAACGGAAAGCCGATGGCAGTGCAGATCGACAACAACGAGCAGATTGAACGAGAGAAGAGATACAGTCAGCACATGGACGGAATATACGTCAAACAGGTGCTCATGTATGTATCTGCGGAAGATTATGGACCGCTCCCGAAGCAGGGAACAGCCGTGAGTCTGGACAAGAGATCATACAGAGTGGCCGATGCGATTGCTGAAGATGGAATCTATTCGATCACGTTGGAGGCGAACAGAGGATGATTACCTATGAGGTAAACAGGGCAGAACTGGAACTGGTTGAGAAGAAACTGGGAGACATGAAGAGCAAGGCCCCACAGGTATTCAAGAATGCCGTGAACAAGACTGCAAGGCAGGCAAGGAAACGCATCGCACAGAGCGCAAAAGGAGCCTATACCGTAAAGCAGGTCGGATTCAATAGTCACATGAAGATCAAAAATGCGTCAACAGGAAACCTCACGGCATCGGTGGATGCGGATGGAAAGCCTCTGACACTCATACGATTTAAGAACCGGGCAGGCAGACCGAAAAAAGGCGGAGCAGCCGCGGCAGCAGACATCGTGAACGGTGGTCTAAAGCAACTGGTCAGTTCGCAAGGTGGAAAAGCGTTCAAGCGCAACGGACTGGTGATGCAGAGAGAAGGAAAAGACAGGCTCCCGGTCAAAGTGTTTCATTCAAACTCTGTCCCGAAAATGGTTGAAAAAATATATCAGGGCGAGAGAGGAATGGCAGGAGCACTCAAAGAGCCGATACAGTCAGACCTTCGCAAAAACCTCGAAGCAGAGATCAAGAAGATTGTGGGGTAAGCCATGACAGCAGCAGAACTTCAGAGGGACCTCGTGGAAGAAGTGAAGAAACTTTTTCAGGGAATCACGACAGAGAATACGTCAGGGGAAACCGTGACAGGGGTGAATGTGTATGAACAGAACCTTCCAGTCGTGACGGATGATGAAGAAGATGAATCGCAGTTCTTTCCATACGCTCTCGTGAAATTAGAAACAGGAAAAACTGCGGACGATGATAGTCCGTGGGTGGTTGCAACAGAGATTCACTTCGGGATATGCGATCACTCAAAGAAGAATATCGGTCACAGACACATCATGAATATGATTCAGGATGTGGTGGACAGATTTGCAGCAGAGCCTCTTCTGAACCAGAAGTTCAGAGCGGAGCAGGACATCGAATGGGCCGTTCAGGACGAAGACACATATCCGTTCTACTTCGGAGGAGTTGCGATCTCATTCAATGTGCCGAAGATAGGAAGGAGGGAACCGAAGCATTATGCCGAGGAAGACAGATACTGCTGAAGCAGTAAAAGAGACTGAAACACAGGCAGCAGCCGAAGAGGTGAAACAGGAAAATCTGATGTATGTGGGACCTACGATTCCGGGCATCGGAATCCAGAACAGAGTATACACAGAGATTCCTGAAGCAGCAAAAGAAGCCTGCAAAGACGTACCGGAAATGAGAAACCTGTTCATTCCGGTCATCAAATATCCGATTGCAGAGAAGATGCTGCGTGAAAGAAAAGGATATATCTTCAGTGCGTTCAGAAAGGCACTGGAATATAAAACAGAAGGAGGAAAATAAACAATGAGCAAACATGGAGTTTTTGTGCAGGAAGAAGCAACTGCGCTGACCGCGCCGATCACTGGTTCCTGTTCAATTCCGGTCGTTGTGGGAACTGCTCCGGTCAATATGGTGCAGAACCCGGAAGATGTAATCAACACACCGATTCTCGCAAACTCGGCAGCAGAGGCGATGGCCGCACTGGGATATGTGGATGACTTTGCAAACTATACCTTGTGTCAGATGATGTATGCGACAAATAACATCTATCAGGTGTCACCTGCGGTCTATATCAACGTACTTGACCCAACAAAACACAAGAAAGCACTGACGGAAACAACTGCAACAGTGAGCCAGATGCAGGCGAAGATCAGCACGAAGGGAATCATCCTGAAAGGACTGGTTGTGAAAGCTGCATCAGCAACACTGACAGCAGGAACTGACTATACAACAGAGTTCGACACTGACGGAAGCCTGATCGTCAATCTGATTGAAGGAGGAAAGGGAGCATCCGCAACATCTATCACAGTATCAGGAAATGTGCTTGACCCGTCCATGATTACAAAGGCGGACATCATTGGAGCGTATAACGCATCCACAGGAAAAGAAAGCGGTCTGGAAGTAGTAAGACAGGTATATCCAAAACTCGGAGTTGTTCCGGGATTGATTGCTGCTCCGGGATGGTCACAGATTCCAGAAGTCGGAATCGCAATGTCCGCAAAGGCGGCGAACATCAACGGAGTGTTCAAGGCAGTTGCACTGGTCGATCTGGACACAACGAAGGCAACAAAATACACGGACTGCAAGAAGACAAAAGAGGACAGCGGATTCACTTCTGCGTTCTGTTATCCGACATGGCCGTGCGTAAAGGTTGGAGATTATGTGTTCGCAATGTCTGCCGTAGTTGCAGCACTGATCGCATACACCGATGCAAGCAATGACGATGTGCCGTCCCTGTCTCCGTCGAATGAAATGCTCGGAGTGACAGGAACCTGTCTGGCAGACGGAACAGAAGTGACTCTCGATCAGGATCAGGGAAGCACAGTGAACACCTATGGAGTAGCAACAGCAATCAACATGAATGGATGGAAGCTGTGGGGCAACTACACAGGTGCATTTCCTTCCAGTGGAGATGCAAAAGACATCTGGCTCGCAGTCAGAAGAATGTTTAACTGGCACGGCAACAATTTCATTCAGACCTATTTCGAGAAGGTCGATGACCCGATGAACCATGTGCTGATCGAAAGCATCATTGATTCAGAGAATATCAGATGCGCGGCATATGCACCGGATAAATGGGCCGGAGCAGAGATGCAGTATCTCGCAAGTGATAACCCGATCACGGACACATTGGCAGGAAAGATCACATTCAGACAGCGCATCGCACCATATACACCTGCACAGGAGATTGACAACATCCTGTCCTATGACACGGATATGTTAAAGAACGCATTATCAGGAGGAGGTGAATAATCATGGGTATTGTTATTCCTGAAGTATTAAACCATTACAACGTGTACAACGACAAAGCGAAGAAGCTGATCGGAATTTCCGGTGAGATTGAACTGGGAGAACTGGAAGCACTGACAGACACACTCGAAGGAGCAGGAGTGCTCGGAGAGATTGAGGATGCAGTCACTGGCCAGTTCGCATCAATCAAGATCAAGATTCCGTTCTCTGTACTCTATGAGGATATGTTCAGCATCATCGACACAACGACTCCGCCGCAGTTGACTCTCCGGGCATCTATGCAGTGCATGGACCCGACAACCGGAGCAACTGGCTATTATCCGGTCAAGATCGTTGTGAGAGGTAAGGCAACGAACACAAACCTCGGAAAAGCCACAAAGGGCAAGAAGATGGAACCGGAGGTCGAACTGGAAGTTCTGTACATCAAGATTCAGATCAACAACAAGACCACACTGGAACTCGACAAGCTGAACTTTAAGTTCGTGCTGAATGGAAAGGATATGCTGGCGAAAATCAGAAGTCAGGTATAAAAGGAGGATAAAAGATCATGAGTGAAGTTAAAAACGAAGCAGTAGAGCAGGCAGCAGTACAGGCAGAGGAAAGCAAGATGAAACTGTCAAAGGTATATGATTTTGAGGGCGCGAAGGTGTCCGAGATTGATTTCTCTGGTCTGGAAAACCTGACCGCAAACGATATGATTAAGGCGAACAAGGTCCTGAACACTTCCGGCAACGTGACCGTGCTGCCGGAGACGAATCTGGAATACACACTCGTCATCGCAGCATCCGCAACGGATTACCCGATCGAGTTTTACAAGCAGCTTGCACCGAGAGATGCAATCAAAGTCAAAAACAGAGTCACAAGTTTTTTCTTCGGAGAGGAATAAGAATCGACGAACTGTCGGAACTCCGAAAGTTATGCCTTGTCTTGTCAATGAACCTGAAGACAGGTCTGGATTATTTTCTGGACCTGTCTTTTTTTGACCTTTTGGACTTGTGCGATGACATGAAGGAGGTGAGCCAGCGTAAGTCATGAGTGAATATAAGGTATCAGTGAAGATTGCAGGTCAGCTTGAAAAGTCATTCAACTCTGCACTTCAGGGAGCACAAAAAGGACTGGAAGGGTTAGGCTCACTCGGAGTTAAAAGTGTACAGCTTGCAGCAAAGTCTCTGACGGCAGCAGGAGCAGCCATTGGAGCAGTCGGAGTGGCAAGCGTAAACGTCGGAAGAGAGTTCGAGGCACAGATGTCCTCGACAGCAGCAACGGCAGGAGCCACGGAAGAGGAATACAAGAAACTGGAAGCGGCCGCAATGGAGTGTGGAAGGACCACATCGAAGACGGCAACGGAAAGTTCTGCCGCACTCGAATACATGGCCCTCGCCGGATGGTCAGTAAATGATTCTATCTCGGCATTGCCGAGTGTTCTGCGACTATCGGAGGCAACCGGACTCGATCTGGCACGAACGTCTGACCTCGTAACGGACAGTATGTCGGCCTGCGGAGTAAGCGTGGACAATCTGGCCGGGTATCTGGATATTTGCGCGAAGGCGAACAACAAGTCAAACCAGACTGCGGAACAGTTGATGGAGGCATATTTGGGTGTCGGAGGTGTTATGACGAACCTAAACGTGCCACTAACCGAGTCAGCAACTGCTCTCGGTGTACTCGCGAACAGAGGTATTAAGGGAAGCGAAGCCGGAAACGCACTGAACGCGATCATGGCAAACCTGACAACCGGAACCGGGCAGGCAGGAGAGATGATGAAGTCTCTCGGAATATCTGCCTTCGACTCGGAAGGAAAGTTCATCGGATTAAAGGCAACGCTTGAAACACTGAACACGGCACTGGCCGGATGCACGGAGGAAGAACGAAACGCAGCACTGGCCGCAATAGGTGGAAAGCAGCACGTTGACGCTCTGAATGACCTCATGTCAGGTCTGAACACGACGCTGGAAGATGGTTCGACAGAGTGGGAAAACCTCACGAAAGAACTGGAAAACTGCGACGGTGCGCTTGAAGCGATGGCACAGACGAAACTGGACAACCTGAACGGCGATCTGGCGATCTTCCAGTCAGCACTTGAAGACACTGGTATCAAGATATACAAAAACCTTCAGGGACCGCTCCGGGAAGTCGTACAGTTTGGAACAGATCAGATTTACAGACTGTCCGATGCGCTCGCAGACGGCGGTTTTCAGGGCATGGCGGAGACACTTGGAGATGTTCTGGCCGACTGCGTGACAGAGGTAGCAAACTACGCACCACAGCTTGTCACGATGGCATCAACGCTCATGAGTTCTCTTCTTCGAGGACTGGTTGACAATGCCCCGGCACTGACATCGGCAGCGGCTACACTGGCAACTTCAATCATCACGGCGATTGTGCAGTACATCGCTGAATTTTACACAACAGGAGCAACGCTTCTGGCACAGTTCCTGCAAGGGATGGTCGGCAAGATGCCGGAGATCATTCAGGCAGGAATCACGGCAACGCAGAACTTGTCACAGGGAATTTTATCGCAGTTCCCGACGATTGTGAGTGCTGCATTGCAGATCGGAACGCAACTCATCAACGGACTGGCCGTCATGCTCCCGACACTGCTCAATATGGGAATCCAGATGGTCGTTCAGCTTGCTCTCGGAATAGCGCAGCAGGCTCCGCAGATCATTACCGCAGGAGTCAATCTCATATTCCAGTTAGCAAACACACTGCTCTCATCGCTGCCGCAGCTTGTATCAGCAGGATTGACGCTCGTGCAGGGCATTGCGATGGGAATTGTATCTGGTCTTCAGTACATCTTTACGGATGGAGTCCAGATCATCCTGAATCTGGTGAACGGAATCCTCTCGTCTCTGCCGCAGTTGCTCTCGCAGGCAACGCAGGTGGTGATGACATTCCTTCAGGGCCTCGTTTCGGCACTGCCGATGATCGTGCAGGGCGGAATCCAACTGGTGCTCGGTCTGATTCAGGGAATTGTACAGAATTTACCATCAATTTTGACGGCAGCCGTTTCGATGGTTCAGACATTGCTGTCAGGATTGATTCAGATGCTGCCGCAGATCATCGCATCAGGGGTTCAGCTAGTGGTCGGATTACTGTCAGGTATTGCACAGGCACTGCCGAGTATCATCACGGCCGGACTTTCCATGATTCAGACTCTGGTGCAGGGAATCGTTCAGTCGATTCCTTTAATTTTGCAGGCCGCGATTCAGGGAATCATCGCATTCGTGCAGGCGATCGCATCAAATGCAGGAACAATCGTGTCATCTGGAATCCAGTTGATCGTTGCGCTCGTGTCTGGACTCATTCAGGCAATCCCGACAATCGGTCAGGCTTGCGTACAGATTCCGGCGGCAATCATAGAAGCAATTTTTTCAACCGACTGGATTCAGGTCGGAGCCGATCTCATAAAAGGAATCGGAGAGGGCATCATAAATGCCTTCGGTGGCCTCGTGGACTCCGTGAAAGGTTTGTGGAGTGATTTCGTCGGATGGTTTACCGGAGACGGAGAAGAGGCAGGAACAGCAGCCGGAGAAAGTGTGGCGGCAGGAATTGATGCAAGCACACCGAGCATCACAGCATCGGCACAGAACGCATCACTCGCAGCACAGAACGGCTATCAGATAGATACATCACTGTTGACGCAGTACGGAACGAACATGAATGCGTCACTGGCAGGAGGAATTGACGCATCATCGTACCTCGTACAGACGGCCGCAGGGCAGTCAGGAACGGATGCGATGACATCTCTGAATAACTCCCTCGTTAGTATGCAGGGAACGCTGAATACAACGGCGCAGGGAACCGGAACAGAGACGATGAACAGCCTTCTGACCGGGTTGCAGTCGCAGCAGGTCGCACTGGATGCCGGAGGACTGGCAGCAGGAACGAGCCTGACGAACGGAATGTCAACAGGTGTGGCCACTGGCTCGGCAGGATTGCAGGAACAGATTTCTGCATTAAGCCAGACAGCAACAAGCACATTGAGCAGTACGATCGACGGAAACCTTCCGGGTGTAACAGCATCAGCAACAGCATCAGGAGCCGCGATCACGAACGGAATCACATCAGGAATTGATTCTGGAATGTCAGGAGCAACAGCATCGGCAGCGAATGCCAGCGTTGACACAATCAACGCGATGGCAGACGGAATCAGCAATGGTGCTGCGACTATCACACAGACAATTTCAGAACTGACACAGACGGTCACAGAAGCATTGAATCAATGCTGGTCGGATGTGTCGAACAGCACGACAACTGCGTGGTCAGAAATCGGCACGAATATGTCAACATCTCTGACGCAGACCTCAACTCTGGTCGAGACTTCGCTGACCACAATGCAGACAAATGTGCAGTCAATCATGGAGTCGTTCACAACCGGAACGGCCGAAAAAATGACGCAGATGGGTTCGTCCATCCAGACTGCCCTGTCAGAAATTTCCGTGAACATAGATTCAACAATGACATCTATTCAGACCGGAATCGCGACGAGCACACAAGGATGGAGTACAGCCATGTCTGCGGCAATGCTGTCCCTGACGGTATCTATTCAGTCAGGAATGGCGCAGGCAACGATGACCGTGACCGTGGCGATGCTGTCACTTAGAACAGCAATTCAGACAGGCTCAACGGCAGCAAGTACGGCGATGCAGACCGGAATGACACAACTGTCACTGACGGTCAGAACGAACATGATGCAGTCAGCTATAACAACGCAGGCTCAAATGATGATGATGCAGACAGCAGTGCGATCAGGAATGACACAGATGCAGTCAATCACAACGATCACCCTGAACCAGATTCGTACAATCACGACAACGACGGTCAATACGGCCAGATCAGTCACGACGAGCGGAATGAGCAGCATCGTTTCGGTGGTGCGGTCAGGAATGAGTCAGCTTGTGGCAGCAGTACAGAGCGGATGCAATCAGGCAGTTGCAGCAGCCAGAAGCGCAGCAAACGGCATCAGGGCAGCATTCGCAAGTGTGAGCCTGTATTCGGCAGGTATCAACATGATGAGCGGACTCGTCTCTGGTATCAATGCCATGCGAGGAGCAGTCATGGCCGCAGCATCGAGCATCGCAGCAGCGGCAGCGGCAGCAGTCAATTCAGCACTGAAAATTCACTCACCATCGCGAGTGATGATTGAGTCCGGTCAGTTCGTAGGCGAGGGCCTTGCAAGAGGTATGACAGCCACGGCCGGAATCGTGCAGAAAGCAGCATCACAGTCGATGACGCAGCCAGTTCTTGAAAGCAGCAATGAAGTCAGAAAAATTGAAGCACCAGCAACGGTGCAGAGCAGGAGTTCCGTCATCGGAGAGACGATCGGAACGCTGACAGGAGACAGACAGCAGGGCAAGAACAAGCAGGATGAACAGCCGATGACATTCGTGTTCAGTCCGACATACCACTTCGAGGGCGAAGCACCGAGCAAGGAGGACATCGTGGAAGCGAACCGGATGAGTCAGGCGGAGTTCGAGAAGCTGATGAAAGAGTGGATGAAGAAACACAAGAGAACATCGTTCGCATAGAAAGGAGGGCATCGCGGTGGCGAGCACATACACAACGATTCAGGGAGATACATGGGACCTGATCGCCTACAAATTGTACGGTGAAGAAAAGTACATGAAGGACCTGATTGAAGCGAACTGGCCGCTTCTGGATGTCCTCATCTTCCCTTCAGGTACGGTTCTGACCGTGCCTGATCTGCCGGAAGAGGTGGACGAGGACGCTCCGTTCTGGCGGTCAGATAATGACGAGAACGAAGAATATTATTCAGACACGGAGGACATGGAAGAAGATGAGTAATCCGAGAAAAGCGGTTCCGTCCTTGTCCTTCAATGGAAAAAATGTCACAACGAAGCTGAAGGAGTTTCTGGAAAGCGTCTCATATACGGACGTAGCATCAGGAGACAGCGATTCCATCGACATCTCACTGCATAACATCGGGATGAAGTGGATGGGCGCATGGTATCCGAAAAAAGGAGACAAGATCAGCGGAAACATCACGTTCCAGAACTGGAACGCAGAAGGAAAGCATCTGAAACTCGACTGCGGAAAATTCGTGCTGGACAGCATCAAGTTCAGCGGAGGACCGCTGAAGGCAACCTTCGGAGCACTGGCGATTCCGGCAAGCGAATCATTCAAGAGCAGGGAGCGGACGAAGACATGGAAGAAGGTCACGGTCAAGAAGATCGCGACAGAAATTGCTAAAAGGTACAAGCTGAATCTTTCGTACTCTGGACCGTCAATCACGATCAGCGCGATTGAGCAGTCAGAGAAATCGGATTCGGCTTTTCTGTACGAAGTCTGCAAAAGCTATGGACTGTCAATGAAAGTGTTCAACTCAAAGATAGTCATATACGATCAGACGGCACAGGAGAAGAAAAAATCAGTGGCAACACTGAAAAGAGAGTCATTCGTGGATGACAACTGGGACTATGAGGACGCACTGGAAGGAACATATACAGGGGCGAGAATATCCTACAAGTCAGGAAAAAACAGCAAAGAGATCAGCGTGTTTCTCGGACTGAAGGCAGAGAAGGCATCTGGTAGCAGGGTCCTGAAGATCAATGAGACGGCATCCGACGCAGCCGACGCATATTACAAGGCGGCCGCAGCGGTGAATCAGTCAAACGAGCAGGCAACCACACTATCAGGAGAAATCTGGCCGAATCCGAAGATATGCGCCGGAGTGTGCGTGACGATCTCTGGCATGGGAAAAGCAAACGGAAAATACTTCGTAGATAAGTCAACGACAGAGGTGTCGGATGGAAACACGAAGCAGAACGTTGAGATGCACAAGTGCCAGACGAGGCTGTCATACACACCGAAGAAACAGACTCCGACAAAGAAGAAGCCGACAACCACGAAAAAGTCATACAAAGTCGGGGACATTGTGAACTTCCACGGAGGAACACACTATATTTCATCATGGCCCGGAAGTAAAGGGTACAGTGCCAGAGCAGGAAAGGCGAAGATCACACTCGGCCCGAACTGCGCCGGAAATGGAAAGGCACATCCGTATCACCTTATTCATACAGACAGCAAAAGCAATGTTTATGGATGGGTTGATTCAGGCACATTCGACTAAAGAAGGGAGGAGAAAGCATGGCAGAGAAAAACATCAGAATCGGAAGAGTATCATCCATCGACTACGGAAGCGGAATGATAAGTGTGACCTATCCTGATCTTGACGATTCCGTGACGGACGATCTCCCGGTTTTTTCAATGGGGGACGAGTACAAGATGCCTCCTGTCGGAGCAGAGGTGCTTGTATTGCACCTGTCAAATGGGTGCGCGGCCGGAGTGGTGATGGGAAGATACTGGAACGAAGCCAACAAACCGAGCGTGAGTGGAAAAGGAGTTTTCCGCAAGGAACTCGGAGAGAAAAAAGGGGAGGCATACATCCAGTACAAAGGCGGAAACATGACGCTGAAGGATGGAAGCGGAGCAACAACGCTCGGAAGCATCCTGCAACGGCTCTCAAACTTAGAAGCGAGACTGTAAGGAGGGAGCCACATGGGAAAGATTGGAAACTGGGGAAAGACGATCGCCTTCGAGGTGAGCAGCAATAAGACCCTGACATTCAACAATTTTAAGAGAACAGTGTCGGCCAGATGGCACACACACAACATCGTGAACGGAAAGCCGAAAAGCGAATTTGCAGGTCCTGATTCATCAAGCGTGACACTGGAAGCAGTGCTCGCAGCAGAAAGAGGTGTGCGGCCGAGAGCCACACTGGAAAAACTGGAAAAAGCCTGCGAGAGCGGAACAGTGGACTATCTGTACATCGGCGGAAAGAAGGTCGGAACCGGGAAGATGAAGCTGGAATCCATATCAGAGACATGGGACGAGATATGGAACAGCGGACAACTGGTGAAGGCGAAAGTCTCGCTGACATTCTCCGAGTATTAAGGAGGGCGAGCAGATGGCAAAACGACTCATAAAATCCATCAATATCATGTCTGTATCAGGTGATACGCAGGGAATAGAGCGCATTGACAGCCAGATCAAAGCACTCATCCTGTCGATGGTTGGAACAATCCCCGGAAGCAGGGGATTCGGACTTGAAAGAGAGTTCATTTCAAGACCTCCGCAGGAGGCACTGAACCTTCTGGCAATCGAACTGGAAGAAAAACTCGAAGAGTATATTCCAGAGGTTACAGTGGCAAATGTGGAAGGCAAGGTCAATGGAGACGGCTCTATTGAACCGACAATATACATAGAGAGGAGGAACTGAAGTGATTGACGAAATCGAAAATCTGCCAGAGGTGAGCTTCATTGACTACATCACACTGGACGATGTGCAGAGGCAAATGGTGTCGGACTATCAGGAGAGATATGAGACACTGACCGGAACACCGACAACACTGGGAAGGGCAGACCCTCCTGCGCTGGTTCTGTATGCCTGCTCAATTCAGATATATCAGGCACTGCTCTATGTCGATCGTGCAGGGAAGCAGGACCTGCTGAAATACAGTTACGGCGAGTTTATGGACAATCTGGCCGCACTGAAAGGAATCAAGCGAGAACCTGCAAAGGCAGCAGTCGTGAAAGTCAAGTTCACACTGTCTGGCCTGCGTCCGCATCCGGTCGCAATTCCGGCCGGAACAAGAGTCACGAATGGCGAACTGTACTTCGAGACAAATGAATATGCAGAAATCGCAACAGGGGAAGAAAGCATCGAACTGATCTGCACCTGCCAGACGGCAGGAACGTCAGGAAATGGACTGATGGCAGGAGACATCAACGTGCTTGTGGACCCGATCGCATACATCCAGAGCGCAGAGAGCGTGGAAGAATCAACAGGAGGAACTGACATCGAATCAGATGACAGCCTTGCAGAGCGAATCTACATCGCGCCGAGCAAGTATTCAGTTGCAGGACCGGAAGAGTCATACAGATACTGGGTGAAGACTTTCAACTCATCCATCACGGACGTATACATCGACAGCGAGAATCCGACGGAGGTTCTGATCGAGTTCATCATGAACGATGGAGAACTCCCGAACGAGAGCATCATCCGGTCATTGCAGGATTATCTGTACAATGAGAACATCCGTCCGCTGACGGACAAAGTGATCGTAAAAGCACCGGACACAGTAGAATATGCGCTTGACCTGAAATACTACATCAACAAGAGTGATTCAGCGCAGGCGAACACAATTCAGAGTGCGGTCAATGCTGCCGTCGAGAATTACATCGTATGGCAGCGGTCAAAGATCGGACGCGACATCAATCCGTCGAAGCTGATCTGTATGCTCGAAGATGCAGGAGCGAAGAGAGTGGAGATCAACGCACCAGTCTTCAGGAAGATTGAGAAGACAGCCGTGGCGAAGGTCACAACGAAGAAAGTGGCCTATGGAGGAATTGAGGATGATTAAACTGTCAGAGGGCGGAATTGCCGAAATGTGGAAAGATGAGAAATCACCAGAGATGCAGGCAATCAGTTACGCACTTCAAAAGGCAGTTGCAATGGTGATCGAGAAGGCAGAGAAGACAAAGTGCTTCTCTGACATCGACAAGCTGGATGAGAAAACACTGGATTATTTTGCAGTGGAGCAGAGGGCAATGTACTATTCGCAGATGTTGCCGATCGAGCAGAAGAAAGCGATTATCAAGAACACTCTGAACTGGTACACGAAGGCAGGAACCCCGGCAGCAGTATCAGAGATGGTCGATGTCGTTCTCGGAGGTGGAAAGGTCGTGGAGTGGTTCGACTTCGACGAACCTCCATACACACCGGGAACATTCGACATCGTAACATCAGCATTGATGACATCAGACATCATGGAGGAACTGACAGGACTCGTGCAGAAGGTCAAGAACGTGCGATCTCATGTGCGAAGAGTCATCGTCGAGAGAAATATTCCATCCGGCATGAATGCCTGCACATGGATGTTCTCAACGCAGGACTCCATCGTTCCGAACGTACTGCTCGGAGACTACGATGTTCCGAACGGAGTGTATGCGGCCGGATATATCAGAGAGACGGTCGGAGAGACAACCGTCAGAAATGATATTCAGGTACAGACTGAAACGGCAGCAGGCCAGAGTGCAGCAGGAGTGACCAATGTGGAGAACACAACGACAGTCCTGAATCATCTGACAACAGCCAGTGAAGCAAAAGAGAGCAGCGTGAACATTGCGCTGTATGGTGAAGTAAAAGAAACAAGTACAACAGTACGATAGGAGGAATTATAAATGCTTATTTGGAATCCCGGAAAACTGACGAAGGATGGAAAAGCACTGCTCGCAAAAGCGCAGGCAGGAAAATGTGCCATTCAGATCACAAAGGCACAGTCGGGAAGTGGCTCATATACTTCGAGCGAGGACATCTCACAGAGAACTGCGCTGAAGACCGTGAAGCAGACATTCCCGATCTCAAACAAAGTTATCAATACAGATTCAGCACTGGTGCTGAAGATCACAATGGAGAACAGCACACTGACAGCAGGATATGACATCACAGAGTTTGGTGTGTTTGCATCTGACCCGGACAAGGGCGAAATTCTGTACTCCATCGCAACAGCAAGCACATCCGACTATATGCCTGCATACAACGGAGTGGTTCCGAGTGTTATCAACATGAGTTATTATCTTGAAGTTGCGAACGCATCAACCGTGACCATCAAGTCTGCCGGAGCACTTGCCCTTCAGAGCGATCTCGAAGCACTGGAAGCAAGAGTGACCGCAGTGGAGAGCGATGCCCTGCGCGGCTATGGAGCAAGAAGAAAGGTCGGAGCATCTTCGACAACATGGGAAAGAGTCGGAGCAGCGATCGGACTGGTTGCGAAGGCGGCGGTCGGAAACGGAACTGTACAGAACGACTTCATGGCGAGCGTATATCCGTACAACTCCGTGAAACCTTGTAATGTGGCAGAGGATATGAGCGTGAACGCATATCTCGGTGATGCAGACTTCCAGTGGGACGGAAGCAACGGAGATGTCATGCTCGAAGTGCCGCAGGTATACACAGCAAGATACTTCGAGACAGATTCAGACGGAGTAGAGTGGGAATACAGATGGGTGGCAGCAGGACCTGTCGGAAGATGTCATCTTGACCATGCGTTTACTGACGGAGATCGTCAGAGCGAGAAGATTTACATTCCAATCTTCAACGGCTCACTCAACACAGAAGGAACAAAACTGGAATCAAAAGCAGGAGTGTTCCCACTGCACAACAAGACAAGAGCACAGTTCAGAACCTTATGCACTGCAAAGGGTGACAAGTGGTGTCTGGATGATGTATGGACGATGCACCTGCTCGATACACTGTTCATTGTAATGTTCGCAGGAACAAATGCACAGACAATCCTCGGAAGAGGTCGTTCCGAGATGCCATATGATAACGCAGCAAATGTGGCACTTCAGGCGAAAAACAACACAAATTACATCACCATCGCAAAGAGTTGGGCGGAACGATTCACTGTCGGTCAGGGAATCGGAATCGGAACATCAGCAGGAAGCCAGAGCGTATTTGCAGAGAGAACGGTGACACAGATCACAGACTCCGCAGAGATTGAGAGCGCATCAAACATCTTCTTTGATGGGGACCCGGTAAACATCACGACAGATCATCATATATGGTCCTGCGTACAGAAGACAGGAGCAACAATCGAGATGCAGTCCGCAAACGGTCGTGTCGAAGGTGTTGACGGAAGAACGGCCGTCAGATTTCTGTACATTGAGGACTGGTTCGGAAATATGTGGCAGTTCAGAGATGGTGACAATATCAAGAAGTTTCAGCATTACTACTGCAACAAGCGCAGCAGCTATGCAGACAAGGTATATGAGGGAGATTACTTCAAAGTAGGCTATGAGGCATCACAGACAGGCGGATATGTGAAGAAGTTCGGATATGACCCTGAATGGCCGGAAATTGAAATCTGCGTCGATGCGACTGGTTCTTCGGGAACGTATTTCCCTGACTATTACTGGGCCGCCGAAGGCGGTGAGCTGGTCTTTTCCGGGGGTAGCGTGTACAACGGTGTCAACGTTGGCCCCTTCTGCCGGCACTGCTACAGCGGCTCTGGGTCTTCGTACTGGTACATCGGCGGCCGCCCTCTTGGTCGGAAATAACCATTTCGAGGGGGACATGGGGGATTCCCTCCCCCATGAAACCTTCCAGCAAAGGAAAAGTAAAGTGGAAAAATCATGCTGGAAGGATGCCGCCTGAAATGAGAACAGGAAATAAATAAAATTGTAGGGTGTAAAGACACGAGCGGCTGGTCATTTCCGGGGGTAACGTGAACAACGGTGTCAACGATGGCCCCTTCTACCGGAACTGCAACAACGGCTCTGGGAATTCGAACTGGAACATCGGCGGCCGCCCACTTTGTCAATATCTCGTTAATTTAGATACATTTCTCAATATTTGGTATAAATGTATCGTGACTTTACACTCCGTACTCCGGTACGGAACAGGATGAAAATTCTGTCCTTGCCCCTTGGCAAAAATGAAAGCCGTGAATGGCATCGGCTAGTACCTTGCTTGGAAAACCGATGAGGCTGACAAAGAGATAGGAGAAACCATTTCAAAATGCACTTACAGAAACTTAAAAACATCGTATGGACGAAGAGAATCGGGCATCTGTTCGAGAGAGTGACGGATATTGAGAATATCAAACGTGCGATCAAAAGGGCAGCGAAGCGGAAAACGCATCGGCCGTCCGTGCAGAGAATCCTGAATGACATCGACAGTTATGCAAGAAAGATTCAGGAAATGCTCGTGAATGAAACCTTCGTTCCGGCAAAATACACGATCAGAGAAATCTATGACGGCATCAAGAAGAAAAAGAGAGTCATCGCCGTGCCGAGGTTCTATCCAGATCAGTGCATCCATCATGCGTTCGTTCAGGTCTTCAGAGAGATTGTTGAACACGGAGCCGACAAGTTCTCCTGCGGATGCGTACCGGGTAAAGGTACGGACGGAGCACGAAAGATGATTAAACACTGGATAAAGAGTGACCCGATCGGGACAAGTAAAGTCCTGAAGCTGGATGTCCACCACTGTTATCCGACAATGAACCATGAAGCACTGCGGCAGAAACTGGAAAAGAAGATCAAGGACAGGAAGCTCCTGAACCTTGCTTTCAAACTGATTGCCAGTTATCAGCAACCTATGGCAGATCACACGAGGATGCTTCCAGAAGTTGACGCAGTAGGGATTCCGGTCGGACTCTACACATCGCCGTGGTTCTGCAATTTCTTCTTTCAGGACATAGATCACATGATCGCAGAGAAAACAGGTGCGAAGCACCATACAAGATATGTGGACGATATAGTCCTATTTGATTCAAATAAACGGAGATTACACAAAGCACTCCGAATGATTGCGGATGAGTTGAGAAAGGTCAAGATGCAGGTGAAAGCAAACTGGCAGGTCTTTCCACTGAAGGACAGACCGTTGGACTTCTTAGGGTATAAATTCCATGCAGGAGCGTGGACAACACTGCGAAAGTCCATCATGTTCAGGATAAGTCATAAGGCGAAGAAGATTTCAAAAATCTCATACATTTCACCGACGAACGCATCCGGTATGATCTCATACATGGGATTCATTTACAATTCGGATTCATGGAACTTCTGGAAGGAACGTGTGAAGCCGTTTATCAATTTGAAACTGCTGAAAGGAGTAGTGAGCAATGAGAACAGAAAGCAACATCAAGCCGCTTGTGCAGCATGAGATTGAGGCACTGCCGAAAATGGTCGGCAGAACCTGCACAGTCATTTTCTATGAGAACATCGAAGGCCCGATCGAGAAAGAAGAGGGAGATCAGGTGTACACCTATGACAGATACACTCTGGAAACACAATACAGAGAGAATCTGGAAGAGTCCATCGAGAAGAACCGTGAAGCATGGTTGCAAAAAGCAATCAAGGCAGAGCAGGAAGGCGAAGAGAAGACCGAGATGGAGATTCTTCAGGAACAGGTGGCATCACTTCAGGATGAGAATGCAGCACTGAAAGCCAGCAACGAAGAATTGAGCGGCATTGTGGATGACCTCATCGTTGCAAGTTTGGGAGGTGAAGAGAATGTATAATCGTCTGAAAAAACTGTACCTTGCAGGAAGGTTGAATGACACAGGTCTGGAAAATGCGGTGACAAGGGGATGGATTACCGAAGACCAGAAGGCGGAGATCATTGAGGCAAAGAAAGAACAGGACGCACCGAAAGAATAATTTCCAGTGCAGTCACGCAGGACATGACGGTCATTGCCGGAGAACTCTTGAAGAGTGCCGGGGACCGGAGTGTCCTGTTTTTGGCTCATGCGGTGAATGTCAGGACTACCACATCCCGGCCGGACAGGAGCCGTGCAAGAATTGCCAGTACATGAATGTACAGTAACCAAAACAAGGAGGTGAGAAAGGTGGACATGACAGCGATCGTCATTGCGGCGAGCATTCCTTCAGCAATAACAGGCTTTTGTTTCTGGCTGATCGAGCAGAATATTCAGAAGCGAGCAGAGAAGGAACGCAAAGAAAGAGAGGCAAGACAGGCAAAGGTTGACGAAAGAGAGCGAGCCAGAGAGCAGAGCGAACTCTGCATCATTAACTGCATCAACGCTTCTCTGGCACTGGGAGAGGCAACGGCCAGAGCCGTCCAGAGGATTCCCGATGCTCATTGCAACGGAGATATGCACGCAGCTCTCGAATACGCGCAGAAAGTAAAACATGAACAGAAAGATTTCCTGAATGAACAGGCAATCAAAGCAGTTGTATAATTTCAAGGAGGAAAAAAACATGAAAAACATTAACTGGATGAAGAAACTGACAAGTAGAAAATTATGGACAGCAGTTGCGTCCTTCGTCTCTATGATGATCGTAGCAACAGGCGGAGCAGAGAACACTGCAACGCAGGTGACTGCCATCATCATGGCAGGCGCATCCGTGATCGCGTACATCATCGGAGAAGGTCTGACCGATGCGGCAAACGTCGGAATCGAAGAAGGACAGCTTCTGGAAGCGGATGCCATCAAAGGCGAAGATGAGCAGTAAGAACAGCAAGGAACAGGAGGCGGAGCAATCCGCCTCTTTTTGTGGAGGTATCAGGATATGAAAAAAGAACATCTTGAAATACTGGCAAAGATCATCGGCGGAGTGGAATCAGGTGGTCAGATTTACGGCGGGCAGAACTACGCAGCATATGCAGGCAAGGCAGCGAACTCTTCAAACGAGAAGACCTGCACTCTCGGATGGGCGCAGAACTATGGCAACGAAGGAAGAAGACTCTGCAAAATGATTCTGGCCGCAGATGCCGCAGCGTTCAGAAAGGCAGACACGGCAGGAATCGAGAAGAAGCTGTCCGTTGACTGGGAGGCAACCGGATGGAATCCATCCGCAGCGGAGAAGAAGGCTCTGGTCGCGATCATCACAACGGATGCCGGAAAGAAGTGTCAGGACGAACTCTTCTCTGAACTGATGAACACATACATCAAGAGCGCAGAAGCGTATGGAGTGACCGACATCAAAGCGCAGATGATGTGGTGCGAGATCGAACATCTCGGAGGACTACGACCAGTGAAGAGAATCTTCGGCAGAGCATCGAAGCCATACACACCGGACACGATCTTCACATCCCTCCTGCTCGATCAGCAGGACACAAGCAACAACAATCAGGTCGGGGACAAGAAGTTCCAGAGCAGGCACGAGTGTTGCGTCCGCTGGATAAAGCAGTATGTCACAGACGGAAAGGCAGATTCAGGAAAGGAAGAAAAGAAAATGTATTCAAGACAGGCAGTTGTCGATCTGGTTGAAAGTTGGGTCGGCAAGAAAGAAGCAGATGGCTCATACAAGAGTATTATTGATATTTACAACAGCTTCACCGGAGCACTTCCGAGAAACACAAAAATGGAATATGGATGGGCGTGGTGTGCGTGTACATGGTCCGCACTGGCAGTTGCCCTCAAATATACTCCGATCATGCCGATTGAGATTAGTTGCTATTATCTGATCGAGAGAGCGAAAGCGATGGGAGTGTGGGAAGAGAACGACGCACACGTTCCGAAGCTGGGAGAGGCAGTTCTGTATGACTGGCAGGACAATGGAGTCGGAGACAACACCGGAACTCCTGACCATGTTGGAACAGTAACCTATGTCAATCAGGCATCCGGTTACTTTGTTGTAACTGAAGGCAATTATGGAAATGCAGTCAAGAAGAGAACAATCTCCATCAACGGAAGATATATCAGAGGATTCATCACTCCGAAGTATGATTCCGATGCAGCGCAGAGTCATCCGGTTCAGACACCGGGCAAGAGCACTTCAACAGTAGCTCACGAGGTCATTGCAGGTCAGTGGGGAAATGACCCTGAAAGATCAACTGCTCTGAAGGCGGCAGGATATGACCCGGAAGTCATTCAGGCAGAGGTCAACAAGATTCTGAACGGCTCCGCAGCAACTACAACCAAACCACAGCCAAAAGACCAGCCGATCACAAAGACCGTGAAGTCAACTTGCTATGCAAAGAGTTATGACAGAAGCCTTGCAGGAACTTACAAGACAACCGATGCGCTGTATTGCAGAAACGATGCAGGAAGCAACAAGAAAGCATTGTGCGTCATTCCGGCAGGAACTGAAGTGCATAACTATGGTTATTACACCACATACAACGGAGTGAAGTGGTTATACATCACAGTCACTATCGACGGTGTTGAGTACATCGGATTCAGTTCAAAGAGTTATCTGAAGAAATAAGATGAGAAAGTAAAAGAGGACCGAGCAGGGAGCAGTTCCCTGTTCGGCCCTCTTTTTTGTGCAATTTGCCTTTTGCAAAGTCCAGATCGCGCCCCGATCGGAGCCAGAGAAAAGCAAAACTGCACAAAAGAATCGTTTTTACTAACTACGCAGTACCGACAGGAGCGTTGGATTCGCGGGCTGCAGATGAACTGCTTCGCTTGTTTAAGGAGATCAATCAGCAGGGACAGACCATCCTGATGGTGACGCACAGTGTGAAGGCAGCGAGTACGGCAAACAGAGTTCTGTTCATCAAGGACGGAGAAGTGTTCCATCAGTTGTACCGCGGCAATATGAGCAATGAAGAATTGTATGAAAAAATATCCGCAACACTGACTGCGCTGACAACGGGAGGTGAGGACAATGCGTAATGTATTGTATCCAAAGCTGGCTTCGACCAACATTAAGAAAAACGGAAAGACGTATTTTCCGTATCTTCTGACCTGCATTTTGACTGTCATGATGTTTTATGATCTCTTGTTAGTCTCCACCAATTCGGCGCTGGATACCATGCCCGGTGCATCCCAGCTGCGTCTGATCCTGAATTTTGCAGTTACGATCACAGGTGGTTTTTCGGCAATCTTTCTCTTTTATACGAACAGTTTTCTGGTTCGTCAGAGAAAAAAAGAGATGGGATTGTATCAGGTGCTTGGAATGGATAAGACGAACCTGACAAAGATGATGGTCTGGGAGAGCATCTATACTGCGGGCGCAGGTATCCTTGGAGGAATCCTGGCAGGAATCGTATTCGGACGCCTCATCTTTCTGGTACTCCTGAAATTGATCCGGTTTGATGTTGCATTTCAGTTTTCTGTGGAACCGGAGGCTATTTTGATCTGTGCCGGTCTATTTGGAGCTATCTTTCTTGTGATTCTGATCTGGAACATTTTCCAGGTGCAGAGAGTCAATCCGGTGGAACTTCTGCAGGGAGGGAAAAAAGGAGAAAAAGAACCAAAAGCAAACTGGCTGATCGCAGTGATCGGAATTCTTTTGTTGGGAAGCGGATATTATATTGCACAGACGACAGAGTCACCGCTTAGTGCGATCACAAAATTTTTTATTGCAGTAATTCTGGTTATTTTCGGAACCTACGCTCTGTTTACAGCGGGAAGTGTAGCGCTGTTAAAATTATTGAAGAAAAATAAAGCCTATTATTATAAGACAAAACATTTTGTTTCAGTGTCAGGTCTGATCTATCGAATGAAACAAAATGCAGTAGGACTGGCAAATATCTGTATTATGAGTACCATTGTACTGGTATTGATTTCTGCGACAGCATCCTTGTATATCGGGCAGGAAAATATAATGAATACACGTTTTAAGACTGAATTTTCCGCAACATCTGATGAAACAACTCCGGAAAATATACAAGCGATGGAGCGGATCGTGCAGGAAGAGACGCAAAGCCGGGGGCTGGAGATTATTCATGAACAAAAATACCGGTATGTGCCGCTGAGCGCCATGAAATATGACAATCAGCTCAAGTTTGATACGGATTCAGGAAGTGGATATGATGCAGATGCGATGCGAGGCTTGTATGTGATTCCATTGGCAGATTATAATGCACTGGAAGGAACCGATATTTCACTTGCTCCGGATGAAGTGCTGACCTATTTCCCGGATGAAGAGTTTGACAGCGGAGAAATCGTGTTAGGTAAAGAGAATTATCATGTAAAAGAAAACTTGAAGGAATCCAATCTGCAGAAAAAGAAAGAGGCAGATGTGACAAAGAATATTTATCTGGTAATGGCGGATGATGCAGCTGTAGAGCATGTGATACAGCTCTATGGTCCGACCAAAATTCCGATCACGATGCAGTATCTGTTGAATTTTGATATGAAGGGAAATGACACTGCAAAAAGTGAAGCTCTGGAATCCATGAAAGCGCGGATGGAGACAAGCGGCGAGGTGCAGTCATGCTATGTAGAATACAGAGAAGCTTATGCACAGGAATTTTATGGCGTTTACGGCGGATTTTTCTTCCTTGGAATTTTTGTAGGATTCTTGTTCCTGATGGCGACGGTCCTGATCATTTATTACAAACAGATTTCTGAAGGCTATGATGACAAAGACCGGTATCAGATTATGCAGAAAGTAGGAATGAGTAAGAAAGAAGTCAAAGGATCGATTCACAGCCAGATTTTGACAGTATTCTTTGTTCCGCTTCTTATGGCGATCCTGCATGTGACAGTGGCATTTAAACCGATTACAAAGCTCCTTCTTGTGTTTAATTTGTCAGATACACATTTATCCATGATGTGCACAATTGGAGTATCAGCAGTATTTGCGGTATTTTATGTGATCGTTTTTGCAATCACGTCAAGAGAATATTATAAGATCGTAAAATAAAAAAGAACAAGTTGCTGTAAATCCGTTATGTATGGATTTTACAGTAGCTTGTTCTTTTTGGTCAATCGTGCTATAATGCAGAAAAGCATAAAAATTCTGGTTTTCTAAGCGGAACGATACCGCATCTTTTATTCTTATAGCATATCGGAAGATCTCTATGCTTTGATTTCAATCTAAAACAGCAGAGAGGTTTGAGCGAAAGATGAAAACCTGTATGGTACGAAAAGGATTCAGATCCCGACCCCGCAGTTTGTGATTTTTTACAATGGAAGTCAGGAACAGCCGGATCGAAAAATTTTAAGATTGTCTGATGCGTATTGCGTCAAAGAAGAACATCCGGCATTGGAGCTGACTGCGGTGATGCTGAACATTAACCGCGGGCATAATGAGAAGTTTATATAAATGTGCAAATCTCTGAAGGATTACTCGGAATATACTGAAAGAGTGCGGGAGTACGCCCAGGTAAAGCCGGTGGAAGAAGCAGTGGAACAGGCAATCAGTGAGTGTATTCAGGAAGGGATTCTTTCAGAGTTTTTGAAACAAAACAGAGCGGAGGCGAAACAAGTGAGTATTTATGAATATGATGAGGAAAAGCATATGCGGCAGGAGCGGGAAGCGTCCTGGGAAGAGGGCAGAGAAGAGGGGATAGAAGAAGGAATTAAAAAGGGAAAACAGGAGCTTTTAGAAAGGCTGATTCAAAAGAAGCTGGTAAAAGGAAAGTCAATTTCTGAGATTGCAGAGGAGCTGGAAGAAGAGGAAGAGGTCATTGCAGAGATGATACAAAAATCTGTTCGGGCGAGAAAATGATTACACTTCTGACTTGTCATTCGTATGGATTCAGAGAGTGATGTAAAAAATCTTCCATAGAAGATCATGTGTCGGGAAACACGGAATTCTATGGAAGATTTTTATTTTTACATTCGATTTAAATGTATTCCAGTTTTTCGAAATAGTGCATTAAAATATCCGGACAATTTTCGACTCCCAGTGCGGAGGTATCCAGAATCATATGATAGTCATTTACATCACCCCAGGTTTTTCCTGTATGTTCATAATAATAAGAAGCACGCTGTTCATCAGTCTTATCGATTTTCTCTTTTGCATCCTCGTAGGAAAGGTCTTCCAGCTTCATAATGCGTTTGATACGGTCTTCTTTATCAGCACATACGAAAATATTCAGAACATTCATGCGGTCTTTTAAAATATCAGAAGCGCACCGTCCGAGAATGATACATGGTTTTTCGGCAAGATTACGGATGGCTTCTGCCTCGGAGTCATACATGCGGTCATTGACCTGCTGTTCAATATAGGCACGGTCATAGACAGGAATGTCCAGTCTTTTGGAAAGTTCATCTGCAATGATACTTGCACCGGTTCCGAAACGACGGCTCATGGTGATTACTAATTTCATATGAATTCCTCCTTTGTATTTGTCAGAATTTATGCGTTGACAGAATCTGTGATTTTTGTGCACAGTTCCTGCAGTTGTTCCATTTGAGAATCATGCAGTGCTGATTTTACAGCGAAGTTTTCTGTCAGAAGTGTCATGTTTTTCAGTTCTGCAAGCTTTGCTTCCATCAGTTTTGCGGACTGCGGAGCCCAGCTTCCGTTTCCTAAAACAGCTACGGTGCGCCCCTGTACCATCAAAGCTTTCATATCTTCCAGATAGTTTGCCATCAGAGGATAAATTCCATTGTTGTAGGTTGGTGCGGCAAGTACAAGATGGCTGTATTTGAAACTGTCAGAAATCAGCTCAGATACATGTGTTTTGGAAATATTGTGGATCTTGATATTTGTGATTCCGGCATCAGCGAGCATGGCAGCCAGAACATTGACCATATTTTCTGTATTGCCATACATGGAAGCATAGGCAATCATAACACCCTTTGTCTCTGCTTCATATTTGCTCCAGATATCGTATTTTTCCAGAATATAGGAGAGGTTACTTCTCCATACAGGTCCGTGGAGAGGGCAGATCATCTGAATATCCAATGCAGCTGCTTTTTTCAGGACATTCTGTACCTGAATCCCATATTTTCCGACAATATTTGTGTAATAGCGGCGGGCTTCGTCCAGATAATCACGGTCGAAATCCATCTCATCGTTGAAGATCACTCCGTCCAGTGCTCCGAAAGTACCGAATGCATCGGCAGAGAACAAAACTTTATCGGTCTCATCGTAAGTCATCATAGCTTCCGGCCAGTGCACCATTGGCGCCATCACAAAGTGAAGTGTGTGTTTTCCGCAGGAGAATGTCTCGCCTTCTTTGATGATGATCTTTTTATCTCCAAGATCCATGCCGTAGAACTGATCGATCATCGGAAATGTTTTGGCGTTTCCGATCAGCTTCATATCCGGATAACGCAGGTGCAGATCCTCGATCAAAGCGCAATGATCCGGTTCCATGTGATTGATCACAAGGTAATCCAGAGTACGCCCGTTCAAAACAGCCGCGATATTTTCCAGAAACTGTCTGCCTACAGCGTTGTCTACCGTATCGAAAAGGACTGTCTTTTCATCCAGCAGCAAATAAGAGTTGTAGGAAACTCCTTTCTGAATCGGAAAAATGTTTTCAAATAATTCCAGTCTTCTGTCATTGCTTCCGACCCAGTATAAATCTTCGGTTACTTTTCTGACACAATGCATGTTAAAGTTCCTCCTTTATTTTCACTATGATTCTGTCAATCTATAGAAGTTCACATATTAACGTCTATATTTTAACATATTGAGATAAATTCGCAAGGCGGGTATGGGTTTTTGTGCAAAAAAATGACAGTTCCTTATAAAATCCTTAGAATTCGCTCTTAAAGTAAAGCTGTACAAAGAGAAGGGAGAATCATTTTATGGAAGAAATAATTTTGGAAACAAAAGAACTATGCAAGCAGTATCACAAACAGACTGTGCTGAAAAATATCAATATGAGAATTCCGAAAGGGTGTGTATACGGGCTTTTGGGAGCAAATGGCGCAGGAAAATCGACATTGATGAAAATATTGTGCGGGATGACGCGGGCAGATGCCGGGGAAGTATTTTTTGACGGAAAAATATGGAGTCGAAAGTGCATAGAACGGATTGGGGCTTTGATCGAGCTGCCTCCTGTTTATGAAAATTTAAGTGCAGTGGATAATCTGAAAGTGCGGACATGGACGCTTGGGATTTCAGATGCCCGGATCCTGGAGGTACTTGATATTGTGGATCTGAAAAATACGGGGAAAAAGCAGGTGGGAAAGTTTTCTATGGGAATGAAGCAGCGGCTGGGAATTGCGGTGGCATTGTTAAATGATCCGGATTTTCTGATCCTGGACGAACCGGCGAACGGACTGGATCCGTTTGGAATCCGTCAGCTTCGGGAAATGCTGGTTTCTTTTGCAGAAAGTGGGATGACAGTACTTGTCTCCAGCCATATTTTAGGTGAAATCCAGCAAACGGCAGACTACATTGGAATCCTGGCAAATGGAGTATTGGGATATCAGGGTGGACAGCAGGAAAATCTGGAAGAATTGTTCACGGAAATTGTGAGCAGAAACAGGGGGTGAACGGATATGAGAGCATATATCAAGGCAGAGCTTCTGAAAAACAGACATTCCGAATGGGCAAGACTGATGGTTATTTTTCCTACAATATCGATTTTATGTTCCGTATATTTTTCGTTTGGAAATGCAGCATATTATCAGATGAATCAGTATAACTGGTGGTATATGTGTTTCCTTCCAATCCAGGTAATCGCAGGCAGTATTTTTATCTGCCGGAGGGAGAAACGTCTGAAGTACAGAGCAGTGCAGATGCTTCCTGTATCAGCAGGGAAGATCTGGATAGCAAAGGTTGTCAGCTGTATTGGGCAGATCATTGTAAGTACAGGAATGATCGCAGCGGCGGTGGCCGGAATCAGTTTGGTTTTGAAACAATTATTTACAGGAGGAAATCTGTTTTCCCCGATTACTGTGGCAGCAGCATGGGGACTGTTAGTCTGCGCGATATGCTGGCAGATTCCTTTGTGGATGTTTTGTTATCAAAAGACGGGGATGGTCCTGACCTTTTTACTTGGGATGGGAGCGAATTCGATTCTTTCGACTGTTTGGACAACAGGATCCAGATGGTGGATGAATCCGTTTGCAATTTTGCCAAGGCTGATGTGTCCGGTTCTTCAAATACTGCCAAACGGACTTCCGGCAGTGCCGGAAAGTGTCATGTTTACGCCGCAGGTACTGGAAAAGAGTGTGATCGTTCCGGGAATCTTACTCAGTATGGGATTATTTGCCCTGTTGACAGCTATGACAGCAAGATGGTATCAGAGGAGGATGGAAGTCGGATGGGAAAAATAAAAAAACTGGTGGGAAGTGAATTCCTAAAATTGAAAGGAACCTGGATTTTCTGGATCCATTTGGGAGTTCCTGTTGCAGGCGCGGGATTGTTTTTATTGTATGGAGTGGCTGCAAAAAGAGAATGGCAGAGTGTACTGGAATTTTATGCAGAAACACTCGCGATCGTGTACCCGTCTGTTTCTGCGATCATCTGTATGCAGTCTGTGATGCAGGAATTAAAGGCGGGAAATTTTCAAAATCTGCTGTGTGTGTCAACATTGCGCTGGAGCGCAGTGTTGAGAAAGATACTCACACTTTGGATTCTCGGATTGGCGGCATCACTGCTTGCTTTTTTACTCTTTGGAATGGGCGTCTGGGGAACGAAAGCTGCGTGGAATCTGTCGGTAAAAGAATATCTTATATGCGGGCTGATCTTGTGGATAACGCAGGCAGGAATCTATCTTCTGCACTTTTTTCTGGCAATGCGTTTCGGAAGTGGAGCCTGTCTGGCAGCAGGGGTGACGCAGAGTCTGATTGCGGCATTGCTCTTTACTGGATTAGGAGATGGACTCTGGATGTGGTTTCCATGTGGATGGAGTGGACATCTGCTGTTGTATTATGTAAAATGGAAAACAGAGAGCGAAGTGTTTAAAATGGCGGGAGAAATGCTGAAAGAACAGATCAGGACGGGCGTTCTCTCAATGGTGGGAATGACGATAACAGGGCTGATCCTCTGGTGTATCTGGATACAGCATCACGACAGGAAAAGCATTTCACAATGACAGGAAAGAGGAGTCAAAATGGCATGGATATTGGCGGTAGATGATGAAGAAGGGATTCGGAATCTGATTCAGAATGCATTGGAAAAAGATGGACATCGGGTGAGTGTATGTAAAAATACAGAGGTGATAAAGGAAAAGGATTTGATTCACTATGATCTGATTTTACTGGATATCATGATGCCGGGAACAGACGGCATCACCTGGTGCAAAAAGATCAGACGGTATGTGGACTGCCCGATTTTATTTCTGACAGCAAAAGCGGAGGAAAAAAGTATCATGGAAGGGCTTGGTTCCGGTGGAGATGATTATATCTGTAAGCCGTTTGGAATCGGAGAACTCCGGGCAAGGGTTGCGGCACATTTGCGAAGAGAAGCCAGAGAAAAAACACATGCAGTGGAAATTTCAGGAATACGTTTTGATCTGGCGGGAAAGAGTGTTCAGGTGGGGGAAGAGAAAATTCCTCTGACGAAAAGTGAATATGAGATCAGTGAGCTTCTGGCATTGAACCATGGACAGGTTTTTTCCAAAGAGAAAATTTTTGAGAGTGTATTTGGATATGAGAGAGAAAGTGACAGCTCCGCAATTACAGAGCATGTGAAAAATATTCGGGCAAAATTTGCCAGATATGGGAAGAAGAATATACAGACAGTGTGGGGGATTGGGTACAAGTGGGAGTAAGGCAAAAGAATATTTCAGGGATTTTCAGACGTTTTCTGTTTAGTTTTTTACTTGCAGGAGCAGCAACTATACTGGTTTTGGGAGTGATTGTCCAGATTTTGACCATAAAGGCGGTGATACATCCCGCTAATTATGATGAACAGCAGTTGGAGCAAAAAAGGGAAGAAATCCAGGAAGCAGAAAAAGTGGAAGAAAGAATGCTCCCATACGGAACCAGGTTTGGAGTGTTTGATAATTCAGGCAGGTGGCTTTACGGAACATTTACAGAATCAGAAAGAGAAGAAGTATGGAAAGCTGTTTTGGAAGAGAAAAATGAAATCAGAAGTGGATATCTGAAACGATTCCAGAGAGAAGAGGAAATCTGTCTGGTATCCTATCAGCTTCGTGTTCAATTTGGAAATCCGGCACTCAGAGAACGGTTTCCGCATGTTCTGGAATTACTTTTGCTGGCAGCGCTTTTGATTTTTTGTGCGGAAGTGATGTTTTTGATCCGATATTTCAGCCGGAAGATTAAACAAGAACTTCAAAAAATTGAATGGATGACAGAAAAAATTGAGCATCAGGATCTGGAATTTCCATGTCCGGATTCTCAGGTTCTTGAAATCAAAAAAATCCTGGAGACGTTCGGAAGAATGCGGGATACACTGAAAGAGTCTCTGATGAAGCAGTGGGAGCTTGAATCAGCCAGAAAAGAGCAGATGGGAGCGCTGGCACATGATCTGAAGACGCCTTTGACTGTGATCCGGGGGAACGTACAGCTGATGGGAGAGGCAGAGAGTCTGGAAGAAGCACAAAAGTACAGCCTTGCATTGGAACAGGAAATTCAGGGAATCGAAGAATATTTGCAGATTTTGCAGGAGATGATCTCCACAGGAGGTTATCAGATGTACAAAAAAGAGCAGGTGGACATACGAGAACTGACAGGACAATTCAGAGAGCGGATCGAAGCGGCGGCTGCCGGGAAGAAGCAAACGATTCAGTTTGAATGTGAAAATCTTCCAAAGTGGATTTGTGTCAATGAGAAACTGTTGATACGGTCCTGGGAAAATCTGGTATATAACGCAATCGAATATACGCCACAGGGAGGAATGATACGAATCTGTATATCTGAGGGAAAGGAACAACTGGAAATTTCCGTAGAGGATGAGGGGAGCGGATTTTCGGCGGAAGATCTGCAGTCTGCGAAAAACCTGTTTTATCAGGGAGACAAAAGCAGACATTCCAGGAAACATTACGGGATGGGATTGTATCTGGCAGAGCAATTTGCAAAAGAAAACGGAGGAAGTCTTACATTGGCCAACTCTACGAGGATGAAAGGAGCATGGGTAAGACTGCGGATTGCGAAAGAATCCCAGAAATAAGTAATTGCAAAAGTTTGAAAAAGGATATAGAATACAAACGAAATCTAATACGAAAAGAAAGGAAGACAGACCGATGTTATTTGTACACTATCCGAAATGTACCACATGCAAACGTGCCAAAAAGTGGCTGGATGAGCATCAGATTTCTTATGAAGAACGAGATATCAAAGAGAATAACCCGTCACTGGAAGAGTTAAAAGAATGGTATCAGAGAAGCGGGCTTCCTCTTAAGCGCTTCTTTAATACAAGCGGGATGCTTTACAAAGAGATGAAGCTAAAAGATAAACTTCCGGAAATGAGCGAGGACGAACAGCTGGCACTGCTTGCTTCAGACGGAATGCTCGTAAAGCGTCCGATTGTTGTGACAAAAGAGAGCGTTCTTGTTGGGTTTAAAGAAGCACAGTGGGAAGAAGAGCTGTAATCGAAACAAAGAGTTCTGACAGGCAGGCAAAAAAAGGCTTGCCTGTTTTTTCATCTTGTGATATGTTAGAAACAGATTTGAAATGAAAGAGGTGGAAGGATGATTAATTTTTCTTGCAAGTAGAATGGAAAACAGCAGTGATTGTGCAGATACGCAATGATTGCGCCTTTTTGCAGGAAAGTTAAGAGTCTTGTTCACAGATATGGATCATTGGCCGCATACGTCTGATATGGGGATGGTTTGTGCTATGAGAAGCTGCAGGAATTGACTTTCTTGCAGTTTTTTTGACGTTAGGAGGCAGGGAGCAATGTCGATGATAAAAGTAGAAAATCTTACGTTTTCTTATCCGTCCAGTTATGATCCTATTTTTGAAAATGTGAGTTTTCAGATCGACACAGACTGGAAACTGGGATTTGTGGGGAGAAACGGCAGAGGAAAGACGACGTTTTTAAATCTTTTGATGGATCAGTATGAGTATCGGGGGAAAATTATAAAATCAGTCCGGTTTGATTATTTTCCGTATTTGGTAAAAGATACAAAAAAGTGGACGATGGAAGTACTGAATGAGGTGTGTCCGCAGGCAGAAGAGTGGCAGATACGGAAGGAACTTTACGCTTTGGAAGTGGATGAAGAAGTGCTTTGGCGTCCTTTTGAGACGCTTTCCAACGGAGAACAGACGAAAGTCCTTCTTGCAGCACTGTTTTTGAATGAAGGACATTTTCTGTTGATCGATGAGCCGACCAATCATCTGGATACACATGGCAGACAGATTGTATCGGAGTATTTGAGAAAAAGGAAGGGATTTATTCTGGTGTCCCATGACAGGTGTTTCCTGGATGGGTGTGTGGATCATATTTTATCCTTGAATCGAAGTAATATTGAAGTACAGAGCGGGACTTTTTCTGCGTTTCTTCAAAATTTTGAACAACAGCAGCGGTTGGAAGAAGCGCAGAATGCGTCTTTGAAAAAGGATATCCGAAGACTTTCGCAGTCAGCAAAACGTACACAAGGATGGTCAGACCGAGTGGAAGCCTCCAAAACCGGGGCTGCGGATAAAGGGTATATCGGGCATAAGTCTGCGAAGATGATGAAACGGGCCAAGTCGATCGAAGCGAGACAACAAAAGGCAATCGAGCAGAAGTCAGGCCTTTTGAAAAACCAGGAAAGGGCAGAAGAGTTAAAGCTGCTGCCCTTGCAATATCGTTCGGATACTCTGGTTACTTTTTCAGAGGTGTCAGTCTGTTATGAGAAAAATCCGGTAAGCTGTCCGGTGTCCTTTTCTATCCGTCGTGGAGAGCGGGTGGTATTAGAAGGAAGCAATGGAAGCGGCAAAAGCAGTCTGCTCAAATTCGTGGTGGGAGAAGCTTTGGAGCATACAGGGACGATCACGATGGGATCTGGACTTGTCATTTCTTATGTACCACAGGATGCGTCACATTTGCAGGGGACACTTTCTGATTTTGCGAAAAAGAACCAGATCGAGGAAGCTTTATTCAAAGCAATCCTGCGGAAACTGGATTTTGAGAGGATTCAGTTTGAAAAGGAAATACAGGATTTTTCCGGTGGTCAGAAGAAAAAGGTGCTGATCGCAAAAAGTCTCTGCGAACAGGCACACTTATATGTGTGGGATGAACCGCTGAATTTTGTGGATCTGTATTCCAGGATGCAGATTGAACAGCTGATCCGGGAATTCTCCCCGACGATGCTTCTGGTCGAGCATGATCAGGCATTTCGGGAGGCCGTGGCGACAAAAGTTATTCAAATAGAAGGAAAGTAAGTGATGTGCTATAGCATTTTTTAAGAAAAGGACGCTTTATGACAGGTATCAAAAACCATTATTTATTGTAGAGAATGGTCTTGGAGCTGTAGATTATCCAAAATATAAAAAAGACGGAGAAATAGAAATTTATAGAATCAAACGGCGAGGTATTAGATTAAGAATCATTAGATTACGACACGGAAAGGTATGTTGCCTGTTAAGTTGATTGAACCGCCGTGTACCGAACGGTACGCACGGTGGTGTGAGTAGGAGAGATTTCTCGTTTAGAGAAATCTCTCCTACTCGATTTATTGAAAAATTATAGTTTTTTTAGCTTTGCAGCAGACCGCTTATGCATAACCAAAATCAATATTATCATACATAAAGCAGAAACAACTAAGGAGAGGATCAGATTTCCATTTGTCAAACCGATCACAAGATATCCAATGAGGCAGCAGGCTGCTACAGTTAATGAATATACCATTTGTGTAGAAACATGAACCAAATGGTCCACACCGGCACCGGCGCTTGAGAGAATGGTTGTATCGGATATCGGTGAGCAATGGTCTCCAAATACACTGCCGGCAAGTGTGGCTGCCAGGGAAGCGACGAGTAAATCAGGACAAATGGCTTGTGCAACAGGGATAATGATTGGGATTAAAATACCAAATGTTCCCCAGGATGTTCCAGTCGCAAAACTTAGGAATCCAGAAAGTAAAAATACCAAAGCCGGAAGAAATGCACCGGGAAGTCCGGTTGTTTCAACAAATGTTTTTACAAAAGCCGGTGTACTTAATAAATCTCTGCAAATACCACCGATTGTCCATGCGAGCATTAGAATACATCCGGAAGTGATCATTTGTTGCATTCCTTTTGTGAAGTTGTCCATAAATTCTTTGAAACTCATAATTTTTCTGGGAACATACAAACAAAGTGCAGTGATCAGCCCGGCAAAGCTGCCCCAAACGAGAGCTTGTGCAGCAACACAGTTTCCGAGTGCGGCAGTGATGCTGTGCAAAGCAGGATCACCGCTCCAATAGCCGCCGTTATATAGCATTCCGAGGATTGCTATGATAATTAAAACGAGAATAGGAAGGATCATGTCAATGACATGCCCTTTTTTTGCAGAAACTTCTTTGTCTGCATTTTTTTCTTCAAGTTCTCCTAAAACCCCTGTTTTTGCCAATGCTTCATGTTTTGCCATAGGGCCAAAATCCAGTGAAAAGGCACACACAAGTAAAACCATGAAAAGGCTGAGAAGGGCATAAAAATTGTATGGGATAGCCGTAATAAAGGCTTTGAATTCAGAGTCAAATGCACCTGTATTTTTTAAATAACTTCCAACTGCAGCAGCCCAACTTGATATTGGTGCAATAATACAGATTGGTGCAGCGGTTGCATCAATAATATAAGCCAATTTTGCACGGCTGACTTTATATCTGTCAGTGACTGGTTTCATAACCGTTCCTACTGTCAGGCAATTAAAATAGTCATCTAAAAAGATAAGACAGCCAAGTAAACTAGTGAGTAAAAGTGAAGAGCGTTTGGTACGAATCACCTTAGAGGCCCATTTTCCGTACGCTTCTGCACCACCTGATGCGTTGACAAGGTAAACTAAACCTCCTAATAAAAAGCAGAAAACCATGATATTCATATCTGTTTTTTGAATCATGACTTCAAATGCGGTGGAAACAGATCCGATAATCGGATTGGTACCTGACGCGAAAGAATAAATTAGTGTACCGGATAGAATCCCGGTTATCAGTGAAAAAAGTACTTCTTTGGTAATCAAAGCCAGAATAATCGCAATTACTGGCGGGAGGATTGATAACCATCCTACATATACAGCATCCATAAAAAATCTCCTTACTTGTAAATTTTAATACAGTATTCATTGTTGAAAAGATGTAATTGACGAAATTCGCATGTCAAGTAAGGAAGAATAATTTCCAGGATAATGTGGAATACTCTGTTGCAGGAACAAGAACAGAATATTCAGGAAAGAAATTATAAAGTGTCTTCATAAAAATACCTCCTTTCAAAAAATATAGCATACACACAAATTGATTAAATGAAAAATGTGTATCAAAAAATGTAAAGATGTACATATACTAGATGAGTGGATAATAGCACGAAATGGCAAAATGTTCAATATATATCATTGAAAATATTTATTTTTGGTTAAAATAACTTATATTAGAAATAAAAAACTAGATAGAATAAATAAAATATTGACATTATATATACTGATGATATAATTTATAGATGTAAAATGTATTGAAAAAACATTAATTATATATAAAACGAAAAAAAGAGGAGCGCAATGGGGAAAAAGTTATTAGCATTAGATATTGATGGAACGTCTGTATGTGATGATTATAGTATGGGAGAAAAAAGTAAGAGAGCTATTCAATTAGCACAGAAGAAAGGATGCATTGTTGCATTCGTTTCCGGCAGAAGAGAAATGGATATGCTTACATTAAAGGAGGATCAATGGATTACAGATTATCAGATCCTTAATACGGGTGGGAAGATTATTAGGTGTGCAGATAAAAAAATCTTATATGATAAGAGGATTCCTTCAGAGGTTTGTAAGAAATTAATTTCATATTGTATGGAAAATGGACTTCAGATTCAATGGTGCAATGGGCTTAAATGGTATGTTTCTAAAATGACAGATGCAACTGCGGAATACGCAAAGGAAATCAACCTTTTGCCGAAGGTTGTGGATGTGTTTGAAAAAGTGGATTTTCAAGAAAAGATAGAAAGTTTTATGGCAGCGAAAGATTGGGAACGTGTAGCTGCATATATTGATTCTTCCATATTTGAGCTGACCTACACAAATTCTGAACCGGGTTCCATTGATATTATAGACAGGAATATAACAAAATGGCAGGGAATTGAAATTCTTGCAAATGAATTAGGGATCGCTTATGAAGATATAATCACAGTTGGAAACTATTACAATGACCTGGATATGCTGCAGAGGGCTGCTGTTGGAATTGCTGTCGGAAATGCAGTAGAGATTGTGAAAAATCAAGCGGATTTTGTTATGGAAAGAGATAACAATCACGATGTGGTAGAAGAAATTGTTACGAAAATGTTGAATCATGAGTTTGATTTATAAAAATAAATCGAAAAAAGGAAGGAGTGATGATATGAGCATGGTGTTCTGTAGACTGGAAGCAGGATGAAACTTACGGAGATGAGAGGCAGAATTATATGAGTTTAGGAGGTTGATTATGAAAATAGGAATGTTTACAAGTGGATATCAGAGAAATCCGTTGGAAGATTGTTTTAAAGATGCGAAAAGATTTGGATATGACTACATTGAGCTGTGGGGAGCTCGTCCACATGCGTATACATATGATCTGAAAGCAGGTGCGATTCATGAAGTTCGGCGTTTGATCGAGAAGTATGAGATTCCTGTTCGTGGATTTACGCCGGAACACAATGCATATCCATTTAACTATATGATCGGCACAGAAGCAATGCGGCAGGAATCCGTGGAGTATTTGAAGACCTCTATGGATATGGCAAAAGAAATGGGTGCAGATTTTACACTGATCAGTGCAGGACATTCGGGCTATGGAACCACATACAAAGAAATGTGGGATCGTTTAGTGAAAACTGTGCGGGAATTAGCAGATCATGCAGAAAAGATACAACATAAATTAATCATGGAAACATTGACAACATATGAGTCAAATGTGATAAAAAATGCCAACGATTTACAGGAGCTCTTTCGATGGGTTGACTCTCCATATTTAGTTGGAATGTGTGATATTGTTGCACCATTTACACAATCGGAGAGTATTATGGATTATTTTGATAAGTTGGGAGACAAGATGTATCATATGCACATCATTGATGGAGTATCTGATTCGGATTCTCATGTTATGCCGGGAGAAGGTCAGATCCCATTGCAAGAGCTGTTTTATGAATTGAAGGACATTGATTATCAGGGAACGGCAACAATTGAATTGGTTACAGGATATATCAATGAACCTAGAATGTATGGAAGAAGAGCAATTAACAATATTCGTGAAATGATGGATAAAGCAGGATATTAAGGCTATATTGTCAATATAAAAATTCCTCTTTGCAGAATTGCAAAAGAGGAATTTTTATATGTTGTTTCTGATATGGCAAAAACTATTTTATCAACAAATTTTCTTTGAGATAGTTGACAGACCGCTGTACAGAAGTATGAGGATCGTCCCAGTAAATGGAGTCATTGATTTCTAAATCTACGATTCCGGTATAATTATGCTTTTCTAAGATATTCAAGTATTCTTTTAATGGGAGGTTTCCGTCTCCGAGAATAAAATGACCGGAGGGATCTCCATCTGCATAATGAATGAATTGAATAGTGTCTTCTCCTAATACGTTATAATAATCTTCCAGGTTTTCTCCTGCGACTTCCATTGCAATCAAATCTACGCAGGTCTTTAAAGCAGGGCTGTGAACTTCGTTGAGCATTTCCTTCATCTGCGGAAGATTTACCAAAAGATTGCTTTCATATGGCTGCAGCTGCTCAAGTAAAATAGAAATACCACGTTTTTCAGCCATTTCACAAATCTTATGTATCGTTTCAACGGCGCGCTTCCAGCTGTCTTCTCTTGGAATATCGAGAGGGCCACACCCGCTGTTCATGAAAACACGGTTTGTACCAAGCGTTAGAGCATCGTCCATTGCCATGTCAAAGTAATCGACTGTACGATCCCGGATGGGCTGTTCTGGTGCACTGAAACTATATGGATATCCAAGGGTTTCAGGTGTATACATAACATATTTCATTCCCAGACTTTCTGCTTTTCGTCTCATCTCGAGAAGTTTTCGTTCTGCAGATGACGAGGTTAAGTAGTCGAGCCTGCAGTAATGAGGGGATCCGCCCCATAGATCAAGGTTCTTGATACCGCATTGATGCATCGAATCAAGATAGTAATCGAACGTGTAGTGTACGTATTGCACACTCATAACAGCAATCTGGTCCATTGTGATAATTGACATGCTAACACCTCCATGATATAATTTTTCTGTAGATAAGTATATAAAATAACAAACAATTATAAATAAAGAATATCATATCATGTTTAAAAGTCAATAGATAAAATGAAAAAATATTGGAGGCGATGAATATGGATACATTCATCCAAAATAAGACGAACAGGAAAGATTCTATGCTGCATGAATTATGGATTCTGGGGATGCCAACGATCGTAGAACAACTGCTGCAAACGGTTGTGTCGTATGTTGATACTGCAATGGTCGGGCAGATTGGTGCGATCGCGAGTGCTGCAATAGGATTGACAGCTACAGTGAACTGGCTGTTCAATGGAATGTTTTTTGCTGTTAGTATGGGAATGCTAAGTTATATAGCGAGGTATACCGGAGAAGGGGATGTAGTGATGGCACATCGCACATCGTCACAGGCTCTGTGGGTTGTTGTTTTTTTAGGGATTGCAGAAACAATCATTGCATTGCTGATCAGTCCGGTATTGCCGCAGTGGATGGGCGCAAGCAGGGAAATATGGAAAGATGCGAGCGAATATTTTTTCATTATAAACTGTCCATTGCTGTTTAGAGGGAGTTTGATCGTATATGGAAATATTTTAAGGGCGAATAAAGATTCCAAAACGCCATTATATATCAATCTGAGTGTAAATATTTTAAATATTATGTTAAATCAATTGTTGATTGGCACAGGTACTGCCTTTGTTTTGTTTGGGGAAAAAATAGTAATTCCGGGAGCAGGCTGGGGTGTGAAAGGAGCTGCTTTTGCTACAGCGCTCAGTCAGAGCATAGGAGGAATTGCAATTTTTATTGCTGCGATGCATAATCCGTTGCTAACGGTGACAGGCGGATTATTGAGACCGAAGTGGACAATTTTGAAGGATTGTATTCGAGTTTCCATGCCATTGGTCGGACAAAGAATGGTGATGGGATGTGGTTATGTAGTTTTTTCAGGACTGGTTGCAGGACTTGGAACGCTGAGTGTGGCAGCACATTCAATAGCGTTAATCATCGAACAAGCTTTTTATGTACCGGGATATGGGATTCAAACAGCAGTCAGTACTCTTTCCGGGAATGCGATGGGCAGGAAGAGTGAAAAAGAACTGGAATCCGTGGTTAAGTCGGGACTTTTCGTTGCTGTATCGATTATGACTACGATGGCAATTGGACTTTTTGCAAAAGCATCCGGTATCATGGCCTTGTTTACGATCGACAAAAATGTGATCAAACTGGGGGCCGTATTGTTGAGAATCGTGGCTGTGAGTGAGCCTCTTTATGCAGCATTGATTATCTATGAAGGTGTTTTCTTTGGTATTGGAGATACCAAAATGCCATTTTTGTTCTCTGTATTAACCATGTGGGGAATTCGGATATGTATGACATGGGGATATGTAAGTATGATAGGGAACAATTTAAAAATAGTCTGGGCTTTTATGGTAATGGATAATGTATGCAGGTGTATTCTGCTCTGGTGGTGGTACCGGAAAAGAAAGCAAAATACATTCATCGAATAAACAATAATAGTTGGAAAACCAACGAAAAAGTGATAATATAATACATATTCAGAACTAATACAAGGGAGGGATATTATATGGAATATCGAATTCCGCCAGGTGTAGAAGCGGTAGAAAAATTGGAAGATTTTATTGTGGTGAATCGACTAGCGCCGAATACAAGAATTCCATCAGAAAGAGACTTGTGTGAGATGTGGGGCGTAAGCAGATCTACACTAAGACAAGCGGTTGATGCATTGGTTTGCCGTGGCGTTCTGTATAGAATAAGCGGTTCAGGGGTTTATGTTTCCGGCGGCAAAAAAAATCGAAATATGGTTGGTGTAGATTCCATGGTCGGAGAGCTTCGTCAGCAGGGTGCTATTTTGGTTAAAAAAATTATTTCCTGCAGAAAAATGGAAGCAACCAAACAGATTTCAAAGAAATTGCGAGTACCGTTAGGACGTCAGGTTTATGAATATGTTCTTCTTAGAAAGATTGATGATATTCCGTGTATTTTAGAAACAACCTATATAGATTGTGAACGTTTCCCGGATTTTGATAAATATTATAACGAAAAAAATAGTATGGGACGTGTTGTGAAAAATATTTACCATAAAAAGCAGGTTGCCGGCGAGGAACGAATCAGTGTTACTTATGCAAGTGAACACGAAGCGGAATTTTTAGAAGTGCCTTCAGAGACGCCGCTGTTTTTTACATCAGGGATAATTGAAGATGAAGAAGGAATTGTTGTAATGTATTATAAACAATTGCTCAGAGGTGATAAATTCAAATTTGTAAGTAGGATTGATAATGAGCAGTCATAGCGCAGGCATATAAAGGAGAATACAGTGGATTCAGCAGAAAAAATGGTATATGAAGATGAAAAATTAAGTTATCGGACTCCGATTTATTTACAGTTAAGAGAAATTATAAGAAATAGAATCGAAGAAGGCGAGTATCTGCCTGGAACAGCGATTCCATCGGAAAATAAACTGGCAGAAACGTATGGGATCAATCGTTTGACAGTTCGAAATGCGGTTGATACTCTGGTGAATGAAGGGGTTCTGCAGAGGGTACAGGGAAAAGGTGTTTTTGTTGTTGGCGATAAATACGAAGAGAATCTGGAAGAGCACGGTGGTTTTGTAAGCATTATGTCTTCAGGATCCAAAAGAGTTTCCGTAAAGGAACAGTCGAAAGTATACAGACCGGCAGGAAATAAATTTGCAAATTATTTCAATATTGAACCAGAGGATCTGATTTTTTGTGTGCGACATTTTATTACTTTAGATGGCGAACCGTTATCAATAGAAGATATTTATGTTCCGAAGGAAGTACTTCCGGAATTGGAAGTTGTGAATTCTTCTGTGTTTACGATTAAGGACATTTTTGCATTTTATGGGATTGAACTTTCAAGTATGCAGCAAACGATGGAGATTATAGAAGGGACAGCAAAGTTAAGAAAATTGTTGGGAGCTCCGGAGGGAGTTGCGATCATCATGCTTGGCTGCGATTATTGGGACAGCAATGGAAGAGCCATTGCATACAGTCGGTCATTCATAAGAAGTGATCGAAGTTCGTTTACAATTCGGCTTCATGATTAAGGAAAATGAGGCTGCTGTATAAAAATATTCAGACAGTGAAAGTATATTGCGAGATGATGAATTTCGAGTCAGACAATGGAGTGGGATTTTATAAGTCCCACTCCATTTGTTATGGTTTGATTGATTCTTTTTACACTGTCTGTTATGTATCCGTCCGCAGGTGAATGTATTTATTCTGAGAGTCTGTGCATCAAATCTACGGTTGCTGGATATAAAGCATCATAAATGCTCTGGTACTTTTTATAAGCTTGATGGTGATCCATGTCAGGATAATAAGTTTTTCCGGGTTTGATAAAGTCAGTTAATTTATCGAATGACTCGAATCCCGGATATTGGATTCCGGAAGCAGCCATTAATGCATCGCCAAAGCTTGCACCGACAGTGATTTTTGGTGTGCTGATCTCTTTTCCTGTGACATCTGCAACGATCTGCATCCAAAGCTCATTTTTTACTCCGCCTCCAACAGCGAAAATCTGATCGATCGGAACGTCATGACTTAGCATGATATTTAACTGCTGATTTACAGAATATGCAACAGATTCTAATGCGCTTCTATACATATGCTGACGAGTATGGGAGAGTGATAATCCGAAGAGAATGCCTTTTGCAAGTGGATCGTTGATTGGTGTTCGCTCACCTGCAAAATATGGCAATGTGATAAGTCCGTCGCTTCCGAGTGGAATATCGGCCACTCCATCCATCATTGTCTGATATGCATCGATACCATTTTCAGTTTCGAGTTTTACACAGTCTGAAAAAATGTGATCCCGGTACCATTTTGTAAGAGAACCTGCAGCGTTTGTGCCTGCAGAAATATCACAAAGTCCGGGAACGATAAATTCTTCACGCCACAGGCGTTCATCATCTACCAATTCCTTTGTTCCGAGAATCATATAGATAGAAGAACCGAATTGGATCATCATTTTACCAGGTGCAACAACACCGGTGCTGATTGCTTCTGCTCCCGAGTCATCTGTTCCGACGATAACAGGTGTTCCAACGGCAAGTCCTGTTTCCTGTGAAGCTTTTTCCGTTACATATCCGGCAATATCATTTGCTTCTTTTACTTCAGCTAATTGATCGGGGCGGCAAATTGGTTTGCATGTTTCCGGATTTGGTGTTCCGTCATTAAAATATAGCGGGTTGAAGCTTGCAAGACCAAGAAAACGATCTACCACGTAGTTTCCGGTAAGTTTTGCAGTGATAAAACTGGAACCTGTTAAAAACTTATGTGTTTTTTCATAGACTTCAGGTTCTTTGTTTTTAATCCAGAGTATCTTTGGCATTACATCGCTGGAACAGAGCGGACGACCATACCAGTTTCGAATCTGTTCTTCACCATACATTTGTGTGAGCTGTTCCATTTCATCGGTTGCACGTGCATCAATTCCGTATAAGATTGCTTTGCGAAGTGGACGGCATTGTTCATCGACAGGGAGACAGTCTGCACCAAGGGCGCTTGCTCCCACGGCTTTGATATCAGAAGGTGAAATATTCGCATTTTTGATCAATGCATTACTGATGATGCAAAAATCTCCCCACCAGTCTTTGTCTGCATCGTGTTCATAGTGGCCGGGAGCGGGATTTGTCATTGCATGTTCGGTCGTGTATTCTGCAATGATTTCTCCGTGAGAATTGATTAGTACCCCTTTGCTTGAGTTTGTTCCGGTATCAATACCCATGAAATAAGATTCCATAATAAAGTGATCCCCTTTCTATAAATACTATATAAGATGTGAAAATAGTATACCATATATGTTTTAAAATAACAATAATATGTTGCTTTGAAATGTGATTTAACGTGAAATTATTGAAAAAATGAATGAAAATATAAAATTTTATGGAAATATATGGAAATAATATAAAAAAGCCTTAAAAAACAAACAAATAAAGTTGATTTTATGGGGAGTATACGAAAAAACAGGGTGTAAATCTAAAATAAATTAAATATATACAAAAAGTGTATTAAAAAATTGTAAAAAATGTAGAAAAGGAATAAGTTTGAGAAATAGTATTGAAATATACAAGCAGAGAAATTATAATACAAAACAACGATAGATAAGAAAAAACTTATCAGTTTAAGAGAAAGGAGAGAGAATATGGCAAAGGAGAGTCCAAAAACACCAATTCAAGTACATGGAGGAGAAAAAGAGCTAACGAGACGCTTGGGGTTAATGTCAGCTATTGTGCTTGGTGTAGGAACAACTGTAGGATCAGGAATCTTTACTTCTGTAGGAGGTGTAGCGGGAACAGCAGGAACAGCCGTTATGACTATTTTGGCATTTTTGATTGGCGGTTTGATCATGATTCCACAGAATTTATGCTATACAGAGTTGATGACAGCATATCCTGAGGACGGTTTATTCATTGTGTATTTCCGGGAAGCCGGATGGAATTTCCTGTCATTCTTTGGCGGATGGTCCTGCTTCTGGGCAACAGACCCGGTAGGTATTGCGATTACAGCACTTACTGTAGGAAACTACCTTGCATACTTTACTGGTTGGGAGCCGGGAATGGTACGGGCAGTTGCAATCGGAATGATTATTGTCTTTACTGCATTGCATATGATTCGAATGGATGCAGGTGCAAAATTCCAGAATATAATTACAGCAGTTAAAATTGTTCCATTTATTCTTCTTGTAGTAGTTGGTCTGTTCTGTGTAACAGGTTCGAACTACAGCGCACCAGCGGTAGAAGGAGTATCACCAGGGGTTATGTCACTGTTATTGGGAATTGCAGCTACAACATGGTCTTATGATGGTATGCAGACATGTGGAACAATGGCTGGAGAGATTAAAAATCCACACAAGAATATTCCGATTGCTCTGATCGGAACCGTGCTTTTGGTTACATTGCTGTATACAGGTTTGTCTACAGCCTGTGTAGGTCTCTGTGATGTTTCAACTCTTGCAGCATCAGGAGCACCGGTCGCCACAGCATTTGAAGCAGTTCCGTTTATCGGAAAAGCTTCAGGAACAATTGCTGCATTTTTGGCAATTATAGTTGTAACAGGTTCACTTTCATCCCTGATCATGTTCCAGGCACGTGTTGAATACAAATGTGCAACAGAAGGATACTGGTGGAAATCCTGGGGAAAAGTACATCCTGTATGGAAAACACCTTATGTTTCTATGTTATGGCAGAGCGGATTTGCAATTGTTTTAGTATTTGCAACAACACTTCAGACTTTGTTGGGATACTTTACACTAATTTGTCTGATCCGAAATGTATTATGTTTCTGTACATGGTTTAAGGTTAGAACTATAAATGAGCAAATTTGAAAAATTGCACAAAACTACACTGCGAATTTCATAAATGAATCAAAATCATTGCTTTCCTTTGCGCATTGAAAAAGATAACGATACTTTTCCAGCTGAATGGTATCACAGATTTCGTGATATCCAGTTTCAAACGAACAGAACCTACCAGTACCCACTGCACACATGAAATGTGCCAGTGACATAAGCAGCCAGTACCTTTTGATTCCCTGTGCAGAGCGTATCTGATAGCTGTCCAGTGCCAGTTTATCCTTACACTGGCGGAAAAATACTTCAATCGGCCATCGACACACATACCAGGAAAGAATCTCCTGTGTAGATAGGGCTGCGTTTGTACTGATGAAAGCACGCAATGCTTTGGGATTACCAAATGCTTTTTCCGGATAACTCAAAAGAACTACCGCATTTTCTATGCCGTTGAGGTTTCCCTCGTACCGGTACACATAATAGTTTCGTTTTTTGACTGTCACAAGGTCAAATTCACGATGTGTAACAGACAATTCGGCGGCCAGTTCACGAAGTTTCTTTTTCATTCCCGATGGATACAGCAAACGGTTTGTTTTCAAAGCACCGATGGTATGGAATCCTCTCTGTGCAAAGGTATTGATTATCTTTTCAGAAACATACCAGCAGTCGCAAAGAAAATAGGACATTACCGGTGGAACAGGCAGCTCCTTTGCAATGCTTTGTACAATGTCAATCTTGGAAATTGACTTATTGTACATTACAAAAGCATAGTTCAGAACAATGCCATTGCAGGAAAGCATAACAGCAACTGCCTGATGCCCGTAGTCCTGTTTTCCCTTTAAATGGGATTGGTGAAAATACGCATCTTCAATCGGATGTAAAGCCCGTGACGAAGGCTTTGTCTTTGAAGCAATCGTATCGTCCACAATGCAGAAAACAGGCTTTCCGGTGCGTGCTGCTTCTGAATAAATAATCTCAATGACAGAGCATTTTAACGTATCTGAAAGTAATGAATCATCCCATTTTCCGGAATTGAGAAAATGGGCAATCGTCGTTCTGTGGCAGGAACTGTTTTTAGCAAAGTCCGTAGTTTTTCCATGATATCCTGAAATGAAAATACTGATTAGGATACTCATAAGATGGTTTATTACTCGGTTCGAATAAAATTTGCATAAGTTTAATTTTTTAAACTGGTTGTATATGAATGAGGAATGATGTATAGTATTTGCGAGAGACACCTTCTTTCGTAAATGTTGCAAATGTTTGTTTTGGCACTTTCATTATACAACACATGGAATCGAGGTGTCTTTCTTTTATGCAAAATCACGAACTTGCTCATTTATAGTAGTGACAACATTTATTGACACTCCATTATTCAGTACAATTGCAGCAGTATTGGCGATTGGAACAGCAATTCCATTCTACTTCTACTTCAAGAAAGTAAATGCAGATTTAATCGCAGAAAAGAAAGCTGAACATGATGCCCTGGAAAGAGCAATGGAAGAGGCAGCAAGGGGAGAAGCAAAGAATTAAATAATGATTTGTATTCCTGATATAAAAAGGGGTACACGTTACTCCCTAATCTGTTTTTTAGAATGATTGGGGGGTATTTTTATACACATAGATTTTGGAGGGCAAAAAATGAAAACATATAGATTATCGAAAGAAGAAATTTTTCAATGGTGTTCAATTCCGAAAGAAGAATTGGCTTGTAAAGAAGGCTTGAAAGTAAAGCTGAATGTTTATGAAGATAAGGGAGCCTTGATGGAGAAACTTGGCAATATGATGGCAGATGAGGTAATCGAACATAATCAGAAAGAGATTCCTACGAAGTGGGTATTGCCGGCAGGGCCAACAGATGAATATGATATTTTTGTGAGACGTGTAAATGAAGAAAGAATCAGCCTGAAGAATCTGTGGATTTTCCATATGGATGAATTTTTAGATTGGGAAGGCCGCCCATTACCGGTTGCAGATACATATGAAAGTCTGGAAGGAACAATGAATGCATGCTTTTATGGTCGCATTGATGAAGAGTTAAACGTGCCAAAGGAACAGCGAATCTGGCCGAGAATCGACAACATTGATTATGCAGATAATTTGTGTGAGGAGCTGGGTGGTGTTGATACAGTATGGGCAGGAGTTGGAGCAACAGGTTTGGTTGCATTTAACGAAGCCCCCAGAAATTACTGTTATCGATTAACTGTAGATGAATATGCACAGGGAAAGACCAGGATTGTTGAGTTAAATGATGATTCTATGGTTGCAATGGCACACCGTTCTTTTGGATGTTGTCTGGACAGAATCCCACCCAAAGCGATTACGCTTGGATTTAAAGTCATGCTGTCAGCAAAAAGATGTGTTTATATGGTTGGAACTGGCCCTTGGAAACAGACCGTATGCAGAATTATTCTGTTTAGCGAACCAACTCTGGAGTATCCGGTTACCTTATTTCCTAAATATGTTCCAGAAGTGATTCTGTGTACAACAGAAGAAACAATTGATCACCCAATGGCGCATGAAACGAAAGGATGGTAATGAAGATGGAAAAAAAAGATGTAATTGTATTAAATAGTCATGGTGTTGGTCAATATGCCTATACAGATCATATGCCGAAATGGGGAGAAACGTTAAGTGTAAAAAAATGGCATGTGGCAGAAGATGGAGGAAAAGGAACAAATGTGGCTGTGGCATTAGGTCGATTGGGATTAAAAACAGCCTATATTGGGAAAGTAGGAAACGATCCGTGGGGAGATCTGGGAGAAAAATGGCTGGAGGATGCAGGAGTAGATCATACTTTTATGTATAGAACAGATGAAGTTTCTACAGGGACAGGACTGATTTTATTAGGACCAGATGGCCAAAATGCCATCATTGATGGCGACAGTTCCAGTGTAGCGTTGAAAGAGGAGGAAGTCATTCAGGCACTTGATGAAATGAAGGGATCGCAGTATTTTGTTACAGGGTTTGAAGTGCCTATGAAGATCGCTCTTTCTGGTGCAAAACATGCAAAGGAACTCGGAATGATCACAGCACTGAATCCAAGTCCGCTTCCGGAAGAAGACATGGGAAGGCTGGATTATGTGGATTACTTATTTATCAATGAAGTAGAAGCAAAATACATCTGTCAGGATGATGATGAAAAAGATCCAAAAGAGTTAATGAATAAAGTGCGTGAAAAGTATGGGGTTCAAAATGTAATTATGACTTTGGGAGGAGATGGAAGCGCGGCTCTTTGCAAGGATGAATACATGGAAGTAGCATCTGTGAAAGTAGAGAATGTTGTGAATACAGCAGGTGCAGGCGATGGATTTATGGCTGCAGTGATTGCAAATCTCGTTTGGGGGAAAGAATTAAAAGAAGCAATGGAATGGGCAAGTAAATATGCAGCATTATCCGTTACGATCGATGGGACAATACCGGCTTATCGACCATTAGAAGAAGTAGAAGCATTTATTTCCAGATGTTGTTAGGAGGGGAAGTATGAGTTTGCGTACTGCGATGATGGATGAGATTATGGAACAGGGAGAACTGCTTCAAGAAATATTTGAAAACAGGAAAGAAATCACAAAAAAGTTTGTGAAACTCTGCAAAGAACAGCAGTTTAAGAAAATTTATTTTGTGGGAAACGGATCCCCCTATTATGCGGGATACACGTTAAGTTTTGCGGCAGAAAAACTTATGGGAGCAGACGCAGTTGCGATTCCAGCGGGTGTGTTTCACAATCATTGTGTGTTTAACCGTGCAAAGCAGTATGCGAATGATGAAATCCTTCTGGTTTGTCCGGCCGAGTCCGGTCGGTCCAAAGGGCAGGTTGATGCAGCGCATCGTGCAAAAGAAGTTGGAATTAAAGTGATGTCAACAACTTTAAATCCAAACGGGATTCTGGCAGGATATTCCGATATTGTACTTACAAAACCAGGGCAGCATGAGCAGGCAATGGCGGCTACAAAAGGACAAACGATGGGGATTCTTTTGATCTTTCTCAATTTCCTGGAAGCGGCGTATCAGACGGGGAAGATAACGGAAGAAACATATCAGATGTATCTGGAAGGATGTAAACATTTGAGTGTCAATGTAAAGAAATCGATTCAGGATACGTGTAATTGGTTTTGGGAAAATAAAAGTCGTGTTATGGGTGCAGGAAAATATTTCCTGATCGGATATGGGGCAAATTATGGAACAGTACAGGAAGCGGGGCTGAAATTTTTAGAATGTCATGGAAAGCCAACGTATGCATTGGAATTGGAAGAATCACTTCATGGACCCTTTCGTGCCCTGCATAAAGATGACATGGTATTTTTTGTAGCAGCAGAAAAAGGGAATGAAAGAAATAGAATGGAAGCGCTGGCTGAAGCAATCGAGCCATATTGTAAACATAGAATTATCATTCAAAGTACGAAGGAGTTGGCTCAGGCAGATTCGTTACGGATACATAGTTCGGATCTGGAGTTGATCAATACAATGGAGTATTTGATCCCATTCCAGGTATTGTCGTTTTTGATTGCAGATGAGATGGGAATTGATTTGAGTATTCCGTTAGTTGCTTCACTAGATGATGCGATGAGCCCTGCATATGAGGATGAAAATGAAAATAGAGAAAAATTATGAAGATTCGTTAGTTTTGGCAGTTGATATAGGCGGATCGAAATACATAATAGGTTTTGTTGATTTTGAGGGGAATGTCCTGTATCAAGAAAGAATAGAGTGGATTTCCATGGATGAAAAATCGATCATCCATCAGATGATGGATTCGTTAGAAATGCTTTGCAGAAAAATGCCAGATTTATTTAAAAGAGTGGCAGTAGGTGGAGTTACGATCCCTGGATTTGCAGATCCTGTAACCGGTGTGTGGGAGGACTCTGATTTTTTAGATGTGCATGAATTTCCAATATGTGATGTGTTCCGGGAAAACACAGGGATTCCTTTTTATGCGGATAATGACTGCAATGCATGTGCGCTTGCAGAAAAGTACTTTGGAAGTGCGCAGGATAAAGATGATTTTCTGTATTTAACAGTGAGTACAGGAATTGGAGGTGCACTATATATAGAAGGAAATCTTTATTACGGAAGTCTGGGGCATGCAGGTGAGATCGGATTATTTGTAGTGGAAGAAAACGGAAGAGAATCTGATACCGGAAGTGTAAATGGAATTGTGGAAATGTATGCTTCAGGAAGAGGACTTTCAAGGAATTATCTGGAACTTGGCGGGAAACTGGAATCAGAAGAATCGCTGGGTGGGAAGACAATAGCAGAGTATGCAAGAAAAAATGATGAAATTGCGTTAAAAGCGATACGACGAGAAGGAATGTATTTGGGAAGAGTTATTGCCAATTCTTGTACATTTGCTGATTTCCAAAAGGTGATCATAGGCGGCGGGATTTCTTTGATGTTTGAACAATATAAGGAGTCTTTGCTCAAAGAATTTCAAAGAATTTTACCAGAAAGAAAGGTGGAAATTGAGTCTACGAAATTGGGGTATTCCGGAGCATTTTTAGGAGCGGCAGCAGTTGCATTACGTGGAAAGGAATGCACGGAAACATCTTTGAAAAATGGTTTTGGCCAGAAAATAACATTAGAGATCAAAATAACAGATTGTGCAGAGGCTTTTTTGGTAATAGATGGAAAAACATTGAAATGCAGGAATGCCAGGTTCGGTGAATTTTTATCGGCAGCACATATCTGTGAATCAGGCGATCAGCTCAATGAATTGTTGCAGAATGATGAAATCAGAAAGGCAGTGAAGCAATATTCGAGAGGTGATCAAGAGGCGAAGGATAAAATTTATGATCTTGGATACAAGATAGGGAAAGGAGTCGCATGTGCCTGTGTATTGTTAGATCCAGGAGAATTGCTTGTAGAAGGAAGTCTGGTTGGATTCAAAGACTTTCAAACAGGATTAAAAGATGCATTGATAAAAGAAACCTATTATCGGGGAGACTTTCCTTTTCAGATCCAATTTCAATAGAATTCAATAATGGAGGTGCAGGAAAATGACATTTGAAGGAAAAGTTGTGGCAGTGACAGGTGCAGGTGGAGGAATCGGCACAGCGATTGTCAGTAAATTTGTGGATTTGGGAGCAAAAGCAGTATTGTTGGATGTGAAAGAAGAATTTGCAAAAAGAACAGCAGATTTGCTGCATCTTACAGAAGAAAACAGTATGTGCCTGGGTGTAGATGTTTCAAAAGAAGAGGATGTAAAAGAAGCAGTATCAAAGATCAGAACACGTTTTAACAGAGTAGATGTGCTGGTGAATACGGCTGGAATACCAGGTCCGAGTGCAAGAACAGAAGATTATTCTTTTGAAGATATAAAAAAAGTATACGAAGTGAATGTGTTTGGGACTTTTCTGATGATGCAAAATATACTTCCGATCATGCAGGAACAAAAAAGTGGTGCAATTATCAATTTTGGATCTGTATCAGGAATGTTTGGGTATCCATATGAAATCGGTTATGGTTCAAGCAAGGCAGCGGTTATTTATATGACGAAAAATGCTGCAAATGAAAATGGATTTAATGGTGTCAGAATCAATGCAGTTTCACCGGGATGGGTGGATACCAATATGATGAAGACGGTTGTTGACAGTTACAAGGATGTTGGAATTGAAAATAGTTCGGACAATGTGACAATTGGACCAATGCGGAGGGTTGCGGCACCAGAGGAACTTGCAAATGTAGTTACATTCCTGGCATCAGAGGAAGCTTCTTATGTAAATGGGGCAAACTTCTTGGTGGATGGCGGAATGACACTTGGCTAAAAGCAAATAAATAAAATATCAAATTTGAAAGGAGAATAAAAATGGGACATTTTATTACAGGAGTACTTACAGAAATTTTAACACCTTTTAGAGAGGACGGTTCAATCGACTACAAACAGGTGGAAGAGTTGATTGAATGGCAGATGGCGCAAGGTATTGAGAACTTCTTTATCAATGGTTTAGCAGCAGAATGTCAGGCACTTAGAGTAGAAGAAAAAATGAAATTGTTGAAAACAATTTATGGTGTGACACAGGGAAAAGCGAAGATCATGGCCTGTGCATTTGAAAATTCTGTTGAGTTAAATAAAGAATTACTGGATTTATATGAAGAAATGGGTATGGCAGATTGTTATTGTATTACTGCTCCGCCTTATTTTAAACATACCCAGGATGCTTTATATGATTATGCTGCGGAACTGATTGATTATGCAAAACGTCCTGTTTATATTTACAACTGTGTACAGATGGGAACACTGTTTGCACCAGACACATTATGTCGGCTTGTAAACGAACATCCAAACTTAAGAGGATTTAAAGATGCATCGGTAGATATTTTGAATTTTATTCAGTGTACACTGCGCATCAATCCGGATGAATTTGATTTTCTTGGAGGCTGTGATGGATTAGATGGTGTTATGATGCAACTTGGCGCTGTTGGATGTGTTTCATTTATGGCAGTTCCTTTCCCAAAAGAAATGAAAGATATTGTAGATGCAGGTTTAGCAGGCGATTATAAAAAATGTATGGAAGCACAGCATAAAGTTCTCCGTATTCGAAATCTCTGTAAACAGGCCCCATTCAATGCAGCATGGATTTATGCGATGAAATATGGCGGAGGTCCGGTTGGAATGCATTCACGCATGCCAAAAGATCAAGACTTTGTTCCGGAAATGCTGAAAACGCAGTTGGATGATCTTGCGAAAGAATATGGGTATGACGTTTTGTAGAAAGGAGCATACATATGGAGTTGACAAAAATTAACTTCAAACCTTCTTTTTTTTCAGACAGACCAATAGAATTGCTGTCAGACGGTGAATTCAGCGCAGTAGCATTTCGTTACGAAACGGGTGTATGCGGATTAAAAATCAGAAATAAAAACTGTAATATGGTTGTTTTGCCTTATATGGGGCAACAGATTTGGTTTGCTGAATTTCATGGGAAAAATTTAACGCAAAAATCTATTTTTGATCAGCCCCAAAATACAACAAAATTTGGGGATAACTATGGTGGTTTGTTGATACATTGTGGATTGACCAACATCAATTGTGCAGATGAGGGAGAGGATTATCCACTTCATGGAGAATTGCCGTTTGCTTATTATCCGGATACTTATGTTGGGATTGGGCGAGATGAAAAAGGAAAATATTTAGTTGTGGGTGGAACATATGTATATCGAAACAGCCAGGAATATCATTATTCATATAGTCCTCAATTACGTCTTTATGAAAATAGTACTGTGGCAGAAATGCATATAGATATCCATAATCGCAGAAAAAGTCCATTGGATTATATGTTTATGTGTCATATGAACTGGCTGGCAGTAGAAGGCTCTCATATTGTCTATAGTGCTATCAAGGATAAGGAGCACATCAAACCGGATCCACCGATTTTAGAGGGAGATTCAGAAAGAGCGATAAAAATGCGTGAGTATGCAAAACGGATTTTCGACGATCCAATGATTGCAGATGTGTTAGATTCAGAATCCCAGTGCAATGATCCGGAAATGTGTATTAACATTAAGTATGAATCCGATGAGGAGGGCTGGGCGCATGCAATGCAGGTTATGCCGGAGGGAGACTCCTGCTATGTGCGTTTTAAAACAGAAAAACTTCCGTATGCATTGAGATGGCTGTGCAGGACCGGAGATGAAGATGGCATTGGAATTGCATTGCCTACAACTGGTACGAACCGATCAACAAAATATCAGAAAGAGAATCATTTATATAATACGATCAAACCAGGGGAACATGAAGAGTTGAGGTTTGATTTTGGCTATCTTGATATAGAAGAAACAAAGCTAGTGAAGCAGCATATAGAAGAAATTCTCGGGAAAAAGTAGAAAAGGAGGAAAAATGTCTATGAAAATTGCATTGTTTACAGGAGGATATTCAAATTACCCATTAGAAAGAGCATTTCAGGCGGCAGCGAAGTATGGCTATGGCGGAATTGAATTGGGTGGATTTAGACCACATGCGTATGCACCGGATCTGGCAAGAGGAGGAGCAGAAAGAATCAAGCAATTATCAAGAGATTATAATATGCCGATTATTGATTATGTTCCAGAAAATACTGGCTCTCCATATAGCTTAGTATTTGAAAATCCAGAAATGAACAAAGAAAGTTTGGAATATTTTAAATTGTCATTGGATATGGCAAGAGAGATTGATGCGAAATATTGTATGTTAGCCTGCAATCATCCTGGCTATGGAAGAAATAAAGAAGATGTGAAAAAACTTTTTATTGAAAATATGCAGATTTTGGCAGAACATGCAGAAAAAATCGGCCAGACAATTATTCTGGAGCCGGTTACACCGTATGAGGGAACCATTATTGTTTCATCGGATGATGTGAAATGGGCGTTGGATCAGGTGAATTCGCCAAACTTTAAATGTATGTTAGATCTTGCTGCACCATTTACTTATGGAGAGCCTGTTTGCTCATATTTTGAAAAAATGGGAGAGGATTGTAAGCATATTCATTTTGTTGATTGTGAAAAAACAAGTGAAGATCATTTGATTCCTGGTGATGGAGAGATGGATTTTCCAAGAATTGTGAGATATCTTAAAGAAGTAGGCTATGACGGTTATCTTTCTTTGGAGTTGTTTAGTCGCTATGCAAATGAGCCGGATTATGCTGCTGAAAGAGGGTATCAAGTGATCCGTGAATTGTTGGATGAAAATTAGAGGTGATAAAAATGGGAAAAATGGGACCAATTGATGTAATTGTATTAAATAGTCACGGAGTTGGACAAGTTTGTCATATCAAACGATTTCCGCGTCGGGGGGGAGACGCTGGAAGCAACAAATTGGCATGTAGAAGAAGATGGAGGAAAAGGTGCTACTGTTTCAGTTGCACTCGGACGTTTGGGTGTATCCACGGGATATATTGGAAAAGTAGGATATGATCCATGGGGAGATATGGGAGACCAGTGGATGAGTGAATCGGGTGTTGACACCACATACATGTATAGAGATCATTCAGTGTCAACAGGAACGGGACTGATTTTGATTGAAGAGGATAGCACAAATACGATCATCGATGGAGACAGTGCATGTCAGGCGTTGACTTTAGAAGAAACAAAAAATGCAATTGAGGCGATGAAAGAAGCAAAAGTGTTTATTACAGGATTTGGCATGCCTTTCCGAAAAGCATTGGACGGTGCGAAAATAGCAAAACAAGAGTACGGAATGACAACTTTATGTAACGTGAGTCCATTGCCAAGTGAAGAGATGGGAGAATTGGATTACCTGGATTATATGGTATTGAATGATGTTGAAGCAAAAATGTTGTGTAATCTTCCAGAAGATTCTGATCAGGAAAACTATGAAATTGTGAGAACACTACAGCAAAAATACCATTGTAAAGGCGTCATAATGACGTGTAGTTCCAAAGGAAGTGCGATCATTGATGGGGATGAATATTGGGAAGTAGAAGCGACACCGGTGAAAGCAGTGGATACCATTGGGGCAGGAGATGGATATCTTGCTGCCGTAGCTGCAAATCTTGTGTGGGGAAAAAGCCTGCGCGAATCTACAGAATGGGCCAGCAAGTATGCAGCTTATAAAGTGACACGTCCTGGAAGTATGACAAAGAAGCCAGGGTGTGGATATCCGAACAGAGAAGAAGTAGAACGATTTATCGATTCAATCAAATAAAGAAAGAGGATATGGGAATGTACTGTGAAAAGGGAGGAAGGATCCTTTTTCACAGTGCAAACATCCCTTCTTTAAGTCCGGAAAGGATGAAAGTATGAGATTAGCGGCCGTTGGAAGTAATTGTATCGATTATTATAAAAATTTAGAGGGAGGGAAAGCTTTTGCCGGAGGAGGTCCGGTAAATATGGCTGTTTACACGGTGAGACTTGGCGGAACAGCAGCGTATATTGGGCCGGTTGGAAATGATGACTATGGTCAGACGATGCTGCATGCAATCGCTGGCAAAGGAGTGGACATTTCGCATTTACGAGTTGCAGAAGGAAAAACAGCCGTTTCTCAGGTCGAAATTAAAAATGGTGAGCGCATTTTTGGAGATTACGATGAAGGTGTTTTGGCAGATTATGTTTTGACAGAAGCGGATATGGAATACATAAAGTCATTCGATGTCGTAGTTTGTGATATTTGGGGAAAAGTCGGAAAACAGTTTCGCGAATTACAAGAGAAAGGAATTATAACAGCGTTTGATTGTGCGACTGACCCGGATTCTGCAGAATCTAAAGTGGCAATTCCGTATACCAATTATCTGTTTTTCTCTGTTGATTGTGGAGATACCGATGAAGTGAGAAGGAAGATGAAATCACTGTATGATTCCGGCCCGGAACTTGTGATCTGCATGATGGGAGAAGAAGGCAGCTTATGTTTTGACGGAGAAGTATTTCATAAGTTTGGAATTGTGCCATGTGCAAATCTTGTGGATAGTTTGGGTGCAGGTGACAGTTACATTGCAGGATTTTTAAAGGGAATTGAAGATGGACTTTCCATTGAAAAATCTATGGAATTAGGTGCTGGAAATGCCACCGAGACATTAGGATATTTTGGGGCATGGTGATCGGCAGAACAATGTCTGCGATGAAAAGACAATATGGAGGGAACAGCATGAAATACGAAGCAAAAGCATGGAAAGAATCGGAAGGTGCCTGTTTACGCAATTTTAATGAACAGGCTCAAATTGAGAGTGTGAATGGAGCACTTGCATTGCGCTCACAAATTGAAAACGTAATCGATCAAATTTGGGAAGAAGGATTTGATGGGATATATTTTATAGGGATTGGTGGAACATATGCTTCCGGTATGCAGGTAGAAGTATATATGCGGGGGAGATCTAAATTACCGGTGTATGTGGAAAATGCAGCGGAGTTTCTAACAACCGGGAACAAAAGATTTACGGATAAATCGGTTGTTATTTACTCTTCTGTGTCTGGAAACACAAAAGAGATGGTTGAGTTAGTGGATCGCGTTCATGAGATTGGCGCGCGTGTGTTTGCGTTTATAGATACACCGGGTACAATTTTAACGCAACCAGACAAGAGAGAGCATTTAATTGTATATCCGATGAATGAACAATTGAAATTTTACATGGTTGCAAACTATCTTATGTATAAGAATGGTGAATTTGAAGAATATGATCGTTACAATAAAGAAATGGAATCCTATCTGGCGGAAGCGTTGGTTCAGGTAGAAAAGGATTCGGATGAATGGGCATATGAGTATGCAAAAAATAAAGTGGATTTTTGGAAAAAACATCCAGATCTTCCACATTACTTTATCGGATCAGGAAATCAATATGGTGCTACCTATTCTTATGCGATGTGTTATTGGGAAGAACAGATGTGGATCCGGACAAAATCAATTAGTTGTCAGGAATTTTTTCATGGTATGCAGGAAATTATTGTAGATGATACACCGGTTACTTTATTCATGGGTGAAGATGAGCAGCGCCCATTGGCGGAAAGAGTTGCAAGATTTTTACCAAAGGTGAATGCAAATTATACGATCATTGATACGAAAGAGCAGGAGTTAAAAGGAATCAGTCCAGAGTTTCGAGGAAGCATTTCGCATTTAGTGATGCACGGTGTAAATAATCGAGTAGATGCATATATGGAATTATTCTTAAGACATCCTCTTTCTATTCGCAGATATTATCGACAATTTGAATATTAAAATAAGTGGGTAAGGTTAGTGCTTGATAAGAGAAGTGAACCTTACCTTTTTAATTGGATGTTTTGTATTGTGTGGTTTTTAAAAATAAAATATTGACATACAGCATACCAGTGATATAATAAAAGTATAAAAATGTATTAAAAAATAATAAGTTGTTTAGTTGGAGGGAAAAGAAAATGTTATGGACTGAAAAATTGTTTGGAGTGAAAAAACCGATTATTGCGATGTTGCATCTTGATCCACTCCCGGGAGATCCGTTGTACAAAAAAGAAAATGATATGGATGTGATCATTGAACATGCAAGAGCTGATTTACATGCATTACAGGATGGCGGTGTGAATGGAATTATTTTTAGCAATGAATTTAGTTTCCCATATCAGAGAACAATGGATATGGTTACGCCGGCAGCCATGGCATATGTTATTGGAAATCTGAGATCAGAAATAAAAGTACCATATGGAGTAGATGCAATCAGTGATGGAAGGGCATGTTTGGAATTGGCGGCGGCAGTAAAAGCAAACTTTGTACGTGGAACATTTTGTGGTGTTTATGTAGGAGATGGTGGTTTTTATAACAATGATTTTAGCGCTTTGCTGAGAAGAAAAGCGGCGCTCCCTTTGGATGAACTGAAGATGTTATACTTTATTAACCCGGAATCAGATCAAAGCTTAGATACCAGACCACTTGCAGATATTGCCAAAACTACAATAGCAAAGGCTGCGCCAGATGGATTATGTATTTCGGCAGATGCTGCAGGACAAGATGTGGATGATGCTTTGATTGCAAGTGTGAAAGAGGCGAATCCAGATATTGTTGTTTTATGTAATACAGGATGTCGCATTAATACGATTGAGAGAAAACTTACAACTGCGGATGCAGCTGTTGTTGGAACAACTTTCAAGAAAGATGGAAAATTTGAAAATCGTGTAGATGTAAATCGTGTAAAAGAATTTATGCAGGTAGTTCATGAGTTTAGAGAACAAATTCAATAAAGTTGGGGGTGTGCTTTTTGGCACACCCTCAATGCAATTTATTTAAGAAATATATCCATTTGTTTGGAAAGATCTTCTAACCAATCCGAATATTTCCGTTTTCACATTCTACCTGGATTTTATGTTTTGCCTCTGAATTTGTACGGTAGGAAACTTCGGAGGAATCCTCTTCTTCAGAGATAAGAGCAGTTTCTTTTGCAGAAGGCAGAGCGATTTCCCCATATTCTGTGTGGAGATTGAATCCGTAGGAATCAAATGGATCCGGAAGCTGTATGGAAACATTTCCATTTTCACTCTTACAGTCAAAGGAGCCAAGTTTTGTGGCAGTCAGATCCAGATCTCCGTAGGACAATGTAAAAACTGCGCTTTCACTGGAAAATTGATTCAGCAAAACATTGCCGCTGTCATTTTTAACCGTGATCGCTTTGACGGTGCTTGTATTTGCAGAGAAATTGCCGGAATCCAATGTGAATGTGCCAACATCAGAAATCTCCGTATCTGTAAAGGAGACATCTCCGTATTCAGCAGTGACTTCCATGGACGTTCCATTCGTCTTGTTCAGTGTGATATTTCCGCTTTCATTATAAATCCGCGCAGCGCCAAGTGTACTGTCGGCGACGGTTATATGACCGGAATCCAAAGTCAGATCAGAGGCATTTTTCACAGCAGTGCCGTCCAGACGGACATCTCCGTAGTCGTTCTCCAGATGCAGGTCGTCAAATGTGCCGGATTTTAAAGAAATATTCCCGCTGTCATTGTAAACTGCGGCCGTTTTTCCAGAAAGGGTATCAGCGTTTAAATTTCCGGAACCTAAATTGAGACGAAGTTGTTCTTTTCCTTTGATATTTTTCAAAGTGACATCTCCGTAATCACATCCGAGACCAAAATCAGAGGCGGTCAGATCGGATGCCTGGATGTTTCCGGAGTCACTGTAGAGACTGCAGCTGTTCAATTCTGCTTTTTTCGGAACATACAGTGTGACGCTGCATTCAGAATTCTGGGATGCATGAAATCCAAATCCGACAATGGCGATCGGTTCCCGATCTTCCTGAGTCAGTGTGAGTGTGCCGTCTGTACATGAGAACACAGGTTTTGGGTATTCTCCTGGCAGATTGTATTCCAGATAAAATGCGTTGTCTGAAGATGGAAGAATCTGGATGTTTGCATAAGATAAAATCTTGATATCGATATTTTTTACAGAGTCCAGTTTCTTTTTCTCCATGATAAATGGCCGTTTTTCTTTTTCCATACTGTCAGCAGAGATAAATTTTCCATCGGAGAAGGCAAAGCCAAATCGTCCTCCATTCATATATCCGATTCCGGTGAAAAGAACACCGGCAGTCAGTGTGACTGCAGAAAGTGTCAGAATGATTTTTTTACTTTTCTTCATGTCTTTTTCCCCCTTTTCTCACAAGTTTGCCGAGCAGTCCGGCAAGTTTGATGATGATCCAGCGAGCCAGTAATATGGTGAAATATGTGACCAGGATTCCACAACCGATCAGCATCAGAGACAGACCGATCGTAACCAGTCCTCCCCCAAGAGTCTGAGGGATGATCGCAATTCCTCCAATGATGCCAAGCACGCTTCCTGCCACTGCGGCAAGTGCAGTGACTAAGATACCTCCAACGACTGCAAGTATTCCAAGGATCAGGGATGCGAGCACAGCCAGGATACAAAGTGCCAGAGGCAGTGCGATCGGGGCTGCAAAAAGTGCCAGAATAGCGATCCATAAAGCGGAAAAGCGCCGTTTCATTGTTTTTGGCGGTTTGACAGCATTTTCCTGTGCCAGATCCAGAATCAGTGCGGAAGCGGCTTCTTCCGGAGCGCCTAGGTCCTCGATGGCTTTTTGCTCATTTTCGATGCCTGCATCTTCAAAATATTCTTCAAAGTAGTCCATTGCTTTATCGAAATCCTCTTTAGGAAGACGACGAAGCTGGTATGCAAGTTTTTTCATATACTCTTTCTTAGTCATTTCCCATTCCTCCATTTACAATATCGTCAATGATCGTAATGTACTCTTTCCATTCCTTTTTTAGGTGTTCCTGCCGGATCTTTCCGCTTTGTGTAATCTTATAATATTTGCGGTTCCGTCCCTGAAACTGCTGGTCATAGGTCTCTACATAGCCGTTTTCCTGTAATTTCTTTAAAATCGGATACAGGGCAGAATCTTTGGTATCAGATACTCGTTTGATGATCTGGCTGATCTGATATCCATAGGCATCACCCTCGGCGATAATAGAAAGAACAAGAAAATCAAACATGGGTGTGTTGAGTGTAAATGTCATAAAATCCATCCCTTCCTTTCGTATATTTGATAGGTAAGAAAACTGTATATCTATCTTTTGAGCATATTATAGAAAATATAATATATACGGTCAATATATATAAACTTAAGAATTCTAAAGACTTTCTAAAGGTGAGCATTCTTGTCGTTGACAGTGAGCAAAAGCAAGGATATTATTTCTATATATAAGAGCGTGAAAGGGGAAGACGATGTATAAAATACTGATTGTGGAAGATGACCGTGTCATCGCGGATAAAATGAAGGAACATCTGGAAAAGTGGGATTATGAGGTGGCATGTGTGCAGGATTTCAAACGCGTACAGGAGGAGTATACAGCGTTTGATCCGCAGCTTGTGATCATGGATATTATTTTGCCGTTTTATAATGGATTTCACTGGTGTACCCAGATTCGTCAGATCTCCAGTGTGCCGATCCTGTTTTTATCATCCGCAAGTGACAATATGAATATCGTGATGGCAATGAACATGGGTGGGGATGATTTTGTGGAAAAACCATTTGATCGGAATGTCCTGACTGCAAAGATCCAGGCATTATTAAGGAGAGCGTATTCTTTTACCGGGCAGTTAAATGTGTTGGAGTATCGGGATGTGATCTTAAATCTGAACGATGCGGCAGTGACATTTCACGGAGAGCGTATGGAGCTGACGAAAAATGATTTCAAAATCTTGCAGATCCTGATGGAGAATGCGGGAAAGATCGTAAAAAGGGATCGGATCATGGAACGTCTCTGGGAGAGTGATGAGTTTATTGATGACAACACACTGACTGTAAATATGACCAGACTCAGAAAGAAACTGGAAAGTATTGGAATCTGTGATTTTATTGCTACAAAGAAAGGAATCGGGTACGTGATAGAATGAGATTGTTGATTTCTTATTTGAAAGAAAAACTTCCGGTTGTCGGAGTATATGCCGTAATGCTTGTGATTTTCTGTATATTATTCTGGTTAAAAGAAGTTCCCTTTGATGTGATCGAGTATGGAGCAGAGCTCTCTGCAATCTGGCTTTTATTTGTGGGAGCGCTGAATTTCTGGTTTTATCGGAAGCGGTATCAAAGTCTGCTGGATCTGTCTGCGGCACTTCCGCATGAATTGAAAGAGTTTCCGGATCCAAAGAGACGGATTGAAGCAGAATATCAGGAAATCACGGAGACAATTTTTGCATGGAGAGAGATGCTGGAAAACGAAGTACTCCTTAGCAAAAAGGATGCATCTGACTATTACAGTCTGTGGGTGCATCAGATCAAGACACCGATTTCCGCTATGCATCTTCTGATCCAGTCTTTTGAAGAACAGGCAATGGAATTTGAGGAACATGCAGAGGAGACACTGGATTTCCTAAATGAGATGAAAATGAAGATTTTTCAGACGGAAGAATATGTGGGAATGGTACTGTCTTATCTGCGGATGGAGGATATGGGGAATGACCTGAAATTCCAGTGGTATCCGATCGGTGATATTATGCGGCAGGCAGTTCGCAAATATTCCCAGATCTTCATTTTGAAAAAGATCCATTTGAATTTTCAGGACAGCAGGCAGATGGTGCTCACCGATGAAAAGTGGCTGCTGTTCGTGATCGAGCAGATACTGTCCAATGCCCTGAAATACACATCATCGGACGAAGTCCGCCCGCCGAAGGCAGGGAGCATTTCCCTTTATATAAAAGGCACGGAACTGGTGGTGGAGGATACTGGAATTGGAATCGCCCCGGAAGATCTTCCGCGTATTTTTGAGCGTGGATTTACCGGATATAACGGAAGAGAGCACCAGAAATCTACGGGAATCGGTCTGTACCTGTGCAAGACGATCATACAGAAATTAGGACACAGCATCCGGGCGGAATCCCGTGTCGGAGTGGGAACGAAAATTTATATTTCTCTGGAGCGGGAGGATGTAAAATTCGAATAAAATTATCAGTTTCAACACGAAAAAAATACAACAGCAAGAATGCTAAAAATGAAAGCAAGAAGCAAATTGACGAAAGCAGGGTTTTCTTCTATTCTTGATTTATACAAAGTAGACTATAACAGAGAAGAGAGAGGAGAATCATTTTGAAAGAGTGTACGAGCGGAAGGGTTACGATCCCTACAGATGTGGACGTTGTGCCGGAAACACTGGATTTGGTAAAGCGCTGGGGGGCAGATGCGATCCGTGACTGTGACGGAACCGATTATCCAGAAGAATTAAAGAATGTAGATGCAAAAGTATATTCTACTTATTATACAACCAGAAAAGACAACGCATGGGCAAAGGCAAATCCGGAAGAGATTCAGCAGATGTATATTATGACTCCTTTTTATACAGCAGTAGAAGAGGAGTTATCCATTCATCTGATGAACCATCTGTATCCGGATATGCTGAAGGTCAATGACCATGATGATATCACAAGATGGTGGGAAGTGATTGACCGTACCACGGGAGAAGTAGTTCCGACAGAGCAGTGGAGCTATGACAGCGAGAGCGGGGATGTGACGATCCACAGTGCAAAGGCATTTCATGATTATACAGTAAGTTTTCTTGCCTATATTATGTGGGATCCGGTACATATGTACAATGCGGTGACAAACGGATGGACAGACTTTGAAAAGCAGATCACATTTGATGTGCGTCAGCCAAAGACACACAAATATTCCATGGAGCGTCTCAGAAAATATATTCAGGACAATCCACATATCGACGTGATCCGTTATACGACATTTTTCCATCAGTTTACACTGATTTTTGATGAACTGGCGAGAGAGCGTTATGTAGACTGGTATGGATATTCTGCATCGGTAAGTCCATATATTCTGGAGCAGTTTGAGCAGGAGGTCGGATATAAGTTCCGTCCGGAATTTATTATCGATCAGGGATATATGAACAATACGTATCGGATTCCATCCAAAGAATTTAAGGATTTTCAGGCATTCCAGAGAAGAGAGGTTGCCAAGCTTGCAAAAGAGATGGTGGATATCACACATGAATGTGGAAAAGAAGCCATGATGTTCCTTGGAGATCACTGGATCGGAATGGAACCGTTTATGGATGAGTTCAAGACCATCGGTCTGGATGCAGTCGTAGGAAGTGTTGGAAACGGTGCGACGCTGCGTCTGATCAGTGATATTGACGGGGTGAAATATACAGAAGGAAGATTCTTGCCATACTTCTTCCCGGATACGTTCCATGAAGGAGGAGATCCGGTCAAGGAAGCAAAAGTCAACTGGGTAACGGCAAGACGTGCGATTTTAAGAAAACCGATTGACCGTATCGGATACGGCGGATACTTAAAACTGGCGATGGAGTTCCCGGAATTTATCGATTATGTAGAGAGTGTCTGCAACGAATTCCGTACTCTGTATACAAATATCAAAGGAACGACGCCATACTGCATCAAGAAGGTCGCAGTATTAAACTGCTGGGGCAAGATGCGTGCATGGGGAAATCATATGGTGCATCATGCGATCTACTACAAACAGAACTACTCTTATGCAGGTGTAATCGAAGCGCTCAGCGGTGCTCCGTTTGATGTCAGATTTATCAGCTTTGATGATATCCGTGAGAATCCGGCAATTTTAGATGACATTGATGTGGTACTGAATATTGGTGATGCAGATACTGCATACACAGGCGGAGACAACTGGACTGATGAGACGATCGTCACAGCGATCAAGAAATTTGTTTACAACGGCGGCGGATTTATCGGAGTCGGAGAGCCGGCTGCTCATCAGTATGAAGGTCATTTCTTCCAGCTTGCAACGGTGATGGGTGTAGAAAAAGAGACAGGATTTACACTGAACATGGATAAATATAACTGGGAAGAGCATGAGCACTTCATCACAGAAGACTGTAAAGGGGAGATCGACTTCGGAGAAGGCAAAAAGAGCATCTTTGCACTGGACGGTACAACGATCGTCAAACAGATTGACAAAGAAGTACAGCTTGCAGTCAATGAGTTTGGACAGGGACGCTGCGTTTACATCAGCGGACTTCCATATAGTTTCGAAAACAGCAGACTGTTATATCGTTCCATCATCTGGTCTTCTCATGATGAAGAAGATCTGCATAAGTGGTTCAGTACAAACTACAATGTAGAAGTACATGCGTATGTGAAGAATGGAAAATACTGTGTAGTGAATAACACTTATGAGCCACAGAGAACAACTGTCTACCGCGGAGACGGAAGTTGCTTTGATCTGGATATGGAAGCAAATGAAATTAAGTGGTATGAGATTTAGAGATTGATAAAAGAAAAAGGAACGCGATCATAGAAAGTTCTGTGAGAGCGTTCCTTTTTGTGTACCTATCCGGGTATTCAGGTATAAAATTTAATTCTTTGCATGTTCCTGCCGGTATTTCACCGGTGTCATATTAAAATTCTTCCGGAAAATCTGTGTAAAATAGGACTGGGAAGAAAATCCGGTGGAGGACGCAATATCAGAAATCGAATAGTTGGTATTTTTCAGCAAATGCTGTGCACGCTTCAGACGCGTCTGATTCAGATACTGAATTGGGGAGAGTCCGGCATATTTTGTAAAAGAGTGCACCATATAATATTTGTTCATATGTGTCAAACCGGTCAGCGTGTCCAGCGTAATGTGTTCTGCATAGTTTGAGTCCAGGTATTCTTTGATCTGGGCACATTCCTTTGTCATTCGGATCGAGTTGATCGATACGGGAATGAGCTGTTGGGATCGTATGATCTTCAGAATCAGAATCTCAAGCAGATGCTGGCAGATGGTCTGAGAACCGTATTGTGCGGTCCGGATTTCGTAGAGCATCTGGCGGAACAGTTCATGAATACTGGGATCATGCTCAAAATTGCAGAATACCTGTGCGCATTCTCTGTCTTTTTGGGACAGGAATGAAATTCCATCAATTCCGAGCACATAATATTCCAGCGGATGATTTTGAGAGGAACGTTCGGTATGTTCTGTGTAAGGCGGGATGATGACCAGATCTCCCCGGCGTAGAGGCGATTGCTCCTGGTTAAAAGAAAAGCTGCCTTCTCCACTGACTACAAATAAGAGTTCCGTAAAATGATGTGTATGCATAATACTTTTCCAGTCACCTTCGTCTTTGGAGAAAGCAATGGAAAGTAATTTGGCATTCAGATTTTGAAGATCTTCTGAATTGATCAGATAATGTCGGTTGCTCATACATGTCTCCTTTGTGAAAATAAATTTAAATCAGTCCAATAAAAGTTATCTCTATCATATACAAAACAAATAAAAAAAGCAAGAATGATAAAAAAGAAGAAAATAGATGAGAGCTTGTCATTATCGGGAGGAATCAGGAATATAATATTATGTTTCATGTGTTTTAGGAATCATGGACAGCAATTTTCAGAAGGAGAAATGAGAATGAAAAAAGGGATGTTAAAGGGACAGAGGAGGGAACTGCTTTTTACAGTGATTTTTATCATGATTCTGACAGTGAGTCTGAACATGATTGCGTTTATCTGGTTTCAGCTCAGGGTGTATCATATGACATTTCAGCAGGAATTTGTGGATATGAAACAGAAACGAATTTTACTGTATGGGGATATGGAAAACGAGTGTGAAAAACATTATTCTCTGGATCGGATTCATCCGAGTGAAATGGTCAAAGCGGGTTATATTTGTGAAGAAGGGCTGACACAATACGAAAAGCTGTATTTTAGCATTATGTAAGAAAAGGAATGTGAGCCTGTAGTATTGCCGGTCCAATATGGTGGAAAAAGAGGATGGATCCGTAGCAGAACAATTATAAATGGAAAGGAAAAAAATAAAAAGATTATCGGTGTACTGGAAAATTACGATGAACAAAAGGAAAAAGAGGCGGAAATAGAACATCACTTAAAAAATATCAATAAAATCCAAAAGGCATCGCAAAGAGACTTTCTGACAGGAGTGTACAATCGGGAAGGCTTGATACAGAATATTGAAAAAGCACTGAAAGAAGATAAAAATAAACAGGGAGTGGACGCATTTTTCATTCTGGATCTGGATCATTTTAAGGAAATCAATGATTTTCTGGGGCATGGAACAGGGGATCAGGTATTGCAAAACACAGCAAAGATTCTTGATCAATGTTTTCGAAAAGAAGATATTGTAGGACGTCTTGGCGGAGATGAATTTGTGCTGCTGATTCGAAGGATTGACCGGATAGAAGCGGTTCATCGGATGGCAAAGAAGTTGAATGAATCTCTATGCAATACTTATGAAAAGGACGGACAAAGGATTCAGATCAGTGCCTCAATAGGAATCGCACTTGGACAGGCGGAAACAGAGAGTTTTGAAAAACTTTATGAAAAAGCAGATGAGGCACTTTATGAAGTAAAAAGAGAACAGAAAAACGGATATAAAATATATGAAGGACAGAGTAGGGTGTGATTCCAGGCTCTGTCTTTTTACTGATGGTTTTTACCTATTCGGGTATCCCGTAACTTATGCCTTTAGCGGGCGGACTTCCTCCGATCAGGTATAAATATCAGGAATCTGTAGTCTCACGGCGAATCAGAACAGGAGTGATTTGTTTGTGAATGGGATGTTCTAAAGGAGTAGGTCTTCTTTTTTTCATCTCATCCATTTGCAAAATCAAAAGCTCCATTGCGGTTTTTGCGATTTTATCAATCTGTTGGCCAATCGTAGTAATTGGGAGAATTGCTTCGTTGGCAATTGGAGAATTATCAAAGCCTACGATTTGGTAATCTTCCGGTAATTTTCCATATTTTTGGAAAAGCAGGTTCAAAAATATATTTGCGTAAGTATCATTTGAAAGAAAGACTCCTTTTTTCTTTCCAGAATAGGTGCTGTCTATTTTTTGAAAAACCTGTCTGATCGCTACATAAGTAGTTTCATAAGTATAGCCAAGATCCTGAAGCATTAGTTCATATGGAATGTGATGTTCCTTACAAGTATCTTCAAATCCTCGGATACGGTTATAGGCAGGCACGTGTTCAGGTACAGGAACATTTACATGAATCAGTACATCACATTGATTGCGAATCAGCAGATTGGTTGCCTGTACAGCTCCCATATAGTTGTCTGTGTCTACGCTACAGATATGCTCAGCTTCCCGTTCAATTGCGACGATTGGAATGTGATAGGAAGCAAGCTCCTCGGAAGAAAAAGTATGGCTCAATATAATCAGACCTTCAATTTTATAAGCCATCAATTCATCCAGGTACTGTTGTTCCAGTTCCTTTTTGTCACTGCTTACGAATACAAGGAATTTGTAGTGGTAGTCACTGTAGCTGGACAAAAGCTGATTCAACATCTCAGAATAGTAGTGCAGATATAGATTGGGAATAATGATTCCTATAAATTCGCTTTTCCCATTTGCCAGAACTTTAGCAAGCTTATTTTCCTGATATCCAAGATCATCCAGAGCCTTTGCGATTTTTTCCTGATTTTCTAAAGTAAGAGAATCTGGACTATTAAAATATCTTGAAATCGTAGTTTTGGAAAAGTTCGTATATTTTGCAATATCTGCAAAGGTTACTTTCTTTTTGCCCATAATATAACAACTCCTGTTTTCTGTAAATTACTTTCAGTATAGCAAGAACAGCAGAAAAAAGCAATTAAGAAATAACTGGTTACGGAACCGGTTATGCAATAAGACTAAAATTTGGTGAACAGAGAACGTGTATTTATGAAAATATGTTGACATGTTAGAGAATCTGGTGTAATATCGAATTAAAAGTAACCGGTTACTTTACCGGTTGCATAACCGGTTTATTAAAAAGAAGCAGGGAGGAAAAAAGAAATGAGGACATTTACAAACAAGAAAGCGGTTCCGGTGAAGCAGACAGCAAAACAAAAGCTACAGTATGTCAGAAAAAACTGGCAGTTATACTTATTCTTTCTAATGCCGGCACTTCTTTTGACGATTATTTTCAAGTACATTCCAATGAGTGGAGTGCTGATCGCATTTGAGGATTATAATGTGATTGACGGTGTGTTTGGAAGTGAATGGGTAGGGTTGGAATATTTTCAGCGTTTTTTGTCATCACCAGATTTTATGAATTATCTGATGAACACGTTGAAGCTGAGTGCATATGGATTACTATGGGGCTTTCCGGTACCGATTATTCTTGCATTACTTTTAAACCGCATTAGAAAAGCAGGAATTCGAAAGAAGATTCAGTTACTGATCTATGCACCGAATTTTATTTCCGTAATCGTTCTCTGTGGTATGATCCGTATGTTTCTTTCTCCGGTAGGACCAATCAATCAGGTGTTGGGGATTGATACCAATTGGATGACAATGCCGGAATCGTTTCGTACAATCTATATCGCCAGCGGAATCTGGCAGACAGCAGGATGGGCATCGATCATGTATACTGCAGCGCTGTCAAATGCGAGCAAAGATCTGGAAGAGGCAGCAATTGTAGATGGTGCAAATATTTTACAGCAGATTTGGTATGTAGAACTTCCGGCAATCAAAAATATTATTGTCATCCAGTTTATTTTGCAGGCAGGAAATATTATGAGCATTGGATTTGAAAAGGCATTTGCGTTGCAGACAGATATGAATCTTCCAGCATCTGAGATCCTCTCTACTTATGTATATCGAATCGGTCTGTTAAATGGAGATTATGGATATTCGACAGCAGTGGGATTGTTCAATTCGATTATTAATGTAATCCTTCTAATCGCAGTAAACTGGATTGTAAAGAAACTCAATGACGGGGAAGGTCTTTAGGAGGTACGAAGATGGAAACAAGAAGAAAAATGAAACTTAGCACTTCGGATAAAGTGCTTTTAGGGTTTGGCTATGCGGTTCTGGGGATTTTTGTACTTGCGATACTCATTCCGCTGGTCTATGTTGTGGTTGCTTCTTTTATGGATCCGAATGTATTGAACAGCCAGGGAATCAGTTTCAATTTTAAAGACTGGACACTGGATGCATATAGAAGAGTGCTTGAAAATGAAATGATATGGAGAGGATTTTTGAATTCGTTCTTTTATTCAACAGCATTTACTGTAATTTCAGTTTTTGTAACTTTATTGGCAGCGTATCCAATGTCTAAAAAAGAATTTGTGGGAAGAAAGTTTTTTAATACTGTTTTTATCATCACCATGTTTTTTGGCGGCGGTCTGATACCTACATTTATTCTGGTAAATCAGCTCCATATGGTAAATACGGTCTGGGCAATTTTGCTTCCGGGAGCCTTTAATGTATGGAATATGATTTTGGCGAGAACATATTATCAGTCCATTCCAAAAGAGCTTCGAGAAGCGTCAGCTATTGACGGAGCAAATGAAATCCAGCACTTTTTCCGGATTATGCTTCCGGTGTGTAAACCAATCATTGCAGTTTTGGCACTCTGGTCTTTTGTGGGAATGTGGAACAGCTATTTTGATGCAATGATCTATCTGAATGATGCCAATTTACAGCCATTGCAGCTTGTACTACGTTCGATTTTGGTACAAAATACGCCACAGCCAGGTATGATTGCGGATATCCAGAGTACAGCAGAAATGGCAAAAGTAGCAGAATTACTGAAATATGCGACGATTGTTGTATCCAGTCTGCCGCTTTTGATCATGTATCCGTTTTTCCAGAAATATTTCGATAAGGGAATCATGGTCGGTTCAGTAAAAGGTTAGATGGTTAGGAGGTGCAGCTATGAAAAAAAGAATCAAATCGATTATTGCGGCAAGCCTTTCTCTTGTGCTTGTATTTTCAATGACGGGATGTGGAAGCAAAGAAAGGATGGAGGCAGAGATCAATCCGGATACACCAGTCGAAGACGTGGAGTTTCCTCTGAAAGAAAAAGCAGAATTATCATTTATCACCAGTGCTCCTGCAACATCTACACAGGAGCCGAACGAGCGAACAATCTTCAAACGGTTGGAAAAACAGACGAATGTACATATTGACTGGACCTGCTTTGTGGCAGATCAGTTTGCGGATAAGAAAAATCTGGCACTGGCACAGTTTGGAAATCTGCCGGATGGGCTCTTTAATGCGGGAATGAATGATTATGATCTCCTTCGTTATGCAAAACAGGGGATTATTATTCCGGTAGAGCATTTGATTGATAAATATATGCCGAATCTGAAGGCTATTTTTGAAAAATATCCGGAATACAGAACAATGTGTACAGCTCCGGACGGACATATCTATTCTTTCCCCTGGATCGAACAGCTGGGGGAAGGGAAAGAAGCAATTCAGGCGATTGGGAATATTCCGTATATCAATAAAAAATGGCTGGATTTTCTTGGATTGAAAGTACCTGAAACAACAGAAGAACTGGAAAAGGTATTAATTGCGTTCCGGGATCATGCGGAAGAACTAAAGTCAGAATTTGACATAGAGGGAGATGTGATACCGATGTCCTTTATCATCAACAATGGAGATCAGGATCCTGCAATTTTGATCAATGGATTTGGTGAGGGATACGGAGACACTGGGGATCACTTTGCAGTGACAGATGAAGGCAAGGTTATTTATACCACTGTACAGGAAGGCTATAAAGAAGGTATTCAGTGGCTGCATGAACTGGTAGAGCAGAAATTGGTTGATCCGGAAGCTTTTACACAGGAATGGTCTACTTATGTGGCGAAAGGGAAAAGCCACCGTTATGGTCTGTGTTTTACATGGGATATTTCGAATATTGATAATTATGAGGATTATGTGATGCTTCCGGCATTGGCTGGTCCGAATGGTCTGGTGAATATCACCAGACAGAATAACAGTGAGACAAGTGGATTTGACAGAGGACGCTGCGTGCTGACAACCAGCTGTAAAAACACAGCACTGGCAGCGGCGTGGATTGATCAGATGTATGCGCCTTTACAATCTCCACAGAACAATTGGGGAACATATGGAGAAAAAGATTCCTTTAATATTTTCGAGATGGGAACGAACAAGGATGGAGAGAAAATGTTAAAGCATATGGATCTTGGAAATGAGTCTCCGGTAGAAGTCAGAGAAGCTCAGTCAGTGAATGGACCGTTAGCAGTATTAAATGAATATTACGATGTTTATGTGACACAGCCTGCGGATGCAAAATGGCGTCTGGACAATATGCATGAAACCTATTTGGAAGATATGCACAGTAAATATGTATATCCAAATGTATTTATGAGTATTGAAGACACAAACAAAGTGACTCAATACGATACAGATATCAGAAAATATGCAGAACAGAAAAAAGCAGATTGGATATTAAATGGCGGAATTGAAAAAGAGTGGGACAGCTATTTAAAGAAAATGGAACAATATGGATTGTCTGATTATCTTGCAATCAAGCAGAAGTATTTTGACAAGTATCAGGAATCCTTGAAGAGTGAACAGGGGAAAGAATAGGAGACATTATGAGTATTGAATTAAAGAAAGCCAATGAATATGAAAAAACAGAACAAGAGAAAATTCCGGTAGAAGAAAAACCGGCATTTCATGTAGCTGCTCCAGTGGGATGGATCAATGATCCAAATGGATTTTCCTGGTATCAGGGACAGATTCATCTTTTTTATCAATATCATCCGTATACAACGGAGTGGGGACCAATGCACTGGGGACACAGTGTTTCAGATGATATGATTCATTGGAAGAATATGCCATCAGTACTTGCTCCGGATCAGGAATATGACAAACGAGGATGTTTTTCAGGAAGTGCAACGGAAAAAGATGGAAAACATGTACTCATCTATACCGGAGTAAGTAATGTGCAGATGGAGAATGGAAGCATTCAAGAACGACAGAATCAGTGTATTGCGTATGGAGATGGAGAAATCTATGTGAAATCACCCCAGAATCCTGTTATAACCGGAGATATGCTGCCTGCGGATTGTAGCAAGATTGATTTCAGAGATCCGAAAGTGTGGAAAAAAGGGAAAAACTATTATCTGATTGTTGGAAATAAGAACTCAGAGCAGAAAGGTCAGGTTGTACTTTTTTCCAGTAAAAATTTGGAGAAATGGAAATTTGAGACTGTGTTGGCAGAAAATAGCACAGGTCAGATTGGAACTATGTGGGAATGCCCGGATTTTTTTGAACTGGATGGGACACATTTTTTGATCTGTTCGCCACAGAACATGAAAGCGCAGAAATATGAATTTCATAATGGAAATAATTCCGTATATTTTTCAGGAAAATATAATGAAACAGAGCATACATTTCAGAAGGAAGCTCCAAAATCATTGGATTATGGTCTGGATTTTTATGCGCCGCAGACGACAAAACTTCCGGATGGACGTCGGATTCTAATCGCCTGGATGAAGTCATGGGATGCCTGTGTGATTCCGGATGGTCAAAAGTGGCAGGGAATGATGACACTGCCGAGAGAACTGCGGTATATGAATGGAAGATTATATCAAAATCCGGTGGAAGAACTGAAGCAGTATCGTAAAAATCCATGTTGTTTGAAAGACCAGGAGATTTCAGGAACTGTTCAGTTTGATGAAGTGAGAGGAAGGATGCTGGATCTGACTGTAGAAATCGAAAATGGCCAATTTGATGAATTTTGTCTGGAACTGGCACATAACATGGAATATACGACTACTTATACATATAATCGAAAAAAGCAGATTATGGAAGTGGATCGTACTTGTTGCGGAGTGACAAAAGATGTAATCTGCAGAAGAATATGGAAAGTTACGGAAGGAAAAGAAACATTGAAACTTCGTTTTATTCTGGACAGACAGTCCATTGAACTGTTTGTCAATGACGGAGAACAGGTTGTGACAACTGCAATCTGCACACCGATAGAGGCAGATGAGATTGTGTTCTCATGTGATGGAAAAGCGAAAGTGAATGTAGAAAAATATGAAATTGTAGTTTAAGACGGAGGGAAAATTCTTTTTATTCGGAAGAGTTTTCCCTTTTTACTGAGATTCATATAAAAAGGGAGAGTCCCACATTTACAATCCCGGCAAGTACCATGACCAGAACAGGATTGACTCGTTTTCTCAGAAGAATCAGACAGCCTGCAAAGATTACCACGGCCTTTGGGTTGCATGAGGAAAGCTTTATCCCCAAATCTCCAAAGAAAGCAGTGATCAGGATCGAAATTCCTGCAGAGGCAATCAGTGCAACGACGGCGGGACGAAGCATCCCAAGAATTCCCTGCAGGGTGTCCAGATTTCGGTATCTCATATACAGATATGCAATAATGGTCACAATGATGCAGGAGGGCAGGATACATCCGAGAGTCGCAACAAGTGCACCGGGCATTCCTGCGATCTTGATTCCGACAAAGGTGGCGGAATTGATGGCGATCGGTCCGGGAGTCATCTGGGAAATGGTGATCAGATCTGTGAACTCAGCCATTGAGATCCAATGATGAAGAGAGACGACCTGATTCTGGATCAGGGGGAGTGCAGCATAACCGCCGCCGAAGCTAAAGGTTCCGATTTGAAGAAAACTGAAAAAAAGCTGCAGGTAAATCATGAGAGTGTCCTCCTTTTCTGATACCAGGTCTGCAGGTAGCCAAGTGCAATACAAAATAAAATGATGTAGACGGCATTGATCTGAAACATATAGTTTGCAAGAAATGCTCCGCCCATGATCAGAAGAGAAATCGGTGTTTTTTCACGGATGATTCCGCGGCCCATATCATAAACAACTGATGCGATGACAGCCGCAACACCGGATTGCATCCCTTCCAGAAGAAGCCGTATCCAGACATTGCTCTGGAAAGCAGCGTAAAATACAGAAAGGATGGAAATAATGACAAAAGGCGGCAAAACGGTGGCGAGGACACAGAGCAGAACTCCTGGAATTCCTGCCAACTTGTAGCCGACAACAATTGCGCCGTTGACTGCGATAGCTCCCGGAGAAGACTGCGCGATGGCGATCAAATCCAGCATTTCCTCATCATCGATCCAGTGATACTGGTCCACAAATTTCTTTTTCATGAGTGTAACGATCACATAACCGCCGCCAAAAGTGAAGGCACTCAGATAAAGGGTAGAAATAAATAATTTGCTTAACAGATGTTTTTGAGATTTCATTTGCATATTCTCCTTTCATTTCTATTTTAAACTTGCTTTGCCAATATGTAAAATAGTAAAATGATAATATTCGGATTATTGGTTACTGTGAACCAGTAATTTAGCCGTAACAAGTGATCATCATAAAAGGAAGGAGCAGAGAATATGATACGATTTGCAACTATTGGAACGAGTGTGATTGTGGACCGTTTTCTGGAAGCGGCAGCTTTGTGTGAGGGACTGGTCCACACGGCAGTATTTTCAAGAAAGAAGGAGACAGCCAAGGCATTTGCAAAAAAGCACGGAGCAGAGTTTATTTATACAGATCTAAAGGAGCTGGCAGAATCCTCGGACATAGACGCGGTATACATTGCCAGCCCCAATTCCTGCCATTGTGAACAGGCAGTAGAGATGCTTAAGCACGGAAAGCATGTACTCTGTGAAAAGCCTGCTGCAAGTAATGCGGCAGAGCTGCAGAGGATGAGAGCGGCGGCGGAAAACGGACAGGCGGTGCTGTTAGAAGCCATGCGTTCGGTGTATGATCCCGGATTTCAGGCAATTGAAGCAAATCTGTATCGCCTTGGAAAAATCCGGAGTGTGAGCTTTCGATTTTGTCAGTATTCGTCGCGTTATGATAACTTCCGCAAAGGAATCATCGAGAATGCGTTTCGGCCGGAGCTTTCCAACGGGGCCTTGATGGACATCGGAGTGTATTGTGTACATCCGCTGGTACGATTGTTTGGAATGCCGGAGAAAATAGAAGGAGCTTCCGTCTTTCTGGAAAATGGTGTGGATGGTATGGGAACCATCCTGGCGCAGTATCCGGGCTGGCAGGCAGTTCTGCAGTATTCCAAAATTACAAGTGGATATACGGAAAGTGAGGTTCAGGGAGAAAACGGGAGTATGCAGATCGATCGGATCGCAGATACAAGAAAAATTACGATACATGAGCGTACTGGGCGCAGAGATGTGATCCTGATCCCAAAAGAAGAGAATAATATGGTATATGAAATACGGGAATGGCTGCGTCTGATCGAGAACAGTCAGGAGGATGAGAAAAGTAAAATATATGAGGAAGCGTCCGGAAACGAAATGCAGTTTCTGGATCTGGCAAGGGAAAAGATGGGAATCCGGTTTCCGGCAGATGTTTCTTAGGATAGCGCCATGTGAAAAAAGAGTTCGCCAAAAACAGCGGACTCTTTTTGCGTCTCAGATACAGACACGCAATGAAAGTGTGTGCATATGTTAAAAGAAAAAGGATTTTGTGTGATTGGAAAAAATCGGAATTATTGGCGGGGATCAGAGGCAGATTTATGTAAAACAATTTCTGGAAGAGCATGGATGGCAGACAGAAACAGCATTTTTTCCGGATGGTACCAGACAGGAGGAAACAACAGAGCGGCTTCGGGAGATTTTTGAGAACTGCCGGTTTGTGGTGCTTCCGGTGCCTGTATTGCGGAAAGGAAAGCTCAATACAGGAGCGGAATATAAACCAGATGCAGAGCAGCTCATGGAATATGTGAAACATGGACAGTGTATCTTTGGCGGCTGTTTTTCAAAAGAACTGAAAAACAGGATTTTATGCCGCGGCGGTGAGAGCTATGACCTGATGCAGCTGGAACGGATTGTAAGAGAAAATGTAGCTGCCACAGCAGAAGGTGCGGTTGCCGAAGCGGTACAAAACAGTCCGGTTACGCTTCGGGGGAGTTTGTGTATTCTGACAGGGTATGGCCGATGCGGAAGTGCAATTCATCAGTGCCTGAAAAACTGGGGATGTACGATCGTGGTGTATGACCGTGATGAGAACGCATGCGAACGTGCAAAAGAAGCAGGAGCGAAGATCTGTGAATATAAGGATCTTTCAAAAGTACTGAAAAAAGCAGCATTTCTTTTTAATACAGCGCCGTCTGCTGTGTGGACAGAGGGATTGCTGGAAGGAGTGCCACAAGAAGTCTGTATTCTGGAGCTGGCTTCCATGCCGGGAGGAATTGACCGGGATGCGGCAGACAGACTGGGAATCCATATAAATGTCCTGCCGGGCCTGCCGGGACGTTTTGCGCCGTGTACATCAGGCAGACTGCTGGGAGAGGAGATTTTGAAGGAAATAGAAAGAATCATAAAAAGGGAGTGTAAATCATGAAGCTAAAAGGCAGGAAGATCGGAGTTGCGATCACAGGATCTTTTTGCACTTATGAAAAAGTGTTTCAGGCACTGCGGGCATTAAAAAAGGAAGAGGCAGAGCTGCAGACCATTTTTTCAGATGCGGCACAGTCTATAGACAGTCGTTTTGGAAATGCAGAGGATTTTGTGACAAAGGCAAAGGAAATCACAGGGGCAGAGCCGATGCTGACAATCCCCCAGGCGGAGCCTATCGGACCGAAAGGCCTTTTGGATCTGCTGATTTTAATGCCGTGTACGGGAAACAGCATTGCGAAGCTGGCCAATGGGATTACGGACACTCCTGCGCTGATGGCTGCAAAAGCGCATCTGCGCAATGAGCGTCCGCTGCTGGTTTCGATTTCTACAAATGATGCACTGGGTATGAATATGAAAAATATCGGGTTGTTGTTAAACACTAAGCATGTTTATTTTGTACCGTTTAAACAGGATAATCCGCAGAAAAAGCCAAATTCGATGATCGCCAGCCTGGAGTATCTGATCCCGGCGGCCGAGGCGGCACTGGAAGGCAGACAGTATCAACCGATCATTCAGTAGAAAAGGGGAAGACAATGGGAACATTTACAGGATTTTGCAGCCGGAATATGGGATTTGCACCGGGACGCTGTGTGGAAGAAACAGAACATGCACATCCGGTTACATTAAAACGGCCGGGGCGCGTGTGTACGCTCATTTTGAATGGGGAACTATACAATGCAAAAGAGCTTGGGCGGGAGCTGAAAGCCGACACAGACAGAAATGAGGAATTGTTTCTGCTTGCCTATATGCAGTACGGACCGGAATTTGTGAAAAAAATAAATGGTGTTTTCGGTGCGGTGATCTGGGATGAAACGAAAAAAATATTGTTCTTGTTCAGAGACAGGATCGGGGCAAAACCAATGTTTTATACGCAGAAAAAGGAGACGCTGTTTTTTGCCTCTGCCATTGGAAGCTTATTTCAGTATCCGGGTGTGGACCCTGTGCTGGATGAGAATGGTCTCTGTGAAATTTTTGCGCTTGGTCCGGCAAGAACTCCCGGAAACGGTGTTTTTCGAGATATTTATGAAGTGCTTCCGGGACATTATCTTTCTTTTGCAGACGGAATTCTAAAAGATCATTGTTACTGGAATGTAAAAAGTCAGCCACATGAAGATTCCAGGGAAGAAACAGTAGAAAAAACAGCGTGGCTCTTGGAGGATTCGATTAAACGGCAGATGGAGAGTGAAGAGACGATCTCTACATTTCTCTCCGGCGGAGTGGACAGCAGCCTTGTGACGGCAGTCTGTGCGGATGCTCTGCGGGAAAAGGGGGAAAGGCTTCAGACATTTTCCTTTGATTTTGAAGGAAACCGGCAGTATTTTCAGGCAAATGCATTTCAGCCGAGTCAGGACCGGCCGTGGGTGGAACAGATGGCAGCATATTGCGGCAGTGAGCATCGCTATTTGGAGTGCAGCAATGAAAAGCTGGCGGAATATCTTTACAAAGCTGTGGATGCAAGGTGTCTGCCGTGTATGGCGGATGTGGAGTCCTCTATGCTGTATTTCTGCTCTCAGGTGTCACAGTACAGCAAGGCAGCTCTGACAGGAGAATGTGCGGATGAGATTTTCGGAGGATACCCGTGGTTTCATAAAAAAGAAGCCTTTGAGACAGACGGATTTCCGTGGTCAGCAGATCAATCTGTCCGGCAGAGTCTGCTTCAGGAAAAGTGGATTCGGAAGCTTCCGATGAAAGAGTATGCAGGGGAAGCATATGAGAAAGCCGTGCGGGAAACACCGTGCTGTACCGAGGATTCTTCTGTGGAGAAGCGTCGCAGAGAAATTGCGTATCTGAATTTGAAATGGTTTATGGCAACACTGTTAGACCGGATGGAGAGGACCAGTACCTGGTGTGGATTGTCGGCGCGAGTGCCGATCGCAGATTACCGCATCATCGAGTATGTATGGAATGTGCCCTGGTCTGTGAAATGTGAGGATGGTATTCCCAAAGCATTGCTTCGCCGTGCGGGAAAAGGAAAAGTACCGGACGAAGTACTCTGGAGAAAGAAAAGTCCATATCCGAAAACATACAATCCGCAGTACGAAGCACTTCTGGCAGACCGGCTGAGAGAAGAAGTGTTACAAGATACAAGTGCGCCCATTCGGGCATTTCTGGATCGAAAGAAGGCAGAGCGGTTTTTAAATTCGCCGAAGGATTACGGAAAACCGTGGTACGGACAGCTGATGGCAGGACCTCAGATGATCGCATATGTGCTGCAGATCAATTACTGGATGAAAAAATACCAGATCCAGATCAAATTGTAAAGAAAATAAGGATTGCAATGGGGGAAAAACGGAGTATAATAAATGTAAATAAAAAACAAGGGAGCTTGCGTATCAAGCAGGCTGAGAGGAAGCTGAATCGCTTCGACCTGTGACCTGATTTGGATAATGCCAACGTAGGGATAGAAAAGCTGAGACAGCGGGTATGCCATACATTGGTGTACCCGCTTTGTTGTGCGATAAGGCAGCAGATTCCAAAAAACAACTTCAGGTCTGAAAGGAGACATTTATGAAAAAATATCTGGAAACTGTGAGAAATCATTGCCCATTGGTACATAATATCACGAATTACGTGACCGTAAATGATGTGGCGAATATCATCCTGGCATGTGGTGCCAGCCCGATCATGGCGGATGAGCCGGAGGAAGTGCAGGAAATCACAACCATCTGTCAGGGGTTGAACATCAATATCGGAACGCTTCACAAGAGCAGTATTGAAAGTATGTTCCTGGCAGGAAAGAAGGCAAACGAACTGGGACATCCTGTGCTTCTGGATCCGGTTGGAGCCGGTGCGAGCACTCTTCGCACACAGACAGCAGTGAAACTGATGCAGGAAGTCCGCTTTTCTGTAATCCGTGGAAATATGTCAGAGATCAAAGTTCTCTCCGGCGGCATGGGCGGTGCAAGAGGAGTGGATGCCTGTGAGACGGATATTGTTACGGAAGAGACTTTAGAGGAGGCAGTGGCATTTGTAAAAGCGTTTGCAAAATCCTGTGGATGCATCGTGGCAGTAACAGGTGCGATCGATCTGGTGGCAGATGACAAACGTTGTTATGTGATCCGAAACGGCAGAAAAGAAATGGGACAGATTACAGGAACCGGATGTCAGCTCTCCGGGATGCTGACTGCATTTTTGTGTGCGAATCCGGAAGAAATGCTGGATGCGGCGGCAGCGGCTGTTTGTATCATGGGAACAGCAGGTGAGATCGGCTGGGAAAATATGCAGCCGGGAGACGGCAATTCCACCTACAGAAACCGGATCATTGATGCGGTCTGCAATCTGACCGGAGAAGAACTGGAAAGGAGAGCAAACTATGAGGTGCGATAAGGAATCTCTGCTTTTATATGCAGTGACGGACAGAAGCTGGACGAAAAACGACACGCTGTATCACCAGGTAGAGGAGGCCTTAAAAGGCGGGGTGACATTCCTGCAGCTGAGGGAAAAAGATCTGAATACAGAAAACTTTCTGCAGGAGGCAGAGGAGATGAAAAAGTTGTGTGCCGCATACAGAGTTCCGTTTGTGATCAACGACAATGTAGAAATCGCCCGTACAGTAGGAGCTGACGGTGTACATGTGGGGCAGGATGATATGCCCGCGTGGAAGGTGCGGGAGATTTTAGGAGAGGACAAGATCATTGGTGTGTCTGCACAGACTGTGGAGCAGGCTATAAAGGCAGAAAAAGATGGAGCAGATTACCTGGGAGTGGGAGCAGTATTTCCGACCAGCTCCAAAGCAGATGCGGTGGAAGTGGAACACGCCACACTTCGTGACATTTGTGTGGCAGTGCAGATTCCGGTCGTAGCAATCGGCGGAATCAGCGCAGAAAATGTCAGTCAGCTTGCAGGAACGGGAATCGACGGGATTGCAGTAATCAGTGCGATCTTTGCGCAGGATTTCCCGAAGCTGGCAGCAGAAGAATTGAAAAAGAAAGTAGAGGCGATCCAATGACGATCAAGGGGATCATCTGGGATGCGGACGGAACACTGTTGGATTCCATGGAAATCTGGGAGCATGCTCCGGATCATTATCTGGAGACACTGGGAATCGAGCCGGAACCAAATCTGGGAGAGATTCTGTTTGAGATGAGTCTGGAGCAGGGAGCAAAGTATCTGATCGATCGCTACCACCTGCCGGTTGGTGTGGCAGATGTTCTGGAGGGAATCCACTGCCAGATTGAAACCTTTTACAGAAGAGAAGTGACATTAAAACCGGGGGCAAAAGAGCTTCTGGCAGAATTCAAACAAAAAGGATACCCCATGATCCTGGCGACCTCAGGAGATCAAGACTGTATCCGACAGGCGTGTGAGCGGCTGGAGATCCGGCAGTATTTTACGGAGCTGTTATTCTGCAGCGAGGTTGGTGCAGGAAAAGACAGGCCGGACATTTATCTGGAAGCGGCGAGAAAGATGAATTGCAGGCCGGATGAAGCGCTGGTTGTGGAAGATGCACTCTATGCCATTGAGACTGCAAAAAAGGCAGGGTTTTCTACAGCAGCTGTCTATGACAAAGCAAACAAGGAACAGGAAAAAATCAGAGAGACAGCGGATATTTATCTGAAGTCTTTCGATGAACAACTGACAGAAATGATAACAGGAAGGATGTAAGTAACACATGACATCGATGAAGACAGGACTGACGATCGCGGGAAGCGACTGCAGCGGCGGTGCCGGAATCCAGGCGGACATCAAGACAATGACGACAAACGGAGTCTATGCGATGAGTGCGATCACGGCGCTGACGGCACAGAATACAACCGGAGTACGTGATATTCTGGAATTGTCTCCGCAATTTTTAAAAGAACAGCTGGATTGCATTTTTACAGATATCAGACCGGACGCGGTGAAGATCGGGATGGTATCGTCCACAGAATTGATTGAGGTGATCGCAGGATCATTGAGGCAATACGAGGCAGCACATATTGTCGTGGATCCGGTTATGGTGGCGACAAGCGGAGCAAGGCTGATCCGGGAGGATGCAATCTGCGCGATGCAGGAGAAGCTTTTTAAAATTGCTGAGGTGATCACGCCCAATATCCCGGAGGCTGAGCTTTTGTCCGGAATTGAAATTCAGACACAAAGAGATATGGAGAGGGCAGCAGAAATGATCGGCAGACAGTTTGGATGCAGTGTACTGTTAAAGGGAGGTCATCAAAGACAGGATGCCAATGACCTTTTGTGGAAAGAAGACGGAGCGATGCGGTGGTTTTACGGAACGAGAATAGAGAATCCGAATACTCACGGAACAGGATGCACGCTTTCGAGTGCGATCGCAGCCAATCTGGCGAAAGAATTTGAACTGGAAGAGTCTGTAAAAAGAGCAAAGCAGTATCTTTCAGATGCATTGGAGTTCAAGCTGGATCTGGGAGCCGGAAGTGGGCCGATGAACCATGCATTTGCATGGAACAGGAACGAATAAAAAATTATAATTGCATATTTATGCATCATCCAGTAAAATAAGAAAGGATACCCTGTTATGACAAGGCAAGTGCCGGAGCCAGGACAGGGTATTATCATGTGGAAAAGTAATAGAAAAGAGGATGAAAGAAAAAATGGATGGTTCTATGTTTATCGGAACTTGGTGGTCACTTGTGCCGCCGCTGCTTGCAATCGTGCTTGCGTTTCTCACAAAGGAAGTGTACAGCTCCCTGTTTGTAGGAGTTGCTGTGGGGGCACTGCTGTATACAGGATTTTCTCCCTGGGATTCTTTTGTGTCATTTTTTGAAATTATGAAAGAAAGCATGAATCTGAATATTCTTATCTTTGACGTGCTTCTGGGGATGATCATCGTGTTGATGGCAAAATCAGGAGGTTCTGCCGCCTATGGAAACTGGGCAGGAAGCAAGATCAGGAGCAAAAAAAGCGCGCTTCTTGCAACAACGGGACTTGGGGTGCTGATTTTTGTAGATGATTATTTCAACTGTCTGACGGTCGGTTCCGTGATGCGTCCGGTGACAGACCGCTATAAAGTTTCCAGAGCGAAGCTGGCGTATATCATTGATTCCACGGCAGCTCCGGTCTGCATCATCGCGCCGATTTCAAGCTGGGCGGCTGCGGTCAACTCTTATGTGCCGGACGATGCGGGGATTACAGGGTTTCAGCTGTTTTTAAGAACGATTCCCTACAATCTGTATGCGCTTCTGACACTGGCAATGGTATTGTTTGTGGTGATCACAGGATTTGATTTCGGACAGATGAAGCGTCATGAAAAGAATGCTGCAAACGGGGATCTCTTCACAAGCGGTGCGGAAGAATTTGAGACAGTTGAGACAGAAAATGCATCAGAAAAAGGGAAAGTGATGGATCTGATCCTGCCGGTAGCGGTTCTGATCCTGTCTGCGATCGGGGCTATGATCTACACCGGATATCTGGGCGGAGCAACCGATGTATTCACTGCCTTTTCCGGATGTGATGCAGAGACAAGTCTGATTTTTGCAACTTCTGTTACGATTTTATTTATGTTGATTTTATATCTGCCGAGAAAGGTCATTACATTTAAGGGATTTATGGACAGCTTCGTAGAAGGCTTTAAACTGATGATCCCGGCGGTGGCGATCCTGATTTTTGCATGGTCCTTAAAAGGAATGGGAGATGCCCTTGGAATTGGAGTATTTGTAGAGAATCTGGTGGGAACAAATGCTTCGGCAAGCGTGATCCTGCCTGCGGTGATGTTTATGATCGCGATTTTTCTTGCATTTTCAACAGGAACCTCATGGGGAACCTTTGCGATCCTGGTGCCGATCGTAGTAGCGATGTTCCCGGGACAGAAAAATCTGGAAATGATGATCATCTCTGTGGCGGCAGTTCTGGCAGGAGCAGTATGCGGAGATCACATTTCTCCAATCTCAGATACAACAGTAATGTCTTCTGCGGGTGCACAGAGCAATCACATCAATCATGTATCCACTCAGATGCAGTATGCCATGGTCGTGGCGGCAGTTTGTATCGTAGGATATCTGATCGCAGGAATCGTGAAGATCTGGTGGGCTGCACTGGGCAGCAGTCTTTTGATCTTGTTTGCAGTACTGACGGTTTTGAAGAGACGAGAGCAGAAAAAGGATGCGGAGGAACAGCATGCGTAATGTAATTGATGTGCCGTATCTGGATCAAAGTGTGCGTTATCCGACCGGATGCGAGAGTGTGTCGGCTGTGATGCTGCTTAGGTATCTGGGATACGAAATGTCTGTGGATGAATTTATTGAGCAATATCTGGACAGGCAGGAGTTTGAACTTCGTGAGGGGGAGCTTTACGGTCCGGATCCCACAAAATATTTTTGTGGAAGTCCCTATGATGAGGAGTCATTTGGCTGCTATGCACCGGTGATCACTCAGGCGCTGAAAAAAGCGATCGGTGAAATGTATGAGGTGCTGGATCTTACGGGAACAGAGATAAAAACTTTGCAAACAGAGTACATTGACAAAGGAATGCCGGTGATTCTCTGGGCGTGTATCAATATGAGAGAACCGATCACGGGCCCACAGTGGAAATTAAAAAACAGCGGGGAAGTATTTACCTGGATTTCCAATGAGCACTGTATGCTTTTGATCGGATATGATGAAGAAGGATATTATTTCAATGATCCGTATGAGAACAATGGAGTGATCCGCTATCCGAAAGAGATTGTAGAAGACAGATACAAAGCACAGCATATGCAGGCTGTGGCAGTAAAAAAGAAATAAAGAAGGACAGGAGTCTGTTGATCGATTCAAAATCAGCAGACTCCTGTTTTTCTTTTATAATAACTGGATTCCGTGTTCCAGTGCGCAGTTGTAAATGTCATCCGGCCAGAGGGAGGACTGTACCTCTCCGATATGTGCCTTGCGCAAATAATACATACAGATACGGGACTGTCCGATTCCGCCGCCGATCGTGTAAGGCAGTTCCCTGTTCAGCAGAGACTTCTGGAACGGAAGCTTTGCGCGGTCCTCGCATCCGGAAAGCTTTAACTGCTTTGCAAGCGCTTCTTCATCCACGCGGATTCCCATAGAGGAAAGCTCCAGGGCAATGTCCAGTACAGGGTAGTAGACGATGATATCACCGTTTAATTCCCAGTCATCATAGTCCGGGGCGCGTCCGTCATGCTTTTCACCTGAAGCGAGAACTTTTCCAATCTGTGCCACAAAGATCGCTCCCTTTTCTTTGGCAAGCCGGTGCTCTCTTTCCTTGGCGTCACATCCTGGATACAGGTCTTCAAGCTCCTGGGATGTGATAAAAAAGATATCGTCCGGAAGCAGCGGCTCGATATAGTTATACCGTCTGGAAATATAATCTTCTGTTTCTTTGAGTGCACTGTAGACCTTGCGGACTGTATACTGCAGTGTCTCCATGTTTCGTTCTTCTTTGGAAATCACTTTTTCCCAGTCCCACTGATCTACGTAGATAGAGTGAATATTGTCCGTATCCTCATCTCTGCGGATGGCACTCATATCGGTGTAAAGACCTTCACCGGAATGAAAACCGTAGTGCTTGAGTGCATAGCGTTTCCATTTTGCCAGAGAATGCACGATCTCCGCGGGAGTGTCCTCCTGCTCCTTGATCCCGAACGAAACCGGGCGCTCCACACCATTTAAATTATCATTCAGACCGGATTCCGGTTTTACAAATAAAGGTGCAGATACACGGGTAAGATGCAGTGATTTTGCAAGGGAGCGTTCAAAATAATCCTTGATCTCTTTGATCGCCACCTCAGTCTCGCGGATTGTCAGGGGAGAAACATACCCCTGTGGGATGGTTAAGTGTTCCATATGCCAAACTCCTTTCGTAGGTAAGCTGTATAAGTTTTTGTTCTTATTTAAAAAGATAGGTCTATTTTACAGTCCGAAAAAATGGAAGTCAATGGGAGAATGCAGACAAAGCATCAAAAAATAGAAATCACAGAGAAAAAAGAAGAAAAATGCGAGGGTTTTTGTTGATTTCTTTTGAAAACAATGTGGATTTGTGCACAATTTCACCACGATCCGGATTGCGATTCTTTTGGATTTAAGGTATAATACAACTATAGTGTGTAGGAGATATCATATTTAGGAGAACGAACATGAGAAGATCAAAACGAATTGAGACACTGGATCAGCGCCCGGTAAATCTTGACGGATATATCAATGAATGGCCGGAAATGGGATTTGTGGCAATGACAAGTCCGTATGATCCAAAGCCGTCTGTGAAAGTAGCAAACGGCAGAATTGTGGAACTGGATGGGAAAAAGAGAGGGGACTTTGATTTTATCGATCAGTTTATCGCTGATTATGCGATGAACGTAGAGCGTGCAGAAGCGTCCATGGCAGTATCTTCACTGGAGATCGCGCGCATGATCGTGGATATTCATGTGTCCAGAAAAGAGATTCTGGAGCTTGTGACAGGAATCACGCCTGCAAAGATGACAGAGGTTATGAATCATCTGAATGTCGTAGAGCTGATGATGGGAATGCAGAAGATCCGTGCGAGAAGAACACCGGGAAATCAGGCGCACATCACAAATCTGAAAGATGATCCGGTACAGATTGCAGCGGACGCGGCAGAGGGAGCTCTTCGTGGATTTGCGGAGGAAGAGACGACTATGGGAGTTGCCAGATATGCACCTCTGAGTGCCATGGCGCTTCTGATTGGTTCTCAGGTGGGGCGTCCGGGTGTGCTGACACAGTGCTCCGCAGAGGAAGCAACAGAGCTGGAGCTGGGAATCCGCGGACTGACGACTTATGCAGAGACACTCTCTGTATATGGAACGGAAAAGGTGTTTATCGATGGGGATGATACACCATATTCCAAAGCATTTTTGAATTCGGCGTATGCTTCCAGAGGACTGAAGGTCCGCTTTACATCAGGATCCGGTTCCGAGGTGCTGATGGGAAGCAGTGAAAAGAAATCTATGCTGTATCTGGAGTGCCGCTGTCTGTATGCGACAAAGGGAGCTGGAAGTCAGGGAATCCAGAATGGATCTGTAAGTTGTATCGGAGTGACAGGTTCCGTACCGTCCGGTATCCGGGAAGTCATCGCGGAAAACCTTGTGGCAGCGCTGCTTGGGCTGGAGTGTGCATCTTCCAATGACCAGAGCTTTTCCAACTCCGATATGCGCCGTACTGCAAGAACGATGCTGCAGTTCTTGCCGGGAACAGACTTTATCTTCTCCGGCTATGCGGCAGAGCCGAACTATGACAATATGTTTGCGGGATCGAACTTTGATGCCGAAGACTTTGATGATTACAATGTATTACAGAGAGATATGCAGGTAGACGGAGGACTTCGCCCGGTAACGGAAGAAGAAGTCATTCATGTCAGAAACAAGGCTGCAAGAGCGGTGCAGGCAGTGTTTACACAGCTGGGACTTTCACCGGTGACAGATGCGCAGGTGGAGGCAGTTACCTACGCACATGGAAGCAAAGATACACTGGATCGGGATGTGACCGCGGATCTGATGGCGGCTGAGGATGTATTAAAACGCGGCATCACGGGAATCGATGTCGTAAAAGCGCTGGCAGAGACTGGATTTGTGGATGTGGCAGAGAGTGTGTTGAGTATGTTAAAGCAGCGTGTGGTCGGAGATTACATGCAGACAGCAGCGATTTTGGACAAAGACTTCCATGTATTGTCCGGCATCAATACACCGAATGACTATATGGGACCTGGAACCGGATACCGGGTACAGGGAGAGCGCTGGGAAGAGATCAAGAAGATCCCGCACATCATCAACCCACAGGATATATAGGAGGCAGGATCATGCAGATTAGTGAAGAGTTAATTAAACAGATAACCAATGCCGTTCTTTCGGAGATGGGGCAGGAGACTGGATCACATACATCTTCCGAGGTGCCTTCTATGGCAGGGCGGGACAGGATCAATGAAGAAAAGACATCCTACAGAGATTATCCGCGGGCGAAGCAGGGGACAGATCCAAAGGAAGTTGTGATCGGAGTAGGAGCTGCATTCCAGAAAGAGATTAAAAGAACCATCTGCGGTATTTTACTGGAAGATGTTCTGAAAAATGTGAAAGCGGGAATTGAAGAGGAAGGAATGATCCCGAGAGTGGTCAAAATACTGGATACATCCGATGTCTGTTTTATGGCATTGGAAGCGGCAAAGCTTTCTGGTTCCGGAATCGGGATCGGCATCCAGTCGAAAGGGACAACCGTGATCCATCAGAGAGACCTTTATCCGCTTTCCAATCTGGAATTGTTTCCGCAGGCGCCTCTGATGAATCTGGAGACTTACCGTCAGATCGGACAGAATGCTGCCAAATATGTAAAGGGTGAGCAGGTAGTGCCGATTCCATGTACAAATGATCCGATGTCCAGACCAAAATATCAGGTGAAGGCAGCGTTGATGCACATTGCGGAGACAGAGCAGCTGGATCCGGAAGTTGGAATTGTTGAATGGGAGGAAAGATAAATGCAGTACCCGTTAGGTGAACACGAAAGAGAACAGATCGCATCCAAGACAGGAAAAAAACTGGATGAGATCACGCTGGATGCAGTGATGAGAAACCAGATTGCCCCGGATGACATTAAGATTTCAAAAGAAATGCTTTATGCACAGGGACAGGTGGCAAAAGAAAACGGCAATGATCCGATGGAAAAGAATTTTGAACGTGCTGCAGAACTGGTAGATGTTCCGGATGATGTGATTTTAAAGATGTACGATAAGCTTCGTCCGAATCGTTCCACAAAGCTGGAACTGGTTTTAATGGCACAGGAGCTGTTGGAAAAATACAATGCAAAAAACTGTGCGCGCCTTGTAATGGAAGCGGCAGAGGTTTATGAGAAAAGAGGGATTCTGCTTTGACATATATTGCCGGAGTTGATATTGGAAATTCTACAACAGAAGTCTGTATCGGAGAAGTCGGGGGAGCACAGGTCCATTTCTTAAGCAGTGCTTCCTGTAAGACGACAGGAACGAAGGGGACCATTGCCAATGTTCATGGGATACGGGCAGCATTGAAAGAAGCTATGGGAAAGATTGGGATGGAGACGGAAGCGCTTTCCCTGATCCGCCTGAATGAAGCCGCGCCGGTTATCGGAGATACAGCAATGGAGACGCTTACAGAGACGATCATTACAGATTCTTCCATGATCGGACATAACCCGTCTACCCCTGCAGGTGCAGGGCAGGCAGTCGGAAAAACGCTGGATTTTGAGCGAATCCGGGAAGGCGTGCCGGGAACGCCGTATATTGTATTTGCAAAAGCAGCCGCATCCTATGAGGAGATCGCAGAAGTTATCAACAGAGAGAGGAAGCGGCTGACGATCACAGGTGTGATCCTGCAGGCAGATGAGGCGGTTCTTGTGGAGAATCGTCTGGAAGAAAAAGTGCCGATCATTGATGAGGTGGCGGGAATTCAAAAGCTTCCGGATGATGTTCTGGCAGCGATCGAAGTGGCGCTTCCGGGACAGACAATCCGTATGCTTTCCAACCCGTACGGGATTGCAACGCTGCTCGGACTGGATGCAGAGCAGACGCGGATGATCACGCCGATTGCGAAAAGTCTGATCGGAAAGCGAAGTGCGGTCGTTTTAAAAACACCGGGCGGCAATATCCGGGAGAATCTTCTTCCCGCAGGAAAAATCTGTCTCCATGCAGATCAGGACGCAGTTGTTGATCTGGATGAAGGTGCCGAGAAGATCATGCAGGTAGTTTCGGATGCCGGTACGATCTACGATATGGAAGGAGAGCATGACACCAATGTGGGCAATATGTTCTCAAGGATCAAACAGGGAATGGAAAATCTGGATGAGACTGCGAAGAGAGAGATTCATATTACTGATATTCTGGCAGTGGATACGATGGCACCGGTTCGGATTTCCGGTGCCCTGGCAGGAGAGACCTGTCTTGAGAAAGCGGTCGGAATCGCGGCGATGGTAAAGACGAGGCATCTTCCGATGCAGAAGATTGCAGAACAATTACGGATAGAACTGGGTGTAAACGTGATGGTGGCAGGCGTGGAAGCGGTTATGGCCAGTCTCGGAGCCCTGACGACTCCCGGAACAAGCCTTCCGCTTGCAATTCTGGATATGGGCGGCGGTTCTACGGATGCAGCGGTGATTTCCGAGGATGGAAAGGTATCTATGACGCATCAGGCAGGTGCGGGAGAGCTTGTGTCCATGCTGATCGAGACAGAGCTTGGTCTGGGAGACCGGCACATGGCAGAGCAGATTAAAAAGTACCCGCTTGCCAAAGTGGAAAGTCTGTTCCATATGCGGATGGAAAACGGACAGATGACATTTGTGGAGCAGTCCATTGATCCGAGGTTTTACGGAAGAGTGGTCCTTCTTACGGAGGATGGAATGATTCGGCTGGAACAGGATATCCCGATGGAGAAGATTGTGCAGGTGCGAAGAGAGGCAAAACGTAAAGTGTTTGTGACCAATGCATTTCGTGCATTGAAGAAAGTGGCACCAGGGCAGGATCTGAAACATATTTCGAATGTTGTTTTAGTCGGCGGGTCTGCGGAGGATTTTGAGATTCCGGAAATGCTGATGGAAGAACTTTCAGAATTTCGGATCGTGTGCGGACGTGGAAATATCCGGGGAGAGGAAGGTCCGCGAAATGCAGTTGCAACAGGGCTGGTACTTTCATATATAGGAGAACAGCGATGATAGTGAAGAAACCTTCAATCTTTATATATACACATCTGGCAGATGAAGCAATTTTGCGGGAAGTCTGTGCAGGAGTGGAAGAAGAGGGTGTGTTTTATGAGATTACAGAGTTTCCGGATGAATGTATGGAAAAGCTTTCCTATAAAGCGGCACGGGATTCCATGCTGGGATCCGGAATCGGGATTTTTGGAACGGCCGTCTGTCTGAAAATGCGGGGGCTTGAGAAAGGGCGTAATATCGAGGCATATCTGTCTCCGACAAAAGAGCAGTGCAGAAAAGTGGGAGCAAACAGTGCCCGTGCGATTAAAAAACAGCCCTTTAAATAGCGAAAATGTTCCGGGAAAGGAAATGTGCAAATGAAAGTATATACCAAAAAAGGTGATGGCGGAAATACCTCTCTTGCAAATGGGATGAGTGTTTCGAAAGCAGACGATCGGATCGAGCTGATCGGGACGATCGATGAACTGAATAGTTATATCGGACATGCAAAAGTGCTTTCAGAGGATCATCTGAAGACGAATCTGGCAGAGATTCAGAGAACATTGATGAAGATCATGGCAGCAGTGGCAGATCCGAGAAATCTGGATTACCGCATGAGCGCAGAAGAGACTGTGCATCTGGAAGATCAGATCGATGAGTTGGAAGCTGCGTTTCCGAGAGCCAGGGACTTTGTTTTGTACGGAGGATGTGAGCTTTCCGCAAGACTGGATATTGCGCGGGCTGTGACAAGAAGGGCAGAGCGGAGATTCCGCAAAGTGGCACAGAATTACGGAGCAGATGCAAAAGCCATGCAGTATGTGAACAGACTTGCAGATTATCTGTATGTAGAAGCAAGATTTGCAGATCATCAGGCAGGAAATACAGAGGAAGGAAAGCTGCGGGAGACAGTGATCCAGAATGTGATGAAGAATTTTTAAGACAAAGACCGTATATCAGAAAAAGCACTGGTATACGGCCTTTTGGTTTTTACATAAAACAATAAAACTGTAAAATAAATAAAGAAAGATAAAAAGACAGATAATTATAAAATAAAATATATAAAAACTAAAAATACCATTGACAATATTAAAAAAGAGTGCTAATATAAAGTCAACAAATAAAACAGATGAAACAAACACTCATTTGAAGCGAGGAAAGATAACCGGTGAAAATGAAGAAATTATCGTAATGACGAGAAAGTTACGAGAGAAGTAAAATTCATTTGAGGGGCAGGGTTATCGAGGAAGCGAGAAAATGAGAATCACTTAAGAAAGGAAGGTACAGACCGCCAGGACAGTAAATCTTAAAAACAGGACTTATTAATAAGTGAAGAGAGGTAGAAAAGGTGATTGAGCCAACAATGTAAAGATGGATGTGAATCAAAATAAAAGATTTGCATCCATCTTTCTGTTGTATCTTTCTGAAAAAGTTGGTAAAATATAGGTTGCTATTGACAGATTCAGATAATAAGGGAGAGGTACAATGGATATGATAAATGAAATAGGAAGATGGCTGCAGGAAAAGGAAGTTTTGCCGACCGCATTAGAGCGGCTTGGAATGGCAGACAAGCTGGCAGAGATTGTGCTTATTTCGCTTGGAATTACGGTATTACTGGGAATTCTGAGCTGTTTCTTTGGATTGAAGCTGGCAAGATTCTGGTCATTTCTGACAGTTTTTGTGATTGGAACAGGAGCAGCAGCGGCTGTGGCGATGCAGATTACGTCAGATGAAACACTGAGCGGGATTATTGGTCTTGCGGCAGGGATTATTCTGGCAATCGTGTTTGCAATTTTGAAGCGGGCAGGAATGTTTGTGACTGCCTTTGTACTTGGAGCAGCACTAAGTATATACTGGCTCCGGCCGGCGAATCTGATCTGGCTGCTGGTGTGTGTTGGAATTGGTCTGGTATTTGCGTTGTTGACGATTAAGCTTTTTGTTCCGGTTCTGATGCTTCTTACAGGAGTGACCGGTGCTGTATGCATCAGTCAGGCGGGAACTGTTTTGCTGGGTCATGCAGGAGTTGAATTAGAGCGTTGGATGGTCACGCTGGCATTTGCGGTGCTGGCAGTCCTTGGAATTCTGGTACAGTTTCTGATGGAATCCGGAAAGCGTCAAAAGCTGCATCTGAAAAAAGCTGCGGAGATTCGCGAACAGAATTCCACAGAGAATGAAGTGGATAAAGCCAGAGCTCTTCTGGATGAAGAGTTTAAAGAAGAAAAGCAGGCAGAGAAAGAAGTACATACAGCGGCTGTTCCTCATGCAGAAGAGCTGGAAATGGAATTTGAAGATGAATTTGAAGACGATGACGAGGATGAGGAAGACGAAGAAGTGATGAAAGAAGATCTGATCGTGTCAGAAGAGATTGTTACAGAAGATGAGTATTTGGATAAGGATCTGGATGAAGATTTCGATGAAGATCTGGATGAGTTCTGGGATGATGAGGATGATGATGTAGAAATCGTGGAGATCGATCTTTCGGATCAGGATGACGAAGATAAGTAACACAGACGCACTTTTTCCAATGTGGAAAGCATTGGGAAGAGTGTGTTTTTTTGATGGACTTTCTTGTAAGAGGGATGGCAACGCGGTATAATAGAAAAAAGAGACGAAAGCCTGTGCGTAAGTAAAATGCAGAGACAAAAAGGAGGCTTATCTATGAAAATTGATATGCATTGCCATGTGAAAGAGGGATCGATTGACAGTAAGGTGAGTCTGGAGGATTACATCACACTCCTTAAAAAGAAGGGATTTCAGGGAATGGTGATCACAGACCATAACACATACAACGGATATCGATACTGGAAAAACCACATGAAAGGAAAGGTTCACACTGATTTTGTGGTATTAAAAGGGATCGAATATGATACAAGAGATGCAGGGCACATTCTGGTGATCATGCCGGAAGGCGTGAAGATGCGGCTTTTAGAGATGCGGGGAATGCCGGTATCGCTGCTGATCGATCTGGTGCATCGAAACGGAGGTGTGCTTGGACCGGCACATCCGTGCGGAGAAAAGTATATGAGTATCGCTAATACAAAGAAATTTTATCAGTCGCCGGAAATCATGAAACGGTTTGATTTTATTGAAGCTTATAACTGCTGTGAATCTGTAGTATCAAATACAGGGGCGGCAAGGCTGGCGGCAAAATATAAAAAGGTGACGACCGGTGGAAGTGATTCTCACAAGACCGGGTGTGTGGGACGTGCTTATACGATTCTGCCGGAGCCTGTGACGTGTGAGACAGAGCTGATCTCTATGATCCACAAGAAAGTTCCTTTTGAAGTGGGTGGCGTACAGTATGAAAAGACAACAAAGGACAGGATCGGAAAGGTGAATAAAGTTCTGGTGTATTCATTCTGGCTTTATAATAAAGGCGGCGAGCTTATAAAACGAAGAGGGCGGAAGGTTAAAATGGAGGAAGAACATCCGATTGATCCGATTGATCCGATCGAGTTGTACTACACGGGAAAATCATGATGACGATGCTGTTAAAGTCGATACTGATTTTTATCTTTGTCGTGATTTCCATTTCTGACTGGCGGACGCATAAGATTCCGGACAGATGGAATGCAGGGATTCTTCTGGTGGCAGTACTGCTGGCACTGGTGGATCCTTCGGTTTCCTGGCAGGAGAGGATACTAGGGATGTTTGCGGTAAGTGTCCCGATGGCATGCCTTTTGTTTTTTGTTCCGGGAAGCTTTGGCGGCGGTGATATCAAGTTTGTTGCAGCTGTCGGGGTGGCAATCGGAGTGAAGCTGGTCGTTATGGGAAGTGCGGCAGCAATCCTACTGGCAGGGATTTATTGTATCCGGCTTCTGGCAGAAAAAAGAAACGGGCAAAAGACAGCATTCGCCTTCGGCCCGTTTTTATGTATGGGTATGACAGCAGCCATGGTGTTTGGAGACGCATGGGCTGCGTGGTTTTTATCAGGATAGATTAATGTCTGCCAAGGTGCTGTTCCAGTTTTTGCCGGAACAATTCCAGCTGTGCTTTGTAATTTCTGGATTCCAGTTTCGGGAATGCCTTTAAGAGACGGCGTGCCGGTTTTGGAACCTTTTCTCCCAGATTCTGGGCTCTTGTTTTTAATTCTACAATCTGCATCCGGATTTCTTCGGATACTTCCAGTTTGACATCATCCAGTTTTTGTCTGGAACTTTCCTGCATATCCAGCACGTGCATTACATTCTGATAAAGCTCGGATCCGATCTGATTGGAAATTGCGTGTAATTCGTCGGTGATATGCTTCAGCCGTTCCAGATATTGATTGAACTTCACGATTGCAGAAGTGGTTACAATTATATCAGAAAGCAGAGCAATGCCAAGGATTGCAATCAAAGCAATTCCGGCTGTGTGCGGAATCAGGGATAACACCTGATGGATCAGCGGGTGGACAAAATATACGATGAAAACGCATGCAACGCCCCAGATCAAGGAAAATAAAAGGCAGACATACCCTCCGATATTGAAAGGCAGTTTGGAATAATCCCACCATTTGTTGTGGAACAGCTTGTCCATTGCCCATCCGGTTACGCCCTCTAAAACAGTTACCAGTATGACAGAAGAAATGTACAAAAGTAACAGGTTGGACTGGAAAGCTTCCAGGCATGCGATGACCAGTGTAACGCCAACCCCGTAGATCGGGCAGATCGGTCCGTTTAAAAATCCGCGGTTTACAAAACGATGCTGTTTAAAAGCTGCAAATATGACTTCTGTACACCATCCCAGAAAGCCATATACAAAAAAGTAGAGGATACTATAGTAAATCGACATTAAAAATCATCCTTTCTATCTGAAATATAAACAATATCATGAAGATACAGTGCATGGGCAGGAGCATGCCCGGAATAAGAATGTTCTCCTGCAAAGATCGAAGGAATACAGCAGGCATCCAGTGTGCCCGTTCCGATATCAAGCAGCAGCTGCATGAGTGTTGCGGGCATGAATGGCAGAAAATCACTGCCTTCCAGGAAAAGCTGCATTTCGTCATCGGAATGCTCAATCCGGAGAGAATAGAGTTCTCTCATGATTGCTTTTTTCTTTTTGACAGGAGAAAAGCAACGGACATCATGCCTGCCTTTCAAAAAAGAAAATGCTTCCTGCATTCGCAGGGGATCCGGCAAGTCGGGGAGAAATAAAGTATACTTCTGACGGAAAACATCAGGAGTCGGACCGGTTTTGATACAAAGCTCCCAGATACAGTGTTTGGGGAGTAATTCTGCATGAAAACGTTCGGAAACCTGTCTGGCATCTAAAACGGCGATATCCTGAGGCAGCACCTGATTCAGACTGCTCTTTAGAGCAGAAGGCAACAGGGAAGAAGTGGTCTGAAAGCTGAGAATCTGCCCTCTTGCATGAACACCAGGGTCTGTTTTTGCGGCACAGAATAACTGTATGTCCTCTTTGAGCAGCCTGGCAAGAGCAGTATGGATTCTCCCCAAGACCGTATCAAGATTTTCTTTTTTGGGAGCGGCCTTCCAGCCTGCATACCGGGTGCCGTCATATTCAACTGTAAGCATGAGAGTCTGCATAGAAATCCTCCTGAATATTTGATTCTAGTTCAATATTGTACAGGAAGACGAGACAGAATGCAATGAAATGAAAAGAAGAAGGTTTTATGCCTTCTTCTTTAACATGGACGCAGCCATATTGACGGTGCGGTCGATCTGTGCTTTTTCGGCATCTGATTTTCCTTCTTTCAGAAGATCCAGAATCAGAGTGATTTCTTCCGGCGAGAACTGAATATTATGCTTTCCCGCATTGGTGATCAGTGCGAACAAGATGGGCGCGAGGTCTTTTCCGGATTTTCCGGCAGTTTGTGCAGCGGCCATTTTAATCAGTTCCAGTTTGATTGGATCCATGTTCTGCATTTTTGGATGATTCATCCATTCGTTCATGTGAAGTACCTCCTTTAGAAGTTGTAAAATCCATTTGATTCATTGTATCGGAAAACATGGCATCATATGTCTGAAACATTTCTTTTTGTTCCGGATTCAACATTCCCATCAGCAGATCAGGAGAAAAACCGGTAGGATTGTCTGCCGGCATATTCTGAAAAAGCTCCATCATCTGCAGAAGCTGGTTTACCTGCGCCATCTGCTGTGATTCTTCTTCGGAAAGATAGGGTGAGAGGTCACTTAAAATCCGGGATGGAGAAAGAGAGTCAGAAGGAGGGGAAACCGGAAATCCCCGAAAGAGATGAATGGCATTCTGCAATTCATTCAGGCGGATGAAGATCCCCAGCATCCGTTGGCCGTTTGTTGGAAGATAGGGCAGCAAAAGTTTGATCGTCTGTAATTGTCTGGAAGTAGTCAGTTCATCAAAAGGTGTCAGAAAGTGTTTTGGATTCTTTTCCATAAATCCTCCCGGTATGTAGCGTTGTAAATATATATGTGGAAAAGTACACGAAAATGAATGAAAACCTGAATGACTTTTTTTAGTTGGTATCATACTATAAAGAAAGGAAGAAAAAAGAAAAGAGGATTTTTATGAAACGAAAACTGATCATTGACGGAAATGCGGTATACGAGATTGATGAAAACTGCATGTTGAAAAACAGGTTGGACAAAGAGAAGGAAAAGAAAGACAGAGAAAAGATCCGGTCGGAAAAAGCCGGGCATTAAAAATTCCCCGGCAGATTGCCGGGGAGTTTTGCGTTCAAAGGCAGATTAGCATCCGCATCCGTTATTGCTGCATCCACATCCGTTGTTTCCGAATCCATTGCCGCATCCTCCGCAGAAGATCAGAAGAAGGATGATCCACAGACAGCTGTCATTGCCGCATCCGTTACCGTTGCTCCATCCATTGCCACATCCGCCACAGCACAGAAGCAGGAGAATGATCCAGATACAGGAGTTCCCGCCAAAGTTTGATTCGCATCCACATCCGCAGTTTGTTGCACTTAATTCACTCATTTTAAATCCTCCAATAATGTTGTTTACAGTTCTATAATATGTGGATAGGGGAAATGTGTGAGAAAATTGTTTTAATAAATTTTTTACAGGAGTTGAATTGGTCTTAATACTTATTTTACTTGGCCTGTGCTATTTTTTAGAAAAGGGAAGGAGAAGATGGGTTATGAAGATCATAAAAATGGATAAAAAAATAGAGAAAGAACAGAATAGAGAACTGGAGCAGTTTTGCAGACAGATCAGAGAATATGTACAAAGCGGACGCATCCGTGAGTGTGAACAGTTGATTCCACAGTACATGCAGGTTTTCTGCCGGCAAGCTACAATATGGAGCAGTACAGTTCTTTTGCGAGAAAGTGTACGATAAGACCTGCGTATGGATGGGAAGACTGCGGGAGGAAAGGCACACATCATGGTATAAACACATCCGGCAGAAGAAGTGAATATTCTGATAAAAAAGGAATGTTCATAAATGAAACAGGCAAAGCAGATCATTGGATACTGGTGTGAAGAGATCCAAAGAGAAAGTGCTTTGGGGCAGGGAATCTGCGTCGCGGTTTTAGATACCGGGGAATGAGTTATTATAATGCTAAGTTAGAAAGAACCCAGTAAATACAAGGGTTTCGCTGACTTTTGTCCTACGAAAAAATGAGAAACACTATGATAATTTTGATGATGAGTACCGGTATCAGAGTCAAAATATAGTGGTGAAAAGGAGGTTTGCAATAATATAACTCAAGGTGGTTAGAGTATAAATTTGCTGGTTGATTTTATAATACTGATTTTCTTTCCGCCCGGAAGAAAGAGATATTATGATTAAAGGTTTTATGCTTTAAGTACATGGAGTTTGGTATTATTAAAAGTGATTTGCTGGTATTGGGAGGAGTGGGGTGTATATGATGAAGGAAAGATTAAGAAAATCAATAGTACGAGCTGTGTTTATATTCTTGTGGGGATGGCTAATGCACTATTTTTACATAGAAGAAGGACAGATTGATATATTCAAAATGTGGTTACTAATTGGTTTTCCGTTTGGCATATATAAAATTCATTTATGGTTGATACCTAAAAATTTAGATATTGGTGGTACTGTTGGTGTATGGACTATGAATATAATTATTGGGTGCATCATGGGTGGTTTTGTTGTGATAGGATATATTTTAAGATTACTATATGATGTTTTTACTGTAATGGTAGAGCGGGTTTGGTAACAGAAAAAAGCAAGTATGAGAAGAGTGCTACATACTTGCTTTTTCTGTTTCATCAGGTTCTAACAATTCATCGTAAGTAGTATTCAGACAATCCCGAATACCACGAAGTTGCGAAGCTGTGATGTGTTGAATTCCACGTTCGATTTTAACAAGAGATTCTCTTGTGATATTTATATTCTGTAACTGAAGCATACGGACAAGTTCGGTTTGATGGATACCTTTGGATAATCTGATTTTTCGTATGTTCTTTCCAATAAAGATATCTGTTTGTTTGATTTTTTGTTCCATAATTACCCTCTTATATCTGGACTCATATTAGTCCTTTTTTATCTTTATCATAACGGGTGAAAATGATACAATGGGACTAGAATGAGTCCACTTAGTGGAATAGTAAAAAGATATTTATTGAAAGGTGTTGGAATATGAAATTGAATGGACAGGGATGCTATCGAATTAAAAAGTGGGTATTTTGGGTAATGGTTTTATTGTTTATTACCTTAATTACTATGGCAGGGCAGAAAGAAAAGATTAGAGAGAAATGGCTGCACAGCCAAAAGAGAGTAGAGATATCTTTTGAGGGAGAAAAGTCCGAACTGAAAGATATTAGTACATGTTATTTATGCGGTTTAAACAATGAAAGTCTAATGGGGGTATTTCAGGGATCGGATGATATTGGAATTATATCTTTGTTGGATTGGTATATAGTGGAATTGAGATTAGATAGCTATAAGGATTCTAAAGGTTCACAGATTACATATACCAATACAGGAGGTACATTCTATTCGACTGGTGGATCACCAAGCCGGGGAATGGCAAATGCGGAAATAATGCTTCCAGATACTTATAAGTTGGATATGAATTTTTTGGCGGAGCATTTGTGTCAGAAATGTTTAGATAAGATTACAGAGAGCTTGAGATATTCAAAATGGGAATACGAAGAAAAGAAAGTAATACCACTTTGTATAGTCGATTTTCAGACTTTAGAAATATACTCTTTGCAAGATTATCATGCAGGATGTATGGTAAGAGATTATTGGATAAATATGGAACATGAAGAAAATGAAATTAGGGTTGAAGCATTTTATGTGCCAGAACGGATTTAAGGATACTTTCAGTGATATGAAGAAATGAACTATAATTTTCTAAATAAATATCTCCCATTATATGGTTTGGTGTGCTACCCGTCAAGTAGACAAATAAAAAAATATAAAGTTTTTGTGTTGCCCAGTATATGCCGGGCAACATTTTTATGCTACTAATAATTGTTTTTCGTAAAATTCCATCGGTGTTAAGATTCCAAGTCCACGCTGCGGACGATCATTTGTATAATAATTCATATATTCCGTAATTGCCTGAACTAATTCTTCTCTAGTATGAAACTTTTGTTTGTAGTACATTTCTCGTTTTAGGATTCCCCAAAAGCCTTTCATCGGACCATTATCTGTGCAATGAGCTACGAAGAATTTTCCGCAGACCGTATCTGTTTATGCGACATAGGGCTAGACGTATGGAACATCGTATTGCAAGGGCGGTAAGTGCTGGCGGTATTTCGGGCGGTGTGGCTGGTGCGGTGGCTGGAAGTGCCGTTGCTGGCAAGAGAGCCGAAAGAAAAAATACGGCTTCTAAAGAAAATCGGGGCAATACCACTTCCAGCATGGGACAGCGTGCAGGCTCAAAGGTGGGTGCTGTCTTAGATACGAAAAATAAAGTGAAAGACAAGGCAAACGCTGTCAAAGAAAATATCAAGGATATGCCGACTCAGACCGCTTATGCGGTGTATTCTGCAAAGGAAAAGGCAAAGTCCAGCGTGTCCGACTTCAAGCGTGTGTTGTGGTATACTAAAGTTGTAACATTCCGTTCGGATAAAATAGAATAAAACGAACAAGGAGAAACCACCATGACCAAAAAGTACAGCGAAGAATTTAAAAAGCAGATGGTACAGGAATATTTAAAAGGTACCAGCTATCCAAAACTTTCAAAAGAATATCAGGTTGCAAAATCCACCCTTGTAGGATGGGTAAAAAAATACAGCGAAGAATGCCAGTCTACAAAGCCACAAACCTCTCCCTCTTTTTCAGAAAATGCAAAGGAAATACACGAGCTTCATAAGCGTATCCAGGAACTGGAAAAGGAAAATCTTTTCTTAAAAAAAGCGGCGGCATTCTTTGCAAAGGAAATCGATTAGAGGCTTATCGATTTATTGATGAACATAAGGATTTCTTTGGGTTACGCTGGTTATTAAAGCATTTCCATATTTATCCCAATGCTTATTATAATTACCGGAAAAACCGGAAGAAATCTTTTCTGCAGCATCGGCAACAAGTTTTTGAACAAATTAAAACCATTTATTATAATAACAACCGAATTTTAGGACATAGACCCATGAGGATCTTTTTGAAAAGGCAGGAGATTTCTCTAAGTAAGACTACCGTCCATAAATATATGAACCAAATTCTGGGACTTCATGCAAGGATCATGAGAAAGAAGCCGGCATATGTCCATGGAACAAAAAATAAGATTTTCCCAAACCTCCTAAAGCAGGATTTCCATTGTACGGAGCCAAACCGGATATGGTGTACAGATTTCACCTATATCCGTATGAGGAATGGAAAAATGCGTTATAACTGCTCTATTCTTGATTTATATGACCGTAGTATAGTTGCCACTTTAAATTCGGATTATATCAATACGGAATTGGCAAAAGCAACTTTAGAGAAGGCACTGATGGAAGAAAAGCCTGAAAAAGGATTGATTTTACATAGCGATCAAGGCTGCCAGTTTACATCATGGGGGTTTATCAATTATTGTGAAAGCAGGGGGATTTGTCAGAGTATGAGTAAGGCAGGCTGTCCTTATGATAACGCACCGATGGAGCGCTTTTATAACACACTAAAAAATGAACTGATATATCCTAATCATTTTTATGATGCAGCCAGCTTAGATGAAGCACTAAACCGATATGTGTACGTATGGTACAATCATGTCCGTCCTCATTCCTACAATGATTGGAAAACACCATTTGAAGCTCGATATGCCGGGTGAATTTTCGAACAAAGTGTTACAAAAATGCTTGACCACTACAATACTTTAGGGTGGAAATCAATCGAGCTACTACTTTTTGATTGCGTCGGTTCGTATTATAGTTTGAACTATCCAGATAGGCGTCCTGTGATTCCCCATACTTTTCTGTAAAATAATAGGACATAAGCGAACGGAGGTTACGTTCGATCTGGAGTAAATATTTAAAAAATAAATCTCGTAAATCAGAGTCAAATTCATATAAGGCAACAATTTCCTCGAATGTTGTTCCTATTTTATATGTTTTGGTAAAAGGAACTCGGAATAAGTGCTTGTACCCACCAATCAAAGGGAAATATCCGATTTGCTTGAGCATGGCTTCTGCATAAGCTCGATCAGATATGATGATTACTTTGTCCTCTAAATGTTGTATTTGCTGCTCAAAGCTGGCAAATGTTTTTTTCGTCATAGTATTCACCTCTATATAGCAAAAGAGGGAGAGACCCGCAGGCTCTCCCCCGGTTACGGGCTTCGCAAGTTTCCGCAACACGATCACTGAACCTAATATAACAAACCAATGTAAAAATGTCAACTGTTTCCGAAGGAATCTTCCACAGGAGATTTACAAAGGATTATAAGGTTCTAGGGTAGTATATGTATTGACTGGGTAAATAATACATCAGAGAAATGAATGAAGGGGACTATAAGTATAAAAAAATAGCGTTCTATTAGGCTGCGGAGCAAGAAAAATTCTTCCATTCTTTATGTGGATAAAGTATAATATTATAAAACAAATCCAAATTGTATGTGGAGGAATATGAAGTGAAAATATATTACAAAGGCTTTTTATGCAATCTTGCCCCCTATCGTGTGATGGGCGAAGATAGACATGCATTATTTCCTATTACCCAGTCGAATGATCCTATATTTTATGAAGAATTTGATGAAGTTCACTATGGATTATGGGCGAAAGTATTAACAGATGAAGAATATCAAGAAATCGTTGATGCTGTTACGAAAAATGAATAGACAACTTTGAATTTGGGAGATATAAAAATGGTATATAATGATTTGAGAAGTAAGCTAAATGAATACAACTGGGATGACGGATTTGAAATTCCAAAACAAATACTTGCTGCCCCCAGTTGTGATTTAGCACTAGCATTAGAGATATTTTATTTAAGTGATGGTTATGCTTTCTTAGACGATTCAACAAAGACAACTGACTTAAAAGAATGGAGGAAATTTATTACCGTTCTCTATGATGATATATTGAACAATAAATTTCCAAAGACAAGCACAGCATTTGAAATTCCATTATCCCAAGTTCAAAAATACAAACTTCAGAAAAAAGGTATTTCAAAAATTTTTTTGACTGACTTATAACTTAGAATTTAAGGTAGAATTGATAATGACAATAGAAGAAGTTTTTAGTGATTTATATGATAAATATGGTGAAGATTTTAACTGGTATATGCTTCCGTTAACACAGGCTGATGGAATGTTTGTTACTGAATTGAAAAATGAAATTGGGGAAGATCACTTCTTATATGACAAAAGAATTTGGGCAGTAGCAAAGTGTGAATCTAATGATGATGTGTTATATGTTACTGACAACGGAAGGAATGCGGACATCTACTATATTTTTCATTTGACTTACTCAAAGTATAATTCTGATGGATTTCCTCGATATGAAGAATTAAAAGATGTATATGCAGTAAAAGCATTTATTGAACAGTCCATAATTTGAAAATAAAATTTAAACTACAACTACCAGTTTATAGAACTATGTTAAATCATAAAATCACATTGAGGTGGCAATTATGCGATATAAAAAAATTGTATTGAGTATTATAGCAAGTGTGCTTGGTTTAGGGCTGTTAAGTGGTTGTGGTGGTTATTCTCATGATTTTAATTCAAGTGAAGAAGCACAAAAATATGTATTAGCAAAATTAAAGGACAAATACAATGAAGAATTTACCATTAAAGAAGTGAAGAAGTACAAAGAAGAAAAAATTGGATTGAATTGGATTAGCGTAGAAGTTTCTAGTAAAGAAAATTCTTCTCAAACTTCTACTGTATATGCACGAAATACTGGTCTTTTTAAGGATGGTTATCATGTTTATTACTATTCTGATGAAATAGAAGAACTTGCAACTCCTTTATTTCAAGATAAGCCTTTCATAAGAAATTATCAACTTGAAGTACAAGGGCATACAACAACGACAGAATGGAATGGTAAGGAAAGTGTAGAAGAATATCTGAAAAAAAGAGAATATGAAATAGAAACAAGCATATATCTTAATGATGGAAAAACAGACGAGGAATATGCAGAAGAAATTTCCCATATCATGCAGGAAATTGTAGAAAGTAATTTGGTTTTAAATATTTCAGTATATACAAATGATGATAACATTATTTTCTATTCTCTACCAGAACAGCACAGTCAACCAGATGTAGAAGTGATTTTAGAAAAAATGGAAGATGTGAGAAGTTTACAAGAAACAAAAGAAGATTACAAAGAGTGGAAAAAACAAAATCAAAATAATGCAAAAGATTAAGAGTGGAAATATTTAAAAAAAATGGTGATTATTTGTATTTAAGAGAAGAAGGAGGATTTTGGTATGCAGAGAAATAAATCAAATGAAATAGCAAGAGATATAATTAGAACAGCCAAGGAAACATTTAATGAAAAGATAAATAATATAACTCTTTTTAATCTTACAGATGAGCCATATAAAATGTTTAGTATAAAATGTACGATATATAATTATTTTGTGCTTGTATTCAATTATGATAGAGGGCATTTTGGATGTAATATAGTGTGTGGAGATGATGCTATTGCGTTACCAAATGATAGAGAGTGGGATAATGATTGTGATTTTGCTGCATTTTGGAAAAATGTAGATGAGCAGATAAGATTACGAATACCAGATAAATATTTGCAGGCATATGGTTGGTTATAAATTTAATTATGTCTCCACATATAATGGTCTCATAAATGTTGTAGGACTAATGTACAATCCAATATTCCTAGCGTTGCTAAACATTAAATCTGAAAAAGCGTATAAATTATGTAGACAAAATTTGAATAAATGGATAGGCAGTCTGGTTGTTGATCAGGCTGCTTTTTGCATAAAAATTTTTATGATGTCATGTGTAAAAAAAATATATACAAGAAATATCTGATAATATATAATTCTATTATAAATTATCGACAAAGAAAAGGAGTGCTATTTTGATGAAATATATACGGATTTACACAGAATCAAAGTCAATGAACAGTTATTATTATGAGGAACAGACCGGAGAAATGTTCATTCTTGAGCAAAGCAAAGGTGGGAACGGGCTTTCTGTTGGAATCATTGCTGGAATTTCACTTGTGATATATGCGTTTGTAAGGAAAATAGAAAAGCCAATTTCTTTTGATGCAAATCTGTTGTATTGGATTTCTGTGGGGATCGGAGTTGCATTAGGCGTACTTATCGCTGGATATATGCTAAAACGTGCAAAAAGAAAAATTGAAAAAAATGTAAGAATCTATCCCTGTGGACTAAAAGAAAAGCAGGCAATGGCAAAACAGAATCACAGATATTTTTTTACATACATTTTTCTGATTCTTGTCATGGTTGGGATATGTGCAGCCTCTCATTTCCTAATGATATGGGTTGTTCCATCCGTTTTGGTATATGCTTTTTTAAATTCATTGATGTGCTTGTTGACAATTTTACTGACAATCGCTTTTATAGGAAATCATCCCATAAAGGGATGGAAAATTGCAAGTAGAATACTGAGAGGAGAAAGGTAATGGCATATTTAATTCCAACTTTATATGTAATTGTATCTTATACATTTTTTCTTTTACCCGGTTTATTTGATCATGTAATGGAATTGAAGATTCTTTCAATTCTTTTACCGTTTATTATGGGAGTTGTTAATTTGATTACTGTATTAACCGTAGGAAGAAAGTGGACAAGAAAAACACTGTTAAACTGTACGTTGATTATTAAATATGGCTTGATTCCGTTTTATTTGATTGGAGGTAGCATTACGATCGGCGTAACGGTTGCGGCATTATTTCCATTACCGTTAATGGCATTGCTTGGACTTGTAACGATTGTCTTTTTGATTTTTGGTTATGGAATTTTGTTGGGAGCATCTCCCTATGCACTTGCATATATCATAAAGTCGTGTAAAGAAGGAAAATACTCAAAAATAGTGGCGATTCTGTCCGGTATATGCCAATTTCTTTTTTCGTTTGATGTGCTTTCCATGATGATACTGACAATAAAGGAAAAGCATTTGGTCAAAACAACAATCTGTGTTTTGGGGGGAATGTGCCTCATAATTCTTTTGATTCTGTTAGACGTGTTTGCGTCATTTGTATAAATTGCAGGAAAGATGATTTTTAATAACAAGTGAAAAATATTTTGGAGGAATGATTATGATCACAATGAATGAAAAAGATAAAAATGAAATGTTAGACTCTATTTTAAATGAAAAGGAAGAGTATCTATGCAAACTTTGGGGAGTTTTAATGGCTGATTCCAAAACTTATGCAGCAATCGGAGGACTCTCTGCGATAGTAGGAGGTGGAGCTGCTGCATTAGGAGCATTAAGTAATGCTTACTGTTATATAGGTGTTACAGAGCAACATTTGAATTTTGTTGTTGTTGACTCTGTAGACGTTCGTAATATTAAAAACAGAATATCTATTCCAATGGAATGTATCACAAAAGCAGAAGTGAAGGGTGGACTCTTGCCGGGAAGAAAAGTTGTAACGGTATATTTCGAAAAAAACAAATTAAAAATCTCCCTTATGAATAATGCAATCGGTTCTGATATTCAAGGACAAAAAGAGAATGTAGAGAGAGTTTGCCAGATGATTCAAAAGGCTTGTAAAAACTAAAAATCAGCCGTTGGTCATAAAGAAGGTGATTCATGATGTGTGATAAATTGAAAAAGGAAGAATTTTTCAGGGTATTATCCCTTTGATCTTGTTCATTGATTTATAATTGAAACTCGTTATTGAATAATAGGAAGTGGTAGTGCTAGGAGAGTAGAATGCTAAAATTATGTTATAAAAATAATGATAAAAGAACAGATGAATATTATTTTGATTTACAATCTCAGAAAGTATATAAAATCTGTCTTTCAACATATTATGCAAAACAAAATACAAGAGGTATTCCATTTGTTTTCATCTCAGGTGGGATATTAGCAATACTTTTAGAGCAGGTATCTCAACGTGTATTATTACCTAAAAATGGTAGGATGCTGCTGTTGTTTCTGGTAATTGGAATATTAGTTCTGATTGATAAAAAAGTGAAAAAATCATTCATAGAAAAGTACCAATACATAGAGGAACACACAATGGGAATTCCTATGGAAAAAGAGGAGGTATTAAAGCTATACACGCTGGGGAAATGGAACAGAAGGGCGTTAGGTTTTATTGCCTTTATAGGTTTGCTTATTTTTCTTATTGGGATGATTCTTATAATACAGACAGCTCATCTTACTGGGATGTTTCTGGTTTTATTAGGTGGAATAATAGGGGTTATCTTTTTCCATTACGGAGAATTTATGGAAGTGGCAAAAGTAAAAAAATGTTTACGGACAAGTAATGTTTGAAATGAGTTTTCAAACAGAGAGGGAGATGTTCTTTTTGGAACGAAATAGATATATTCAGGTATGCAGGGAAAATGAGTACGCTGTTTTATATTATGACAATAAAGAAGAAAAAATAATACGATATAAAACAGGGAAAAAATTTTCATTTTCCTTAAAATATCAATTATGTATTTTGGTTACGTTGTATTTGGGATATTTATTAAATGCTAAGGTTTATATGGTATTGGCTCAAAATAGTTGCTTGAAACATTTTATCGCTTTTTTGTGCCTTAGTATCGGTTACATTGGTTTATTATTTTTTGAAAATGACATAGCAAAAAAGATAAAAAATGAGGGAGTAGAAGTGCCGTATATCCTATCTGATGAATTGCTGCAGAAAGGGCAAAAGGATTTAAAAACGCAAAAAATGATCATATATCTATGGACTTTGATTTCCGTGGTAATATTGTGGATCTTTTACCTGACGAATTTGGTTATGGTTTTGGTACTATTTTTAGTCAGCATGATTGCTTTATCCGCTATGGCTGCGGCAACAAGACCAGTTTTACGAGCAAAATTATATCAAGCATATACTAGAAAGAAGGGAGATTAGATATGAACCCAATTAAAGTATTGGAATGGAAAGGAATGTATCCCATTAAAAAAATACTACTTGTAATGATATGGCTGTTCGGATGCTTTTTATGTGTGGCAGGAATCATTATATTTATTTCTGACAATGATGTGAAGAATTTATTGGTTGGAATACTTTTTGGAATAGGGGGTGTCGTATTCTTTTCTCCAATTAAAAAATATGTGCTTACAACATATCACTGTGTTCCTGGTTTAAATTCCAAGTTACAAAAAGTGGAGCTTGAAAAGTTACTTGAAGGAGAAGTATTTGAAAAGATATCGAAGAAAGACAGTAATATTACGAATTGTGATATTAAATTAAGTGAACATTGGATTTGTGCAAAAGGGAAACTGATTGCTAAAAATCTTCTTATTATTGGGTATCCAAGAGTAACGTCTAGCTTAATAGGAAGAGCAACGACACCTATGGTATTTATTTATATGACCGGGGATATTGTTAAGGTGGATTTAAAGACGGATTTATCTGTAGAAAAAATATCTTTACTGAGGAAATATTTCTGGCATAATTTGGGGATTGTATCAACTGAGGTTTTAGGAAAATCTGAAGAAGAGGTAACAGATATTTTTTCAAAACAATTTCAAGTATTGAAAGAAGAGATGAACTTAGATGATCGTGAACTTCTCATAGAAATGATAAAGGAACCAGAAAAATATAGGAAAATATATATGGAAATATTACCGTACCATATAAAAAAATGGTGCAAAAAACAAAATATAGAGGAGAGAAAACAGTAAAGAATTCAATCACATAGAGGTGGTTCATATGCGATATAAAAAACTTATATTAGGTATGATAACAAGTGTGTTCTGCTTAGGACTTCTCAACGGCTGTAACCGTTATTCCTGTGATTTTCATTCCAGTGAAGAGGCACAGAAATATGTGTTAGCGAAATTAAAAGATAAATATAAAGAAGAATTTGTTATTACAAAAGTAAAGACCTACAAAGAAGAAAAAATCGGTTTGAATTGGGTGATTGCAGAAGTGGTCAGTAAAGAAAATTCATCTAAAACAGCTACCGTATATGCACGAAATACGGGATATTTTAAAGATGATTATCACGCCCATTATTTTTCAGAACAGTTAAAATCACTTGCAGATCCTTTATTTCAGGATAAGGATTTTGTAAAAGATTATCAATTTGAAATACAAGGTCATACAACTACCACAAAATGGAATGGTAAGGAAAGTATAGAAGAATACTTGGAAAAAAGAGAGTATGAAATAGAAGTATATCTATATCTTAATGATAGAAAAACGGATGAAGAATACGCAAAAGAGATTTCTGATATCATGCAAGAAATTGTAAAAAGTGATTTGAATTTTGATATTTCCGTATATGTAAATGATGAGGATCTTATTTTCTATTCGTTGCCTGACCAACACATAAAACCAGATATAGAAGTTATTTTGGAAGAAATGGATGATGTCAAAAGTCAGCAAGAAACACTAAAAAATTACAAAGAATGGAAAAAACAAAATCAGCATAATGAAACAAATCCTGAATGAAAGAGGAGGGGTATGGTGAAACGAAAAGTAGGAGCGATATTAGTTATTGTAGGAATGCAGTTGCTTATATTTGGAGTAATATGTTCACAATGGGTTTATATACGTATAGGATTAGGGAATCAATACATATTAGGGAGATCATTATTATCGACACTAGGAATCCTGTTTATGATACTCGGAAATGCCTTTTACAGAGTGTTGTATAGACCACATGAGGAGCATGCCTCAACCAAAGAAAAGTATGGAAAACCAAAGAACGTGCTATTACGAATAGAGTGGAAAAAGTGGTATCCATTAAAGAAATTTATTGCTTTTCTGTTGTGGAATATCTGTTTGTTTACAGTATTGATAAGTACGATATTTTATTGTTCTGAGCAAGAAACAGATTCTAAGACATTGTTTGGCTACATCATTTTTATAATCACTACAATTGCTACATTTTCACCTATGAGAAAGTATGTAAGTCCCAAATATCGTTGCCTTCCTCACATCGGAGATGTGCTTAGCAAAACAGAACTGAATAAAATGCTGGGGGATGAGGATTTTCAGGGAATAGAGAAATTTAAAGAAATGTCCATCTATCCATACGTAAAAGAAAGTAGAAATTGGTTCTGGATTGGTGGACTGCTGTTGCACAAAAAGATGGTGGTGGCAATAGATTTTGGATTGAGGACATCCCCTAATCATATGCATTCACAAATTAAATTGATGTACGTGGATGGAGAAGTAGGAGAAATTATTTTGTCTGACCTATATTATGAAAGAAGCACGGAACTATATGGGTATTTATGGAAAAAAGCAGGAATTTTAGGAGGCAACGTTGCGGGAATTCCGTGGTATAGAAAAAATACTGAAATAGCTAGGGAATATCTAAATAACAGTAAGTTTGGCAAAAAGGATTTTTATGAAAAAATGGAACATGTAGACGAAATCCGGATGCTGCTGATGGAGAAATTTGGCGATGAAGAGGATAAAATAAAATATCAAATCGGTGAAGAAAAAGCATCCAAGGCTATAAGACAGGGGAGGAATAGAAAGAGTATCAGAAAGTAAAACAAATTTGTAAGGGATAGAGTTTATTTTGGAAGAAATGTACAGCATCAAAATTTACAAGAGACAATGAAACATACTGGAGAATGGAAAAAAACAAAATCAGCATAATGAAGCAAATCCTGAACGAAAAAGGGAGTGGTAATAAGATGGGCATTTTGGACAGATTGAAAAGAGGAAAACGGACATCAAAGGAAGAGTGTAGTGGAGTTGTAAGCAATGCAAAGAAAAATAGTATGACAGCGGTTGAGTATGCAAAAAGCTTTCAAAAGAATTTTGATTTTTCTGAGAGAAGTATAGGGGATCTGGAAGAAATTCTGGATTATTATGCAAAGGATCTATTAGAAAGCAGACCAACAGAAAATCAAGTGTGGAGTATGTCCCTTATTTTTGGCTCTTATCTGGGGGAAGTGATGTTAAAAAACGGTCTTTCTAAAAGAGGGTATCATTGGGGAATGCAGAATACGGGCAATATTCCCCTGTTGATGGCTGATGATGAAAAATATGTTAAGATTGCAGATTCATTAGAAGAGTTTTTAATAAAAATACAGGAAGATGATAATTATTATTTAGAAAGAATCGTTTAAATCATAAAATCACATTGAGGTGGCGGATATGCGATATAAAAAAATTGTATTGAGTATTATAGCAAGTGTGCTTTGTTTAGGGCTATTGAATGGCTGTGGGCATGAAAATGAGATTTCAATAAAAATTGAAACCTATTTACAAGAAGAATATGGTGAAGAATTTGAAGTATTGTCTTGGAATCAACCAAAACTTTTACCATCAGACAATGGTGCAATCTATGCAACTTGTATTTCAAAAAATGACCCAAAGCATCCATTTGAGGGTAGCTATTTTAATCCCGAAGAACCAAACTCAGAAATAGAAATTATTTATGATGGTTATGGGCAACGCCTTTTGGCAAAACAAATGGAGTCTATGATAGAAGAAGCCATTTCGCAGGCAGCTGAGAACTATTATATTCAAGGTGATATTATTATACCTGAAGAATGGCAAGACATCCCAGTGGAGGAAATTTCACAATGGAAAAATTATGTTGATCTATGTAATCAAAGTAATTCAGATTATAAAACTTTAGGTTCAGCTTGGGTCTATATTGATGCTTCTACAATGAAAGGAAAAACTGATGAAGAAGAATATCAAATGTATGAAGAAGTCTATCGTGATAAATTAGGTGGTCAGGCATTGCTTTATGTTTATTATTTAGACCATAAGAGTTTTGAAAAAGCAGAAAAAATATTAGAAATTTTCACATCTGGTGATGAGGGTAGTAATTTTGAAGATATTATCGAAGGTCAGCCATACTTTGGAACAATCATGCGATATGGTTCAGATAAATTTGATGATAACTTAGAGATATTCAAGGCCGCAAAGCAGGGAAAAGAACAAGAAAAATATCAGTAAGTAAAGCAAGTTTTAATTGATGTGGGTATAAAGGAGTGGTTTAAAATGATTAAAAGAATATGGACATTTAAAAGAATTATATTAGCAATAATTATATTTATGTGTACTATAATTGTTGCAATCTCATTGCAAAAAAGTATTATGGGAACAGATAAATTACAAAGAGATTTTGGAGTCGCACTTCTTTTCATTGTTGTGCTTGTTTGTTTACTTTACTTTTTATATAAACTATTAATACCAAAAAGTTTTAGGTGTATGACAGTAGTAAAAAAATATTTATCTTTTAGAGAATTGAAAGATCGAATTAATAATGAATCGTTTTCAAAAGTCGTTATTGACGAGAAGAAATCTGGAAAGATTGAAATATATTATTCCTCTAAATGGATTTATGCTGATGAGGTTTATATACCAAGAAAATTAGTTTTGGATTTGATAGCAGAACGCAAATCTTTATATTCATCATTTGAAAAATTATCAATAGCAACAAAAAATGGAGAAAATATTGTATTTGCCATAATTGATATTGAAGAAGCAGAAAAAATCATAAAATCTTTGCAAGGAATTTTCGAAGAGTTTACATTGGATTTTAATAATATGAGAAAAATTCAAAATAGAATTTTAAGAAAAGAAATAAAGCAAGAATTTTATAAACGGGTTATAAATAAAGAAGACTTTTTGAAAGAAAGCGGTTTGTAGAGCGTGTTAAAGTAGGAGTTTCATAGTTTGTAACAATGCTTTATAGATAAATCGGAATTTTGTGGAGAGGAACAAGTTTGAGGTAAGAGGTAATATTCTATGAAAATATGGTACAAAGGAGTTTTATGCAATACCGACACATATCGTTATATGGGAGAAGATAAACCTGCGTTATATTATATTTATAGTCCAGACCAAGAAACAATGCTTAAAGCAGGATTTGTGGAAGATCATCCCTGCTTATGAGTCAAAGTATTAGCCGATGAGGAATATAATGAAATTATTACTATTTTGAATCAAATGATGGACTGATTGGATAACTTTCAGTTTGTAAAATTGAAAAATATGAATTTGAAGGGATGTGTTTCAAGTGACAAAGGAAGAACGACAAAAATATAAGGAACTAACAAAAGTGTTGCCTAAAATATTAAAAGATAAAATTAAAAAATATAAGTTTAAGAAAAAAGACTTTATGATTTGGTATAAGAAAAAAGAATTATTTTTCGATTTGCTTATTGATGTGAAAGTAAAGTCAGATGATAAGTGTTATTGTACTGCCGTAGAAACAATCAAACCATTGTGGTTAGATGATTTGTTATGGGATTTATTGAAAATGGAAACCAACAAAGAAACACCTTTAAGTTTGAGAACTATTGGTGCATTTACAGTTAGCGGAGCTGAATTGTTTAAAAATGAAACAGAATTAAAAGAATGGACAATCAGTGAATTAGAAGAAATCATAGATAATTATTTAGAACATTTTTATAAAACTGTTCAATCATCTTCAATCTGTGATTTTTACAATAATTTAGAAAATTCTATATACCATGTCGAATTAAGAAAAGCATTATCATTTATTTATGATCATAAATATCAAGATGCATTAGATTATTTATTAGATAAAGGCGATGGTGTTTTTAAAAATGGTGATATATCTATAAATAGTGCTATGAGAGAATACTGTAAAAACCAACTTTCTCATTGATAACTAGAGATATCTATACTCCTGTAACAGATGGATGGAGTTCACTTGATTGTGTGATGCAGGAATCAACTGAGAAAATAGACTTCTTAAAATTGTTACAACGCATTTTATTTGATGCCATAATTTGCAGAATTCGGAAAATTAAAACATCCCATTTTTAGCCTTGTTATAACGGTAATAATTTTTTCTATTACTGTTATAACAAGGATTCCAGGGGTTCGGGGATGGAAGATCCCCGTATTATTTCTGCACTATTTATTTTTCTGAAAATGGCATATTATAATGTGCTGATCAACAATATATGACAAAACAGGTCTTTCCGAAAGAGGAAGATTATTTTTTAAAGCAAATGGGGAAAGAACTGCATTGTAGTCAAGGATTTGCAATGCGGATGATTCTACAATGGCATTAGATTATGAAATCTCGAAGGAGTGCAGAATTTTATGTGGGAAATTTATTTACAGCAGATAAGAGAAGAGAAAGAACTATATGATGAGGAAATAAATTCCGGTGCATCCGAGAAAGAAATTTATGAATTGGTAACAACTGCAAAAGAGAAATGGAACATGGAAATTCCGCAACAATATCTGGATGTTCTTTCAAGGATAAACGGAATAGAATTTAATGGATTTATTTTATATGGTGTAGATCAGTATTTATTAGAGCATGAAATGAAGCAGCTTGTTTATGGACTATTGGAATTCAATCACATATGGTATGAAAATGAAAAGCAGAGAGAATACTTATTTTTAGGCGAAAGTAATATTAGCTGGTATGTCTACCAATATAAAAATCAATGTTATATGGAATTGGATCAGCCGTCTGGAAGAGAAATCCATCGATTCCGTAATTTTTACGAAATGTTTGATAAGGTTTTGGATGAGGCGATTAAGGGATAAGGAAGGGAATGCTTGATTATGCAACTAAAAAAATTAGAATGGCAACGATTATATCCAGTAAAAAAACTTTTATTTCTTGGGGCGTGGTTATTTTGTGTTTTTATATTTGTAGCGGCGATTATTTTGCTTGTTCGTGATGGAAATCGTGAAAACTTATGGCTTGGGATACTATGTGGAATAGCTGCCTTTGTGATGAGTTGCCCAATGATAAAATATATAAGAATTTCATATCATTGTATGCCATACTTTAATCGGATTTTTACAAAATGTGAACTAGAAGAGCTTGTGAAAAATGAAAAATTTTATCCTATTGAAAATACAATGGATAAAAAAGTGTTAGGATTACTAAAATCAGGAACACATTGGCTTTATGCAGGAGACAGGCTTATAGCAAAAGATCTGGCTATATTCGGATGGGCAGAAGGAAGCTCAAGCCTGAATGGAAGAGCAGTAACACCTGTGTTTTTTATTTATATGACAGGAGAGGTAATAAAGATAGATTTAGGTTTCAAAATACATATTAAAGAAATCGAAAATTATAATCAGTATCTTTGGGAAAAGTTTCAAATAATACCAAGAATTATAGTGGGAGAGCAAAGGGAACATATTATCAATGCTTTTGCACGCCAGTTTCAAGAGCTGAAAGAAAATCTGGGATTAAATGAAAAAGAGCTGGTGCAAACCATCCTGCAGAATCCAGAAAAATATCGGAATATGTATATGGAACGATTGCCTGATCACATAAAGAAGTGGTGTGAGACAAATCAGACATGGAGTTGGTTCTCTAGCAAATAAATCATTTAAAGGGAAGATAAAATATGAATATAAAAGAAGCAATAAAAATTATAAAGGACGAGAAATTACAAGGTTATAATATGAATGAAGAAAGGTATAATAGAGAAAATGAAGTTGTGTTAAGGTGTGAGAATGATAAGTGGATTGTTTATGCAACAGATGAAAGAGCTAGTAAGGTTACAAATTCACAAGATATTTATTTTGATGAGGAAGAAGCATTAGATAATTTTATTGATAGATTAAGAGCTCTTAATAGATTAAGGGGCTATAAAGTTAAGACTGTTACCAGTATTTAAAATTTAGGGAACTGATAGTATCACTGAGCAGGGAAGCCATAAAAGGTATTCCTACTTTTCTTATAGCGAAAAGAAACAGTCAGATAAAAGCTGATTGTTCTTGTCTAATAAGGATAGAAAACACAGTTGGAGTATGGTAGAATAAGGATAACAAATTTGAACTTGGAGGTTACTTATGAACTATGATATGAATTTGATTAAATACCGCAAAAGTGGGTTTTTCAGAATTGCAGCAGCTATTCTGATGATCTGTTTTACACTATTTGGGCTTACCGCTTGCGCCGATACTACTGACAGCAAAGATAATAATGATGATAATGCACTGATACAAGGAACATGGGAAATAGATACCGGCTCTGGTGCTGGTTATAAATTCGTTGACGATAAGTTTATGTGGTTAAAATTCATCGAGAATGTTAACGATAACTACTGGTACGGAGATGTTGAGTATTATAACGGTGCTGAAGCAATGGATATAGCAGGACTAACAGAGGAGGAACTTAAGAGCAGCCTGCCAGGTCTTAAACCCGAAAACATTTTTGTAACAAAATTAGATCCCGAAAAAATCATTACCGATGGTGAGGATAAAACTGCTACCAATATGAACGACCAAACCTTATGGACTCGCTTATGGCTTATTGAAGAAAATGAGGACAATGTTGTTGCGGTAGTGATTGATTTAGAAACTTTTAGTATGGAGAACTACACTAAAGTTGAGTAAAAAACAGAAATTAGAAGTTAATGAGATTATTTTTTTAAAATTTAATTGATAATTCTCAGTTTATTGGAAGAGAAAAATGGTATGACAAAATTTGTAATACTCAAAAATATAATAATTGGAGAAACAAAAAATGGGTTTATTCGGACTGTTTGGAAGAAAAAAAGAAGTTGAACTAGATAAAGTAAAAGATGATAATAAAGAAAAGTTCTTAAGAGAACCTGGTGATAATAATACAGAAGGAATCTTACAGTTTGAAAATTTAAATTTTAAACTTGCAGTAATTCAAGTTTTGATGTATGACTTGAATTTATTAAAGCCTTGTTTTGATATTTATGATTTTGCTGATGAGCATAAAGAACTAGAGATAAATACAGATAGCTATACTGTAATTGAACCGGCGCTTAATTTTTTTAGACAATTGTCTATCCCAAGGGAATTTGCACATTATGTAGAAAAAATCGACATGGATGGTGGCAATGAAGTGTATATGAATATAATTCCACAATGGGATGGAGAAGATGAATGCTTTGATTTAAACAATATAACTTCCTCAGAAATAAGACAATTTCCAAATCTTAAGGAAGCAACAATAATGAGCAGTAATTTTGATAAAGTAAAAGAAATTTTTGTTGCTGAAAATATTGATGTAGAATTGCTTTAAATTAGTTCTTCTATCCAACTTTCGGTTTGCAGAACTCAATAAGTAAATAAGAACACTACCCGTTAAAAAAGTCTCCCGATCTGTAAAAGACCGAGGAGACTTCTTTTATAATTGAAATTCTTTGGTATGTGTAGTTTGGATTGGAGGATTCCATCCAAGTATCATATCCACGTTACGACATACAGTATGTAGTTCTTTCTGGTAATCCCGGTAATAGTCGTATTGTTTCTGGAGAGTATCTTTTTGAGTTAGAAGTTTTTCCTTCTGTTCTCTCAGTTGCTTCATCGTGGGAAGGGGCTGCGTTCCGTTTTTCTCTTTTAGTGATGTTACAGCCTTTTCATAAAATGTAAGTTCGGCAGAATGTTCCTGACGGAATTTCTGCTTATTTTTGCTTTTACGAAATTGTGCATAGACAGATTTATTTGCAAGATACTGTCCGGTGTAGTGGAGTTGTTGATTGAGGTTCTTTAATTCCGATTCCACAGTTTTTAATTGAATATTCCGGATGGTTTTACATCAGCTGTCCGGTGATATGGAAATCACTTTTTAGATCCGTTTTTGTGCATACCGAATCATAATTTCTGTTGAGACATTGGTAAAGACTGCTACGCACCGCAGATGCGGCAAGGTCTTGACCAATATCCAAACAGAAATGGATAAGTCATCAAGCACAAAATAGGCGATTTCCGAGTACCGGAACTCTGATTTCCAAATTTCCGGAAGTGTGATTTCATCGCACAAGAATATTCATTTAATTGTTTTCTAGAATTAGAGGTTCGTTCTTTTACAGAAGAAAATTTATCTTCCAGAATTTCTCTGGTATCATATTCATGTTCCTGCACATAGGCAATGGTCTTTGCCATTTCCTGAAGATTGGTGAGTTTGACCTTTCGGGCATAGGCTTGGCTTTGTTGTGCTTTTACACAGTTTTGTAAGTCAATGACCAGTCGCAGATTAGATTTAATGAATAAGATGTCCATAGGATCAGAGGAAATATCAGGATGAATATTTGGAGTTCTGTGGTTGGATTCAAATTGCTGTTGCAGATAGTCTTTCTCATACTTTGTTCCTAAAGCACGTCCGGTAATATTCTTTTCTCGTTCCGGGTGCAGATAGCTGAAACGTCCACGATGTTCCGTTACAACGATCTGATATTTTTCATAAAGCTGTTTTTTAAAATCTTCCACATCTTTTGCTGTATGGGAAATTTCTGTAATAGCGTCTCGCAGGTATTGTTTCTGTGTCTGAAATGTGGTTTTGCGAGGTGTTAGTCCATCTGCAAGAATTTGTTCATTCAATTTATCTAATTTTTCTTGTCCGTACCGGGAGGCATAATATTCCCGATTTTTGATTTTATTTTCAGAAGGTGAGAGTAAATCCACCTGAGGGAGATTTTCTCGGTGGCAGGTATCCATGAGAGATTTTTGCAAGTGCCTTAGATAGTTATTTGTTAAATGGTGTTTGTATCCAGCAAGACAATCACTGTTTATAGTGGTTCAGTTGTCAAGACAAAAATCTAAGCTTTTTATAATGAACTGATATATGTAACTGGGTAGGGGAGAAAATCCCCCCTTAGGCTGCATGATCATCCAGTAACAGAATCGGATAATAGCAGGATGCCGGTGTTTGATTATTGAGTGCAGAATGACAACGTTCAAAGTTGTAAGTGTGCACATATTTACCGATTGCCTTCCGTGCTTCTCTGATATTGTTATATTGGGTCAGATATGCTTCCTCGTACTTGAAGCTTCGGAACCATCGTTCAATCATGATATTGTCAGCCCACCGGCTTTTACCATCCATGCTTTGACGGATCTGGTTCTCTTTGAGGAAATTCATGTACTCATTGCTTGTAAACTGACAGCCCTGATCTGAATTCAGGATAACAGGTTTTGCCACTATAAACGCCTTTTTTAACGCAGTTATGACCATTCTGGTATCCAGAGTATCATCGACTTCCCAGCCAACGATACAGCGGCTGTACCAGTCAATCACAGCGGTCAGATACAGAAATCCACGCTTAATGGGGATGTATGTAATGTCGATTGACCATGCCTGATTTGGACGGTCGATAACGGCGTTACGTAGCAGATACGGGCAGACTTTAGCCTGTCGCATACGTTTAGAAAGGTTCATTTTTGGATAAATTGGATCAATCCCCATTTCATTCATATAACGGCGCGTTTTCCGGCGACCAACCTGATGCCCACGCTTCTTCAGTTGAGCAGACAGTTGTCGTGCTCCCCAGGCCGGATTATCCGTGTGTAATCGATCTATGATCGATTTGCAATCCAACTCCTCCTGAGATATGGGCATGCCCTTGTAATAAACACTGGTACGATTGATATCAAGAAGTGTAGCTCCTGTTTTAACTGGAAGTTCTTTAGTCTTCAAAAGGTTTTGGACTAAATTTACTCTCGTAGTCAGGTCCAAGTGTTTCTTCAGATTTTTTTTTCAACCAATCCACCTGCATGGTGAGCTGGCCAACTTTTTTCGCATATTCAGCTTTTTCCTTGCGTTCTAAAGCGAGTTTTTCTTTCAGATTATCCTCTCGTGTGTCATTAAAAACCACGGATGCTTTATCGAGGAACTCCTTCTTCCAGTTGCGGAGAAGATTCGGCTGAATATTGTTTTCGGTTGCGATTGTATTTAAGTCTTTTTCTCCTTTGAGCAGTTCAATCACTAATTCTGATTTGAATTTGGCAGAGAAATTTCTTCTTGTTCGAGACATAATAATAATCCTTCTTTCTGTAGTGTTTACAGTATATCAGATTCATTAAGAAATGTCTCTTGAAGTGTCTTAAATTACGATACCATTATAGTTTCGTTCCATATAGCCCTCTTTCGGAATATCGTATTTTCTTAGACTATTGATTACGATATGCACATGGATATTGCCGCTTTCATTGTGACCATCCGTATGAGTACAGACAAGAGCCTGATGTCCGGGGAAATTTTTACGGGCATATTCTAGTCCCAGTTCCTGTGCTTTTTCTCCGGTTAATCCACATTCGTCACGATCAGCAGGATCAAAGCTGATGATATAATGATGGGATTTGATTTCATCATAGGTTTGGTTTTTGTGATATTGATCGTTAAGACGTTCGCATTCCTTATCAAATAACATTGGTTCGCAGTTCAATCCATCCAGATAATATTCCTCTCGTAATATCATTTGCCCATGTTCATTTAAAATCGGTTTCTTTGTTCGCTCATCATGTTGGAATAGGAGATAATCCAAAGATTCTCCGTAATTGGCATTTTTACTTACGATATGTTTCAACACTGCCATGAAAGTCACCTGCCATTCTTGTCACGTCTTTTCTTAAATTCCAAAGTTCAGAGATACAGGATTGAATTTCATCCTGCATGGTTTTAGATCGGACGCCGCCTGTATGAAAATAGCGGGCAATCTGGTTTAAGTTACTTCCGATTTTTCCAAACTCAGCGGTCAGTTTTTGTAATTCAGGGATATCAGCAACTACTTCATAGCGAATCGCTATTTTTCCTTCCAACACCATTTTGCGGATGTATTCGGATAAGGTAACTCCAGTTTCTTCAGCCGCATCTGTTATTAACCCATATTCCATATCTGTAAAACGGACTGTGATACGATACGGACGGGAGATTGTTTTTTTCGGTCTTGCCATAGGAAGCCTCCTTTCTTCTTCGTGCGTATGCACATCGTCAATACCTCGGTATTGCGCTGCGAACACAACTTTTTGTGAGAGCCAACCTGCAAGTTTTAAGTGCAGATTTTATATCGAGGGAATGGGGAGCGAAATCCCCATCAAGAAATGCCAAGTCTGCAAAAACCCGGAAACGGGTTATTGTCGGACATAGGCGAATCTTGCTCTGAAATGTTTTTCCCCTTCAATAACCCTGTTTGGGGGAGGTTAAGAAACAAGCAGAAAAAAGAAAATCTTTTCGATGCTTGTTTTTTTCATGTGCCGGGATTGGGTTTATGTAAGGATGAACCTTGACAAAAGAAGAACGGTTTTTAGAATGAGACAAGTTTCTGGACGCATAGAATCTCAAATAGGAAGGGGGTTATGCTTTTGGATGGGAAAACTTTGCAGGAATTGAAGCGTGTAAATATAAAAGAAGTAAATCCAGATGAGCTTGTGGATATTAGTGAAATTGAGATTGATACGAAACAGTCAGTACAAAAACGAGTGAAAGAGTATGTAGAGCAGGTACATAATCCCTATCTTGTCCGGGTGGGGGAGTATGTTGTGAAGATTGGGTATTCCGACTGTGAAGAGACATTGAATGATCGGATGAAACAGTATATTTCAAAAATTGCAGAAACAAAATACTAAAAATTTCAACAGACTCTTTACAGTAGCAGGATGTTATGGTAACTTAGATGCAGGACAAAACAGCGAAATCCTGAAAATTACTATAAGAAGTAACCTCGTAGGACAGGTTCAACTGACTGAAATAAAAAATAGTAAAAATCAGGAGGAAGCAGAATGCAGAAAAAAATAATGTATCATGCTGCGATTTATCTCCGTTTATCGAGAGATGATGAAGATATTGATGGCAGCGCAAAACGAGAGAGCGATAGTATTTCATCCCAACGTGAGCTGGCACGTTCCTTTGTAAGAGAACAGCCGGATATGGAGTTATTCGATATTTATATTGATGACGGATATTCGGGAGCCAACTTTGACCGACCAGATTTTAAAAGAATGATGGCGGACATTGAAAATGGAAATGTAAATTGTGTCGTTGTAAAAGATTTATCCAGATTTGGACGAGATTATATTGAAGCCGGGCGGTTCATTCAAAAGACCTTCCCGGCTTTTTCTGTGCGTTTCATTGCGATCACAGATCATTACGATAGTTTGACTGCGGATCAGAGTACCACATCTCTTGTGATTCCGGTTAAAAACTTTGTGAATGATTCCTACTGTCAGGATATTTCAGAAAAGGTAAAATCACATCAGAGAGTAAAACGGGAGAAAGGAAAATTTATCGGTGCATTTGCAGTCTATGGATATCAGAAAGACCATGAAGATAAAAATAAGCTGGTCATAGATGAATATGCGGCAAAGATTGTAAAAAATATTTTCACATGGAAACTGGATGGTATGAGCAATCTTGCCATTGCAAACCGACTGAATGAGAATGGAATTTTCTCTCCATTGGAATATAAGAAATCTTACGGAGAGCATTATTCCACAGGTTTTCAAGCCGGAATTGTATCAAAATGGTCTGCGGTGGCGGTAAAGCGTATTTTAACCAATGAAATTTACACCGGAATGATGGTACAGGGAAAACGGGAGAAAGTCAATTATAAGGTAGATAAGATTTTAGAAAAGCCGGAGTCAGAGTGGTTTAAGGTGGAAGGCACACATGAGGCAATCATTTCCAAAGAGGATTACCAAAATGTACAGCGGCTTTTAAAAGTCGATACCAGAGCCGGGAAGGGAAAAGAAAAAGCGCACATGTTTTCGGGACTTCTGTTTTGCGGAGACTGTAAAGAACCTATGGTACGCCGAATAAACAGATATAAGGGGACGGAAAAAATATATTATATCTGTTCTACGAGAAATCGGAGTGAGGGATGCAGCAGGCATAGTATTCCGGAAACAGACTTAAAAAGAGTTGTGTTTCAGATTATCCGGTCACAGGTTACACTTCTGATGGACGTAAACCGACAGATGCAGTATCTCCAGACAAAGGAAATGAACTTTGAGGATGTGGTCGGATTTGATAAAGAGATTACTCGATTAAGGAATGAGCAGGAAAAATATCTGGAGCTGCGGGCGGGACTTTATGAAGATTTGAAAACGGGAATCATCACACAGACAGACTTTAAGAATTTTAGCAAAATCTATGAAAAGCAGTATATAGAAACAGAGAAGGCATTGACAAGACAGGAGGATATGTTAAAGAAACTGTTTTACAATGGAGTGCAGTCCGGTGTGAAGCTGGAACGCTTGAAAGAAACGATGCAGATTGCCACATTAGACAGGGATACCCTATTAGCCTTTGTAGACAGGATAGAAGTATATGAGGAGAAAAAGGTATCGGTACAGTTTTGTTATCAGGAAGAAATGGAAAAGATGCTAGTGTTGTCGGAGTTTCTTTCTTCACAATCAGAAGTAGTGAAGGAGGTGATCTAAATGGCAAGAACATCCAAACGTAAGGTTCGGTTAGAAAGCCAATCACTGCAAGAAAATGTATCGGTGAAAACATACATGGCAGGTATTTATGCAAGATTATCTGTGGATAATCATGACGGGAAAGAAATCTCCATTGAAACGCAGATTGAGATGGCAAAAGAATATTTGAAATCCCATACAGAGATTACACTGTATGATTGCTATTCAGATTTGGGAGCTACCGGGACAAATTTTCAGCGGAGTGATTTTGAACGGTTGATGCAAGATGTGAGAGATGGATTGATAAACTGTATCATTGTAAAAGATTTTTCCCGGTTTGGAAGAAATTATATTGAGACAGGAAATTTTGTAGAGAAGATTTTTCCATTTTTAGGTGTTCGTTTTATTGCCATTACAGATCAGTATGACAGCATCAAACAGGCGGACTGCAACGAAGCGCTTTCCATGCATTTGAAAAATATTGCCAATGAACTGTATGCAAGGGACATTGCAGAAAAGGTCACAGCAAGTAAACAGGCAAAGATGAAACAGGGAGAATATCTGGGGAGTATTCCGCCGTATGGTTTTCAAATCGAAAAGATAGACGGAAAACGGACTTTAGTGTCGGAACCTGTGACCAGTGAGATTGTCAGGGAGATCTTTAACCGGTATGCTTCTGGGGAGACATTTGTATCTCTTGTAAAATGGCTGTATAGACAAAAGATTCATCGCCCAAGTGATTATAAAAAATACAAAACGGTTTATCAGCAGGAGGGGCAGCAGTTAAGACAGTGGGAAAGAGAATCTATCCGGTTTCTATTAACCAACGATGCCTACATAGGGAATCTTGTGCAATCCGGAAAGCACATGAAAGAACAGATTACAGCGGAACACACACATGAACCTTTGGTTTCGGAAGAAGTATTTTATCGGGTATGGGAAAGGATAGAAGGAAATATTAAAATACAAAACCGCAGACCACTTAGAAAGGATACGATGGAAGATATTTTCCGTGGGGTTTTGTATTGCGGTGAGTGCGGGCATAAGTTAAGCCGTATGGTGACGGAGAGAAAGGCTTCTTATAAAGAAGTAAAAACATTTGTATTTTATAGCTGTCCGAATAGCAAACGGATTGATGAAGAAAAATGTGAAAACGAACAGATTACATTTCTTCAGATTCAGAAAGTGATCCTTCATCTGCTGAAAAAAGAGTTTCTTTTAAGCAGTACACAGATGAAAAAACTGATGGAATTTAATAAAGAGGCAGGAGAAAAACGAAAAGAACAGATACAGAAAGCACAGGATGAACTGCAAAAATCGGTGGATGGTGCTGACAGGAAGATCAGTTCCTATTATCTGGAGTATCGAAACGGGAGCATTTCACAGGCACAATTTCTGGAAACAAAGAAGAAACTGGAAGAAAAAAAGGAACAGGATCGGCAGGCATTACGTGATTTACATACAGAGTATTCTTCCATTGACAGAATGGTAGATAAGCAGAATCAATTTCTCCGTACTATTTTGAAATACAAAAGCTGTGCCGAACTAAATGCGGAATTGGTGCAAAACCTGATAGAGAAAATTTATGTGTATCGTGGAAAACGGGTAGAAATCATTTGGAAGTGGAATGATGAGTTTGCGAAGGTGATGGGAGGAACTGACGATGAAAAATAGACTGAAGATAGCAATGTATCTGCGATTGTCCAAGGAAGATGACTGGAATGCACAGGAGAGTAACAGTATTTCTTATCAGCGTTTGTTGTTAAGAGGATATATTGAGCGAAATTTTGAAAATTATGAGATTTTAGAATTTGTGGATGATGGTTACAGCGGAACCAGTATGGACAGACCTGCAATGCAGGAATTATTAGCCGCTGCCCGGCAGAAAAAAGTAGATTGTATTATCGTAAAAGATTTTTCACGTTTTGCCAGAGACTATGTAGAAACAGGTTTCTATGTAGAGCAGATTTTTCCATTTTTAGGAATCCGTTTTATCTCTGTGAATGACCATTATGATAGTGAAGCTGTCACTAAAAAAACGATTGGGATGAATCTGGCATTTAAAACGCTGGTCAATGATCTCTATTCTAAGGATTTATCGGTAAAGGTAACTTCTTCCCTACATTCTAAAAAAGAACGGGGGATTTACTGCAGCGGGAACTGTCCTTTTGGATATCGCAAAAAAGCAGAGGACAGAAATCAAGTGGAGATTGTAGAAGAGGAGGCGGCAGTTGTCCGGGAAATTTTTCGACTGACATTAGAAGGATATACTTCTGTGGATATTGCAAAGAAGTTTCATAAAGAAAAGGTAAAAACACCTGTGGAATATCTGATAGAGAGAGGAGCAACACACCGGAAGCCAGTTGGCAAGGAATTTTCATGGCAGCATACAACAATCTGCACGATACTGAAAAATCATTTTTATGCAGGAGATATGGTATATGGAAAATATAAGAAGGATAAGGTTGGAGGGAAAAATCACTTAAAGCCAAGAAGTGAATGGAAGATTACTTATAATCATCATGAACCGATCATCGAACGGGAAGTATTTGATGCAGTACAGCAGACGAGGGGGATATCGAAACCTTATCAGCCACAAAAAGCACATATTCTGATAGGAAAGGTTGTATGCGGGGAGTGTGGTAAGGCTTTGCGCTATCGTAAAGCAAAAAATCCTTATTTTTATTGTAATGAACGTTATACGACAGGTGATGAGAATTGTGTGAGCCAAGTCAATGTATTCTTTTTGGAACAGGTTCTTTTAGCTGCTTTGCAAAAGGAAATCCGCAGACAGATGGAATTGGAAGAAGTGTGGAGTCAGTATCAGGAAGTACAAAAAGAGAAGTATCATGTGAAGAGGGATAAGTTGCAAAAATCTCAACAAGCCTTAGATGCTGTGGGAAAAGAACAGATCACACTTTATGAGAGATATGGAAAGCGGGAAATCCAAAGGGAAGAATACATAGAGTTCAGAGAGGAATTGCAGAAAAAGGAAGATTTTATAAAAAGTGAAATCCAAGAGCAGGAGATGCGATTGGCAGAGGTGGAGACAGAGTTTCATGCAGAACTGCCGGATGCTCATATCATTTGGAAAGAATGTAAGATCAATGAACTAAATCAAGAGGTGGTGGATACTTTTATAAAGAAGATAAATGTATGGGATGAACAGCATATGGAGATTATCTGGAACTTTAGTGATGGAAAAGAATAGCTATGGGATAGCAGGGGGAAATGATAGGGAATAAAGTATGATGAAAAGCAAGTCTGAAAACGGCTTGCTTTTTTCTTTACAATGATGTTGGGTGATGTATAATTATAAATAAAGTGAGAAATATGAATTTGTAAAAGTGAGAACTAAATAAAAATTATTAGGGAGAATTTATGAAGTGGCAAGTAGACATGAAAGTAAAGGATTATATTCGTAATTGGAGCGATCAAGAAATTCATACAGAATATAAAGGAGTTACTGCAAATATAAAAATAAAAGATAATAACTGTAAATTAGAACTTGAAGGGGAAGAGAATGTCAAAATTGTATTCCAACTTCTTTGGGAATTGCTGTTTCTTTATGATGGATATTTTTATGAACCAATATCATATGAAATTGATGGGGTTAAAATGGAATGTAAAGAGCTTATTACATTACCATTTTATAAAACAGACAAAATGTGGTATTGTTCAGAATTATTAGGGAGAGCACAAAGAGACCTGTCATCAGAAGTGTTAGAAAAATATGATAAATTTCGTAACACGGGCATTTCAGATAAAAAAATGACAAAATCAGTTGTGAATGCTTTTTACTATTTGAATTCAGAAAATTATGGAAAGATAAATGTAAATCATAGACTATCTTTATTATTGAATATTGCAGATGGTTTCATAATAAACACTTATAAAGAGACAAATAATGTAAAAGGTAGTTATGATATATTTTTTAAGAAAATAGTAAATAGTCAGAAGTTACAACAAGGAATTTCTTTGCTTGGAATAGATGGAGAAAAATATAAGGGGTTATTATCTCAAGAAAGACATACATTTTATCATTATATATATTCAAAAAATAGTTTGGCTGCGTTAATTCATGACTCCGAAGATAAAATTACAGATTATGCAAATTGGTATTTTGTATATGTACTTGAACTTGTAATTAGAGTAAACTTTTTAAAAGTGTCTGGTGTTGTGTTAAATCAGGAAGCTGTGGATTACGCATTAGAGTCGATAAATGATTGGATTATATATGAAAATAATCTTGACAAAGACTGTATAACACATCGTTATCAGATGGCTCAAGAATTGAAACGAATGGGAATTACTATGAAATAGATATTTAGGTTATTAAATTTTATTCAAAAAATGAAATGAGGTATGCAAGATGGCAAACAATAGAGATGATTTTTCCTTGGCTACGAAGGAGTTGCTTGCAAATCGAGTAGGCAGAAGATGTAGCAATCCGAAATGTCAAAAACTAACTTGTGCTGCAAATACTGATCCAGATAAAATTACAAATATTGGTGTAGCTGCCATATTTGTGCCGCAGCAAAGGGTGGTCCAAGATATGATGAAAGTATGACACCAGAAGAACGAAAGTCTTCTGAGAATGGAATATGGCTATGCCAGTCTTGCTCAAAGTTAATAGATACAGATACCACTCGTTATTCAAAAGCAGTTCTTTTAGAGTGGAAAAAGGCTGCAGAATTATCAGCACTTTCAGAGATTGAAAAGATTTCGCCAATACAATCTATGGAAGAGGATAAAGCGATTATCAAATTCTTTGTTCAATGTTTTGATCGTCCAGCTTTTCAAGATGACATTTATCAGGAAGGTCGAATGGAGGATTTTGATAAAGCCATCGAAGATACTCTTATCGCATTGAATACAGGGGTTATGCGTACCAGAGATGGTGAGAAACTAAAACAAGCGGAAGGAAAATCGGCGATTCAAAATCCAATATGGCGTAAAAAACTCGATACAATTGCAGATATGCTTAATGATATCCGTAGACGATTAAAGGTGGCTGAAGCAGAGCATACATATACAAAATATGGTTCAGGACAGGATGTTTTTTATTGTTTTTCAGATAGAGAACTCGGTGAGTGGTTTAATCTTACAAGAGAAGAAATATTGAAAATCTTATCTTCTATTTGTAGGGAGGCTGGATTGCGTGAATTACATTTTCCTTGCAGAAGGTATAAATGGTAAAAGAGAAGGAGAGGGGTATAGTCATCATAGGCTATATCCCTCAAAATCATTTCTCTACTAACGTTTTATAAACTCTACTTGATTTGTTTGCATCTATTTATCAAAGCCTTTTGCGGATTTATAGCATTTATTTAACACCCAGCCGTTATTTTGAAGAAAAAGTGCTGAAATACCTGATAAAATCGTAAAAAAAGCGAAAGAAAATTGCCTGCAACTACTTGACACAAGAGGGCATCTGCGCACATCCTGATTTTGGAAAACGGATATTGGAATTCAGGGATTTTGTACATCGAAAGGAGCAGATGTATGATGACAGCGGTCACGGAACACATGTGGCCGGAATTTTGGCGGGCGACGGGCGGCTTTCCGGCGGAACCTACGCGGGAATAGCGCCGAAAGCCTCCTTGCTGATTGCAAAGGTACTGGATCAGGATGGAAACGGAAGTGTGGAGAGTGTTCTGGAAGGAATGCGCTGGGTACTGTCTATGCGGAAAAAATATCCCATCCGGGTCGTCAATATTTCTGTAGGAGCAAAGCCTAATCTGGAACAGAGGCAGAAAAAACGACTGATACTCGGTGCGGAATCTCTATGGGATGCAGGAATTGCGGTGGTGGCGTCTGCGGGAAATGACGGTCCGGAAAGAGGCAGTATTGCTTCACCGGGAGACAGCAGAAAGATCATCACAGTAGGCGCTTATGAGGAAATCAGGCGGGGCAGGACACGTATGGGACAGCGGTGGAAATATTCCGGAAGAGGACCATCCGATACGTGCATTGTAAAACCGGATCTTGTGGCGCCGGGACTTGGGATCATAAGCTGTGGCAGAATTGACAAAGAAAAGAAAGCTTATGTGGAGAAAAGCGGCACATCCATGGCAGCACCGATCGTATCAGGTGCGGTTGCATGTCTGCTGTCAGAATATCCGGACATGACCAATGTAGAAGTGAAACTGAAGCTGAGGGAGTCCTGCATTTCGCTGGACGAAGAAGGAACCGGGTGGGGTCTCCTTAATATAGGGGAGCTTTTGTAAGCGCGAATGGCAAAGAAAGAAGGTGTCAAGAAAAAGTACTTGACACCTCTTTTTTTTTGAGTTATGATAGCAAAGGTGATTTGAGTGAATGATATTTTAGAACAGGCATTGTTATACGACTTTTACGGTGAACTTCTTACCAGTCACCAGAAAGAGATTTATGAACAGTTTGTACTGGAAGATTTATCTTTGAGTGAGATTGCAGGTGAGGCAGGCATCAGCCGCCAGGGAGTGCATGACCTGATCAAGCGGTGTCAGAAGGCTCTGGAAGGCTATGAGGAGAAGCTGCATCTGGTAGAAAAATTTCTTTCTATCAAGGAGAAGGTTCACGAGATCGACAGTGTGCTGGATGCTTATGAATCCGGTGCCGGAAATCAGAAACCGCAAGAGATGATAGAGAAGATCCGGAAGATATCGGATACAATTATAGAGGAGTTATAGCATGGCATTTGACAGTTTAACAGAAAAACTTCAAAACGTATTTAAGAATCTCCGAAGCAAAGGTCGTCTGACGGAAGATGATGTAAAGGCGGCACTGAAAGAAGTGAAGATGGCACTTCTGGAGGCGGATGTAAACTTTAAAGTCGTAAAGAAGTTTGTAAAAGATGTGCAGGAGCGAGCAGTCGGACAGGATGTGATGAACGGACTGAATCCGGGACAGATGGTGATCAAGATCGTAAATGAAGAACTTGTAAATCTGATGGGTTCTGAGACGACGGAGATCAAATTGCAGCCGGGAAGTGCAATCACGGTGATCATGATGGCAGGACTTCAGGGTGCAGGTAAGACCACGACTACTGCAAAGCTGGCAGGCAAGTACAAGCTGAAAGGCAAGAAACCACTGCTTGTTGCGTGTGATGTGTATCGTCCGGCAGCGATTAAACAGCTGCAGATCAACGGAGAGAAGCAGGGCGTGGAAGTATTCTCCATGGGAGATAAAAACAAGCCTGCTGATATCGCAAAAGCGGCGCTTGAGCATGCGCGCAAGAATGGAAATAACATCGTGATTCTGGATACAGCGGGACGTCTTCACATTGATGAAGATATGATGGCAGAGCTTCAGGAGATCAAAGGAACAGTGGATGTGCATCAGACGATTTTAGTTGTGGATGCGATGACCGGACAGGATGCGGTCAATGTGGCCGGAAGTTTCAATGATAAGATTGGGATTGACGGTGTGATCGTGACAAAGCTGGACGGCGATACAAGAGGCGGTGCTGCACTTTCGATCAAGGCAGTGACCGGATGCCCGATTCTTTATGTGGGTATGGGAGAGAAGCTCTCAGATCTGGAGCAGTTCTATCCGGATCGAATGGCATCCCGTATTCTTGGAATGGGAGATGTTCTGACACTGATTGAGAAAGCCGGGGCTGAGCTGGATGAAGAGAAAGCACAGCAGATGGCAGAGAAGATGAAAAAAGCCCAGTTTGATTTTGAAGATTATCTGGAAAGTATGAACCAGATGAAGAAAATGGGCGGATTATCCAGTGTTCTCGGTATGATGCCGGGACTCGGAGGCATGGGGGCAAAGATGCCGGAACTTGACTCCGAAGAAAATGAAAAGAAGATGGCAAGGATGGAGGCCATGATCCAGTCAATGACAGTAGAGGAAAGACAGAACCCGGATCTTTTGAATCCATCCAGAAAACACCGTATTGCAAGAGGCGCTGGTGTAGATATTTCCGAAGTCAACCGTATGGTAAAGCAGTTTAACGAATCCAGAAAACTGATGAAGCGACTTCCGGGACTGATGGGTAAAGGTGGTAAAAAAGGCAGATTTAAGCTTCCTTTTTAGCACATAGATAACAAAAAAGAAAAATATTAAGAAGAGGTGAAAGAAATGGCAGTAAAAATCAGATTAAAAAGAATGGGACAGAAGAAAGCTCCTTTCTATAGAATCGTTGTAGCGGATGCGAGAGCACCAAGAGATGGAAAGTTCATTGAGGAGATCGGAACATACGATCCAAATCAGAACCCAAGCGTATTCAAAGTAGATGAAGAAGCAGCTAAAAAATGGCTGAACAACGGAGCTCAGCCTACAGAAGTTGTAGGAAAGATCTTTAAGGCAGCTGGAATCGAAAAATAAGCTGTTTCGCGGAGGTGCGCGTAAATGAAAGAGTTAGTTGAAGTGATTGCGAAAGCATTAGTAGACGATCCGGACAGCGTTGCAGTTTCTGAGAGACAGGACGGCAGAACTACGGTTATTGAAGTACGTGTCGCTGACAGTGACATGGGAAAAGTGATCGGAAAACAGGGGCGCATTGCAAAAGCGATCCGTTCTGTTGTAAAAGCAGCAGCGGCAAAGGAAGATAAGAAAGTTGTTGTTGATATCATACAGTAACTTGACAAAAAGGGGACAGGCTTTGGATCAAAGCAGCTGCCCCCTTTCTTTTTCGCAGAGAGGATAGGAGAAGAGCATGGAACAGTTTTTACAGGTAGGTGTGATCTCATCCACACATGGAATCCGCGGGGAAGTCAAAGTATTTCCGACCACGGATGATCCAAACAGGTTTAAAAAGCTCAAAAAAGTGATTCTGGAGACAAAGAAAGAGAAGCTTTCGCTGGAAGTCCAGGGAGTGAAATTTTTTAAACAGTTTGTCATCGTGAAATTCAAAGGGATTGACAACATCAATGATATCGAACAGTACAAAGGCTGTTCTCTTTTTGTCAGCCGTGAGGATGCAGTTGCACTGGAGGAAGACGAATATTTTATTGCTGATCTGATCGGGATGGAAGTTTACACGGATGAGAATCCCGAGGAACTTTTCGGGACATTAAAAGATGTGATCGAAACCGGGGCGAATGAAGTGTATCTTGTAGAGTCAAAAACACATGGGGAAGTGCTGATCCCGGCAATCCGCCAGTGTATTCTTTCCGTGGATGTAAAAGCGCAGAAAATGCAGGTGCATCTGCTGAACGGATTGCTGGATCAATGATTTCAATGAAAGAAAGTGCAGGACAGATACGATGAATTTTCATATTTTGACATTATTTCCGGACATGGTCATGCAGGGACTGGGTACCAGTATCATCGGAAGAGCGGTAAACAACGGGCTGCTTTCCATTGAGGCGGTCAATATCCGGGATTACGCGTTTAACAAACATCAAAGCGTGGATGATTATCCATATGGAGGCGGAGCAGGTATGCTGATGCAGGCAGAACCTGTTTATCAGGCATATGAGGCGATCGCAGAAAAAGTGAAAAAGAAGCCGCGTGTCGTGTATCTTTCTCCACAGGGAGCGACTTTTTCCCAGACTATGGCAGAAGAACTGGCAAAAGAAGAAGAACTGGTGCTGCTCTGCGGGCACTATGAAGGAATCGATGAACGTGTTCTGGAGGAAATTGTGACAGATTATGTTTCTATCGGAGATTATGTGCTCACAGGCGGAGAATTGCCGGCCATGGTCATGGTGGATGCGATTTCCCGTCTGATTCCGGGTGTGCTGCACAATGATGTATCCGCAGAATTTGAATCTTTTCAGGATGATCTGCTGGAATATCCGCAGTATTCGAGACCCGAGGAATGGCATGGGAAAAAAGTTCCGCCGATTCTTCTGTCCGGACATCACGCCAATATTGAAAAGTGGAGAAGAGAGCAGTCGATCATCCGGACAAAGGAGAGAAGACCGGATCTTTTGGAAAAGTGCATGAAAAGCGGAGTTCTGGATAAGAAAGAAATGAAGTTTTTGCAGGAACTTTTGGCAAAAGATGAGGAAAATGCTTGAAACTATTTACAAAATATGATAGAATAAAACAGTTGTGAAAAGAAGAGATGGTCCTCTGGTACCGAAGTGGTATTAAGAACGTCCAAGATGAAGGAGGAACACAATGAACGAAATTATCAGAAAAATCGAAGCTGAGCAGATGAAAGAAAATGCACCTGAGTTTAACGTTGGTGATACTGTAAAAGTATACGCTAAGATTAAAGAGGGTAACCGTGAAAGAATCCAGGTTTTCGAAGGAACAGTTCTGAAAAAACAGGGTGGCGGAGTAAGAGCTACTTTCACAGTAAGAAAATTCTCTAACGGAATCGGTGTTGAAAAAACATGGCCAATCCACTCTCCACACGTTGAGAAAGTGGAAGTTGTTCGCAGAGGTAAAGTAAGAAGAGCAAAACTGAACTACTTAAGATCACGTATCGGTAAAGCAGCTAAGGTTAAAGAATTAGTAAAATAGTAGGAATGATGAGAGGGACAATTACAGAAGTGTAGATTGTCCCTTTTCTGTTATAAGGAGAATGTATGCGGCACTTAAAGTTTCGAAAAAAGCGAAAAAGAGCGCCACACAAGGCAAAACTGCATTTTCTGAGTGAAAAGATCCATTGGAACAAAAAAGCGGTTGCGCTCTGGATCGCAGAGATTGCAGTCGTCTGTGCACTTGCATTTATACTGGTATTTTATTTTGGACAGCGAGTGAGCAATGCAGGCGATTCGATGCGGCCGGAATTAAAAAACGGAGATGTTGTTCTGGTGAACCGTCTGGTGTATAATGCCATGACTCCGAAAAGAGGAGATATTATTGCGTTTAAGCCAAATGGCAGAGAAAATGCACATTATTATATCAAAAGGATCGTGGGACTGCCGGGAGAGACGGTTCAGATCAAGGATGGAAAAGTATATATTAACGGAAAAGAACAGAAAAAAGATATCTTTGTGTCCGAAATTGAAAAGCCGGGAGTTGCCCAGGATGAGATCACACTTGGTGAGAATGAGTATTTTGTACTGGGAGATCAGGCGTCCAGCAGCGATGACAGCAGGATGGCTGATATCGGAAATGTAAAACGTTCGGAAATTTACGGGAAGATATGGTTTAATACGAGTGTGGGCAGTAATTTTGGATTTGTAAAATAGTGAGGAGGGACAATATGCATTTTCAGTGGTATCCGGGACATATGACAAAGGCAAAACGGATGATGCAGGAGAATATCAAACTGATCGATCTGGTGATCGAACTGGTGGATGCAAGGCTGCCGGTCAGCAGCCGGAATCCGGACATTGATGAGCTCGGAAAAAATAAAGCACGTCTCATTCTTTTAAATAAAGCCGATCTGGCAGAAGAAAAGTGGAATGATGCATGGGCAGAGTATTTTAAGAAGAAAGGATATTCTGTAGTCAAGGTCAATTCAAAGAGAGGCGGGGGGATCAAGTCGATTCAGGGCGTGATTCAGGAAGCCTGTAAAGAGAAGATAGAAAGAGACAGAAAGCGCGGGATCTTAAACCGCCCGGTGCGTGCAATGGTCGTTGGGATTCCGAATGTAGGAAAATCAACGTTTATCAATGCACTGGCAGGAAAAGCCTGTGCCAAGACCGGGAATAAGCCGGGAGTGACAAAAGGAAAACAGTGGATCCGTTTAAATAAAAATGTAGAACTTTTAGATACGCCGGGTATTCTCTGGCCGAAGTTTGAAGACCAGACCGTGGGACTTCGGCTGGCATTTATCGGTTCTATTAAAGATGAGATTCTCAATACAGAAGAGCTGGGAGGCGAGCTGATCCGGTTTCTGGTACAGAGTTATCCGGGTGTATTGCAGGAAAAATATGATGTGAGTGAGTCACAGGATATTTATGCGTGTCTGGAAGAAATTGCGAAGAACAGGCATTGTCTGGTACGAGGCAGTGAGCTGGATATGGAAAAGGCGGCAAGGCTGTTGTTAGATGATTTTAGAAATGGAAGAATTGGAAGAATTACTCTGGAATTCCCTCAGGATTATGAAGAGACAGACGGAGAGTAAAGAGGGGGCAGTCGTAGCATGAAAGAGAAAGATCAGGATAGAAGTATTTTCAAAGAAATTTTAGGATGGCTCGTGTATATTGCGATTTTGCTGGCTGCGGTATATGTTCTGATTACGTATGTGGGACAGCGGACAGAAGTCAGCGGACATTCTATGGAACCGACACTGCAACATGGAGACAATCTGATCGTAGACAAGATCAGTTATCGTTTCAGGGAACCTGAGCGGTATGAGATTATCGTATTCCCTTATCAATATAAGGAAAATACATATTATATCAAACGGATCATCGGACTGCCGGGAGAAACTGTCCAGATTATAGACGGAGAGGTCTATATCAATGGAGAACTGCTGGCGGATGAACATTATGGAAAAGAAGTGATGCTGGATCCGGGGATTGCAGCAGAATCGATCACACTGGGAGACGATGAATATTTTGTTCTGGGTGACAATCGAAATCACAGTTCTGACAGCAGGGATCCGAGTGTAGGCGTGCTGCACAGGAAGGATCTGATCGGGCGAGCCTGGGTGAGGATCTGGCCGTTTAGTGACATTGGGTTTATCCGGCACGATTAAGAGGAAGTAGATTGAGGAAAAGAAATGAAAAGTATCAGTGAGATCAGAACAGAGTTTGAAGCGTGCCGGGGTTCAAGAGCAGAATTGTATGAGATGTATGCGTATGATACAAGGATGGGAGTGCAAAAGCTCATTCAGAAATATCAGAAGCAGGACGAAAAGCTTGCAAATGAAAGACTTCGTTTAAAGCAGATGCGGCAGTATGAAGAAAAGTATAGTCATTGTGACTATATCTGCGGAATTGATGAGGTTGGAAGAGGACCACTGGCAGGTCCGGTTGTGGCAGCGGCGGTAATTCTCCCGAAAGACGCCGAGATTCTATATTTGAATGATTCCAAAAAGCTCTCGGCAAAGCGAAGAGAAGAGCTGTATGATGAGATACAGGAAAAAGCAATTGCAATTGGGATCGGAATGGCGGGACCGGCGCGAATTGATGAGATCAATATTCTTCAGGCAACCTATGAAGCGATGCGTCAGGCAATCGGTCAGCTGTCTGTAGAACCGGAGGTTCTTTTAAATGATGCAGTCACGATCCCGGAGGTTGTGATTCCACAGGTGCCGATCATCAAAGGAGATGCAAAAAGTGTTTCAATTGCGGCCGCAAGTGTAATTGCGAAAGTAACAAGAGACCGTCTGATGGAAGAGTATGATCAGGTACTTGCGGGATACGGGTTTGCTGACAATAAGGGATATGGCTCGGCAGAGCATATCGCAGCACTTCGGAAACTTGGACCGACGCCGATTCACCGCCGTACCTTTATTAAAAATTTTGTCTGAAAAATGTGGTGTTTTCCGGGCGCAGTGTGAAAAGGATGAAACAAAACAACAGAGCTGTCGGCACTGCCTATGAGCAGATTGCCGGCAGATTTTTAGAAAAGAAGGGATTTCAGATCCTGGAGTATAACTACAGGTGTCGGGCAGGGGAGATCGATCTGATTGCCAGGGACAGGGAGTATTTGGTATTCTGTGAAGTGAAATACCGGCGAACAAAAAGTGCGGGCAGTGCGCTGGAAGCAGTGGATACAAAAAAGCAGAAACGATTGTACCGATGCGCTCAGCAATATGTGGCGGCACATAAAATACCCGATGCTGCGGCAAGGTTTGATGTAGTTGCAATAGAGGGGAACGAGGTGTGTCACATTGAAAATGCCTTTGAGGGGGCATAGAATATAAAAAGGGGAGTGGAAAAAATGGGATTAGGACTTCGTTATAAGAATGAAGAACAGATTTTTCAGGAACAATATACAGAACCACCATACCTGGAATATCCGATGTTTCGAGAGACAGGGATTGTAAAGCATGGATTTTCTACAAGGATAGGAGGCGTCAGCAAAGGCTGTTTTTCTTCATTGAATTTAAGTTTCACAAGAGGGGATGAAGAAGAGGCTGTTCGTGAAAATTTCCGAAGGATCGGATCAGCGATGGGAATCCGATGTGAGGATATGGTGTTTACTCACCAGACACATACGACCAATGTGCGGGTAGTGACAGAAGCAGACAAAGGCTGCGGGATCGTAAAACCTAGGACCTACTCGGATGTAGATGGTCTGGTGACTGACATTCCGGGAATTTGTCTGGTAACATTTTATGCGGACTGCGTTCCTTTGTATTTTGTGGATCCGGTAAAGAAAGTGATCGGACTGAGTCATTCCGGATGGAGAGGAACCGTAGGAAAGATCGGAAAGGTGACTGTGGAAACGATGTGCAGAGAATTTAAAAGCAGACCGGAGGATATTCTCGCAGCGGTCGGACCGTCAATCTGTCAGGACTGCTATGAGGTCAGTGAAGATGTGATCCGGCAGTTTCAGAAAAATTTTCCGGAAGACTGCTGGGATGCGTTGTTTTATCAAAAAGAAAATCAGAAGTACCAGCTGAATCTGTGGAAAGCCAATGAACTGATCTTTTATGAGGCAGGGATTTTGCCGGAGCATATTGCAGTGACCAATCTGTGTACGCATTGTAACAGTGAGATTCTATATTCTCACAGACAGGCAGGAGATGCCAGAGGAAATCTCTGTGCGTTTCTGGCATTAAATCAGGAGGTGTAAGAGTGACATTTTTAGCAACAGAGGAAATCCAGGATGTAGTACAGTCCCCGGAAGAAGTGGCAAAAGATGTAAACCAGTTTGTACAGTGGTTTGAGGATCAGATTCCAACCTTGATCTCTTTCGGGATTAAGGTTGTGCTTGCAATCGTATTTTTCTTTATCGGAAGAGCGGTGATCCATGGAATCCAGAAGATGGTGAAGCATTCCATGCAGCGGGCAAATGCGGATACAGGAGTGATCCAGTTTGTTGAATCATTTTTGAAATTTGGTCTGTATGCACTGCTTTTGTTTATGATCGCAACAAATTTTGGAATTGAGACATCCTCGGTTGCGGCGCTGATCGCATCCGGAGGTGTGGCAATCGGTCTCGCGCTGCAGGGGAGTCTTTCGAACTTTGCGGGAGGCGTACTGATCCTGCTTTTGAAACCGTTTGTAGTAGGTGACTACATCATTGTTGCCAATGATGGAACAGAAGGAACGGTAAAAGTCATCCAGATCTTCTATACAAAGCTGACAACGGTAGATAATAAGACGATCGTGATTCCAAATGGAACGCTTTCCAACAGCAGTCTGACGAATGTTACGGCAAGACCGGAACGGCAGTTGGATTTAAAAGTAGGGATCGCCTATGATGCAGATCTGAAAAAAGCAAAAGATCTGATCGAAACGCTGTTAAAACAGGATGATTCCATTATTCAGGACGAGGATATCAAGGTGTTTGTCGATTCTCTGGCTGACAGTTCTGTTATACTGGGACTGCGCGCATGGGTGAAGACAGAGGAGTACTGGAGTACAAGATGGAGACTTCTGGAAGAAATCAAGCTGATATTTGATGAAGAAGGTATTGAGATACCGTTCAATCAGCTGACTGTGCATATGGCGGAAAAATAATAAAAGAATATTGAGTAAAAGTAACAGAAAAAGAGAGCTGGAAAAGAAAAGCTCTCTTTTTTATGCAAAAAACGTAAAAAACAAAGAAAAAACAAATAAAATATGGAAGTTTTGCTGGAATAAGAGTATACTGAAAACGTAAATATGCTTAGGGGATATAACTGTACAGAAGTTATAAAAAATGAGAAAGGAGTCAATGAAGCAAGGAACAAAACAAAAACAGGAGGAAATGAAGGTATGAAAAAAGAGAGAAAAAAAGTGTTGCTTGTATGGGTCATGACACTGGCAATGCTTTTTGGTGTTCTGCAGCCGGCAGTGGGGATGAATGAAGTGCGGGCAGAAGAAGGAACAGTATCGGAACAAAACGAAGTGGGTGTGAAATACGAAGCACTTCCAAAGGAACCGATGAAAACAAGTGCAATTGCAAGTTCTTATCAGGATTCGGCTCAATGGGGAGACGGAAACGCATCACTTGCATTTGACGGAGATGTCAACAAAGGATGGCACAGTCAGTATGATTCCAAGACAGGACCTCACTGGATCCAGTGGTCGCTTGGAGGAGTTCACAACATAGGACGAATTGCTTATCAGGTAAAAGGGACTGGTGCCAACGGAAGATTTAAAGAAATTAAAGTCGAAGTTAAAAACGGAGAAGCTGACTGGCAGACAGTTAAGGAGGAGACACTTGCAGATGTTGGACAGGGCGGTTCCTGTAATATCGATTTTGATGCAGTAGAAGCTACAGATGTAAAGATTACGATCAAGAGTTCGTATAATACATACGAGAGCGGGGTACTGGCATCTGCCGGTGAATTGGAAGTATACAAGGTTGTACAGGAAGTTCTCCAGGGAACAGTCAATGCAAAAATTAATGGTGTAGAAGTGGGCGGAGAGAGTCTGTCAGATGTGATCACAAAGTCCGGTGTGACAGATGAGATTACATCCATTGAATTTGTATCGGGAACAGTGACATCAGAAGATCTGGCATTGTTAAAGGCGAAAGAAAAAGGAATTTTCAAAACCATTGAGACATTCAAATTAAATTTGAGTGATACATTGAAATTTGTGGATAAGAATGGAAAGAACAGCAAGGTGCTCCCGAATTCTGCATTTTATAATTTCTGGGCACTTCATACAGTAGAATTGGGCGGATTTGAGGAGATTGGAAGTCAGGCATTTGAAAATACTTCCTCTTTGGTATCTGTTTCTATTCCGAATGCTGTAAAAATTCAGAATAGGGCTTTCTACAATGGAAAAAAGATTAAAGAGTTGAATTTGGATCATGTGAAAGAAATTGAGACAGAGGCATTTTATCAGTGTAATGCGCTGACAGCACTGAATGTACCAAAAGTTTTGAAAATTGGAGAAAAGGCATTTTACGGCTCTAAGAATCTGAAAGAACTTCAGCTTCCGGCAACACTGGAAACCTTGGGAGACAGTGCATTTGCTGTAGAGCAGAAAAACAGAAGAAAGCTGAATGTGACAAGTGAAAGAGTAACTCCTCCCGTGGTCACACCGGGGAAAAACAATCCGTTTGCGTATGCAGTGAATTCAACGCTGACTGTACCGGCAGAGGCTCGGGAAGCGTATGTCAATGCAGAGCGTTGGGGTGATCCAAAGAATTACAAATGGTGTTCTCTGCAGTTGGAAAAAGATATGACAGCAACGGACACTTATTACATTACCTATCATTGGGAAGATCAGGATAATCTGGCAGGTGTGAGACCGAATAGTGTTGCTCCAACTTTGATTGATGAGAGCAGTGCTTCTTATGGAGCGGATACACAGTATAGAAATGTAACGATTCAGCCGGGACCGGTAGGCCAGGATTATCAGTATGAATTTACAAAGGTTCCGAGGTACAATAAGCGCGGTGAGCCAGCAAAATGGAAGTTAAATCCGGGCAGTTACAGTACAAATTATGAGATCAAGACAGAAAAAACAGGAGATTATGAATTCAAAGCTACTTATACTCTGCGGACAAGAAAACAAGATAAAACAGTCAGTGTCAACTGGGTGGGAGGAGATGCAGAAAACAGACCTGAAATCAAGGTACAGATGAAACGCCAGAAATGGTCCAATACAAGTGCTTATGATGAGGGAGAAGAGATCACTTTAAATATGCAAAATAACTATACTCACACATGGGAGAACATGGTAGAGTATGAGTCCGGAAAAGACAAATATCCATACTATCCGATTTATAGTATTGAGGAAATCAGAGCTGTTGATGGATATGAAGTAACTTACAGTGTGGAGAAGAATGATAAAGATGTATATCCGTTTGATGAAACCGGCAATATTGTGATTACTTGTACAGGAGAAGCAATCCCGGAAGATGTTGTAAAAGTGAATATCAATAAGGAAAGAGAAGCAGGAGGAACCAGTCTGGAGGATGCAGTTGCAAAAGCAGGCATCACGGCAGATCAGGTGACTTCTCTGGAGTTTGTATCAGGTAAGGTGACAGCGGGGGATCTGGAGTACATCCAGAAAAATGTAAATCAGATCCAGGAATTTAAATGTAATCTGAAAAATGGTCTGACATATGAAGATAAGAAGGGGGCGCAGTCAACCGTATTTCCGGGATGGACGTTCTCAGAAAAAGCCAGTCTGACTACAGTTGAATTAGGCGGATTTACAGATATTGGAAGTTATGCATTTTGGAAGACAAAAAATCTGACATCTGTAAAAATCGAAGATGCACAGATAATCAAAGCGTCTGCTTTTTCCGGAGCAGAGAAACTGACAGAGGTTAATATACCAAATGTAACGAAGATTTCTCAGTGGGGATTTAGCAAATGTAGAAATCTGGTAACAGTCAATATGCCGAAAGTGGAAAAAATCGGACCGGGGGCATTTCTTGCTTCAGGATACTTAAATATTACACTGCCGGCAAGTTTGAAATCTATCAGCGGCGCCGCATTTGGAGTTGCAGAATCTTATGGACAGCCTGGAGAGAAAGTGGAGTTCCATGTAGTGATGGAAGGTGCGACACCTCCAACGGTAGAGCCAGAGCATAACGAGAATTCGCCATTTAAGGATGCAGCACAGACTTCTACGCTGGAAGTTCCAGAGGGCAGTGAGGATACTTATCTGAAGTCTGAATTTGGAGATGAGGAAAAAGGAACATGGTGCAATCTGCCATTAAAAGGTATCAGTACAGATGCTACGGTTACCTTTGATGTTAATGGAACACTGACAACAGAAAAAATTCCAGTTGGAGAAATGATCGGTGACAAACTCCCGGAAAATCCAGAGAAAAATGGATTTGTCTTTACAGGATGGAATACTGCAAAAGATGGAAGTGGTCAGGAAGTCACGGACCAGACAGTGGTGGAAGGAGATATGACAGTATTTGCAGTGTTTGATGATCTGAAAGCAACAGATACGTGGACACTCGTATATCACTGGGAAGATCAGGACAATCTGGCAGGTGTGAGACCAGCACTTCTGACACCAAGACTGATCGATGAAAGCAGTTCTGCTAATGCTGCAGATACACAGGGAAATAATGTCACATTCTCCCCGGGACCTGCACCTCAGGACTATGTATATACGTTTGAAAAGGTTCCGCGCTATAACAAGGTCGGTGAAAAAGCCCAGTGGAGAGTCAGCCCGGGAACTCCTGCTAAAAATTATAAGATTACATTAGAAGAGGCAGGAGAACGCGCGTATAAAGCAACCTATGCATTAAATGTCAGAAAACAAGACAAGACTGTCAAAGTAGAATGGGCAGGCGGTGATGAAGCAAACCGTCCGGAAATTAAAGTAAGTTTTGTGAAACGCGGATTTATCAATGACTGGGTAACTGAAATCGAAGAAGTTGTCTTGAATGAAGAAAATGGATATACCCATACATGGAAAGATATGGTCGAATATGAGTCCGGAAAAGAAGAATATCCATATTATCCAATTTATAGTATTGAAGCAATCGAGACGATTGACGGATATGAAACTACTTATAGTGTTGAGAAGATGAAAGATGAGGATGTATATCCGTTTGACGAAAATGGTCAGCTGGTAATCACGAATACGGCTATCGACAAACAGGCGCCGAATGTAAGTGTTAAGGGTGAAGGAAATGGTGACCGCTTCCGCAAGATCACGGGAATTGCTGTACATGATACAGAGGGAGTCAAGGAACTCAAAGTCAATAATACAATCACAGTCATCAACAGCAAATACAAATATCTCACAGATATCGAAAAACTCGGTGTAAAAGAAGGCGAAAACACAGCAGTTGTAACAGACAATGCAGGCAATGCGAAATCCGTGACATTCTACTATGACACAACTGCACCTACATTTAACTGGATCGTAGACAACAAGACACAGGCACAGTCCAAAGAAGTCCGTCTGGAAACAAGTGAAGAAATTCAGCTGCCGGATGAAGGATGGTCACTTAAGGGTGAAGAGAATGGCGTATTTGTTTACGTGAAGACATTCTATGCAAACTGGAAAGATAAAAACTTTACCGTAACAGACCTTGCAGGAAATGTATCAGAGCCACAGTTTGTAGAAGTAAAACGGATCGATAATTCGAGACCAATAGTTGTGGAACTGACACAGGATATTACAGACTGGACAAACAAAGACGTGACAGTGACAATTAAGACATCTACAGATTGTGTGGCACCGGAAGGATGGAAACAGGTTAATAAGAGAACATTCACAAAGGTATTTAATGCAAACGGAGAGTACAGTGTGACGCTGACAAGTGTGACAGGAGTGACAGGAGATGCTCATCTATTCAGTATCACCAATATTGACAAAGAAGCACCGGTTATTGATTATGCAGCTATCGAGGCAGCAAACGGATACAGAAAAGAGATCCCGGTCAATGAGGGTGAAGAGTATACCGAAGAAAAGTTGGTCGAGATGTTCACAAAACCAGAGTGGGTAAGTGACAATTCTGGGACAGCAACATTTAAGGTTGACAAATGGGGATTGGAACACGGTCTGGATGGATATCAGCCATTTACATCCAAGACACCTGGTGAATATAAAGTTCGCTTCTATGCATACGATGCAGCTGGAAACAACAGCAGTTTTGATGTTTATGTGAAAGTATTAGAGCCGGAAGTAGAAGAACGCACGACAACAGTAAATTATACGGTATTTATTGATGGCCGTGTTCGTACCGGACAGTGGACACATACAGGAACTGAGACGGGAGAATTTAGATTTGATCTGTCTATGGTAAAAGAAGATCTGCCGGCAAGCTATGAACTGGAAGAGGGAGAAGAAGGGTATCGGATGCTGCAGTATGGCGATACGACTTCTGTAACGTTCTACCTTACAAGATAGGAAATCTGCAGTATTATTTTGCAGAAGATAACAAACCCGGATGAAAAGGAAAAGATTTCCGATTCATCCGGGCTCTTTTTTCTATCAGCTTTTGCAACTGAGATTGTTTTATGGTATCCTATAGAATGTATGCAGGGATGAAAATCTCTTTGATCAGGAGGAACAGTTATGATTTTAAAACAGTTATTGGAACGTTTGGAATATGAAGTAGTACAGGGGAGTGACAAGATCGAAATTACAACATTGATCAATGACTCCCGTAAAGTAGAAGAAGGATCTGTGTTTGTATGCATCAGCGGCGCTGTCTCAGACGGACATCAGTATGTAGCTGATGTGGCAAAAAAAGGAGCAAAAGCCGTGATCGTGCAGCAGGATGTAGAGGCACCGGCGGGAATGACTGTGATCCGTGTGGAAGACACAAGGTACGCACTCGCACTTGCTTCTGCCGCTTATTTCGGCTATCCGGCAGAGAAGCTGCACATTATTGGAATTACAGGGACAAAAGGAAAGACGACCACGACCTATATGATCAAATCCATTCTGGAGGGAGTCGGACATAAAGTAGGACTGATCGGAACCATTGAGGCCATTATCGGAGAGGAAGTGATTCCGGCAGCGAATACGACACCGGAATCTTATACCATTCATCAGTATTTTGCTAAAATGGTGGAAGCCGGCTGTGACAGCGTGGTCATGGAGGTGTCATCCCAGGGACTGATGCTGCACCGGACAGCAGGGATTCCGTTTGAAATCGGGATTTTCACAAATCTTGGAAAAGATCATATCGGACCGAATGAACACAAGGATTTTGAAGATTATAAAAGATGCAAAGGCTTACTGTTCCAGCAGTGCAGGGTTGGAATTGCCAATGCAGATGACAGGTATTTTAAGGATGTATTTAAAAATGCTACATGTAAAGTGGAGACATTTGGTTTCTGCAAAGAGGCGGATCTGCGGGCTGAAGATGTAAATCTGGTGTCCAGACCGGGATATCTCGGTGTGGCATATCATGTGGCAGGAGTCATGGATTTTGATGTGGAGATTGATGTACCGGGAACATTCAGTGTTTACAATTCACTGACAGCGATTGCAGTGTGCAGACACTTTGATGTGCCGAAAGAGCACATTCAGGCGGCTTTGAAAAAGGCGAAGGTTAAGGGCAGAATCGAGATGGTGAAAGTGTCTGATGAATTCACTCTGATGATCGACTATGCACACAATGCCATGAGTCTGGAGAGTCTTTTGACCACGTTAAAAGAATATCATCCAAAACGTCTGGTATGTCTGTTCGGATGCGGTGGAAACCGTTCCAGAGACCGACGCTTTGAGATGGGAGAAGTGTCCGGCCGTCTGGCAGATCTGACGATCATCACTTCCGATAATCCGAGATTTGAAGAGCCGCAGGCGATCATCGATGACATCAAAGTGGGAATCGAAAAGACGGACGGAGCGTATGTGGAAATCATAGACAGGAAAGAAGCCATCCGTTATGCGATCACACACGGGCAGACCGGGGAGGTGATCGTGCTTGCAGGAAAAGGGCATGAAGATTACCAGGAGATCGAAGGTGTGAAGCATCCGATGGATGAGCGGGTTCTGATTGCGGAGATCTTAACAGAACTGGAAGAGGAACAGAAAAAATAAGCAGGGGAAATGGATTGTTTGCAGATATTATTGTAGATATAAAACATGAAAAACTGGATCGGATCTTTCAATATCGAATTCCGGAGTGGTTAAAAGAAGAGCTGAATGTGGGAATGGAGGTTGTGATTCCGTTTGGGAAAGGCAACCGGCAGACGAAAGGCTATGTGGTAGGAATTTCAGAGACTTGCGACTATGATCTTTCCAAAGTCAAGGAGATCGAAGATATTTCCAGAAATAGTGTAGAGATCGAGGCGAAGCTGATCGCGCTGGCGGCATGGATGAAAGAACATTATGGCGGAACGATGATCCAGGCACTCAAGACGGTATTGCCGATCAAACAAAAAGAGAATGCCAAGATCAAAAAGTATGTCCGTCTGCTGCTTGGCAAAGAACGGGCAGAAGCGCAGCTGCATTATTATCAGCAGAAGAATCAGAAGGCGAGAGCAAGACTTCTGGAAGCACTTCTGGAGGATCCGGTCATTGAATACGAACTGATTACGAAAAAACTGAATATTACGCGCAGTGTCGTCAATGCATTGGAAGAACAGCAGGTGGCAGTTCTGGAATCAGAGCAGGTGTTTCGAAATCCGGTGAAAGAAAAAGAGCAGAGAGCAAAAACTCTTGTGTTTACGGCAGAGCAGGAGCATGCGATCGAGTGCTTCTGGCAGGAGTACAGCAGAGATGTGCGGGCAGCTTATTTGTTGTACGGTGTGACCGGCAGTGGAAAAACGGAAGTTTATATTGAGATGATCCGCCGGGTGGTCAGTGAGGGAAAACAGGCGATTGTCCTGATTCCTGAGATTGCACTGACGTATCAGACAGTGATGCGGTTTTACCGGCGTTTTGGAAATCGGGTATCCATCTTAAATTCCAGAATGTCTGCCGGAGAGCGTTATGATCAGTTGATGCGGGCAAAAGCGGGAGAGATCGACGTGATGATCGGCCCGCGGTCCGCCTTGTTTACACCATTTCCGGAGCTGGGGCTGATCGTTATTGATGAGGAACATGAAACAACTTATAAAAGTGAACAGATACCAAGATATCATGCCAGAGAGACTGCCATAGAGCGGGCAAATCTGGAACATGCCAGCGTAGTACTTGGCTCGGCAACCCCGTCTCTGGAAGCAATGTATCGCTCAAAAAACGGGGAGTACCGCCTGCTGGAATTGAAGAACCGTTCGGGAATGCAAAAGATGGCGAGCGTCTATGTAGCGGATCTCAGGCAGGAGTTAAAAGAAGGCAACCGTTCGATCTTAAGCCGGCATCTGCAGGAGTTGATGGAAGACCGGCTGGAAAAACAAGAACAGATCATGTTGTTTTTAAACAGGAGAGGGTATGCAGGGTTTCTTTCCTGCAGAGAGTGCGGCCATGTGGTAAAGTGTCCGCACTGCGATGTTTCGCTGTCGTATCACAGAAACGGAAAGATGGTCTGTCATTACTGCGGATATGAAGAACCAAGGACACCTGTCTGCCCGGAGTGCGGCTCCAGACATATCGGAGAATTTCGGGCAGGAACACAGCAGATCGAAGACATTGTAAAAGCACAGTTTCCGCAGGCAAGAGTTCTTCGTATGGACATGGACACAACAAGACAGAAAGACGGCCATGAAAAAATCTTGTCTGCATTTGCGAATGGAGAAGCAGATGTACTGGTCGGAACGCAGATGATCGTAAAAGGACACGATTTTCCGAATGTTACGTTAGTTGGTGTGCTGGCGGCAGATATGTCGTTGTATTCAGATGATTATCGTTCCGGGGAGCGCACCTTCCAGCTTTTGACACAGGCGGCAGGGCGAGCCGGACGGGGGCAGAAAGAAGGAGAAGCTGTGATCCAGACCTACACTCCCACGCATTACAGTATCGTAACCGCCGCAGCACAGGATTATGAGGCGTTTTATGAGGAGGAGATCCGGTATCGGCAGATCATGGGATATCCCCCGGTAGAAAATCTGCTTGCAGTTCTGGTAAGCTGTGAGGATGAGGTGCTGTTAGAGACAGGGTGTAAGTATTTAAAAGAGTTTTCGATCCGGATTGCTCCGAAAGAAACTGCGAAGATCATCGGACCTGCAAGTCCGGGAATCGGAAAGATTAATGATGTGTATCGCAAAGTAATCTACATAAAAGATGAAAATTATGATACACTTGTGAGGATAAAGAACGGATTGGAACAATATATTGAAGTAAATCCGGGATATCGCAAGATGCGGATTCAGTTTGATTTCAATCCGATGCATGTTTTTTAAAAGATAACAAAGAATAAATAGAAGGGAACAGTGAAATTATGGCAATCAGAGAAGTCAGGATCATGGGAGATGACATTTTGGAAAAACAGTGCAAACCGGTCACAAAGATGACGATGCGCACAAAAATTTTGATCGAGGATATGCTGGATACGATGTATGAAAAATATGGTGTGGGACTGGCAGCACCTCAGGTGGGAGTCTTGAAGCAGATCGTTGTGATCGATGTGGGAGAAGGCCCGATCGTGCTGATCAACCCGGAGATCATTGAGACATCCGGAGAGCAGACAGGCGAAGAGGGATGCTTAAGCCTGCCGGGCAAATGGGGGATCGTGACAAGACCAAACTATGTGAAGGTACGTGCACTCAATGAAGAAATGGAAGAAGTGGAACTGGAAGGCGAAGGTCTTCTTGCAAGAGCATTCTGTCATGAGATCGATCATCTTGCAGGACATATGTATGTAGAACGTGTGGAGGACGGACTGCATGATGTAGAACCACCGGAAGAGGAGGTAGAATAGATGCGTGTGATTTTTATGGGAACACCGGATTTTTCGGTGGGAACACTGGAAGCGCTGATTGAAGCCGGGCATGAGGTGTGTCTGGCAGTGACGCAGCCGGATAAGCCAAAAGGAAGAGGCAAGGAGATGCAGTTTCCGCCGGTGAAAGAGGCGGCACTTTCTCATGGAATCCCGGTATTTCAGCCGATCAAGGTAAGAGAAGCGGCCTGTGTGGAAGAACTGGCAGGATATAAGGCAGATGTGATCGTAGTGGTCGCTTTCGGACAGATTCTTCCGAAAGCAATTCTGGAACTGACACCATATGGATGTGTCAATGTACATGCGTCTCTGCTTCCGAAATATAGAGGAGCGGCACCGATCCAGTGGGCGATCATTGACGGAGAAGATGTGACAGGTGTGACCACCATGCAGATGGATGAAGGTCTGGATACGGGTGACATGTTGCTTAAGACCGAAGTGCCGATCACGGCAGAAGAGACGGGAGAGAGTCTTCATGACAAATTGTCAAAAGCCGGAGCAGCACTTTGCGTGGAGACATTAAAAGCACTGGAAGAAGGAACCATCGTTCCTCAAAAACAGGGAGAGACTCCTACACATTATGCAAGTATGTTGAACAAAAAAATGGGAAACATCGATTGGAATGCTTCCGCAGAAGCAATCGAGAGACTGATCCGGGGATTAAATTCCTGGCCGAGTGCGTATACACACTGGGAGAATAAAGTGGTGAAGATCTGGAGTGCAAAAGTCTCAAAAGAGCAGACGAAGGCACAGCCGGGAACGGTTACAGATGTGACAAAAGACAGTTTTTCTGTGCAGACAGGAGATGGAACTTTAATCGTACAGGAATTGCAGATTCCGGGAAAGAAGAGAATGAAGACAGATGCATTTTTAAGAGGATATCATCTCGAAGAAGGAACGTTGTTTCATTCATAAATAAAAGGATTGGAGGAAGAGCATGTTTTTTTACTATGATCCTACTTATATATTAGTGATTATCGGAGCCGTAATATGTATGGCAGCTTCGGCGCATGTCAACAGTACCTATCGAAGATATGCACAGGTGCGGAGCCGGTCCGGTATGACAGGGAAGGATGCAGCAGAGCGAATCCTGCATGCAAACGGGATTTATGATGTAACAGTACATCACATTCCGGGCAATCTGACAGATCATTATAATCCGGCAAATAAGACGCTGGGGCTTTCTGATGCAACCTATAACTCAGCATCGGTGGCCGCCATCGGTGTGGCTGCGCATGAATGCGGGCATGCAATCCAGCATGCGAAAGGGTATGCGCCTCTTCAGATCAGAGGTGCTCTGGTACCTGTTGCGAATTTCGGCTCTATGGCAGCCTGGCCGCTGATCATTATCGGATTATTCATGAATGGAAATACAGCAAGTCTGCTGATCAATCTCGGAATTTTGCTGTTTTCGGCTGCAGTGCTGTTTCAGATCGTGACATTGCCGGTAGAATTTAATGCCTCCAGCCGTGCAATCCGTATTTTGGAAACATCCGGAATGTTATATCCGGAAGAATTAAGTCAGACAAAGGCAGTGCTGCGGGCGGCAGCGATGACGTATGTGGCAAGTGCCGCATCTATGATTCTGCAGCTGCTTCGTCTGTTGATCATAAGCGGAGGAAGAAGAGATGACTAAACAGGTGACAGAGAGAGAACTGGTGCTGGCGATCCTGATGGAGGTGACACAGCAGAATGTCTACAGCCATCTTGCATTGAATGCCGTCCTGGAAAAATATCAGTATCTGGAGAAAAAGGAACGCGCATTTATCACGAGAGTGACTGAAGGAACACTGGAGCACATGATCGAACTGGATTATATTTTGAATCAGTTTTCCAAAGTGAAGGTCAACAAGATGAAGCCGGTTATCCGCAATATTTTGAGAAGTGCTGTATATCAGCTGAAGTATATGGACAGCGTGCCGGATTCGGCAGTGTGCAACGAGGCAGTAAAGCTGGCAGTGAAAAAAGGATTCGGCACCCTGCGTGGATTTGTAAACGGAGTGCTCCGCAATGTGGCGCGAGGTCTGGATCAGGTAGAGTATCCCACAGAGGGGATCGAACGGCTGTCTGTTGTGTATTCCATGCCGGAGTGGATTTTAAAATTGTGGAAGAAGACTTATGATCTGGATGTGATCGAATCCATGCTGCAGGCCTTCCAGGAAGAGACACCGGTGACGATCCGGTGTAATCTGGCAAAGACAACGCCGGAAAATCTGAAAGAAAGCCTGCAAAAGGAAGGGGTTACGGTAACGCCGCATCCATATCTGTCCTACGCGTTCTGGATTCAGGACTATGATCATCTTTCAGAGCTGGAAAGTTTTCAAAAGGGAGAGTTTTATGTCCAGGATATCAGTTCCATGCTGGTGGGAGAACTCGCAGATCCAAAGAAAGGGGATCGGGTGATCGATGTCTGTGCGGCACCGGGCGGAAAAGCACTTCATGTTGCAGAAAAACTGCGGGGAACAGGAAGTGTAGAAGCCAGAGATCTAAGCCTGTATAAAGTAGGATTGATCACGGAAAATATCGAGAGAAGCGGTCTTACGAATATTCACGCAGTACAAAAAGATGCGACTGTCTGTGATGCGGATGTAAAAGATGCGGCGGATCTTGTGATTGCAGATCTGCCCTGTTCCGGATTAGGGGTTCTTGCAAAAAAGACAGATTTAAAATATAAAGCAACCGAACAGAGCACCAAAGAGCTGGCAGGACTGCAGAGGGAGATTCTGAAAAATGCTGCGTCCTATGTCCGGCCGGGAGGAACGCTGATCTACAGCACCTGTACGATCAATCCGGCAGAAAATATAGAAAATGTACACTGGTTTTTAAAAGAATTTCCGGAATTTGTACTGGATCCGATCGCGGACAGACTGTGCAGCACTCTTCAGAATAGTGTGGAAGAAGCAGGATGTCTGCAGCTGCTCCCGGGAATTCATAAAAGTGACGGCTTTTTTATTGCCAGATTTGGAAAGAAATAAAAGGATAGAAAAAGGATGAAGAAAGATATTCGCGCATATACATATGAACAATTGGCCGCAGAGATGGAACAGATCGGGGAAAAGAAATTTCGTGCAAAGCAGATTTATGAATGGCTGCATGTAAAGCTTGCTGACAGTTTTGAAGAGATGACGAATCTCTCCAAAGCGCTCCGGGAAAAACTGGAGGCGGAATATGAGATCCTTCCGGTAAAAATGCTGGAGCGTCAGATTTCGAAGATTGACGCAACGAATAAGTTTTTATTTCAGCTTTCTGACGGAAATGTGGTGGAAAGTGTGCTGATGCGCTACAAGCACGGAAATTCCGTCTGCATTTCTTCTCAGGTGGGCTGCCGGATGGGATGCAGATTCTGTGCTTCTACCATCGGTGGGCTGGAGAGAAATCTGTCGCCGTCTGAGATGCTGGGGCAGATTTATCAAATCCAGAAGATCACAGGAGAAAGAGTCTCCAATGTTGTTGTGATGGGAACCGGAGAACCCATGGATAATTATGAGAATTTCCTGACATTTGTCCGTATGCTTACAGATGAACACGGACTGCATATCAGCCAGAGAAATCTCACGGTTTCCACCTGTGGGATCGTGCCGAAGATCCGCGAGCTTGCCATGGAGCATCTGCAGATCACACTGGCACTTTCTCTGCACGGCTCTACTCAGGAAAAGAGAAAGCAGCTCATGCCGGTGGCAAATAAATATGACTTGCAGGAAGTGCTCAAAGCATGTGATTTTTATTTTCAGGAGACAGGAAGAAGGGTGACTTTTGAATACAGCCTTGTTCACGGAGTGAATGACACACAGGAAGATGCAGAGGAACTGATCGGAATCTTAAAATCCCGCAACTGCCATTTGAATCTGATTCCGGTCAATCCGATCAAAGAGCGTGATTTTCAGCAGCCTTCCCGTAAAAATGCGTTGAATTTCAAAAATAAACTTGAAAAAAGCGGAATAAATGTTACTATAAGAAGAGAAATGGGCGCAGATATTGACGGCGCCTGTGGTCAGCTCAGAAGACGCTATGTAAAAACAGAGAATGAGTAAAGGAGAGAGCGTATGAAGACATTTTCCATTACAGATGTTGGGATGGTAAGACAAGTGAATCAAGACTATGTCTATATGACAGACAATTCTCTGGGACCTCTTCCGAATCTGTTTGTTGTAGCAGACGGAATGGGCGGTCATCAGGCAGGTGATTATGCTTCTAAGTATACAGTGGAAGTTTTAAAACGCGAGCTGGAGAATACCAGTGAGCAGGACGTAGAGAGAGCGCTTGTTTCGGCGATCAAGACAGCCAACAGAGAGATCATCAAAAAAGCTTCCGAGGATCCTCATTTAAAGGGGATGGGGACTACGGTAGTACTGGCAACGATCGTCAACCAGATGATGTATTTTGCAAATGTGGGAGACAGCAGGCTGTATCTGATCAATCAGGGTATCGTACAGCTTACAAAAGACCATTCTCTGGTGGAAGAGATGGTACGCCTTGGCGGGATCAAGCCGGAGGAAGCAAAGCATCACCCGGATAAAAATATTATTACGAGAGCAATCGGTGCAAAAGACAGCGTAGAGGTTGATTTTTATGAGCACCGTCTGAAAAAGGGAGACATCATTCTGATGTGTACAGACGGACTCAGCAATATGGTGGAGGATGAAGAGCTGTTCCATATTGTACAGGGGGGCAGAGATATTGTGGAATCTGCACAGTCTCTGGTAGAAACGGCAAAAGAGAACGGTGGTACGGACAATATCGGGATCGTACTGGTAGAGCCGTTCGCAGATGAGGTGAGTATATGTTAAAAGAAGGTATCTTTTTAGGAAAGCGCTATGAGATCCTGGATCGTATCGGTTCCGGCGGTATGGCGGATGTGTATAAGGGCAAAGACCATAAGCTGAACCGGTATGTGGCGATCAAGGTGCTGAAGAGCGATTTTCGCTCAGATGAGACTTTTATCAAAAAGTTCTTAAGCGAAGCTCAGGCAGCAGCAGGTCTGATGCATCCGAACGTAGTCAACGTATATGATGTGGGGCAGGACCGCGGAGTTTATTATATGGTGATGGAGCTTGTGGAAGGCATCACATTAAAAGAATATATCGAGAAAAAAGGCAGACTCTCTGCAAAAGAGACGATCAGCATTTCCATTCAGATGGTGACGGGAATTCAGGCAGCCCACAACCAGCATATCATACATCGGGATATCAAACCGCAGAATATCATTATTTCAAAAGACGGAAAAGTAAAGGTTACAGATTTTGGAATTGCAAGAGCAACGACTTCGTCCAATACGATCAGCACCAGCGTGATGGGATCGGTTCATTACACATCGCCGGAGCAGGCAAGGGGCGGCGTGGTAGATGAAAAAAGTGATATTTATTCTGCCGGTATCAGTATGTATGAAATGGTGACAGGGCATGTTCCGTTTGATGGCGAGTCTACGGTCACTGTGGCGATCAAGCACTTGCAGGAGGAAATTATTTCTCCAATTGTGGAAGTGCCGGATACGCCAAAGAGCCTGGAGAAGATTATTTTAAAATGTACACAGAAGAGTCCTATGTATCGGTATCAGAACTGCGAAGAGCTTTTGCTTGATCTGAAACGGGCACTGGTAGATCCGCAGGGAGGATTTATTTCAAACGGACCAAAAGTGAACAATGTGGATGAGACTGTGGTCATGGATACGCAGGAGATCGCAAGAGTTCAGAATCGGGATTATGACGGTGAGGACTATGATGATCCGGACGAATCCTATGACGACGAGGAGTATGATGATGATTCATACGATCGAAGAAATCGTCGGGAAGATGGCAGAAAAGGCAAAAAAGAAGAAGTCGATCCACAGATGAAAAAGGTCACAAAGATTTTGATGATCGTTGTGGCAGTTATTGTTGCGATCGGAGTGATCTTTGGAATCAGTAAGGCAGTCGGCGGATTCATGCCTGGCAAGGTAGTGACCGAAGAGAAGGAAAAGAAGGTTTCTGTACCGGATATTCGGGGAATGACGGAAGAAGAGGCAAGAAAAGCACTCACAAAGAAGAACATCGGATATCAGTCAGCAGGTCAGGTCGCTTCAGACAAATATGAAAAAGGCGAGATTGCGGAACAGGATCCAAAACCAGGAGAAAAAGTAAAAGAGAATTCGACGGTCACTGTGAAGATCAGCAGCGGACCGGCAGAAAAAACTGCCAAAGTACCGGATGTAACAGGAAAATCTGAGGCGGATGCACAAAAGCAGCTGGAAGACAAAGGGTTTGTTGTGGCATCTGAGACAGATTACAGCGACAGTGTGCCGCAGGGATATGTGATTTCCACAAATCCGACAGCCGGAACAGAGTGGGCAGAGGGCAATACAGTGACAATGGTTGTCAGCATGGGCAAAGAGAAGATCAGTGTACCGGATGTATCCGGTGCGGATCCGGACAGTGCCCAGACTACGCTGCAGGGAGTGGGACTGACACTTGGAAGTGAAAGCTCCAGTGAGTATAGTGATGAGTATGAGGAAGGCACCATTATCCGGACAGTGCCGGCAGCCGGTGAACAGGTGGAAAAAGGAACGACTGTCAATTATGTCCTGAGCAAAGGCAAGAAGACAGAGACTGTAGAAGTACCGACTCTCTCCGGTCTGACAAGAAGTCAGGCAGAAGCAAAGCTTTCCGGATTAGGTCTGACAGCGAATGTGACAGAATCTTATGATTCTACTGTTACAAAAGGATATGTAATCAGTCAGTCTGTGACACCTGGAAGTCAGATCGAAAAAGGGTCAACAGTTGATATTGTGGTCAGTCTCGGACCGGAAAATGTGACACCGGATCCGCCGACAGACGGAGATAACAATAATGGAAATGACAGCGGATCAAACGGTGGTTCATCGTCAGGAGCGAACCACTGACAGCAGAGGAAATTATGCAGGGAAAAATAATCAAGGGAATTGCCGGATTCTACTACGTAAACGTAGTAGAATCCGGTGTTTATGAGTGTAAGGCAAAAGGCGTGTTCCGAAAAGAGAAGATCAAGCCTTTAGTAGGGGACAATGTCCGAATAGAAATACTGGATGAAGAAAATAAGACAGGGAATATTGTGGAGATTTTTCCCAGAAAGAATGAGCTGATCCGTCCGGCAGTGGCAAACATCGATCAGGCACTGGTGGTGTTCGCAGTGACAAAGCCGACGCCGCATTTCAATCTTCTGGACCGGTTTCTGGTCATGATGGAGCGAAAAGAGATACCGGTAGTTTTGTGTTTTAATAAGAAAGACATTGCGACCAGTCCGGAAATTGCAGAATTAGAAGCAATCTATGAGAAATGTGGATATCCGATCGTATTTACCAGTGCACTGGAGCAGGAGAATATAGAAGAAATCCGTCGTCTTCTGCTGAAAAAGACAACGGCGATCGCAGGACCTTCCGGAGTCGGGAAATCGTCTCTGATCAATCTGCTTCAGAATCAGGTGCAGATGGAAACCGGAACGATCAGCAGAAAGATTGAACGTGGAAAGCATACCACAAGGCATTCTGAGCTGATCGCAGTAGATGCGGATTCCTACATTATGGATACGCCGGGATTCAGCTCGCTTTATGTCAATGATTTTGAAAAAGAAGAATTGAAGTACTATTTTCGGGAATTTGCTTCCTATGAAGGGCAGTGCCGGTTTCAGGGATGCGATCACGTGCATGAACCGGGATGTGCGGTAAAAGAGGCGCTGGAAGAGGGAAAAATCCATCCGATCCGATATAAAAATTATCTGGAGATGTATACAGAATTGAAAGAAAAGAAGAGGTATTGATTTATGAAAAACAGAATTGCACCATCGATTTTGTCGGCAGACTTTAAAAGACTTGGCGAGCAGTTAAAAGAGACAGAAGCAGCAGGAGCGGAGTATATCCATTTTGATGTGATGGATGGAATGTTTGTGCCGAGTATTTCTTTCGGAATGCCGGTTCTTGCATCCATCAAAGGGCATACACAGCAGGTGATGGATGTGCATCTGATGGTTACAGAGCCGATTCGTTATGTGGAAGATTTTGCAAAAGCAGGAGCTGATATTCTGACGGTTCATGTAGAAGCATGTGAGAATCTGGTGGAAACTGTGGATAAGATCCATGCATGCGGAATGAAGGCGGGAGTATCGATTAAACCGAATACACCGGTATCTGCACTGGAACCGGTACTGGATAAAACGGAGATGTTTCTGATCATGTCTGTAGAACCGGGATTTGGCGGACAGGCATTTATTCCGGAGTCGTTGGACAAGATCAAAGAATTAAGAAATCTGCTGAATGCAAGAGGGATCCAGGCAGACATTGAAGTGGATGGAGGAATTTACCACAGCAATGTCAAAGAAGTGCTGAATGCGGGAGCGAATGTGATCGTGGCAGGCTCTGCTGTGTTCAAAGGAAATGTGGCAGAGAATGTAAAAGGATTTATGGAGATTTTAAGCGCCAATGAATAGATGGACTGTGATCGTAAGCGGCGGGATGCTGGAAGAAGAATTTGCAAGATCTGTTCTGGAAAATCCGGAGATTGAGTTTATCATAGGAGTGGACAGAGGACTGGAGTTTCTTTACAGGCATGAAATCTGCCCGAATTATATTGTGGGAGATTTTGACAGCGTATCCGGTGAAATTTTAGGGTACTATGAGAAAGAAACAAAAGTGCCGATCCGCAAGTTCAATCCGGTCAAAGATGCCTCAGATACAGAAATCGCACTGCGTTTGTGTCTGGATCTGGGAAGAAAGAATATCCTGATCCTGGGGGCGACCGGAAATCGGATCGATCATATATGGGCGAATGTGCAGTGTTTAAAAATCGGACTGGATGCAGGAGCAGATGTGCGGATCGTGGACAGTCGTAATCGGATCCGGCTCTTGGACCGGGAGATCACACTTTCAAAGAAAGAGGCATACGGACCGTACTTTTCGGTGTTTCCACTGGGAAAGAGTGTGGAGAAATTTAATATTGAGGGCGCGAAGTATCCGCTGAAAAATCATAAATTAACGGCGTATGACAGTCTCTGTGTAAGCAATGCATTTGCAGAGGAGGCGGTCAGGATCACGTTTCCGGAGGGAATCGTGATCCTGATGGAGACGCGGGATTAGAGGAGGAAATAGAAAAAATGAAATTAGGAATCGTTATTATGAGGCCAATTTCATAAATGTCCATATAAGTTGTTAAATGCCTTTAAATGCTGATAGCTAGAGCATTTAGCGGATTTTAGACGTGGATAAAACTCTATATAAATTCATGTAAGTTTTTGAAAAATGGCCCACTTTGTGGCCCACTGACTTTTTGATCGAAGTCCTAATATGGTAAGAAGAAGCGCCTGTATGAGCGCTTCTTTTTTGGAAAAATATTGTAAATATTTTAAGTGATTCTTTGCTGGAAAATTATGAAGTGGCTACAGCTATTAACGAAGTATAAACAATAGTTGCTATTTGTAAAATTCATTGCTATGATATTTATGGAAATGATATAAATAACGGAAAAAGGTTGAGCTTTTACGATGAAAAAGAAACTTACAATAGATGAGCAAATTGAAGATCTCAAGAAAAAAGGAGTTACTTTTGAAATAATGTGTGAAGAGGATGCAAAAAAATTTCTTCGCTACAATAATTATTATTTCAAATTGAAATCATATGCAAAAAATTATCCTATTAATCCGAAAAATGGTAAGTATGTAAATTTAGAATTTGCGTACTTAGTGGAATTGTCGAAGCTAGATATGTATCTTCGAAAAATAATTTTGGGTATGTGTTTAGACGTAGAGCACATACTAAAAACAAGGATGTTATATGATGTCAGTCGAAATGAAAAAGAAGATGGATATAATATTGTCAAAAAATATTTTTGGGCATATCCTAATACAAAGATAGAAATACTACAGAAAGCAAATTCATATAATTTCACATCTGATTTAGCAGAGAAACATTCAATGGATGAGGAATATTCCGTTTGGAATTTGGTTGAATTATTATCATTTGGGAAATTTGTGGAGTTATATACCATATATTATCAAGAGTATAAATCAGCAAATTACAGTGATTATTTACAATCTATTAAATTTTTAAGAAATGCGGCAGCTCATAGCAATTGTTTGATGAGTTCAATTATGAAACCTAAGGGAGAGAAAAAATTTCGAAAGACCATCAAGTTGACAAATGCATTATCTCAGGCTCAAAAGGAAATTAGTTTACATGCTCGTAGTAAATATATGGCTTATCCTGCATTTCATGATTTTGTAGCACTGCTATTTGTTTATAATGACCTTTTAAAGGAGGCTGCTAACCGTAATATGCGTGATAAAACAATGGATGAATTGTACCATTTTTTCTGTGAAAAAGATGGAAGAGTTTTGAAGTACAAAGAGTATTTTGAAAAAAATCAGGTTATTGCTGAAGCGTATAAATTCATTAGTGGAGTAATACAATATATTAAGAAGCAAAATAATAATCCAAAACATAAAAGGTACTTGAAAATTTAGTAGAAAACATATTGACTTTGTGAATGAAATTGGGTAATATATGCACATAGAACAAAAACTTTCGAGGTTTTTATCAGAAATGGTGCTTGCACCAAGTCTGGGTTTGAAAAAAGTCCGTTACAATATGCAGAGGTGTTATGTATATTGTAATGGGCTTTTTTGTATTATATTCTAGAAAAATCAGGAGGTGTGTATGGTAATAGGAATTATAGAAGATGACAATTTGTTGAGAAAAGCCTTAGATACATCATTGCAAAATCAAGGTTATACAACGATTCTTGCTGCTTCAAGAAAAGAAGCAATTAAAAATATAGATAGTTCTGTAGATTTGTTGATTGTAGATATTGGATTACCGGATGGAGATGGAATAAATCTATATCAGGAACTTCAAAAAAATGGAAGAATCCCGGCAATTTTTTTAACTGCAAAAGATGATGAAAAAGATATGTTAAAAGCGTTTGATATAGGAGCAGATGATTATGTGGTCAAACCATTTTCAATAAGAGTATTGTTAAAACGTATTGAAGTTGTTTTAAAGAGAAAGTCAAATGAAAATACTTTTATGTGCGGACAAGTCATTTTGTATTCTGATAGAAAACAGGTTTTTGTTGGAGAGACGGAAATATTTTTGACAGTCAAAGAGTATCAGCTTTTAGAATATCTTATTATGAATCAGAATCAGGTTCTTACAAAAGAGATGATAATGGAAAATATATGGGGAATCGATAGTGAATTCATTGATTCTAACACAATTAGCGTTATGATCAGCAGATTGAAAAAGAAATTAAATGATTCATCGAATGTTATCAGTAATGTATTTGGAATGGGATATAGAATGGGAGATTAGCATGGTTGTAGCAATTTTTACAGTACTTTTAGCAGGTTTCATGCTCGGAGGAAGCACTGTATATTTAGTTGAAAATCATTTTAGAACAAAGGAAATGAACAAAATATATAAACTGACCGAATCTTTAATAAATGGCAATGACTTAGATGATTCTGATATAGGGAAGGAAACGCTTTATTCCAAAACTACCAATCAATTAATCCGTTTACAGGAAATGCTAGAGGGAAGAAGAAAAGAGGCCGAAAAAAGTCGATATGAGATACAGAAATTGATTTCTGAAATTGCACATCAATTGCGGACACCGCTGTCAAATATAAAAAATTATACAGAATTGCTGCAAGAGTCATTGGATGAAACGCAAGAAGTATTGAATACAGAATACATGAAAGACTTGCGAACAAGTGAAGAACAATTATGTTTTTTAGTGGAGAGCTTTATAAAAACTGCTCGATTAGAGCAAGGGATTATACAAGTTCACATGCAAAAAGAAAATCTTGTCGAAACGATTCTAAATGCGTTGGGGCAAATACAGAAAAAAGCAGAAGATAAAGATATCTTTTTTCAAGTAGAATTGCCGGAGAAAATCATTTGCGAACATGATAAAAACTGGATGTGTGAGGCGTTTTATAATGTGTTTGATAATGCAGTCAAATATAGCAAAAGCAACAGTACGATCGATATCACAATGAAACAAACGGAAATGTTTTATAAGATCCAAATAAGAGATTATGGAATCGGGATAAAAGACGGAGAAGAAAACAAAATTTTCCAAAGATTTTATCGAGGCGAACAGGCAAGAGGTCAGGAAGGATGCGGAATTGGTTTATATCTTTCCAGAGAGATTGTTCTATTGCAAAAAGGGATTATGAAAGCAACACAAATGAAGCCCGGGTTGCTCATAGAAGTGAATCTTCCGGTATAGACATTTCAATAGACATTTCGTATGCAATCTGTAAGAAGTTTGTAAGATGTACCATGTAAAATAGAGTATGGCTGAAAAAAGGCAACATTTGCGAAGGGAGTTTACAGAAAAGATGGATATAATTAAAGCCATAAATCTTAAAAAATATTATACATCCGATACATATGAAGTGCGTGCTTTAGATGGTGTGTCGTTGACTGTGGAGGATGGTGAATTTATAGCAGTTGTCGGTACGTCCGGATGCGGAAAGACAACACTTATGAACATCTTAGGAGGTCTTGATACTCCGGATTTTGGAGGTGTCTGGATCAGAAATACAAGTTTAAAAGATCTTAACAAGGAAGAAAGAACGATATTCAGAAGAAGAAATATCGGATTTGTATTTCAGCAATATAATTTGATACCTTCTCTTAGTATACGTGAAAATATTGTCCTCCCAATGAGACTGGATGGCAAGGAAATAGATATAGATTTCTTTAATGAGATTGTAGAATCGCTTGGACTAAAAGATAAATTAGAACGTCTTCCGTCAACACTGTCCGGCGGGCAGCAACAGCGAGTTTCTATAGCACGGGCATTATTAACGAAACCGGCAATTGTCCTGGCGGATGAACCGACCGGAAATCTGGATTCTGTTACAAGTATGGAAGTCGTAGGATTACTAAAATCCTGTGCCGCAAGATTCCATCAGACGACATTGATCGTGACGCATCAAGAGGAAGTAGCGCAGATGGCAGACAGAGTAATACGTATGTCTGATGGGAAAATCTATACAAGAGATTGTAACGATTGTTAGGAGGTATCACTATGTTTCATAAGAATATTCCAAATAACAATAAAGACATAATCCGATTTTTGGCTAAAAATTTTGCGGGCACAAAAAAGGTGAGAAATGCGATTTTATTTTGCTCAGTAGTAATCGGTATTGTTGCTATTACCATGGTATTCGGAATCTCCGTTGGGAAAATACAGGCGGAAGAAATAAGGCTGATCAGAGAAAATGGAACTGCTTCTTCGGGCAGAATAGAAGATGGAACAGAAGAACAATATGCAAAATTAAAACAACTGGATTATATAAAACAGGTTGGGAAAAGCATTTTTGTAGGTGAAGCTACAGACGTTTCAGAGGATAATGCAAAAACGATATGCAACGTAGTGTGGGCTGACTCAGAAAGTTGGAACTTTTTTTTAAAGCCTGCATATACCAATATAATTGGAAGCTACCCACAGAAAAAGGATGAAATTCTATTATCTGAGAGAGCATTGAAAAAACTAGGTATTTCTGAACCAGAACAAGGAATGGAAATAAACTTAGATGTATACAAAGGTGTGTTCGAACATTCGAAAGAAAAATTCAAGCTATGTGGCTGGTATACGGACTCTGGAAATAAATTAGCAATCGGATATATTTCACATGACAAAATTAATGAGTTAAACCTGGAAAAGGGTCCCTATACTTTACTTTTCAGTCAGAGCAATCATTTAAGTAGAAGCAAAACAGAAGAAAAATTATATCAGACATTGCCGATGAAGAGTGCAGATCAGAAGATATACGTTTCTGATACAGCACAATATACTGCCGTTTCTAAATTCGCAGGTGGATATGAGCTGGTGATATTGGGAACGCTAGGTATTTTGTGTGGAATATATTTCCTTGTGCGTAATGTTCTTTGGATATCCATGAGTGAAGATATTCAAAATCTCGGATTGCTTCACACAATTGGAGCTACAGAAAGACAGATTACGAAAATTTACCGGAAGCAAATGAGGTCACTTATGTTAAAAGGTTCTGTCTTGGGAAGCTTGCTCTCTGTAGTGATTTTAGTCTTAATGATACCGGAAATATTAGGGTTTCATTTTTATCAGGAAATGGGAGGAAACACGATACTTTCCTTTTTCAGACCGTGGATTCTTTTGCTTTCTGTTGTATTTGTAAATGGAATTTTGTGGATGGCATCAGAAGGAGTTATTAGAAAAATAACGAAGCTGTCTTGTATTGAGAGTGCAACTTATGATGGAAAAATGGGTGACAGAAAAATAAAACATCCTGGGAAACTGGTGTTGAAACGCTCTGAAACAGGAGAAATGTTTTATATTGCATTGGGAAATATAATGCGTCATAAAGCACGATTTATCATTACAAGTATTTCCATATTTTTAGGAGTCCTGTCTTTTATTCTAATGAATGTACTTACAAATGGATGCGATTATAAGCATCTTCTTGAGAAACGTCCTGATTTTTTGCTGGCGGGAGAGTTTAGTGAATTCGGGAAAAGCCAGGGATGTGGGGAAGAATATAAAACCAGAGAAATCGATGTTGATCCTTTACTGACACAGGGAGATGGTGTAGAACTGTTGTATGACAATGATTATGATGAATTTTCACCAATCTCTCAAGAGTTAGAGAAAAAACTATACGAGATAGATGGTATTGATTGGGAGAAGTCCAATCTGATTGAAGGAGCCTATGTAGATACGGTTATATCTAAGAAAGGCATTCGTCCCTATGACGAGGGGCTTTCGAATCTTACAAATGACAATATGGTGGAAGGATTCAGCTGGGACACTGTGCAGATTTTAAATGAAAATCAAATCTTGTCGATTAAGAAATACGTGCAGGATAATCAATTGAATATTGACGTAAAATCTTTGGAAGAAGGAAATGGCGTATTAATTATACATGATCATATGCTGACTCCGGAACAACAAAAACTTGCAGATAAAGCAATTGGAGAACCGGTATATTTTAAAACGCTGCTTTCAAAAGAAGATGCGATTCGTAGAAAAGAACAAAATAATTCTGATAGTAAAGAGAAACAACAGGAAGACGATTTCCTAGAAAAGGAATCAGAAACATTTACTCTATGCGGTTATTTAGACAGGCAAAGCGAGAATTTCCCGGAAATACATCAATCTTGGCATGGAGAAGGCAACTTATATTATTTTATCAGTGAGAAAGGCTTTCAAAAGATACCGACCGAGAAAAAGATATTAACAATGGAACTAACTGCCAATCCGGAAAAAGAACCTTATGTGAAAACACAGATCAGCGAGCTGATATCCGAGGAAAATAAGAAACGATCCGAAATGACAGAAGTATCCATGGATGAAGGAACCGGCGAAGCAGGAGTTTTTGTTATCTGTAAATCAGATCTGATGCAGCAAAAAGAAACATATATGAGAGGAAATCGAATCCTCTTAGGTGCTGTAAGTATCATATTATTCATTGCGGGATTGACCAATTATTGTAATGTTATATTTACAGGGATGTACGCTCGGAGAAAAGAATTTGATATTATGAAAAGTATCGGGATGACCGATAAGCAAATGAAATTAATGCTTTTTGGAGAAGGCAGTTATTATTTTATGTGTGTGATGGGATTGTTGTTTACTGCGGGAGTGGCAGTCTTGGTTGGTGTGAAAATTTATATGGAAAATAAATTGTCATATTTTACATTTCATTGGCCGATTCATGTTATGGTAGGTGTAATGTTTTCTTTAGTGCTTATTAATGTTATGGTTACACATTTTTTGAGTTATTATCCAAAAGACATATAATATATAGGCTCAAATGGTGAAAGTACCCATTTGGGCCTATTATTGTATGAATTCATGCGTTACAACCAGAGCAAGATCCACCCGTGTATTACAGTATTGTCATTTTGACAATTTTGTATTACTTACGAGTAGCAGACTTGATGGGGATTACGTCCCCATACCCACGTGAAAATATAATTGCAAGCAATTACATTTTAGCAGATACGCAAGCGTTTCTGAGTAAGCGTCACAGACAACAAAATAATGAAATTTTGATAAGGCATTCACCTGGAATAGGTGAGTGTTTTTTGTTTTTAAGTATTCAATTAACCGAAAAAATAAAAAAGTTTTTCATCAGGGGGCTGTAAAAATGCCTCTCAGCGTTTCGTTTTATGTAAGGGTGTTTTGGACAGGAAAAAATAAAAAAATTTTATCAAGAACCTGTATTTATGCTCTTCATCTTTTGTATATGTATAAGAACATTTTTTAGCCGGCATAAAAATGATTTTTACAACAATTAGAAACAGAAACGAGGCGAGAAAAGAATGAAATATGAATACATGAAGGAGTCAGAGAAGATGCTTCAGTACTTCCAGTTTCCGAAGTTTTTGCTCAAACTGCGCATTTCCCAAACTGCAAAATTTCTTTATATGATTTTGTATGACCGGGCACGGATATCGAGAAAGAATAGCTGGATAGACAAGTATGGAAATGTTTATCTGATTTTTCCGATAGAGGAATTGTCTGTTCAAATCGACAAATGCAAATCTTCTGTAAAAACAGCATTGAAGGAATTAGATGATGTGGGACTATTGGTTCGCAGATCTGGTGGTTTTTCAAAACCCAATCATTTATATGTAAAAATTCCATCTGATGAGATAGGTTTACAGCCGGTTGACGATAAGGCGGTTGAAAAGATGGTTGCAACAGAGTCGGAAAAGCAACCTTCATCTGGTCGTAAAAATGGCTGTACAGGAGTCGGAAATGTGGCACCTAGTAAAGTAACTGAGAAATATAAAAGAAATAAATATCATGAAGTAAATTATTGCTATGTGGAAGGAGAGAGTTTGTGATGAGAGAAGAAGATACCGTATGTGTAGGCAGTGATGGTTTGCAATATTGCAAAGTCTGTGGGGAAGCGAAAGAAGCATTTTTTCCTAAGGGTGACTTTATGGGGATGAAGAAACATTCCAGGCAATGTGCTTGTGACAGAAAAGCGTATGAAGAAGAACAAAAATATTTTAAAGACAAAGAACACCGGGAATTAGTCAGCAGAAATACGAGTATCTGTTTTGACGAGAGCAGAATGGAAGAGTGGACATTTGAGAACGCAGATATGTCGGATGCAGTCATGCATAGAGCAAAAAATTACGTTGATAACTGGAATGAAATGAAAAGAAATCATATAGGTTGTTTGTTCTGGGGACCGGTTGGTACCGGGAAAAGTTATGTTGCCGGATGCATTGCCAATGAACTTCTTAAGCAGGAAGTAACGGTGAAGATGACAAATTTCAATACCATTATCGATGATATATTTCCACTGGCAGACAAAACGGAATATATCAATGCATTGGCTTCTTATCAGCTTTTGATTATTGATGATCTTGGAGTGGAACGAAATTCGGAATATGCGTTAGGAATTATTTTCAGTGTCATAGACCGCAGGATCCGTTCGGGACGCCCTTTGATTATCACAATGAATCTTCCGCTAAATGAAATAAAAAGCGAGACCATGTTGGATAAAAAGCGTATCTATGACCGCATTTTAGAAATGTGTACGCCAATGTATGTTGGAGGCACAAGCAAACGAGAAGTGATTGCAAGTATGAAAATGGAGAAAGCAAAAACGTTGTTGAATACAAAGAATGATTGTGTGTATTGCGGATAGAAGTGTATGCTACACACGTTAAACAATAAGGAAAGGATTTTATGAACAAACAATATGTTGCAATATGTGAAAAAGTGGCTCTTACAATTGAAGAGGCAGCAGAATACAGTAATATCGGACAAAATAGAATAAGTAGTCTTTTGAAAGAACCGAGATGCCCTTTTGTGCTTTACGTAGGCACGAAAAAACTTGTAAAGAGAAAAGAATTTGAAAAATTCATTTCGGAAAGTGTGGAAATATAAATGAATGACAGTAGATGGGAGATGAGATGAAAATGAATATTCACAAAAATAAGATGCTATGGTATAATACAAGGTACTGTATTAGGGCTTCTTATGAGAGGAGCTGAAATATGGGAAAAGATTTAAAAGGCAAAGAACTTGGCAAGGGAATATCCCAAGAAAGTACGGGATTATACTCAGCCAGATTTGTAGATCGGTTTGGAAAGAGAAAACATAAACGATTCAAAAAGCTGCAAGAGTGCAGAGCATGGATTGCAGATGCGACTTATGTGGATGAACATAGTGATATTTCAATGCCATCAGATATGCTGGTCAATCAATGGTTTGATTATTGGATTGGGATAAAAAAGAAAATAGTCCGTTCCAATACTGTTCGCAATTATACGGAGAGATATATTAAAAATATTAAACCGGTAATTGGGGAGATGCCACTATCAGACGTGAAACCACTTCACTGTCAGAAAATATTTTATGATATGGCAGATCAGGAGTATCGTACATCTACAATTTATCAGGCAAGAATTGCATTATACAACATGTTTGAGTATGCAAAAGAAAATGAAGTCTTGTGTAGCAATCCCTGTAAAAAATCTGTGAAAAGTGATATGGGAAAGCCATCTGAGAAGAAGGTTGCATTAACAAGAGACATACAAAAAACATTTTTACAATACGCAGAAGGTCAAAGCTATGAAAATCAGTATCGTTTTATACTACAAACCGGATTGCGAACAGGCGAATTGGTAGGATTGAAATGGAAAGATGTCGATTTAAAATCCAAAACAATTCAGATTCGCAGAAGTATGGAATATCGTTACAGTGCAAAGAAGTGGCGTATCGGAGAACCAAAGAGTAAATCAGGTTACCGCACGATACCCTTAACAGAAGAAGCGGTTGCTATACTAAAAAAACAAAAAGAAAAGAATAAGAGGATTTCAGAAATTTCAACAGAATGGGAAGAATTTGTGTTTCTGTGTCGAAAAGGAACGCCTGTCAAGAACAGTACATATGATACAGCGTTGTTTAAAATCTGTGATAAAGCAAAAATTCCAAGATTTTCGATGCATATCTTGAGACATACGTTTGCTACCAGATGTATTGAAGCAGGAATGAAACCGAAAACACTTCAGATGTTACTGGGCCATTCGAATATTGGAATTACGATGAACTTATATGTTCATACTACTGAGGAAGAAAAGAAAAAAGAAATGGACTTGGTGGCAGAAGCGCTTATGGCAATATAATGGCCCACTAAATGGCCCACTTGCAAAAATAAGTGTGCTGAAATCCCTTGAAATCAAAGGATTTATAGGAGGAAATATAAAAAATGAAATTAGGAATCGTAGGATTACCAAACGTAGGAAAGAGTACATTATTTAATTCGTTGACAAAAGCCGGAGCAGAATCCGCAAACTATCCGTTCTGTACCATTGACCCGAATGTGGGAGTTGTGACCGTACCGGATCACAGACTGGATGTTCTGGGTGAGATGTACAATACAAAGAAGATCACACCGGCAGCCATTGAGTTCGTAGATATTGCAGGTCTGGTAAAGGGGGCATCAAAAGGAGAGGGACTTGGAAACCAGTTCCTTGCCAACATCAGAGAAGTAGATGCAATTGTGCATGTTGTGAGATGTTTTGAGGACAGTAATATTGTACATGTGGACGGAAGTATCGATCCGCTGCGTGATATCGAGACGATCAACCTGGAACTGATCTTTTCCGATCTGGAGATTTTGGAGAGAAGGATCGCAAAAGTGGTAAAGCTTTCCAGAAATGATAAGACAGCAGCAAAAGAGCTGGAGCTGTTAAAACGCATCAAAGAGCATCTGGAAGAAAATAAGATGGCGAAGAGCTTTACAACAGACGATGAGGAAGAACAGGAGTGGCTGACAAGCTACAATCTTCTGACATACAAGCCGGTGATCTTTGCGGCAAATGTGACAGAGGACGATCTGGCAAATGACGGTGCAGACAATGCCGGAGTACAGAAAGTGCGGGAATACGCAGCAGAAGAGAACTGTGAAGTATTTGTAGTCTGCGCACAGATTGAACAGGAGATCGCAGAGCTGGATGAGGATGAGAAAAAGTTATTCCTGGATGATCTTGGTCTGGAGGAGTCCGGTCTGGAAAAACTGATCAAAGCAAGTTATCATCTGCTCGGACTGATCAGCTATCTGACAGCGGGAGAGCAGGAGTGCCGTGCATGGACGATCACAAAGGGAACAAAGGCACCTCAGGCAGCAGGAAAGATCCATACAGATTTCGAACGTGGATTTATCCGTGCGGAGGTGGTAAGTTATGATGATCTGATGGCATGCGGAACACATGCGGCTGCCAAAGAGAAAGGTCTGGTAAGACTGGAAGGAAAAGAGTATGTAGTTCAGGACGGAGATATTATCGTATTCCGCTTTAACGTATAATAATTGGAGGCAGGAAGCATGCACTATGATATTAGTTTTCCCCATCTGGGAATCCATTTGGAACATGTCGGAAAGACAATCTCGGTATTTGGATTTGAGATCGCATATTACGGAATCATCATCGGCACGGCGATCCTTCTGGGCTTTGTGATCGCGACATCAGAGGCGAAGCGTACCGGACAGGATCCGGAGAGTTATCTGGATATGGGAATGTTCGGTGTTGTATTCGGGATCATCGGAGCAAGATTATATTATGTGCTCTTTTCCTGGGATATGTACAAAGACAATCTTCTGGAAATTTTGAATATCCGGGAAGGCGGTCTTGCAATCTACGGCGGTGTGATTGCAGCAGTACTGACTGTGATCATTGCAGCGAAGATCAAGCATTTGAGTGCGCCCCAGATTTTTGATACGATCGCGCTTGCCCTGTTAAACGGACAGATGCTGGGACGCTGGGGGAATTTCTTTAACAGAGAGGCGTTTGGCGGATATACGGACAGTTTGTTTGCGATGCGGCTTCCGATCGATGCAGTGAGAAGCTCTGATGTGACAGAGCAGATGAGAGCACATATCCAGATGATCGATGGCGTAGAATACATTCAGGTGCATCCTACTTTTTTATATGAATCTTTGTGGTGCTGTGCTCTTTTGATCTTGCTGTTTGCATATCGAAAGCATAAAAAATACGAGGGAGAGTTGTTCCTTCTTTATATGTTCGGGTATGGACTTGGACGCGCTTGGATCGAAGGACTCCGGACAGATCAGCTTCTCCTGCCGGGAATCGGACTTCCTGTTTCCCAGCTTCTGGCAGGTGTGCTGGTAGTGACAACAGGTGTTTTGCTTGTGTATCTGAGAAAAAATCATTCCAGATATTCGATGCTTGCAAAAAAAAGTACAGGAAAATAAAATTTGTTAAATAAAGGACAAAAACGAAAAACTGCAGTGCTTTCGCTGCAGTTTTTTGTTCTTTTATCTCTCAATAGAAGTTAAAAAAGTGCTAAAATGCAAGAAAACAAGATTGAAATTGCAAAAATAAAATTAAAAATAACTTGAAATCGTGTTGGAAGTGGTATATAATAAAAAAATCTGAAAACCAATTTATAATAATAACACTTTAGCGCGGTGATTTATTATCACTAGGAACGAGAAAAAATATAAAAGGGCAAAAGCAGATAGATAGAATAAGGAGGAAAGGCTATGAAGTTTGCAGAGATGCCTTATCAGAGGGTTGATACAGATGCCGTTGTGGCAGGGCTCAAAGAGCTGACACAGGAACTGAAGGCTGCAAAGAGCGGAGAAGAGCAGTTTGCGATTCATCAAAAGTTTTATGAGCTGCGTGACGAGTACAGCACGATGATTCAGATTGCGATGATTCGCAGTGATGTAGATACTGCTGATGCATTCTACAGTGAAGAGAAGGACTATTATAATGAAGTACTGCCTACGATCAGCAATCAGGAGACTGAATACAGAAAAGTACTTTATTATTCTCCATACAAAGCAGAACTGGAAGAGAAGATCGGAAAAGTGGCATTTAAGAGTATGGAGCTTGAATTCAAGGCCATGGACGAGAAGCTCATTCCGTTGATGCAGGAAGAAAATGCGCTGACAACCCGGTATGACAATTTGATTGCGAGTGCGAAGATTGACTGGGATGGTGAGACATTGAATCTGTCCCTGTTGCGTCCGTATATGACACATGAGGACAGAGAGATCAGACGCAGAGCGCATGAAAAGTACAGCGCGTTTTTCCAGAGTAAAGCAGAAGAGCTGGATGAGATCTATGATAAACTGGTGAAAAATCGTACGGCACAGGCAAGACTCCTCGGATATGAGAATTATGTAGAACTCGGATATTACCGGATGAACCGCAATTCTTACGGAAGAGAAGAGGTGGAGAATTTCCGCAGACAGATCAAAGAGTATTTCGTACCGCTTGCAGAAAAGATGCATGAGAGAAGACGGGAACGACTTGGTCTTCAGAAGCTTTCTTATATTGATGAGAACATGTATTTCGTGGACGGAAATCCAAAACCACAGGGAACTCCGGAAGAGATCATGGCGAATGGACAGAAGATGTATGAGGAGCTTTCACCGGAGACAAAAGAGTTCTTTGAATTTATGATGGAGAATGAACTCTTTGATGTGCTCGGCAGAAAGACAAAAAAGGCCGGCGGTTATATGACATATCTTCCGAAATATCGCGCACCGTTTATTTTTGCCAATTTCAATGGAACAAGCGGAGATGTGGATGTTGTGACACATGAGTGCGGTCATGCGTTCCAGGGATATGTTTCTGGAAGTGATCCGATCGAAGAGCATTGGGATATCACGATGGAGACAGCAGAGATTCATTCTATGTCTATGGAATTCTTTACAGAACCATGGATGAATTTGTTTTTTAAAGAAGAAGCTGACACATACAGACAGATGCATCTGGAAGATGCGATCGCATTTATTCCGTACGGATGCATGGTGGACGAATTCCAGCATATTGTCTACAGCAATCCGGATCTGACACCGGATGAGAGACATGCGGCATGGAAGAAGCTGGAGGAAGAATACAAACCACATCTTGATTACGAAGGAGATCCATTTATGGAAAAAGGTGGTTTTTGGCAAAAACAGCTTCACATTTATGATACTCCGTTTTATTATATAGACTATGTACTGGCACAGACCTGTGCGATGCAGTACAAAATCTGGATGGATGAAGACTACAAAGCGGCATGGCAGAGCTATTTGAAGCTGTGCAGGTTATCTGCAAGTGATTTCTATACAGAGATGTTAAAAGAAGTGGGACTTCAGGTTCCGTTTGAAGAGGGATGCGTACGCACACTGACAGAAAAACTGGGAGTAATGATGAAATAAGAGCCCGGTCGATGAATCGTGTTTGTTTCCGCATTTTCAGCAACAGATGGGTAATACGGCTATGAAAAAACAGAGTAAATAAATCGGAAGATGCAGGAATCAACATAAATATTTTTCAAGGAGGAAAAAATATGAAAAAGAAAGCATTAGCTTGCCTTTTAGCGGCAGTAATGGCACTTTCACTTGCGGCTTGCGGCAGTGGGTCAGACAATAAGAAAACAAGTGAAAAAACAGAATCACAGGACACAAATACTTCATTAGAAGCAACAAACCAGCTGATCGAAGCAGAGGATCCTTCTGCACTTCCTGAGACAGCAGCAAAGAGAAAAGACACACTGATCGCAGGTGTTGCAGACTTTGCAGGTGTATTCAACCCGGTATACTGGGAAGCAAATGAGGATTTCCAGGTTGTGACAGCTACAACGGCATCTCTGAGTGTCAATGATGACAAAGGAGAGATCGTTGACGGTACAGCCAGCATGTCAGTTTCTGATGACGGTAAAGTTTACACATACAAGCTGACAAAAGAAAAATACAACGATGGATCAGACGTAAAAGCGGAAGACTATGTAAACTGGTATAAAGTCGTATCAGATCCAAGCTATGATGGATATCAGGATATTTCCAAAGTAAACGTTGTAGGATATGAAGATTACAAAAACGGAAGTGCAACTGAGATTTCCGGTATCAAGGTAGTAGATGAAAGCACAATCCAGATTACTCTGGAAGCAGCAAACACAAGTGCACCTTATGTATTAGGTTCTGCAGTGCCGATCTCTACAGCAAAATATGGAGATCTGATCAAGAAAGGTGACCTTTCTAAATTCAAATCATTGAATATGGTTGACTATGTATCGAATGGTGCATATGTATTGAAAGAGTACAAAGAAAAAACATCTGCGACTCTGGAAGCAAACCCGAACTTCTACCTGGGAGAGCCTAAGACAAAGAACCTGATCTTCAAAGTTGTTGCTACAAATGCAGAGCTTCAGGCAGTAGAGACAGGTGATGTAGATATCCACGATCAGGTTGTCTGCGATGATGACCACATCGAAGAAGCACAGGCAGCAGGATTCATCAACATGAAGATCCAGCCGACTCTTGGATATGGATATGTGGCAGTAAACCATAAAAATGAGATTTTCCAGGATGCAAAAGTGCGTCAGGCGCTGCTTCATGCAATCGACCGTAAGTCTCTGAACCAGGCTGTTTACGGACAGTATGCAATCACACTGAATATTCCTCAGGCGCCGATTTCATGGCTGTATGATGACGAAGGTCTGGAAACATACGATTATGATCTTGACAAAGCAGCAGAGCTTCTGAAAGAAGCCGGATGGGAAAAAGACGGCGACAAGCTGATGAAAGACGGAAAACAGATGAAGATCGTCTTCAGTGCAATGTCTGGAAACATCGTAACAGATACTATGATCCCACTGATGATCGACGCATACGGACAGCTTGGTATCGACTTCCAGGCAGAGTATGTTGACTGGCCGACACTGCAGTCTAAATCTCAGAACGGTACATTTGATATGCTGTTCATGGCATGGGGACTGACAGCAGATCCAGATCTGACAGGAACATTTGCAAGTCCGGAAGCAGGCGGATCTCAGAACCACACAGGATATGCAAATCCAGAACTGGACAAGATGCTCGCAGAGGCACTGGCTTCTACTTCGAAAGAAGAGCAGAAAGAAAAATACAAAGAAATTTACAAACTGATCAATGAAGATCTTCCGACATACCCGATTTACGAGAGATGTGACCTGATCTGCTACAACACTCGTGTACAGAACATCGAGCAGAGCTCATATGTAAAATGGTATCAGCAGGATAAGATTGTCAACATTGAAGTTGAGTAATCGAAGTACTCTAAAAAAATAACAAAGCCGTAAGACTTGAAGCTCAAATAGGGATCCAGCGAGGTTTCCCTTCGAACAAACGGCCCGCAGGGGGTGGATACGAACTCGATTCGTTCTATTTCCTGCGGGCAAAATTAAGTTATTTGATCATGAGCAAAACAGAGTCAAATAAAGATTGGAGGTTTTTAACAAATGTGGAAATATGCAACTCGCCGTGTTCTCACGATGATTCCTATTCTGATTGGTGTATCTATGGTTGTATTTCTTTTGGTAGCAAGCCTGCCGGGAGATGCCGTTGATGCTCATGCAGGCGGAAACATCACAGCGGAGAAGATAGCGCAGAACAAAGCACTTTTAGGATTAGACAAACCGATACCGGAAAGATACGTAAACTGGGCAAGTCATGCGATCAGAGGAGATTTTGGTATCTCGATCAGTTACAAGATTCCGGTAACAGAAGTCATCGGTAAATTTGTATGGAACTCGTTTTTAGTAGCTGCTGTAGCGTTCATACTGCAACTATTGATCGCGATTCCAATCGGCGTTATTTCGGCGACCAAGCAATATTCAATTTTTGACAATACATTCTCGGTAGTAGCATTTGCCGGTATTTCACTGCCATCATTCTTCCTGGCAATGATTCTGCGGCATGTGTTCTCTGTCAAGTTGGGGGTTCTTCCTCTTGACGGTATGATAACTGCCGGAGCAAACAATACAGGCGGGGCTTATGTTTTAGACGTAGTGCTTCATATGATCCTTCCGGTTGTGACACTGACAGTGATCCAGTTGGGTGGTACCATGCGTTATGTGCGTACATCCATGCTTGAGGTAATCAATCAGGATTACATCAGAACTGCCCGTGCAAAGGGACTTCCGGAAAAAGTGGTAATTTACAAACATGCGTTAAAGAATGCGATGATTCCGATTGTAACTTATGTTGGTGGTGCGATCCCTGGACTTTTCGCAGGTGCGATGATCACAGAGACTGTATTTGCATGGCCTGGAATCGGTAAAGTATTCCTGGATTCTATCGGAAAGAGAGATTATCTCTTTATGATGGGATTCACAATGTTCCTTGCAGTACTTACAATGCTCGGAAACTTACTTTCCGACCTGTTATATGGTGCGGTTGACCCACGTATTCGTTTGAAGTAGAAAGGAGGAGGACACGTGAAAAAAACACAAGATGCAAATAAGAAAATTGCAAAACAGGCAGCAGAGAATAAAAGCATGGAATCCCCCTGGAGACTTGCGATGAAGCGCCTGTCCAGAAACAAGCTGGCGATCGCCGGACTGATCTTTTTAGGAGTCATGATCGTTCTTTGTATTGTGGGACCAATCGTATCTCCGTATTCAGATATTACAGCAACTGATATTGCGAATGCAAAACAGCCGCCGAGTGCACAGCACTGGTTTGGAACAGACGAAAATGGACGAGATGTCTTTACCCGTCTTCTTTATGGAGGACGTATTTCCATGACAGTTGGTCTGGCGGCGACAGCACTTCAGATCTTTATCGGTGCATTATTAGGTTGTACCGCAGCATACTATGGCGGAGTTGTGGATTTTGTCATCATGCGTGTAGTAGACGTTATTCTGTCTCTGCCGACGATGCCGATTCTGATCATGCTCAGTGCCATGATGTCAGACTGGAAAGTGGACACCGGAGTTCGTGTATATTATCTGATGGTAATCCTTGCGGCGATCGGATGGGCCGGTACGTGCCGGTATATCCGAGGTCAGGTACTTTCGATCCGTGAGATGGATTATATGTCAGCAGCGGAATCACTTGGTATCCGCGATCTGCATAAGATTTTCAAACATATTATGCCGAATGTTATCCCGATCATCATTGTTACAGCAACACTGGCAATCGGTGATACGATCATCATGGAATCCACCATGTCTTATCTGGGAGTCGGTGTACTTCCTCCGATGTCCAGCTGGGGACAGATGGTATCTGCAGGAACAAACCTGATGACATTCAAACTGCGTCCATGGCTGTGGATGCCGGCAGGATTCTGTATCTTATTGACAGTACTTGCGGTGAACCTTGTAGGTGATGGCCTCAGAGATGCATTTGACCCGAAAATGAAACGCTAAGTAAGTTTTGACAAGGAGAAAAGTTATGGCATTTATAGAATTTAAAAATCTTCATACATGGTTCTATACAGACGCTGGAATTGTCAAGGCAGTCAACGGCGTTGATTTTGAGATCCGCAAAGGAGAGACAGTCTGTGTAGTAGGAGAATCCGGATGTGGAAAGAGTGTTACTTCACTCTCTCTGATGCATCTGGTTCAGTCACCTCCGGGAAAAATCGTGGATGGTGAGATCCTGATGGATGGAAGAGATTTACTGAAGCTGAGCAAGAGCGAAATGGAGCATGTCAACGGAAAAGATGTTGCAATGATCTTCCAGGAGCCGATGACTTCTCTGAATCCGGTACTCAAAGTCGGACATCAGATCATGGAAAGTATTCTTTTCCATACAGATGCAACAAAAGAAGAAGCAAGAGCAAAAGCTCTGGAAATGATAAAACTGGTTGGTATTCCGAGAGCGGAAGAAATCATGGAATGCTATCCTCACGAGCTTTCCGGTGGTATGCGTCAGCGTATCATGATTGCAATGGCTCTGGTATGTAATCCGAAGCTGTTGATCGCAGATGAGCCGACGACTGCGCTGGATGTAACGATTCAGGCACAGATTCTGGATCTGATGCGCAAGCTGAAAGAGGAAATGGATATGTCCATCATGCTGATCACGCATGACCTGGGCGTCGTTGCAGAGATGGCAGATTACGTGGTTGTTATGTATGCCGGAAATGTTGTGGAAAAAGGAAAAGTACTGGATATTTTCCAGAATCCGATGCATCCATATACAATCGGGCTGTTAAAATCAAAACCGATCATCGGTAAGACCAATCACAATGAGCGTCTGTATTCGATCCCGGGACAGGTTCCGAACCCGATCAATATGCCGGAGAACTGCCATTTCAATGAGAGATGTGAGTTCTGTCAGGAAGGCTGTAAAGAAAAAGAACCAAAACTGGTACACGTTGGAAACGGTCATTATGTTGCATGCTTTGTCAACGCACCGGAAAAGGAGGAAGTATAAATGAACAGAGAAAATGAAATCATTTTGGATGTCCAGAATCTGAAAAAATATTTCCCGATCCGTGGCGGTCTGATCACAAGAACAGTCGGACATGTCAAAGCTGTAGATGGAATTTCTTTCAAACTGAGACGTGGTGAGACACTGGGAATCGTAGGTGAGTCCGGATGTGGAAAATCAACAGCCGGAAGAACGATCTTAAGACTGCATGATATCACAGACGGAAAGGTCATTTTCAAAGGAGAGGACCTTGCAAAATGTTCCAAAAAGGAAATGCGTGCAAAACGTCTGCAGATGCAGATGGTATTTCAGGATCCTTACGCTTCTTTGAATCCCCGTATGACGGTCGGAAACATCATCGGGGAGGCTCTGCTTGATCACAAATTGATGAGTAAGGCAGAAGCACGTGAAAAGGTATTGGAGACAATGGAAATCTGCGGACTTCCTACGTATTATATCAACCGTTACCCGCATGAGTTTTCCGGTGGACAAAGACAGCGTATCGGAATTGCACGAAGCCTGATTCTGAATCCGGAACTGATCGTCTGTGATGAGCCGGTATCGGCGCTGGACGTGTCTATTCAGTCACAGATCATCAACCTGCTCGGAGATCTTCAGGAGAGAAACAACTTCTCCTACATTTTCATTTCGCATGACTTGTCAGTTGTAGAGTACATCAGTAATCGTGTGGCAGTTATGTATCTTGGAAATATTGTGGAGATGGCAGATAAAAATGAAATTTTCGACAATCCGCTGCATCCATATACAAAAGCGCTGATGTCAGCGATTCCGGTGCCGGATCCGACAAGAAAGAGAGATCGTATCATTTTGAGCGGAGATCTTCCTTCTCCGTCGAATCCGCCGTCCGGATGTAAATTCCGTACACGCTGTCCATATGCGACAGAGAAATGTGCACAGGAAGCACCGGAGTACAGAGATGTAGGAAATGAACACTTTGTAGCTTGTCACTATGTATGAAATCTTTTGACAATACAAAAAATGTAAGGAAAACTTAAATTTCGCCCCCGGTAATCGCATCGGGGGCATTTTTCAAAGAGGGCATTATGAAAAATCTATTGAAACTGGGACAGGGACCAAGGCCGGATCTGCTGTTTGAAGAGGAAGAAAAAGCGAAAAAGTCAGACACACAGCCGGATGGACAAAAGCAGAAAATCGAATTTGAAAAAGGTCTTCGCACAGTCAGAAAAGAAGCCAAAAAGAAAGCGCGTGAAGAAAAGAAAAAGCAGGAACCGATCGAGATGAGCCGAAAAGACAAACTGGCAGTTATTCTGGCATTCTGTGAACTTCTGCTTCCGCTTGCAATCGGAGTGATGGCAATTTTTGCATTTCTTATCTGGTTTTTAGGAAAATTCTGGCTGCATGCATGGTAAATGGAAAAAGAGAATACAAGAGGGGACAGGCACTTCCGTGGGAGGTGCTTTTTATTTTATACGAAAAGCTGCAGCCGGTCTGCATGGAAATAGAATTTCCAAAAGAAAATCAGAAAGAGAAACCAGACAACTGCACCAAAAAAGAAACAAGAAATGGGACGGCTCGTATGGACTTTTACAACTAATCGAGATATAATGAGATTACATGTAAAAAATTCGTTTTACAATGTAATTTCGAAGGAGGAACAAGAAATGGCAAGAAAAATGAAAACCATGGACGGTAACCAGGCAGCAGCTCATGTCTCTTATGCATACACAGAAGTTGCAGCTATCTACCCGATCACACCGTCATCCGTTATGCCGGAGCATATTGATGAGTGGGCAACAGAAGGAAGAAAAAATATTTTCGGAACAACTGTTCATGTAACAGAGATGCAGTCTGAGGCAGGTGCGGCAGGAGCAGTACACGGTTCTCTTGCAGCAGGAGCGTTGACAACAACATTTACAGCATCTCAGGGATTACTGCTGATGATTCCTAACTTATATAAAGTGGCAGGAGAGCAGCTCCCGGGTGTATTCAACGTATCCGCACGTGCACTTGCAAGCCATGCGCTTTCTATCTTTGGAGATCACTCTGACGTTTATGCATGTCGTCAGACAGGTGCAGCGATGCTGTGTGAATCCAGTGTGCAGGAAGTTATGGATCTGACACCAGTTGCACACTGTGCAGCACTGGAAGGAAAGATTCCGTTTATCAATTTCTTTGACGGATTCAGAACATCTCATGAGATTCAGAAGATTGAGACATGGGATTACGAAGATCTGGAAGATTTAGTAAATAAAGATGCAATTGACGAATTCCGTGCACACGCACTGAATCCAAACCATCCATGTCAGAGAGGTTCTGCTCAGAACCCTGATATTTTCTTCCAGGCAAGAGAAGCATGTAATCCATATTACGATGCACTTCCTGCAATCGTTCAGAATTATATGGATAAAGTAAATGAGAAGATTGGAACAGACTATAAACTGTTCAACTACTATGGAGCAGAAGATGCAGAGCACGTGATCGTTGCAATGGGTTCTGTCTGTGATACGATCGAAGAGACAATCGATTATCTGATGGCAGCCGGAGAAAAAGTCGGTGTTGTAAAAGTTCGCCTTTACAGACCATTCTCAGCGGAAGCACTGATCAATGCAATTCCGGATTCTGTGAAGAAGATTTCTGTTCTTGACAGAACAAAAGAGCCGGGAGCACTTGGCGAGCCACTGTATCTGGATGTTGTTGCAGCATTAAAGGGAACAAAATTTGATGCAGTTCCGATTTATACAGGACGCTATGGATTAGGTTCTAAAGATACAACACCTGCACAGATCGTTGCAGTATATCACAACGATGAAAAACAGAAATTTACAATCGGTATTGAAGATGATGTGACACACCTGTCACTGAAAGCTGACGAACCTCTGGTAACAACACCGGAAGGAACGATCAACTGTAAATTCTGGGGACTTGGAGCTGACGGTACTGTTGGTGCGAACAAAAACTCCATCAAGATCATCGGAGATAACACAGACATGTATGCACAGGCATATTTTGACTATGACTCCAAAAAATCCGGTGGTGTTACAATGTCTCACCTGCGTTTCGGTAAGTCACCGATCAAATCAACATATTTAATCCGTCAGGCAAACTTTGTAGCATGTCACAATCCTTCTTATGTTGACAAGTACAACATGGTTCAGGAACTGGTTGATGGAGGTACATTCCTTCTGAACTGTTCATGGGATATGGAAGGACTGGAAGAGCACCTTCCGGGACAGGTTAAGAGCTACATTGCAAATCACAATATCAAGTTCTACACGATCGACGGTATCAAGATTGGTAAAGAAATCGGACTTGGCGGACGTATCAATACAGTTCTTCAGTCAGCATTCTTCAAACTTGCAGCGATCATTCCGGAAGAGGAAGCGATCGATCTGATGAAAGCAGCTGCAAAAGCTACTTACGGAAGAAAAGGTGACAAGATCGTACAGATGAACTACGATGCAATCGATGCAGGTGCAAAACAGGTTGTAGAAATCGCAGTTCCGGAAAGCTGGAAAGATGCAGCAGATGAAGGTCTTACAACTCCTCACGTTGGAGAAGGCGGAAGAGCAGACGTTGTAGATTTTGTAAAAAATATCCAGGCAAAAGTAAATGCACAGGAAGGAAATACACTTCCGGTATCTGCATTTAATGAATATGTAGATGGTTCTACACCATCCGGTTCTTCAGCATATGAGAAACGTGGAATCGCAGTAGATATCCCGATCTGGCAGCCGGACAACTGTATCCAGTGTAACCGCTGTGCATATGTATGTCCGCATGCAGTTATCCGTCCGATCGCGCTGACAGAAGAAGAGGCAGCAAACGCACCGGAAGGTATGGATATGATCGACATGATGGGTATGCCGAACATGAAGTTCTCGATCGCAGTATCTGCTTATGACTGTACAGGATGTGGATCTTGTGCAAATGTATGTCCAGGTAAGAAGGGTGAAAAAGCACTCGTTATGGGCAACATGGAAGCAAATGCCGGAAAACAGGATTTCTTCAATTATGGAACAGAGCTTCCGATCAAACCGGAAGTGGTTGCAAAATTCAAAGAGACAACCGTAAAAGGAAGCCAGTTCAAACAGCCATTGCTTGAGTTCTCAGGAGCTTGTGCAGGTTGTGGTGAGACACCTTATGCAAAACTGATCACACAGTTATTCGGTGACAGAATGTACATTGCAAATGCAACAGGATGTTCTTCTATCTGGGGTAACTCTTCACCGTCTACACCTTATACAGTAAACCCACAGGGAAGAGGTCCGGCATGGTCTAACTCACTGTTTGAGGATAATGCAGAGTTTGGATATGGTATGCTTCTTGCACAGAATACGATCCGTGAAAGACTCAAAGCATCTGTAGAAAAACTTGCAGAGAACGGCGTAAACGACGATGTGAAAGCAGCAGCTCAGGAATATCTGGATACATTCTCAGTAGGTGCAACAAACGGAACAGCTACAGACAAGCTTGTAAAAGCTCTGGAAGACTGTGACTGCGGATGTGCTGAGAGAGCAGAACTGCTGAAAAATAAAGACTTCCTTGCTAAGAAATCCCAGTGGATTTTCGGTGGTGACGGATGGGCTTACGATATCGGATTCGGTGGAGTTGACCACGTACTGGCAAGCGGTCAGGACATCAACATTATGGTATTTGATACAGAAGTTTACTCCAACACAGGCGGACAGTCCTCAAAAGCTACTAAGACAGGTGCGACAGCACAGTTCGCAGCCGGCGGTAAAGAGACGAAGAAGAAAGACCTTGCAGGAATCGCTATGAGCTATGGTTATGTATATGTTGCACAGATCGCAATGGGTGCAGATTTCAACCAGACAGTGAAGGCAATCGCAGAGGCAGAGGCATATCCGGGACCATCCCTGATCATCGCTTACGCTCCATGTATCAACCATGGAATCAAGAAAGGTATGAGCAAAGCACAGACAGAGGAACAGCTTGCAGTAGAATGCGGATACTGGAACAACTTCAGATTCAATCCGGAAGCTGAGAAGAAATTTACTCTGGACAGCAAAGAGCCTAAGGGAGATTATCAGGAATTCCTGAACGGAGAAGTTCGTTACAATGCCCTGATGAGAGCAAATCCTGAAAAAGCACAGAGACTCTTCGCGCAGAATGAGGCTGAGGCTATGGAAAGATACGAATACCTGAAGGGATTGGTAAATCTCTATGACGGTACAGCAAAAGAAGACTAATTCTTTTGAAAAGTAAAATTGAATCAATGGTTTGAAAGAAACGGCGCCGGGGAAAGTCCGGCGTCGTTTTTTGGAAACATGAATTATACGGTTAGATAGCATTTCAGATGAATACATTGGATATTTACTGAAAAAGAAAAAATTCTTCTTCCTCTTTCTGTGCAATCGTGTTACAATACAGGAAAGCATTATTTCTGGTTTTCTAAGCGGAACCATTCCGCATCTTTTATTCTAAAGTCATATCGGAAAATCTCTATGCTTTGATATCAACTTAAAACAGCAGAGAGGTTTTTAGAAGAAAGATGTCGGATTGAAAACCTCCTGTAACGATTCAATTAAAGGAGGAAGCTTTATGAAGCAAACCACAGAACTCCCGGCAAACAGACTGTACAAGTCACGTATTTTTGCCATGCTCTATCAGGATAAGAAGGAATTGCTCGATCTGTACAATGCCCATCAGTGAGGCTGTGGAGCAGGCAATCCGCGAATGTATTGAGGAAGATATTCTGGCAGAGTTTTTGACACAAAACCGAGCGGAGGCGAAGCAAGTGAGTATCTATGAATATGATGAAGAAAAGCATATGAGGCAGGAGCGGGAGGCATCCTGGGAAGAGGGATGGGAAGAAGGCAGACTATCCGGTATAAAGGAAGGAGAAGAGAGAGGAAAATTGTCCGGCAGACGGGAACTTCTAAAGGAACTGATTCAAAAGAAATTGCTAAAGAAAATGTCGGTTTCTGAAATTGCAGAAGAGTTGGAAGAGGACGAAAAGTTGATTTCTGAATTGATACAGGAATTGGAATAAAAGGGAGAAGAAATGTATGGCATATGAAAAGCTTTCCAGACGGGCATTGGGGTGCATGTATACTGCGGAAATAATCGGCGATGTGATCTTTATTGTTTTAATCGGGATCGTGAATATCTTCTGGCTGATTCCAAAACAGATTGAAATTGGAAGATGGATTTCAGCTGTTCTGCTGATTTATGCGGCAGTCTCCATGCTGGTAGAACCTTATTTCCGTTATAACAGATATCGATACAGTATTAATGAGGAATGTATTGATATACGGGAAGGGTATCTCTTTGTGAAGAGAAATATTGTGCCGATTGAACGTCTGCATAAGCTTGAGATATCAAAAGGTCCGATTGATCAGATCTTTCATGTGGCAAAAGTGACTGTTACTACCGCAGGAGGAGATGTAACGCTTCGCTTTCTGGAGGAAGAAAAGGCGGAAAAAATTGCAGAAAATCTACAGAAACGTATCAATGAGATTGTGAAAGAACAGAGGGAAGAAGATGGAGAATAAGATCAGATTTCGCAATCACATTTCCGTGATACTGGAGCAGTTGGGAGCAACATTTGGAATTCTTTTTGTGTTGTCTTTTACGAACATCGACGATGTAATTGATTATATTGAAAAGGGGTCATCGGAAGAATTAAGTCTCACGGTATATATTGGCGGCGGAGTGATATTGGCGGTTTTTCTGCTGATATTTTTATATCAGTGGATCATCTGGTCGAAGACTTACATTTCGATCTGTGACAACAGTATCGTGATTGAGCGTAATACATGGAATAAAAAGAAAAATACAATTGGTCTCAAAAATATTTCGAATGTAAATACAGAGCAGAATTTGTTGGAAATGCTTCTTGGAACATGTAAAGTGAAGCTGGATACGAACAGTATGTCTACATCAGATAAAACAGATGTAAAGATCATATTGAAAAAGGCGGAGGCTGAGCAGTTTCGATTATATGTGATGAAGTTAATGCAGGGACAGGAAGGAGGCTTTGAGGAGAAATATTCGAAAGAAGACAAAGATCACTGGGCGATTCAAACGAATATGGGGGATATTTTTACACATGGGCTGTTTTCTGTCAATCTGCTTTCCGTATTGGTAGTAATTGGATGCGTTGTCGGAGCGGCAGGGATGGTTCTGCAAGTGATACATTCTGTCAGTGTGGGAGAAAGTATTGTAAAAATGCTGTTAAGCGTTCTTATGCTGATCGCCATATTCAGTTCTGCCATATGGAATATTGTAAAAGGATTTATTCAGTATTATGATTTTAAAATCGATCGGAATGAAAATAAATTATACATTCGTTATGGGATTTTGAAAAAAGTAAATTACACAATTCCGGCAGAGAAAATCAGCGCACTGAAGTTAAAGCAAACATTTTTTGCAAGACTGACCGGGAGATATACAGCAGAGATCATCAATATCGGAATGGGGGATGATGCCGCGGAAACCCAATCTTTTTTTCTTCCGTACTGTAAACGAAATCAAATGGAAGAGCGGATTCGCTTATTACTTCCTGAATTTTATGAAGCAGTACAGATGCAGACTGTACGGCAGCCAATAGCAACATGGATTGCCTGGATTTGGCCGGCAGTTCTTTTTGCATTGTTTCTTGTCGCAGGAGCACTGCTTTCTGTTTATTATTTTCCGGAGTTCCAAAAGGAAATTATTTTGGGAGTGCTTATTTTTAGCATATGGATGATATTGCTTGTTCTTGCATATTTCCTGACGGCGGGAAGCACTGTGGGGGTAAGCCATATGGCGATTGTAAATGGATATTTTGGAAGAGCAATTTGTTACATATCTTACAAAGATATTCAATATGTAGAATTTTCACAAAACATATTTGCCAGAGTGGTGAAGCTTCAAAAAGGAGAGGTTCATCTGCTTGCATCGACTGCAAACCGGAAACAGGAGATTCCATATATCTCGATGGAAAACGGAGAGACAATCAAAAAACGGCTTTTGAATCGGTGAAAGGATCTTGAGACAGGTTTTATAGTACAACAAAAAGAAATACAAAAAATGGAGGTGAGAGAGTGATTCGGATTGCAATTGCGGATGATGATGCAGCGTTTTTAGCAAAAATTGAAAAATATATACAAAAATATCAGAAAGAGAATGGTGAGGATATTCAGTTGACTGCTTTTTCAGATGCGAAAGAGCTGATTGAGGGGTACAGTCCCGTTTATGATATTGTGATTCTGGATATTGAGATGCCCGGGATGAATGGGATGGAAGCCGCGGAGAAAATCCGTCAGGCAGATGAAGACGTTGTACTGATGTTCATCACGAATATGATCCAGTATGCAATTCGCGGATATTCTGTGGGAGCTTTAGATTTTGTCATGAAGCCGGTAAATTACTACACCTTTTCATTGAAGCTTACAAGAGCTATCGGGCGGATTCAGAAAATAGAAAAAGAGATTCTCTTAAAGCAGCAGGATTCGGTCAAGAAGGTTCCTGTGGAGGAAATCTATTATGTGGAAATACAGAACAGAATGTTGTATTATCACACGAGTGAAGGCGAATATGTGGTACGTGGGACGATAAAGAATGCGTTGGATATGCTTTCCCCCTATCACTTTGTAAAGTGTAACCACTGGTATATCGTAAATTTGAAATATGTGACAGAGGTCAGGGACAGTACGGTGATTGTAGCAGGAAAAGAGCTGGAGATCAGTCAGCGTAAAAAGAATACCTTCCTGAATGCACTGATGGACTACGTAGGAGAAGGAAATTAACGATGAGTTGGATTGTGAATATACTGGCGACATTGATCTATCTTGGATTTGGTATTATTTATGCAGTAGGTTTTTCAAAAAGAAAGCATTTTCGATATTCTATTGTAGTGACAGCGGCAGCAATTTTTCTGGCACAGGCAGGGATGTTTTTATTGTTTCAGGTGGAAAACTGGTTTGGAGCGATGATGTGGATGGCACTGGGATATGTGATGATGCTGCTGTCACTGTGGGTGAATGTAAAAATGACGATGGCGGTCGCATCTTATTATGCAGTATGGGCATCCTGTACCTGGTGTCTTGCTTATGAACTCAGTATGGTATTCTGCTGGCTACTGCGAAAACGCTGGGAGATCCCGGCAGAAGTATTTCCGATTGTTTTGCTGCTGGTAGGAACAGCCGGGGTGATTGTCTGCCGTTACACAGTGGCAATCTGGATTCCGGAAAATAAGCGGTTTATGATTGGGCCGAGACAGCTGACCTCAGCGCTGGTTTTGCTGGCTATGCAGGGATACCTGTTTTTGTGGTTTGTAAAACAGTGTGTGAACAACCGAAGCGGAGGACTGCAGGGAGGAAACTGGTTCAGTATTTTGCAGATGCAGATATTGTGTGTGGTTGTATTGTATCTGCAGAATGAGTTATTTAAAAAGAGTGCCATGCGTCAGGAGCGGCTGGTTTCGGATCTTCTCTGGAGACAGCAAAAAGAGCACTATCGGATCGCGAAAGAGAATATTGATATCATCAATCGAAAGTGCCATGATCTGAAACACCAGATTGCAGCATTGCGGGACATGTGCACCAAGGAAGAACGGGAAAAATACATCGAAGAGATTCAGGATTCCATTCAGATTTATGAAGCAATGGTAAAGACGGGAAATGATGTGTTGGATACGATCCTGACAGAGAAGAGCCTTGCATGCAAGGAGAATAATATTGTGGTTTCCTGCGTGGCAGATGGAAAAGGTCTGGAGTTTTTGCATCCTATCGATCTGTATACGATCTTTGGAAATGCAATGGATAATGCCATTGAGTGTGTGAAAAATTTACAAAAACAGGAAAAACGTCAAATCGATGTACTGATCCACAGACAACATCAGTTTCTGATCGTCCAGATCATGAATCCGGTAGAGGAAGAGCTGGAATTTGAGGACAATCTTCCGGTAACAACAAAACATGACAAGGCTTATCACGGATATGGACTGCGCAGTATTAAGAACAGTGTGAAAAAGTACAATGGGGTATTTCAGGTAAAGATCAAGGATGGATGTTTTTGCCTTAAAATTTTATTTCCGATAAAAGAATAGTATCAAAAAGTTCCAATGCATTTCGGACATTGGAACTTTTTTGCACTTATGCGTGCAAAAATACCACTTAGTCAAAAGCGGTTGAGTAAAAATTGTGGAATTGTTAAGATAGTATCAATGCGAAAAGAATGCTCTTATGTTTTAAGCTAAGAGTGCAATTGGGAGGAATTGAGTAATGAATGAAACAAAACAAGAGAAAAAAGTGCGAAAGAAAGCCTATCGCAAGGCGCGCAGAAAAGCAACACGTCCGTGGAAGGGGCTGACGTTTTTTAGCGGGATCATTTCCATTGTACTGATTCCGATATTAGTATTTTTGTCGATGTTTGACAATACAGTTGCAGCGTTTGTCGGCGGTTCATTCTGGAAGTTGAAGAATGAAGATAAAAATGCAGTATACTATGAATCTGATTTTGAAACAACAGAAGAAATGAATCAGTATGGTCTGGAGCTCTGTGAAACAGTAGAAGAAGAGGGTGCAGCACTTCTGATGAATGAAAATAACGCACTTCCGCTGGAGAAAGGCGCGAAGGTAAGCTGCTTTTCAAACTCTTCTGTAAACCTGGTTTACGGAGGTACCGGTTCCGGTAATATCGATGCATCTTCGGCAGATACATTGAAGACAGCACTTGAAAAAAGTGGATTTGAGGTCAATAAAAAACTCTGGAACTTCTATAGTAAAGGAGAAGGAAGCAAGTACGCCAGAAAAACTGCAGGTATGGTTGCAGAAGAAGGGGAAAAGACAACAGAGGTTCCGTGGAATGTGTATACAGATGATGTAAAAGATTCTGTCGCATCCTATGGAGATGCAGCAATTGTGGTATTGTCCCGTATTGGTGGAGAGGGTGCAGATCTGGATTTCAAAGAGACAAATTATCTGGCACTTGATGACAATGAAAAAGAAATGCTTCAGAACGTTGCAGAAATGAAAAAAGCCGGTCAAGTGAAGAAGATTGTTGTTCTGATCAACTCGGCAAATACACTTCAGGTAGATTTTCTGAAAAATAATGAATATGACGTGGATGCATGTATGTGGATCGGGGATGTTGGAATTTCAGGAATCAATGCAGTGGCAGAGATTCTTGCAGGAAATGTGACACCTTCAGGAAGCCTGGTGGATACCTATCTGTATGACAACTTCTCTGCACCGGCAATGATGAACTTTGTGCCGACAGTGTATGAAGGATATGAAGAAGGAATCATTCCGGAACATGCAAAAACATACATGATCTATCAGGAAGGTATTTACGTAGGATACAAATATTATGAGACACGTTATGAAGATTATGTGATGCAGTCTGGAAACTCAGGAGCGTACGAATATCATGATGACGTGGCATATCCATTCGGATATGGTATGAGTTATACCGATTTTAAATACAGTGATTTGAAAGTTTCTTACAACAAAGAAAAAGATGTATTTGAAGTCTCTGTAAAAGTAACAAATACAGGAAAAGAGTATTCTGGAAAAGAAACTGTTCAGGTTTACTTCCAGTCTCCATATACAGCATATGACATTGAGAATGGTGTAGAAAAATCTTCCGTTGCATTGTGTGGATTTGGAAAAACAGAAATCCTTGCACCGGGAGCATCTGAGACGCTGAATATGACAGTAGATAGAAGAGAACTGGCTTCTTATGATACATATGGAGCAGGAACTTATATTCTGGATGAAGGGGACTATTATCTGACAGTTGCAACAGATGCCCATAATGCAGTGAACAATATTCTTGCAGCAAAGGGATACACAGTAGACAACACAGACGGACGTATGGATACAGACGGAAATTCCAGTCTGACATACAAATACAACAATCCGAAATTTGACAGCACAACATATGCAGTTTCCGCAAACGGAACAGAAATCAAAAATCAGCTTTCTGATGCAGATATCAATCTGTATGGAGGAACAGAAGATGAGATTACATATGTATCCAGAAATGACTGGGAAGGAACACTTCCGCAGTCCATCCTGAAAATGAAGCTGACAGAGCAGATGATCGAAGATCTGCAGGATGTACAGTATGATCCAGATGATTATGAAGAAGCAAAGATGCCGACAATGAAAGCGAAAAACGGCAAAAAACTGGTTGATATGATCGGGCTTTCCTATGACGATGAAGCATGGGACGAGCTGTTAGATCAGCTGAGCTTTAAAGATATGGTTTCTCTGATCGGAGATTCCTTCCACTGGACAATGCCTTTGGAATCTGTACAGGCACCGGGAACAAGAGATGAGAATGGTCCGCAGGGTCTGACAGCTTCTCTGATCGCATCGGATAAGACAGAGATGGATGCAACTGCATTTACATCGGAGGACGTAATGGCAGCAACATTCAACCGCGATCTGATGACAGAAATTGGAAAGGTAATTGGAAACAACTGTCTGAAAGCAGGCGTTTCAATCCTTTACGGACCGGGAAATAATATTCACAGGACACCTTATGGTGGACGTAACTTTGAGTATTACAGTGAAGACGGATTCCTTTCTGGAGAAATGTCAGCATATGAAGTGGCAGCAATCGAAGAAAAAGGTGTTGGTGTTGTTATGAAACACTTTGCACTCAATGACAGTGAGCAGGATCGAATCGGTCTTGGAGTCTGGGTGAATGAGCAGGCAGCCAGAGAAATTTATCTTAAGGCATTCCAGGCTCCTGTGGAAAAAGGAAATGCGAACGGTGTCATGATTGCCTACACACGCTGGGGATGTACCTGGTCAGGTGGAAGCAAGCCGCTTGTAACAGGAATTCTCAGAGAAGAATGGGGATGTGACGGACTGATCATTACAGATAACGTACTTACAACGTATGTAAATGGTGTGGATGGAGTATTAGCAGGTGTATCTACATTTGACGCGATGCTTCCATATGTTACAAAGCAGCTCCCAGACTATAAAAATGATGCAGTCATTGTCAACGCAATGAGAGAGGCATGTCACAGAAACCTGTATGCAATTGCAAATTCCAGCGGAATGAACGGTATCGGAAAAGATACAGAGATCAAAGATACCGGCCTTTTAGTGGTAGATGTTGTAAGGACACTGCTGATCGTATTTGGAGCATTGTTTGTACTTTCCCTGGTGATGTGGATCACAAGAAAGCGCAGATTCAAAAAGAATTATGTGTATGCGCCGGTTGTGGAATCTGCAGAAAAGAAAAGTGAAGCATAAAAATTCATAAAAGATCACAGAAAAAGAAAAAATGCTGTATCCCTTGAACAGAAAGGGAGCAGCATTTTTTATCTTATTGATAGAGATTTGTTTACAGAGTAATAAAAATTCTGTAACCTATAATTGCAAAACGGTATATAATTTATTTTTCCAGTTTGTCAATTAAATATACTTCTAAAGTCGACTGATCAGTTGGGGTACTATTAAAATAAGAAAACTCTATTTTTCTTTGATGTTCCGCTATTTTCTTTACTCAGTAGCGAAGCCCCTGTTATGATTAATAAAAAAATGAAAAGTAATAATGGTAACAATTTTTTCATGGTATTCCCTATCTACTAAAAGTATTGCGTGTATTCTTGTATAGAAAACTTACTAAAATAATTATAAGATATACTACAGGAATCAGCAACAAAATGTGTAAATGATTTCCAGGCTTTTCTTGTAAAAGTTAACACAGGATATGAGTGGATGAAAAATAGACATTCTGTTGCTTTCCTACAGCCAGAGTGTTAAAATAAGAAAAAAGAAAGACATGGAGAGGTGAGCGATGAATCAGGAGTTTTATGATGCAGTAGAAGCAAATCCGGTCATTGCCGCAGTAAAAAGTGATGCCGGATTACAGGCGGCAGTAGAGATGGAAGAAATTCAGGTGATCTTTGTGCTTTATGGAGATGTCTGTACGATTCCGGAGATTCTGGAGAGAATCAAAGCTGCGGGAAAAAAGGCAATGGTACATATCGATCTGATCGCGGGACTCAGTGCAAAAGAGATATCCGTGGAATTTATCGCCAGGCAGACAAGAGCTGACGGGATCATCACGACAAAACCGGCACTGGTGCGGCGGGCAAAAGAACTGGGGATTTTTGCGGTACTTCGCTTTTTTGTGATTGATTCACTGGCACTCAAAAATATCGAAAATCTGGAAATGCAGTGTGGGACATCGAGACCGGATTTTATTGAGGTGCTTCCGGGAGTGATGCCAAAAGTACTTGGAAGAATCGCAAAAGTGAGCAGGATTCCCATGATCGCCGGCGGGCTCATCACAGAAAAAGAGGATGTGATCGCAGCACTGTCAGTAGGGGCGATCGCGGTTTCTTCGACCAATCAGGATGTCTGGAAATTATAATGGAGGGCATAAAAATGGCAAAATATGTAATGGCACTGGATGCGGGAACAACCAGCAACCGGTGCATTTTGTTCAATGAAAAAGGGGAAATCTGCAGTATGGCACAGAAAGAGTTTACGCAGTATTTTCCAAAACCGGGCTGGGTGGAGCATGATCCGAGGGAAATCTGGTCTACACAGCTTTCTGTAGCGAGACAGGCAATGAATCAGATCAATGCATCGGCAGCAGATATTGCGGCGATCGGAATTACGAACCAGAGAGAGACAGCAATCGTGTGGGACAAGAATACAGGAAAACCGGTGTATAATGCGATTGTCTGGCAGTGCAGAAGAACTTCGGAGTACTGTGACAGCCTGAAAGATAAAGGGCTGACAGAGATGTTTCAGAAGAAGACCGGGCTTGTGATCGACGCTTATTTTTCCGGAACGAAAGTGAAGTGGATCTTAGACCATGTGGAAGGTGCAAGAGAACGGGCAAAACGGGGAGAATTACTGTTTGGTACAGTGGAGACCTGGCTGATCTGGAAGCTGACAAAGGGGGCGGTGCATGTCACAGATTATTCCAATGCATCCCGGACGATGTTGTTTAATATCAATACGCTGGAGTGGGATGATGAGATTTTGGAAGAGCTGGATATTCCAAAATGCATGCTGCCCCAGGCAAAGCCGAGCAGTGCTGTTTACGGAGAAGCAGATCCCGGATTTTTCGGAGGAAGGATTCCAATTGCAGGAGCGGCAGGAGATCAGCAGGCAGCGCTGTTTGGACAGACCTGTTTCGAAGAGGGAGAGGCGAAGAACACGTACGGAACCGGATGTTTCCTGCTGATGAACACCGGCGAAAAACCGGTCTTTTCCGAGAATGGTCTGGTCACTACCATTGCCTGGGGGATGGAAGGAAAAGTTAATTATGCACTGGAAGGCTCCGTGTTTGTGGCAGGTGCTGCGATTCAGTGGCTGCGGGATGAGCTGCGTCTGATTGATTCAGCGTCAGATACAGAATATCTTGCACAGAAAGTGGAGGATACCAATGGCTGCTATGTGGTTCCTGCATTTACCGGGCTTGGAGCACCTTATTGGGATCAGTATGCCAGAGGAACGATCGTGGGACTGACCAGGGGCGTGAACAAAGATCACATTATTCGCGCCACACTGGAATCACTCGCTTATCAGGTAAATGATGTGCTGGAAGCAATGGGAGCAGATTCCGGAATCGCTCTTTCTGCGCTGAAAGTGGATGGCGGTGCAAGTGCCAATAATTTCCTGATGCAGACACAGGCAGATATCAGCCGGGCGCCGGTGCACAGGCCGAAGTGTGTGGAGACGACTGCCATGGGAGCTGCTTATCTGGCAGGTCTGGCAGTGGGATACTGGAAGGATAAGGAAGATGTAAAACAGAACTGGGACATTGACAGGGTGTTCCAGCCAGACATTGAAATCGAAAAACAGCAGAAAATGCTCAAAGGATGGAAAAAAGCTGTGCAGTACGCACATGGATGGGCAAAAGAAGAGGAAATAATGAAATGAAAGATAAGCGCATTACGATGAAAGATGTTGCTAAAGAGGCAGGAGTGTCGACAGCCACTGTTTCTTATGTACTGAATTATTCTGATACAGAAAGAATTAGTCATGAGACACGACTGAGAGTTTTTGAGGCGGCAAATAAATTGAATTATGTGCCGAATATGGCTGCAAAAGCATTGTCAGAAAAAAAGAGCTATCTGGTGGGGATGATTATTAATAAGAGGGCTCGTAGTAAAAAAAGTAAGATATACCAATATTATGATCTGGCAGATGAGATACGTGTGATTTTGCATGCTCTGGGGTATGATATGTTTTTGATTTCAGCAGAAGAAATAGAAGAAGGCGTATCTATTGGGATTAGAAGAACGTTAGACGCGGTTTTTATTGTTGATCTGGAAGAATCACTTTTTAAAAAAATTGCTAATAAATTTTTTGTTCCAGCTATTTTTATAGACGGATATGTAGCAGATCCTTTATTTTGCAAAGTATTAGTGGATTCAAAAGAACTTTTGGATAAAGCACAAGAAATTTTGGGAGAAGAATTTTATGTTGTATTGGAAGATTACTTTAATGATTATCTATTAGAATATATCAGAAAAAGAGTAAAACAAGAAAATATTTTTGTTAATAAAAGTGGAAGTAATCTTCCAGAATTTCTCCAGTCACATCAACAAAAAAAAGGATTGATTATTGGAGAAATTCTGGGAGTACAGGTAGAAAATTATGTGGATAATAGGAATATTTGCGTTGTGGTTCATTCAGAGAAAGATATTATGCTTCTTCCAGACACGAAGATCATAGTTGTAAGTAATAAAGAAAAAGCAAGAAAAGCAGTAGAAGTGATGCAGAAATTATTATGTATAGACGGAAATAACAGTAGATTAGATATGCCAAGTGGTACTAATTATATAAAGATCAATTAGTGAAATGAAAACAGAGTGAAGGAAAAGGAATTGTGAGAAGTGACTAAAATCATGGTTTCTTTTCTTTTTTTGTACAATTTTATTAAGTACTTAATAGAATTTAAAAATGCAGAAAAATACGGTCTTATAGTTTGTTCAACGCACTTAATAAAAAAATGTTAAGTTAACATAAGTAAAAATGCATAAATAACAATTATATACAATGCTGAAAAATGTGAAAAAGATTGAAGTGTTACAAAAATAAGTGTATACTACAGTTAGTTAAACGCATAAGTGATTGCTGATAAAAAACCACATGAGAGGAAAACGAGGATGGAAAAAAGAGAGATGAAGAGAAAGAAAAATGCCCTGTTGTTATCCATTGTTTGTTGCGGAAGCGGACAATTTTTTGTCTATAGACAGCGTATTAAAGGAGGCGTATTATTTTTGCCTCAATTTCTGATTATGCTGATTGAACTGTTGAGTGGGTACTGGATAGAATATTTTCAGGGAAGAATACCAGAATTTTCTTTACGGCTTCATGGTGGATTTTTTACAAAAGGAATATGGGGCATGATCACATTAGGTGAAAAAGCAGGTGGAAGATATGGAGATCACTCGACAATGCTTCTGATTAATGGGGTTATTGCAATACTTATATTGGGAATTGCTTTTGCAACATATGTATGGAATATTTACGATATACAGGCAGGAAACAAAAAAATAGAAAGCAAAGTATCTTGGCAAAAAAGTTTTTCAAAGAATTTACCTTATTTTATCTTAATTCCTATAGGTATTGTTTTTATTTTTGTTGTCTTAATGCCAATTGTTTTTACTTTTTTGACAGCATTTTTGAATTACAACAGGAATCATCTTCCACCTGGACAATTATTAGACTGGGTGGGGTTTGAAAATTTTAAAAAATTATTTACTGTTTCAATCTGGTCTGAGACATTTTTTAAGGTGTTGGGATGGACGATAATTTGGACATTGTGTTCTACATTGTTACCTTATTTTTTTGGATTGATTCAGGCACTGATATTGAACCATAAATCGGTAAAATTAAAAAAGGTATTTCAGTCAATTTTAATTCTTCCGTGGGCGATTCCTCAAATGGTAAGTTTACTCGTATTTAGAAACCTTTTGAATGGTCAGTTCAGTCCGGTGAATCAATTGTTGTTACGTTTAGGACTTATTTCAGAAAATATAGGATTTATTTCGGATCCGATATCAGCTAAGATTGTAGTTATTTGTGTTAGTTTTTGGTTGGGATTTCCGATGTTTATGCTTATGATGATGGGAGTGCTTTCCAATTTAGATCATAGTCTTTATGAAGCGGCAGCAATTGATGGGGCTAGTAGCATACAACAATTTGGGAAAATTACGCTTCCGCTTGTATTTAAAGCTACAATGCCCAATTTAGTTATGAGCATGGCAGCAAACTTTAATGGATTTGGGCTCATATATTTCCTGACACAAGGAGGACCAATTAATACAGAGATGCAGTTTGCAGGTGATACAGATATTTTAATTTCTTGGATTTATAAATTGACACTAAATCAACAAATGTATGATATTGCAGCTGTCATGAGTGTATTGCTTTTTATATTTGTAGGAGTGGTATCTTTATGGAACTTCAGAAGAACCACATCATTTAAAGAGTTGTAGGAGAAAAGAAATGAAGAAAAAGATCATTGCTATTTTAGTGAATGGAGAATTGATGTTTATGTCTATTGTAGTATTGGTTCCGGTAGTATGGATTATTCTTTCTGCTTTTCAGTCAGGGAATGCATTAGGAAATCTCTCATTGTCTCATTTGACACTAAATAATTTTCAGCGATTATTTTCAGAAACAAACTATGGAACATGGTTTGTTAATACATTGGAAATTGCGGTAGTCAGTACATGCTGTTCTGTTATATTGATCATGCTTACATCCTGGGTGATGTCACGGTTTCAGTTTAAAGGAAGGAAAACAGGGCTCTTGACAGTGATGATTCTATCGATGTTTCCTACATTTTTGTCTATGACAGCAATCTATACGCTGTTTTTGGCATTGGGATTAGTAGGCAAGCCCATTTCGATGGTTATCGTGTATTCAATAGGAGCAATCCCATATAATACATGGCTTGTGAAAGGATATCTGGATGGATTGCCGATAGCGGTTGATGAGGCAGCGTATATTGATGGATGTACAAAAATTCAGACATTTGGAAAAATTGTATTGCCTATGTCAAAACCTATCATCACATACTGTGCGGTATCACAATTCATGATGCCGTGGATGGATTATATTTTGCCCAACATTCTTTTATCTGGAAATGATAGCAAAACATTGGCTGTTGGGTTATTTGAACTGATCAATGGAACAGATACGACAAATTTTACTGTTTTTGCAGCAGGAGCTGTTCTGGTTGCTGTTCCAATTACAATTGTATTTATATTGTTTCAAAAGTATCTAGTCCAGGGCGTTGCTTCTGGTGCAGATAAAGGCTAACGAGCAAAAGGAGGAGAAAAAGTATGAAAAAAAGGATTATTTCATTAGTTTTAGTAGGTGTACTGACACTTAGTATTCTTGGAGGATGTGGAAAGAAAGAGATTCCTCTGGAAGAGAGTACAACAGAAAGTACAGATGAATTAATTGCAGAAGAAGGTGCACAGTTGAAATTTCGGGTAGGCGGAGGAAAGCTGGAATACGGAGAATCGGTTGCAAAAGCATTTGAAGAGGAATATGGTGTTCCAGTGGAGGTAGAAGAAGCTGGAATGGACATTGTAAACAAGATGACACTGGATGGACCAAGCGGAAATGGAGCAGATGTGTTTATGGCATCTCATGATGCATATCTGACGGCAAAAGATGCAGGACTCCTTCTGAAGTTAAATGATCAAATAGAAGAATCTGTCAGGGATGATGTCAATGAAATTGCAGTGGAAACCGTAGAAACAGATGGGGATTTATATGGAGTTCCAGTGACGATAGAATGTTATGCAATGTTGTACAACAAAGACCTTGTACAGGGAGAGCCGGCAGAGACTATGGAGCAGATTATTGAGGAAGCAAAGTTATTTAATAATCCAGCAGAAAATAAGTTTTGGTATCTTTCGGTAGTGACAGAAGCGTACAATATGTTTCCATTTTTAAGTGTAGATGGATTTAAGCCTTTTGGTGAGGATGGAAAAAATAACGATGATCCTGGATTTAAAACTCCGGAATTTCTGAAAGCATTGGAGCGAGTGCGCAATTTAAATGAATTAATTCCGGTGAAAGCAGATGATTTAAAAATTGAAACAATTACGCAACTGGAACAGAACTTTATAGATGGAAAAACGGCATATTACTTTATTGGTTCATGGTTGATTAAAACATTAAAAGAGCAGAACACAAATTTTGGTGTTTCGACTTTGCCGACTATGGACGGAAAACAGATGAAAACAATGGCCGGTGTTCAGAATGCATATGTTTCTTCTTATTCTGAATATCCGAATGCTGCACAGCTTTTTGCAGAATATCTGGTATCAGAGGAAGGTGCAGAAATTCTTTACGAGAAAGCTTACAATGTGACAGCAAGAAAAAATATTGAAAATATCAATGGATTGAAGGATGATGATGCTTTAAAAGTATATACGGAAGCATTTGACGACGCTGTTCCAATGCCGCAAGTAAAAAGAATTTCTTATTATTGGACCACTATGCAGAGTGTATTAAGTGCTGTATTTGACGGAAAAATAACACCAGAAGAAGGTGCAAAAAAGGCACAGGATGATTTTGAAGCGTTAGTAGCGAGTGAATAGAAGGAGAAATCATGAATTTTACAACAGTTTTGCATCAGGCAAAGAGTGAATATGCCTATGCATATAATGAAAATACATTACATATTCGATTAAAAACCGAACGTGGAGCGGTTAGAAAAGTAGAATTGTTGGCCCTGGATCCATTTAATTGGGTTCCTCGTAATGACGGTTCTATGATGTATGATTTAGATAAAGAATCCATTATTCGCTTGGAGATGAGAAAAGAGCAAATGACGGAAATGTATGACTGCTGGTTTGCAGAAGCAGGAAATCTGGATACAAAGCGGTGTAAATACTGTTTTGTGATTGAAACAGAAAAAGAAAAATATATTATGGGATGCCATGACAGAATTCCTTATAAAGAAGATGAATCGGAACTATATAACTTATTTAATTATTTCAATTATCCATATATTTGTAAAGAAGATCTGTATAAAGCACCGCATTGGGTAGCTCATACAGTATGGTATCAGATTTTCCCAGAAAGATTTTGTAATGGAACACCAGGAGATGGAAGGAATGTGCTTCCATGGGGAAGCGAAGAAATGGATGGCGCATTGAAAAAATTTGGGGGAAATCTGGAAGGAATTATCGAAAAGTTGGACTATATCCAAAAGGCAGGGTTTACAGGGATTTATTTAACACCTATTTTTAAAGCTACAAGTTCACATAAATATGATACGATTGACTATTTTATAATTGATCCAGAGTTTGGAACAAATGAAATATTTGAGAAGTTGGTAAAGGAAGCACATCAGAGGGGAATAAGGATTATGTTGGATGCGGTGTTTAATCACTGTGGATATCAGCATCCATTTTGGCAAGATGTGTTGATGCATGGAAAAGAATCAAAGTATTATGATTATTTTTATATTTTGGATGCAGATAAGCCGATTTTTGATGGTCAGGTACTCGATGGAGTTCCACAGGAGATACCAAGAGAAGAACTGAATTACAGAACATTTGCATATACACCGACAATGCCAAAGTGGAATACAGGTAATCCGGAAGTTAGAGAGTATTTGCTAGAGGCGGCGTGTTTCTGGACAGAAAAATATCATATTGATGGATGGCGTTTGGATGTCTCAAATGAAGTTCCACATGATTTTTGGCGAGAATTTCGAAAAAGAGTCAAAGATAGAAATCCTGAATTGTATATTTTGGGCGAAAATTGGGATAATTCGTTGCCATGGCTTATGGGGGATCAATTTGATGCAGTAATGAATTATGAATTTGCAATGCCTATATGGAAGTATTTCAGAAAAGAAAAGGAGGGAGAGAGGATATATTCTGAGGAACAGTTCCGTTATGCTATTGGAAGGCTTTTGACGTCTTACCCTAAGAATGTAACAGCAAATTTATTTAATTTGTTGGAAAGCCATGATACAGAGAGAATTTTGAACAGAGCAGGACAAGACGTTTCACTGGTAAAATTAGCATATTTATTCATGTTTATTTTTCCGGGAACTCCGTGTGTTTACTACGGCGGAGAAATAGGTATGGGAGGTGGAGAGCACAGTAATCGTCAGTGCATGATATGGGAAAAAGAGAAGCAGAACCGGGAATTATTTGAATTTATAAGTAGGATGATTGAACTAAGAAAGAAATACGATAGTTTTTGTTCAACAGAACTACAGTGGATTAATTCGGAAAATAGTTTGGCATTGAAAAAAGAGGGAGCCAAAGAAACACTTTATGTATTTATGCAAAAAGAAGGAAAAACACAGGAATATGTACTTCCTGAAGAATTAAAAGAAAAGTGTTGCATGGAGTGTATAAGTGGCAAGATGGTAAAATTAGGAAAAAGTATTCGATTAGAAAGAAATGGATACCAAATGTATCTGATTTTTAAAGAAACTGAATAAAGCACTTGCCAATACCAGAAGAAAAGGTATATAGTAATTATAACAGAATAGAAAAGCCAAAGAGAAGAGAGTCTGGCGGATAACGCATCGAAGGATGTGTTGTTTGTCAGGCTCTTTTGTGTTGTATGGGAGGTAGTCAAATGTATGATGTGATCATAATCGGAGCAGGAGTAAGCGGAGCGGCTATTGCAAGAGAGTTGTCCCGTTATCAGGGAAAATTTTGTGTACTGGACAAAGAGGCAGACGTCTGTTGTGGGACATCCAAGGCAAACAGTGGGATTGTTCATGCAGGATTTGATGCAAAAGAAGGCAGTTTGATGGCAAAATTAAATGTAGAAGGCAGTAAAATGATGGAAAAACTTTCAAAAGAGCTGGACTTTCCATATCAGAAGAATGGTTCTCTTGTGGTTTGTACGAACGAAAAAGAAGTGGAAAGGTTATATGAATTATTGGAGAGAGGCAGGCGAAACGGAGTGGAGGAGCTGCAGATTCTTGACAGAGCTGCATTGAAAGCGATGGAACCCAATATTGCTGACGAGGCTGTTGCGGCGTTGTATGCACCGACAGGCGGGATTGTCTGTCCGTTCGGCTTAAATATCGCACTGGCAGAGAATGCAGCGCAAAATGGTGTGGACTTCTGTCTGGAGCAGGAAGTGAAAACAATTGAGCGAAGCGTGAAAGGTGGATATCGGATCAGCACACAGGATACAGTGTACGAAACAAAAGTGGTCGTCAATGCAGCCGGGGTATATGCAGATGAATTCCACAATATGGTCAGTGAAAAGAAGCTCCACATTACGCCGCGAAAAGGGGAATATTTTCTGTTGGATAAAACCACAGGAGCACATGTCAGTCATACGGTGTTCACCTTGCCCGGAAAGTATGGAAAAGGGGTGCTTGTCACACCGACTGTGCATGGAAACCTTCTGATAGGACCGACCGCAACGGATGTGGAACAAAAGGAAGGAACAGACACAACCATGCAGGGAATGGAAGAGATTTGCAAAAAAGCACAGCACAGTGTCAAGGAGATTCCATTCCGGCAGGTGATTACCGGATTTGCGGGACTTCGGGCACATGAGGATGGACATGAATTTGTGATCCAAGAAGTTGAGGATGCACCAGGATTTATCGATTGCGCTGGCATTGAGTCACCGGGACTGACCAGTGCCCCTGCAATTGGAAGGCTGGCGGCAGAAATTGTGAGAAATGTGTTGGAGTTGAAAGAAAACCCTGCATTTTGCAAAACCAGGAAGGGAATTTTAAATCCGGCAGAATTGACAGCAAAAGAGAGAAATGAGCTGATCAGAAAAAATCCGGCTTATGGAAGAATTGTCTGCCGCTGTGAGATGATTTCCGAGGGCGAAATTTTAGATTCCATTCACAGACCTCTGGGAGCAACGACTATGGATGGAATCAAGCGCAGAACGAGAGCTGGAATGGGCAGGTGTCAGGCAGGCTTTTGTACACCGAAGAGAATGGAGATTCTGGAACGGGAATTGAAGATCAGACAGGAAGAGATTACGAAAAACGGAGCAGGTTCCGAGATGATCGTGGGGAGGAATAAAGATGGTAAGATATGAGATTGTGATTATCGGCGGAGGACCGGCAGGACTGGCAGCGGCAGTGGCAGCCAGAGCTGCGGGAGCCAAAAAGATTGTGATCCTGGAGAGGGATGAGAGACTTGGCGGTATTTTGAATCAGTGTATCCATAATGGGTTTGGGCTGCATACATTCAAAGAAGAACTGACAGGTCCGGAGTATGCGGCGAGATTTATCGAACAGGTGGAAGCGCTTGACATTGAATATCGATTAAACACCATGGTTATGGATATCACAAAAGAGCGGGTTGTGACAACGATGAGCAGCGAGAGGGGAATCTGTCAGATACAGGCAGATGCGATCGTACTTGCCATGGGATGCAGAGAACGTCCAAGAGGCGCCTTAAATATTCCGGGATATCGTCCGGCAGGCATTTATACAGCAGGAACGGCACAGCGTCTGGTCAATATGGAAGGATATCTGCCGGGAAGAGAAGTGGTGATCTTAGGTTCCGGTGATATCGGCCTGATCATGGCGCGGAGGATGACGCTGGAAGGTGCGCACGTCAATGTCGTTGCAGAACTGATGCCATATTCGGGAGGTTTGAAACGAAATATCGTGCAGTGTCTGGATGATTATGGAATCCCGCTGAAATTGAGCCATACGGTTGTAAAAATACACGGGAAAAAACGAGTGGAGGGAGTTACACTGGCACAGGTGGATGCACAGGCAAGACCGATTCCGGGAACAGAAGAGTTCTATGCCTGTGATACCTTGCTGTTATCCGTGGGGCTGCTGCCGGAAAATGAGCTTTCCAGACAGGCGCAGGTCAGTTTGAATCCTGTGACAAACGGTCCGTTGGTGGATGAAAATCTGGAAACAGATGTGGAGGGGATTTTTGCCTGTGGCAATGTGCTGCATGTACATGATCTGGTGGATTTTGTGTCAGAGGAAGCCACGCGGGCAGGAAAGGCAGCTGCAGAGTATGCGCAGAGAGCAGTTCAAAAGACAGAACATTCTGTCACAGAAACGTTCGTCCGGATTCAGTCAGAGGGAGGCGTGCGCTACACAGTACCGTCCCAGATTCACAGAAAACAGGAGAAAGGATTGAATATCCGATTTCGGGTGAACAAAGTCTTCGGGGCGTGTAAAGTGCAGGTATATCTCAATGGAGAGCTGGCGTTGGAGAAAAAGAAAAAATCAGCAGCGCCGGGAGAGATGGAACAAATCCTGATCCCGGAGAATGTGTTTGAAAAAGTGGCGGAAATAAAGGAAATCAGACTGCAGATGGAGGAATTGTGATATGAAAGAGAGAGAGTTGACATGCATCTGCTGCCCTCTGGGATGTCAGATCACAGCAGTGACAGAAAATAAAACCGTGGTCAGTGTTTCCGGCAATCATTGTCCGAGAGGGGCAAAATATGCCGAAGCAGAGATTTTGCATCCGGTTCGGATCGTAACGACGACGGTGCCTGTGACCGGGGGAACGCAGCCTCGTGTTTCGGTAAAAACAAAGAAAGAAATCCCAAAAGAGAAGATCATGGACTGTATTCGGCAGTTAAAGGATGTGCATGCAGATGCACCGGTAGAAATCGGAGATGTTCTTCTTGAAAATGTGGCGGGAACAGGTGCAGACATCGTAGCGACTGCAAGTGTAAAGCTGCAAGTGTGAATGCAAGCGTGAAATCAGTTCGCCCCTTTTAAAGTTGTGCAGATAATGGTATAATGCCTGTATGCAATTACAGAATACAGAGGAGCGAATGAAGATGAGTATTTATGATTTGAATGCATATGAAGTAATTCGGGAAGAAGATTTATCTGACCTGAAATCAAAAGGGATCCTGTTAAAACATAAAAAAAGCCAGGCAAAGATCTTACTGTTTGCCAATGATGACGAGAATAAGGTATTTACGATCGGATTCCGCACACCGGCTCCGGACAGTACCGGAGTTCCTCATATTATGGAACATTCCGTGCTGTGCGGCTCGAAAAATTTTCCGGTGAAAGACCCGTTTGTGGAACTGGTAAAGGGATCACTGAATACGTTTTTGAATGCTATGACCTATCCGGACAAGACATTATATCCGGTTGCAAGCTGTAATTCGAAGGATTTTCAGAATTTAATGCATGTATACATGGATGCAGTATTTTATCCGAACATCTATGAGCATGATGAAATCTTCCGTCAGGAAGGGTGGAGCTACAAACTGGATACGGCAGATGGAAAGCTGGAGTACAATGGCGTGGTATACAATGAGATGAAGGGAGCGTTTTCGTCTCCGGAAGGTGTGCTGGACCGTGTGATCCAGAATTCTCTGTTCCCGGACACTTCTTACGCCAATGAATCCGGCGGTGATCCGGATGTGATCCCGGAGCTGACGTACGAGCAGTTTTTGAATTTCCACAGGACATATTATCATCCGTCTAACAGCTATATCTATCTTTACGGAGATATGGACATGGAAGAAAAGTTAAGATGGCTGGATGAAAATTATCTGTCAGCATTTGATGCGATCGAAGTGGATTCCGAGATCAAATATCAGAAACCGTTTGAAGAGATCAGAGAACTGGAGATGGAGTATTCGATCTCCAGTGAGGAGTCTGAGGAGGATAATACGTATCTTTCTTATAATAAAGTCATCGGGACAAGTCTGGATGAAAAGCTGTATCTGGCGTTTCAGATTCTGGACTATGCACTGCTCTCTGCACCGGGTGCACCGCTGAAAAAAGCGCTTTTGGATGCAGGAATCGGAAAAGATATCATGGGTTCTTATGACAATGGAATCTATCAGCCGATCTTTTCTATTGTCTCTAAAAATGCGAATCGTGATCAGAAAGAGGCATTTATCCGTGTGATCGAAGAGACACTCCAGTCGATCGTGAAAAACGGAATGGATAAAAAATCTCTGGAGGCAGGGATCAACTATCACGAGTTCCGCTTCAGAGAGGCAGATTTTGGAAATTATCCAAAGGGACTGATGTACGGCCTGCAGATCATGGACAGCTGGCTGTATGATGAGAACGAGCCATTTATGCATATGCAGGCAATCCCGACCTTTGAATATTTGAAAGAACAGATTTCTACCGGATATTTTGAAAAACTGATCCAGACTTATCTGCTTGATAATCAGCATGGCTCCATCGTGATCGTAAAGCCGGAAAAAGGGCGGACAGCTCGGATGGACAAAGAGCTGGAAGAAAAACTGGCAGCTTATAAAGCGGGGCTGAGTGAGGAAGAACTTAACAGACTGGTGGCAGCTACAAAAGAGCTGGAAGCGTATCAGGAGTCAGAAGATGCTCCGGAAGATATGGCAAAGATTCCGGTATTAAACAGAGAAGATATCACAGAAGAGATCGCTCCTGTTTATAATACAGAAAAGGAAATCGACGGCATCAAACTGGTGCATCATGAAATCGAGTCGAACGGAATCGGTTATGCCACTCTGATGTTTGATCTTTCCGGCGTGTCGGAAGAGCTGCTTCCATATACCGGAATTCTGCAGAGCGTGCTTGGGATTATTGATACGAACAACTATGGGTATGGAGAATTGTTCAACGAGATCAATGTGCATACAGGAGGGATCGGAACTTCTCTGGAATTATATCCGGATGTGACAAAGGCAAAAGAGAAGGATTTTCGTGCAACATTTGAGATCAAAGGAAAGGCATTGTATCCGCAGATGAAGATTCTGTTTGCGATGATGCGTGAGATTCTGATGGAATCCAGACTGGATGATGAAAAACGGTTAAAAGAGATTCTGGCAATGCTCAAATCCAGACTGCAGATGTCCTTCCAGTCTTCCGGACATACGACATCCGCACTGCGCGCATTGTCTTATGGATCTCCGCTGTCCAAATTCAAGGATGATACCGACGGCATCGGATTCTATGAGGTAGTCCGTGGCATCGAAGAGCATTTTGAAGAGAAAAAAGCAGAGCTGATCCAAAACTTAAAACAGCTCTCCCGTCAGATTTTCCGTGTGGACAATGTGATGATCAGTTATACCTCCTCAGAGGACGGACTTACTCCTATAGAAGCAGCATTTCGTGAGATCAAGGATACACTGTATCCGGAACTGGACGGGGAAGAGACGCCGTGTGTATTACACTGCAGAAAACGCAACGAAGGCTTTAAAACGTCTTCCAAAGTGCAGTATGTGGCAAGAGTTGGAAACTTTATCGATTATGGAGCACAGTATCATGGCGCGTTGCAGATTTTGAAGGTGATCTTAAGTTATGATTATCTCTGGCAGAATGTCCGTGTCAAAGGCGGTGCATACGGATGTATGAGCAACTTTAACCGAATCGGAGAGGGATATCTGATCTCCTATCGGGATCCGAACCTGAAAAAGACAATGGAAGTGTACGAAGGCGTTGTAGACTATCTGAAGAATTTCACAGTCGATGAACGGGATATGACAAAATATATCATTGGAACGATCAGTAATATTGACCGCCCGATGAATCCGGCTGCAAAAGGGGATCGCTCGATGAATCTGTATATGAATCATGTATCCCAGGAGATGATCCGTACAGAGCGCAGTCAGATCCTGCATGCAGCACAGGAGGATATCCGTGCGCTTGCAGCAGTAGTGGAGGCAATGCTGAAGGCAGAGCAGATCTGTGTGATCGGAAGCGAAGAAAAGATCGAGGAAGAAAAAGAGATGTTTCTGGAAGTGAAGACGTTGTTTTAGGAAACACAGGATAAGGAGAACGTAAAATTGATGAGAGATGATTTTAAATCAGGATTTGTGACACTGATTGGAAGACCAAATGTGGGAAAATCAACATTGATGAACCAGCTGATCGGGCAGAAGATCGCGATCACGTCTAACAAGCCACAGACGACGAGAAACCGTATTCAGACAGTTCTGACAACGGAAGAAGGGCAGATTGTATTCGTGGACACGCCGGGAATCCACAAGGCGAAAAATAAGCTGGGAGAATATATGGTAAATGTGGCGGAACGCACGTTGAATGAAGTAGATGTGGTACTGTGGCTGGTAGAGCCGTCCACCTTTATCGGAGCTGGGGAGAAGCACATTATTGAACAGCTGAAACGTGTAAAAACACCGGTGATCCTTGTGATCAACAAGATCGATATGGTAAAGAGAGAGGAAGTTCTGCTGTTTATTGATGCATACCGCAAAGAGTATGATTTTGCGGAGATTGTTCCGGTATCTGCGAGAAACGGGGACAATACGGATGAACTGGTGAACGTGATTTTAAAATATCTTCCATATGGTCCTCAGTTCTATGATGAAGACACTGTGACAGACCAGCCGGAGCGTCAGATTGTGGCAGAACTGATCCGGGAAAAGGCACTTCATTGTCTGCAGGAAGAAATCCCGCATGGAATCGCAGTGGCGATTGATCGCATGAAAATGCAGAACAAAGTCATGCATATTGATGCTACGATCATCTGCGAGCGGGATTCCCACAAAGGAATCATCATCGGAAAACAGGGCAGTATGCTAAAAAAGATCGGAAGTACGGCGCGCTATGAAATCGAGCGGATGCTGGACTGTAAAGTGAATCTGAAGCTCTGGGTAAAAGTACAGAAAAACTGGAGAGACAGTGATTTTCTAATGAAGAATTTCGGATACCACGAGGACGAGATGTAGTATTTGGCAGATTTTATATAGTATATCCGGGAGAGAATCGGACACCCTAATTGTATACTCAACAAGGAACAGATGAGAAAGCAATTAAAGAGGTGAACCGATGAAAGAAGAATACTGGGAACAGTTTATGACAACAGGACGCATTGCAGATTATCTTTCTTACAAAGCAGAAAGTGGCAGCAGCGAGAGTCGCTGTTTGGAAGAACAGAAGGAACAGGCAGGAGTTAGATCAGGTGAATCAGATTGTTTTGACAGGGATGGTGCTTTCAACGGCACCGGTTGGAGAGTATGACAGACGGGTTGTGATACTGACAAAGGAACAGGGAAAGATTTCTGCATTTGCCAGAGGGGCGAGAAGACCAAACAGTCCGCTGGTAGGTGCAGTCAATCCGTTTTCTTTCGGGGAGTTTACGATGTATGAGGGGCGTTCCTCTCATACGATCCAGTCTGTGAAGATCACAAATTATTTTTCGGAGCTTCGGGAAGATATGATCGGTGCTTATTACGGGTTTTATTTTCTGGAGTTTGCGAATTATTATACAAAAGAGCAGAATGATGAACGGGAGATGTTAAAGCTTTTGTATCAGACCATGAAAGCACTGACCAGCCCGCATATTCCGAATCTGCTGATCCGCCGCATTTTTGAACTCAAAGCGTTCTGTATCAATGGAGAGGGACCTCAGGTCTTTCAGTGTGTCCGGTGTCAGAAAAAAGACGGACAGATGGTGTTCAGTGCCAGAGAAGGCGGACTGGTCTGTACAGATTGTGCCAGGAATATTTCAGACGGGATTTCGTTGGACAATTCCACGCTTTATACGATGCAGTACATAGAGATCAGTACGATCGAGAAGCTGTATACATTTACAGTCAGCAGGGAAGTACTGGAAAAGCTGTCCGGGATCATGGAACGATATTGTCTGCTTTATGTGGAAAAAAGGTTCAAGTCCCTGGAGATTCTTGAGACATTGGTGTAGCAAATCGAGTGAAAATGGCAGGGAATCCAGGAATGGCTTGAAAAAACGGGATGAAGCCGTTATAATAGTTACCAGTTGATGAAAAAGAATGTGAGGAACAAAGAATTATGGTAGAAAAGACAATGGATAAAATTGTAGCTCTGGCAAAATCAAGAGGTTTTGTTTACCCGGGGTCTGAAATTTACGGGGGGCTTGCAAATACATGGGATTATGGAAATCTCGGAGTAGAACTGAAGAACAACGTGAAAAAAGCGTGGTGGAAAAAATTCGTACAGGAAAGTCCGTACAATGTAGGTGTGGACTGCGCGATCCTGATGAATCCACAGACATGGATCGCATCCGGACATCTGGGCGGATTCAGCGATCCGTTGATGGATTGTAAAGAATGTAATGAAAGATTCCGTGCAGATAAGCTGATCGAAGATTACGCACAGGAGAATGGAATCGAACTGGAAGGAAGCGTGGATGCATGGAGCAAGGAGCAGATGTCTGCTTATATTGAAGAGCATGATATCAAATGTCCTTCCTGTGGAAAACACAACTTTACAGAGATCCGTGAGTTCAACCTGATGTTCAAGACATTTCAGGGTGTTACAGAGGACGCAAAGAATGTCGTATATTTAAGACCTGAGACAGCACAGGGAATCTTTGTAAACTTTAAGAATGTACAGCGTACATCAAGAAAGAAGATTCCATTTGGGATTGCGCAGATCGGAAAATCTTTCCGTAATGAGATCACACCGGGTAACTTTACATTCCGTACAAGAGAGTTTGAGCAGATGGAGCTGGAGTTCTTCTGTGAACCTGGTACAGATCTGGAATGGTTTAACTACTGGAAGAGCTTCTGCCTGAACTGGCTGAGTTCTCTGGGACTCAAGGACGACGAAGTCCGTTATCGTGACCATGATGCAGAAGAATTGTCATTCTACAGCAAAGCGACTACTGACGTGGAATTTTTGTTCCCGTTCGGATGGGGAGAGCTGTGGGGAATCGCTGACAGAACAGACTACGATCTGACACAGCATCAGGAAGTATCCAAACAGGATCTTACTTATTTTGATGATGAGAAGAAAGAAAAATATATCCCATACGTGATCGAGCCGTCTCTTGGTGCAGACCGTATGGTACTGGCATTCCTTTGCAGCGCATACGACGAGGAAGAACTGGAAGGCGGAGATACACGTACGGTTCTGCATTTCCATCCGGCACTGGCTCCTGTCAAGATTGGTGTGCTTCCGCTGTCTAAAAAGCTCAATGAAGGCGCTGAGAAGGTGTTTGCAGAACTGAGCAAGACTTACAACTGCGAATTTGATGACAGAGGAAATATCGGAAAACGCTATCGCCGTCAGGATGAGATCGGTACACCGTTCTGTGTAACTTATGATTTCGATTCAGAAGAAGATGGTGCAGTGACTGTTCGTGACAGAGATACAATGGAACAGGAACGTGTAAAAATTGAAGATCTGAAAGCATACTTTGAGAAAAAGTTTGAGTTTTAGTATGAGGCTGCCGCACATGTTGTGCGGCAGTTTTTTTGGCAGAAGTACTTCTCCAGCTACTCTGGCAAAAAAAAAATATATATAAGATGTGCTTCTTAATAATGATAGGAAATATTCATAACAGCTTATATTTTCATTTTGAAAACAATGTGCTATGATGAACATATGTTGAAGACAACAGAATATTGAAAATTCTTCAAGATACATTTGCAGGACGGGAAACCTGTTTAGCCTCTGGCCGGTGTATCTTTTTTGTTACTCAAAACAACAGGAGGATTTAAAAGAATGGAAAGAACAACAGTAGAAAATCTGAAGGAACTGATTCGTGCAGGACGTGCAAAGACACCTGCAACAAAAGTGATCATGGGAGGAACTCTGGTCAATGTTATGTCTGAGGAGATCTATCCGGCAGATATCGCAGTTTACAAAGACACGATTGTAGCAGTGGGAGATGTGAAAGAGTATATCGGGGAAGAGACAGAAGTGATCGATGCAAAGGGCAGATATCTGGTGCCGGGTATGATTGATGGTCATATTCACAGTGAGTGCAGCAAGCTGAGCATTACAAGCTATGCAAAAGCAGTTGTGCCAAGAGGGACTACAAGCATGATTTCCGGTCTGGACGAATATATTTCCGTATCAGGTCTGGAAGGACTGCAGGAAGTACAAAAGGAGGTACAGGCGAGTCCTCTGAAAGTGTTCTGGGGAGCACCGTATAAGACACCATATACAATTCCTCAGTCTACTGTAGCATTTAACTTTACAAAAGAGGTACATGAAGAGGTACAGAAATGGCCGCAGTGTTACGGAGTATGGGAGACAGTAAGAGAGTTTATCCAGGAAGAGGATGAAAACACACTGGGAGCAATCGCAGAAGCATTCAAGAACCGTCTGCCGGTATTTGGATGTGCACCGATGGCAAGAGGCAATGATCTGAACGGATACCTGTGTGCAGGAGTGCGCCTGGATCATGAAAGCTACGACCACGAGGAAGTTGTAGAGAAGATGAGAAAAGGAATGCACATGCTGATCCGCGAGTCTTCCGTAACACATTTCCTGGCAGAGAATATCAGAGCAGTGACAGAGGTAAATCCGGCATTTGCAAGAAGAGTCAGCTTCTGTACAGATGATGTGACAGCAAGTGATGTTCTGGAAAAAGGACATCTGGACAATGTGGTACGTCTGGCGATCCAGGCAGGAGTCAAACCGATGACTGCGATCCAGATGGCAACGATCAACAGTGCGGAAGCATACCGCATTGATCACATGGTAGGATCCATCTGCCCGGGAAGAATTGCGGATATCCTGTTTGTAGACGATCTGGAAGCATTTGGAATCAAAGAAGTCATGACAAACGGAAAGATGGTGGCAAAAGACCATAAGCTTACGTATGATCTGAAAGCACCGGAGAGAAGCTCTGTGTTAAAAGGCGAGTTAAAATGTAAACTGACAACAAAAGAAGATTTTGAATACAAGACATCTGTTCAGAACGGAGAAGCAAAAGTACTTTCCATGGATGTAAAAGGACCGTTTGTGAGAAAGAGAAAAGATGTTGTTTTAAAAGTTGAAAACGGAATCGTACTTCCGGATGTGGAGCAGGACGTGGCAATGGTATCTGTTCTGGAGAGATTTGGAAGAAACGGAAATAAATCACTTGCATTTTGTTCCGGATGGAAATTAAAGAAAGGTGCCATGGCATCTTCTGCAGCACCGGATGACAACAATCTGGTCGTGATGGGAGTCAGCGCAGAGGATATGTCGATCGCAGCCAACTATCTGATTGAGCAGGGCGGCGGTCAGGTTGTTGTGGCCGACGGAGAAATTTTGGAATTCCTTCCTCTTCCAGTCGGAGGAATTGTCAGTGATGAAGAACCAGAGGTCATTGCCGCACAGGAGAAGAAGATCGATCAGGCAGCGAGAATGTTAGGATCTGATCTGCCGGATCCAATGATGTACATGTTCTTTTTGCCAATCACGGCAATCCCGGATTACGCGATCACGGATGTAGGACCGGTTGACTATCTTGCACTCACAACATTTGATCCGGTTTTGGAAGTAAACGAAAAATAAATCCAAGGAGGACATTGGTATGAAGAAAGAAGAATTAAAAAAACTGATCGACACAGCAGCGGGAAGAATCCCAGCAGACACGGTGATCAAGAACTGTCAGGTAGTGAATGTTTTTTCCGGAAAGATCCAGAAGGGCGATATCGCTCTTTGCGGAGATAAAATCGCAGGAATCGGAGAGTATCAGGGTGTGAAAGAAATTGATGCGCAGGGAAGATATGCGGTTCCGGGATTTATTGACAGCCATATTCATATTGAATCTGCCTATGTCAGCCCGGAAGAGCTTGGAAGACTGTTAGTACCTCATGGAGCTGCCACGATCATCGCAGATCCTCACGAGATCGTCAATGTCTGCGGGATCAGAGGACTCGATTATATGATGGAGGCGGCAAAAGGAACAGCACTTGATATCAAATATATGCTGCCATCCTGTGTGCCTGCAACTCCGTTTGAACACGCAGGAGCAGAGATCAATGCGCCGGAGATGGAAGAGCCGATTCAAAGAGAGGGCATTCTTGGACTTGGAGAATTTATGAATTTCCCGGGAGTTATTCAGGCAGATGAGAGTGTACTGGACAAGTTGATGACTGCAAAAGAGGAAGGGAAACTGATCGATGGTCACGGACCTGGAATTGATGGAAAGGATCTGAATGCATATTCTGCAGCAGGTATTCTGGCAGACCACGAGTGTTCTACGGTGGAGGAGATGGAAGCGCGTCTGGAACGTGGTATGTATATTCTGCTCAGACAGGGATCTGCCTGCCATAATTTGAGACCGCTGTTAAAAGGAGTGACACCGGAGAACAGCAGAAGATGTCTGCTCTGTTCAGACGACAGACAGCCAAAGACGATCTTAAAAGACGGACATCTGGACAATCACTTGAAGATCTGTGTGGAAGAAGGGCTGGACGCAGTGACAGCAATCCGGATGGCAACATTGAATGCGGCGGAATGCTTCCGGCTTCATGACAGAGGTGCGATCGCACCGGGATACCGTGCCGATGTCGTGCTTCTGGATGACTTGAAAGACTTCCGGGTGGAGAAGGTATGGATCGCAGGAGAGCTGACTGCAGATAACGGAAAGTATCTGCCGGAGGTTGCACCATACGATATTTCTTCTGTGAAAGGAAGCGTGATCGTAAAAGATTTTTCAGCAGAAAAGTTTAAAATGCATTTGACAAGTGATGAAGTGAATGTGATCGAGATTCTTCCGGGAGGAGTTGTGACGAAAAAGGCAGCAGCGCACATTCAGTTGGATGAAAACGGTGAATTTGTAAGAAATCCCAAAGAAGATCTTGTAAAAGTAGCGGTTGTAGAACGGCATCAGGGAACCGGCAATGTAGCTTGCGGATTCTTAAAAGGATATGGAATCAAAGAGGGTGCTGTGGCACTGTCTGTTGCGCATGATTCTCACAATATTATCGTGGTCGGAGTCAATGACGAAGAGATGGAATTTGCAGTAAACAGCCTGATTGCGCAGGAAGGCGGGATTGTCCTTGTAAAAGAAGGAAAGGTGATCGAACAGATGCCGATGCCGATCGCAGGACTGATGAGCGATCAAAGCGGCGAGTGGGTAGATGAAAAGCTTACAAGTATTCATGAAAAAGCATATACAGAGCTTGGCATCTGTGGAGATGTGGAACCGGTGATGACATTATGTTTTATGTCCCTGGCAGTGATTCCGGAGATCAAACTGACAGATATGGGCTTGTTCGATGTCACAACGTTTTCATTTATTCCGGTAGAAATCTCCAGATAGAGAAACAAAGAAGATAAAGGAATGGGAAAATGGGAAAACAAAAGACATTAGTGCCGTGGTTTCAGCGCGGTGACATTGGTGGAATGACATATTCCATCACCAATAATATTGTAAATTACCTGATCGTGATTGCAACACTTTCGGGAGTACTGGAGTGGCCGGACAAAATTGTATACGGGTATGTGATCCCGGGAATGTCTATCGGACTGCTCTGTAGTGGAGTTTACTATGCTTATATGGGAAGAAGATTATCCAAAAAAGAAGGTCGTGCGGATGTTACGGCACTTCCTTCCGGAGTTTCCACACCGGCAATGTTTGTGATGCTATACGGCGTGATCATGCCGCTTCATTATGCATTGAATGATGCAGAACTTGCATGGTCAGCTGCTGTGGCAGCCTGCTTTATCGGCGGAGCAGTCGAGTTTTTGGGTGGATTTATCGGATCATGGATGAAGAAAAAACTGCCGAGAGCAGCGCTCCTTGGAACTGTGGCGGGAATCGGATTTATCTGGATGGCAACACAGGGTGTGTTTGATGTATTCGGCGATCCGCTGATCGGACTTCCGATTTTGTTTGTGGCAATGGTCGGTATTTTTGGAGGCTATTTATTTCCAAAGCAGATTCCTCCGCTTGTCGTTGCGATTGTAGGTGGGATCATTTATGCATTCTGCCTGGGAAGAACAACCGTAGATTTCAGCGGAATCGGTTTCTATATTCCGAATCCTGTTAACGGAATCCAGCATCTGATCAATGGTGTGGCAGTTGTTGCTCCTTATCTGACGATCGTGATTCCGGTGGAAATCTACAATTTTATCGAGACCATGGACAATGTAGAGGCGGCAAATGCAGCGGGAGATAATTACAGTGTCAGAGAAACACAGTTTGCGGACGGAATCTGTACGATGCTTTCCGCAATTTGCGGAGGTGTCGTGCCAAATACAGTATGGCTTGGACATGCAGGCCTGAAAAAAGCCAAAGCAGGTGTTGGATATGCACTGGTGTCAGGTCTGGTACTGGGAGCGGCAGGAATCTTCGGTCTGTTTACGTTCTTAAGCAACATGGTTCCGCCGGCAGTATGTGCAGTGACATTTTTATGGTGTGCGATCGTCATGGTTGCACAGGCTTTTAAAGACTGTGACAAAAAGCATTATGCGGCAGTTGGAATCGCGATGGTTCCGCCGGTTGCTGATTATCTGTATACACAGATCACAGGAAGTGTGGGACTGGCAGGGTATATGACAGAGGTAATGCCGTCAGGACTGGCAGAATACAATGCAGAAGTAACGCAGATGATCAAGGATGCGGGGGTTATGTGGAACGGAGTACCTGCGGTGAAATCAGGCGCAATCATCATTGGAATTCTGTTAGGAACAATGACAGTGTTCATTATTGACAAGCAGCTTCATAAAGTGGCAATCACGGCAGTAGTAGGCTATGTGCTTGCGTGTTTTGGATTTATTCACAGTGCAGGACTTGGATTCAATCCTGCTTCACCGTTTGCAATTGGATATCTGATCGTGGCGGTACTGGCTATCATCCTTCATCAGGGACGGAAATCCTGGTTTGAGGGACCGGATGATTTTGATTATGTATAAAGCAGGCAGTCTCTTGTATTTCGGAACAGGAAATAGTATACTAGGGAAAAAGACAACAGAAAGGAATCAAAACAGCTATGGAAAAAACATTATGGCAGATATATGATGATGCACAGCTTGCAGAGCTTGATACTCTGACAGCAGATTACAAAAAATTTCTGGATGCAGGAAAAACAGAGAGAGAATGTGTGACAGAAGTGATCCGCATTGCAGAAAAAGAAGGTTATGTAGACTTAAATAAGAAGGATACACTGCAGGCAGGAGATAAAGTATATATGGATTGGATGGGGAAATCCATCGTGTTATTCCAGATTGGAGAGGATTCTCTGGAAAAAGGAATGAACATTCTTGGAGCACATGTTGACTCTCCTCGTTTGGATCTCAAACAGAATCCATTATATGAAGAAAGTGGATTCGCATACTTTGATACACACTATTATGGCGGAATCAAAAAATATCAGTGGGTGACACTTCCGCTTGCAATTCACGGAGTTGTAGTGAAAAAAGATGGAACAAAGGTCAATGTTGTGATTGGTGAAAAAGAAGAAGATCCGGTATTTGCAATTACAGATCTTCTGCCACATCTCGGATCTAAGCAGATGGAGAAAACAGCAGCCACAGTGATCGAAGGAGAGGCTCTGGATATCCTGGTTGGAAGTGCTCCGCTTTGCGGCGAAGAAAAAGATGCAGTTGCAGCGAATGTTCTGAAATTGTTAAAAGAGACATATAGTATGGAAAAAGAAGATCTCATGTCTGCAGAGCTGGAGATTGTTCCGGCAGGAAAAGCACGTGACTGCGGTCTGGATAAGAGTATGGTGATCGGATACGGTCAGGATGACAGAGTCTGCGCATTCACTTCCCTGATGGCAATGCTGCACACAGAGAATAAGAAAAGAACATCCTGCTGCATCCTGGTGGATAAAGAAGAGATCGGAAGCGTTGGAGCAACTGGAATGCAGTCCCGCTTCTTTGAAAATGCAGTTGCAGAGATTCTGGACAAGTGCGGAGAGTTTTCTGAATTAAAACTTCGCCGTGCGATGGCAAATTCTACAATGATCTCATCAGACGTAGGAGCTGCATTTGATCCGATGCACGCAGACGTTTATGACAAGAGATCCAATCCGTTCTTTGGAAAAGGTATGGTGCTCAACAAACACACAGGTGCCAGAGGAAAAGGTGGTTCCAATGATGCGAATGCAGAATACATCGCAAAATTGAGACATGTATTTGATGAAAATAAGGTTGCGTTCCAGCTGACAGAGATGGGCAAGATTGATGCCGGCGGCGGCGGAACGATCGCTTATATTCTTGCAAACTTCGGAATGGAAGTGATCGACGGCGGTGTTGCAGTGCTGAGCATGCACTCCCCTTGGGAAGTTTCAAGCAAGGCAGATGTATATGAAGCTTACCGCGGATACTGTGCATTCTTAAAAGATATGAAATAAGATATAAAAAGGGAGATGTTCGTGTGGGACATCTCCCTTTTGTAGTGGCACGAAAGAAACATGTGTTCCTGATAGAGTGGCATGAATGAAGTTTACTGGTATTATGCAAAGTGTATAAAAATGAGGTGGGAATTTCAATATTTACCCTTGTAAATGCTGAAAAATGAAAGCTGGAATGATAAAAGTAACTAAAAAACAGATGTAAAAATTGTACATAATTATGTACAAAAGTCTTGACGTATTTCGGCAAAACCATTAAAATATTATATGCGACTTAGTGCAAATTTATTTGAAAAAAATTATAGGAGGTCGTTGAAAAATGGCAACAAAATGGGTGTATATGTTCACCGAAGGTAACGCAACAATGAGAAACCTTCTCGGTGGAAAAGGCGCAAACCTTGCAGAAATGACAAGTCTGGGACTCCCGGTACCACAGGGATTCACAGTTACAACAGAAGCTTGTACACAGTATTACGAAGATGGCAGAAAGATCAATGATGAGATTATGGCGCAGATCATGGATGCAATCGTAAAACTGGAAGAAATCACAGGAAAGAAATTCGGAGATAAAGAAAATCCGCTGCTCGTTTCCGTACGTTCCGGAGCAAGAGCTTCTATGCCTGGTATGATGGATACAATCCTCAACCTTGGATTAAACGAAGAAGTTGTTGAGACTCTGGCAGAGGCATCTGGAAATGCACGCTGGGCTTGGGACTGCTACAGAAGATTCATTCAGATGTATTCTGACGTAGTTATGGAAGTAGGTAAAAAATACTTCGAAGAGCTCATCGACAAGATGAAAGAAGAAAAAGGTGTAAGCCTTGACGTTGAACTGACAGCAGAAGACTTAAAGACTTTAGCAGGACAGTTCAAAGCTGAATATAAAGAAAAAATCGGTACAGATTTCCCTTCAGACGCAAAAGAGCAGTTGATGGGAGCTGTAAAAGCTGTATTCCGTTCATGGGACAACCCAAGAGCGAATGTATACCGTCGTGACAACGATATCCCATATTCATGGGGAACAGCTGTTAACGTACAGATGATGGCATTCGGTAACATGGGAGATGACTGTGGAACAGGTGTTGCATTTACAAGAGACCCTGCTACAGGAGAGAACGGACTCTTTGGAGAGTTCCTGACAAACGCACAGGGAGAAGACGTTGTTGCCGGAGTTCGTACTCCAATGCACATTTCCGAAATGGAACAGAAATTCCCGGAAGCATTTGCTCAGTTTAAAGAAGTATGCAATACTCTGGAGAAACACTACAGAGATATGCAGGATATGGAGTTTACTGTAGAACATGGTAAACTGTATATGCTTCAGACACGTAATGGTAAGAGAACAGCACAGGCTGCTTTAAAGATCGCTTGTGACCTTGTTGATGAGGGAATGAGAACAGAAGAAGAAGCTGTTGCTATGATCGATCCTAGAAACCTTGACACTCTGCTTCACCCACAGTTTGATGCTGCTGCATTAAAAGCTGCAACACCAATGGCAAAAGCACTCGGAGCATCTCCAGGAGCTGCTTGCGGTAAAGTTGTATTCACAGCAGATGACGCTGTAGAGTGGGCTGCAAGAGGAGAAAAAGTAATCCTTGTTCGTCTGGAGACATCTCCGGAAGACATCACAGGTATGAAATCTGCTCAGGGTATCCTGACAGTACGTGGTGGTATGACATCTCACGCTGCCGTTGTTGCACGTGGAATGGGTACATGCTGTGTATCTGGATGTGGAGACATCGTGATGGACGAAGCAAACAAGAAATTCACATTAAACGGAAAAGAATACCACGAAGGAGATGCAATTTCTCTGGACGGATCTACAGGAAATATCTATGACGGAATCATCCCTACAGTTGATGCTACAATCGCTGGAGAATTCGGAAGAATCATGGGATGGGCTGATAAATACAGAACAATGAAAGTTCGTACAAATGCAGATACACCTGCAGATGCTAAGAAAGCTCGCGAACTGGGAGCAGAAGGTATCGGACTTTGCCGTACAGAGCATATGTTCTTCGAAGGAAACAGAATTGATGCATTCCGTGAGATGATCTGTTCTGAGACTGTAGAAGAAAGAGAAGCAGCACTTGAGAAGATCCTTCCGGAACAGCAGGGAGACTTCGAAGCACTGTATGAGGCACTGGAAGGAAATCCGGTTACTATCCGTTTCCTTGATCCACCGCTTCATGAGTTCGTTCCTACAGAGGAAGAGGACATCAAGAAACTGGCTGACGCTCAGGGCAAAACTGTTGAGCAGATCAAAGCAATCATCGATGGACTTCATGAGTTCAACCCAATGATGGGACACCGTGGATGCCGTCTGGCAGTTACATATCCGGAGATTGCTAAGATGCAGACAAAAGCTGTAATCCGTGCAGCTATCAATGTACAGAAAGCGCATCCGGACTGGACAGTAAAACCAGAGATTATGATTCCATTGGTTGGAGAGATCAAAGAGCTTAAATACGTGAAGAAATTCGTAGTTGAGACAGCTGACGCTGAGATCGCTGCTGCAGGAAGTGACCTGAAATACGAAGTTGGTACAATGATCGAGATCCCAAGAGCTGCTCTTACAGCTGATGAGATCGCGAAAGAAGCTGACTTCTTCTGCTTCGGTACAAACGACCTGACACAGATGACATTCGGATTCTCTCGTGATGATGCAGGAAAATTCCTGGATGCTTACTATGATGCTAAGATCTTTGAAAACGATCCATTTGCAAAACTGGATCAGACAGGTGTTGGTAAACTCATGGATATGGCAATCGCATTAGGAAAACCGGTAAATCCAAACCTGCACGTAGGAATCTGTGGAGAGCACGGTGGAGATCCAAGCTCTGTTGAATTCTGCAACAAACTTGGTCTTGATTATGTATCCTGCTCACCATTCCGTGTGCCGATCGCTCGCCTTGCTGCTGCACAGGCTGCTATCGCAGAAAAGAATGCATAATTCTTTATCACACTGTTGAGAATAAAATATGTAATATAAAAGGGGGTTCTGTTCGGTATATGCCGGGCGGAACCTCTTTTGTCTGAAAGGATTATGGAAGGATGAAAAGAAAAATAGGAATTGCGGCGGCAATCATTCTGGCTTTATTTGTCGTAACGGGATGCCAGAAACAGGAAGCGACTCCAAAGAAATCAGAACAGAAGAAAACAGAAGCTTCTGAAGAACTTTTAAGCGGAACACACCACGCAGAAATCCAGGTCAAAGATTATGGAACGATTACAGTGGAATTAGATGCGGATACAGCACCGATCACTGTAACCAATTTTGTGAATCTTGCAAAAGACGGATTCTATGACAATCTTACATTTCACAGGATCATGGACGGGTTTATGATTCAGGGAGGTGATCCGAATGGCGACGGAACAGGAGGAGCGGATCAGACGATCAAAGGAGAATTTTCCAGCAATGGAGTAGAGAATGAAATCTCTCATACAAGAGGAACGATTTCTATGGCCAGAGCGCAGGATCCGGACAGCGCAAGTTCACAGTTTTTTATTGTTCAGGAGGACAGTGACTATTTGGATGGGAATTATGCAGCGTTTGGGCATGTGACAAGCGGCATGGAGATCGTGGATCAGATTTGCAAGGATGTTCCCGTAGAAGATGATAATGGAACAGTCAAGGCTGAAAATCAACCGGTCATCGAGAAAATCACGATAACAGATTAAAGTCGGCAGAGCCTTTGACAGAGTAAAATCTGAAAAGCAAATCATATATTGACATATGAAGAATTTAGTGTTACTCTCAATATACTTTTAGGAATCAGGAGGAAGAAAAATGAATCATAGAGTAAGATCTGTTTTAGCAGCTGTTTTGATCATGGTTGTCAGCATTTTGCTTCCTTCTGATTTTCAGTTTGAAAATACAGATAGATTTGTGAAAGAACAAAGCTCAAGTATACAGATGACGGCACAGTATACCGATGGCATAGAAAAGAAAGTTCTTCATGATAATTATCTGCGTTTGGAGAATCCAAGAGAAGCAATTTCTGCGCAGAGTGCGGAACAGCGTAAGAGCACGCAGAGATTGCCGATGGAACTGCTTTTATTTCTGATATTCTCTTTTGTGGTATGCTTAAAGAGAGTCTTTTTTTCGTGCATTCAATTCTATACACTTCCTTTCACGCGATTTCTGTGTGAATACGATATCCTATTGGAGAAGGATGGAAAAAAACGAGATCTTGCTTTCGGAATCTAAAAATATGAAATATTGAAAGAAAGCGGGAAAAATGAAAAATAAAAAATTACATATATGGATTGCTCTTGCAGTAATCGTCTTTTTTGTGTGCATTGCAGTTTTTGGATGCGGAGAGGATATTAAAGGAATTCGCGACATGCGTTTTGGGATTGATATCCGCGGAGGCGTAGAGGCGGTTTTTGAACCGTCAGGTTTGAAGAAAAAGCCGACAGCAGAACAGTTGGAGATGGTAAGAGAGGTCATCGAAACTCGTCTGGATTCACAGAATATATTAGATCGTGAAGTAACGGTGGATGAGAAAGCAGGAGATGTGATTGTCAGATTCCCATGGAAATCTGATGAAAAGAATTTTGATCCGGAAACAGCGATCCAGGAACTGGGTGAGATGGCCGAGCTGACATTTCGCGGACCGGATAATACAGTTTACATCAAAGGTTCGGATGTTTCCAGAAGTCAGGTTGCAGTAGACCAGCAGAAAAACTATGTCGTAGAACTGGAATTTAGCAGCGAAGGTGCGAAGAAATTTGCAGATGCAACAGAGAAGCTTGTAGGACAGCAAATGGGAATTTATATGGATGATGACCTGATCTCCAATCCTACAGTCAATGCCAAGATAACAGGAGGAAAAGCAGAGATTACCGGAATGTCTTCCAAAGAAGAGGCACAGAGCCTTTCTGATAAGATTAATTCAGGCTCTCTTCCGTTTTCCATGAAGACGACCAACTACAGTACGATCAGCCCGACACTTGGCGGAAAAGCGTTGAATGCAATGGCACTGGCAGCGGAAATCGCAATGGCGCTGATCTGTTTATTTATGATCATATGGTACCGGCTGCCGGGAGTGATCAGCTGTCTGACACTGACGTTTCAGATTGCACTTCAGATTCTTGTTATTTCAGTTCCGCAGTACACGATCACGCTGCCGGGAATTGCAGGTTTGATCTTATCAGCCGGTATGGCGGTAGATGCGAATATTATTATCAGTGAGAGAATCAGTGAAGAATTGAAAAAAGGAAATTCCGTCAGAAATGCAGTTAAGAATGGATATAAGCGTGCATTCTCATCTGTTTTAGATGGAAATGTCACCACTGCGGCAGTAGCGGGGATTTTGATGATCTTCGGATCAGGTACAATGCTAAGTTTTGGATATACCCTGTTGACAGGTGTTATCATCAATCTGCTTGCAGGAGTCTGGATGTCCAGATATATGCTGAATTCAGTGATCAGATATAAGCTGTTCAATCAGGAAAAGTGGTTTAGAAAGAAAAAAGATAAGAAGATTTTGAAATTTGCAGAGGCAAAAAAATATTTCTTCCTGACAAGTGTTGCACTGCTCCTTACAGGAACGATATGGAGTTGCGTAAATGGAATGAAACTGGATACGCAGTTTACGGGTGGAGTAATCTTAAGATATACATATACCGGAAAGGCGGATACAGGACAGATTCAAAAAGAGGTAGAAGATATTGTGGATCGCAGTGTCAGTGTACAGACTTCTGAAAACTCTGCCACAGGAGAAAAGAGTCTGGTCATTACACTTTCAGGCAAAAAAGGGTTGACGCCCGAACAGCAGAAAGAGATTCTAAATACCATCAATCAGGGAAATAAGAATCAGTTTGAGACCTCGGAAACATCAGCGGTAGAACCATATATCGGAGCAAAGGCATTGAAGAATTCGGCAATTGCGATTGTTCTCTCATTCCTCTTCATTGTGGTATATATCCGGCTTCGCTTTTCGGCATTGGGAGGTCTTGCATCCGGAGTCACAGCTGTGATCGCGCTTGTTCATGATATTCTGATCGTGCTCTTTATTTTCGGAATCTTCAGAATTCCTGTCAATGATGCGTTTGTAGCGGTGACGCTGACGATCATCGGATATTCGATCAACGACACGATTGTTCTGTATGACAGGATCCGTGAGCACAGAAGCAACATGAAAAAGAAAAGTACACTGGCAGAACTGGTGGATATCAGTACGACAGAAACTTTGCAGCGTTCGATCAATACAGCGTTTACGGTTGTGTTATGTGCATTTATCATTTTTGTTGTCTCAGTAGTTTACAGAATGGAATCTATCACAAACTTCTCACTGCCTCTTTTAGCCGGCCTCATTTCAGGATGCTACTCGTCCATTTGCATTGCCGGTCCTCTGTGGGTATGGTGGGAAGAGCATAGAGAAAAAATTCAGAAAAGAAAGACAGGGCAAAAAAGAAAATGAAGAAAATAAATATGTTTTTGAGAAATCAGCCGCCCGGCAGAATGATCGTGGCAGGATTTGCGGCAGTGATTCTGTTAGGGATGCTTGTGCTGCTTCTTCCCATATCGGTAAAGGATGGTGCAGAGGTCACTCTGATCGATGCACTGTTTACCTCTACAAGTGCAGTGTGCGTGACAGGGCTGATCGCGATTGATACGGCGGATCATTTTACTGCCTTTGGTCAGGGCGTTGTTGCAGCTTTGATACAGGTCGGCGGACTGGGAGTGACTTCTCTGGGCGTGGGCCTGATGCTTGTGGCAAGAAAACGAGTTGGAATTAAAAGCAGAATGATGGTAAAAGAGGCGCTGAATATTGAAAGCTATAAGGGAATTGTAAAATTAGTAAAATCTGTATTATTAATGACCTTGTGCTTTGAAGCGGGAGGTGCGCTCTTAAGCTTTCTGGTTTTCAGCCGGGATTACAGTACCGTGCATGCGATCGGAATTAGTATTTTCCATTCTATTGCAGCCTTTAATAACTCGGGGTTTGACATTTTGGGAGGACTTAGAAACCTGACGCCTTATCAGGATGATGTCCTTTTGAATCTGACCACATGTACACTGATCATTTTTGGCGGATTGGGATTTCTTGTTATTCTGGATATAGGAAAACAAAAGTGTTTCAAGAAGCTTACTCTGCACTCCAAGGTGGTGATCGTTACCAGTTTGGTTTTGCTTGTTGTCGGAACACTGACACTTAAACTGACAGAGAATGTAACATGGCTGGGGGCGTTCTTCCAGAGCGTTTCGGCGAGAACCGCCGGATTTTCCACCTATCCGATTGGGCAGTTTACGGATGCCGGCCTGTTTGTACTGTGTATCCTGATGTTTATTGGTGCCTCTCCGGGATCTACCGGTGGAGGTATCAAGACGAGTACATTTTTTATCATGTTCCAGAAAATAAGAGGAACATGTACGAAAGGAACAGTGCATGCGTTCCATAGAAATATATCAGAGCAGAATATTTCAAAGGCATTTATGATTACGATACTTTCGGGAACAGTGGTATGTGTTGCAACGTTCTTTATGTGTGTACTCGAACCGGAATATAGTTTTATGCAGCTGTTGTTTGAAGTAGTTTCTGCGTTTGGAACGGTAGGTCTTTCTACCGGTATCACACCGGCGCTCAGTGTGGCAGGAAAGGCGGTGATCATTCTTGTCATGTTTACAGGAAGAGTCGGAGCATTTACTTTAATTTCCATGTGGGTGAACCGTACAGAACCAAGAGCAAGGTATTCAGAAGAAGAAGTTTCAATAGGATAATAAAAAGGGAGAATTCAAAAAAATGAAAAAGAAAGTAGAAACAGCATATGGAGTCATCGGGCTGGGGCGTTTTGGAGAAGCGCTGGCAATGATGCTGGCACAGTCAGGGCATGAGGTCATCGCAGTTGATAAGGATGAAAAAAAGGTAAAAGAGATGCGGCAGTATACAGACTGTGCATTTGTGGCAGACAATCTCAGCTCTGATACATTAAAAGAAATTGGAATACAGAATTGTGATGTTGTGATTATTTGTATCGGAGAAAAAGTGGACGTCAGTGTATTGACCACCATGAGTGTGATAGAGATGGGAGTGCCGCGTGTGATTGCAAAAGCGCTGAGTCCGGAACAGGGAGCGGTGCTGAGCAAGCTCGGAGCAGAGGTTGTATATCCGGAGAGGGATATGGCTCTGAGACTTGGGAAGAAACTGTTGTCCAATAACTTCCTGGAGTATGTTTCTTTATGTAACCAGGTAGAGATCCGTCAGATAGAGGTCCCGAACCATTTGATCGGGAAGAGCATAGAAGAGACGGAGATCCGTCAGAAGTACCGGTTGAATATTATTGCAATTGAAAACGGAGATGAGACGAATATTGAAGTGATGCCGGAATATCGTCTGCGTCAGGGAGACATCATTGTGGTGATCGGAAAAGTAGATAACATTGATGTGTTCGTGAATGAAGTTTAAGGGCCGGAGGAAAAGAGTATGGAATTGACATTTGTAAATTTCTGGCAGGATATTATAAGTAACCCGATGCTGTTTATCACAGTCCTACTCACTCTGGGGGTAATCTTTGTAAATGGCTGGACCGACGCACCGAATGCGATCGCCACCTGTGTGGCGACCAGGTGTATGCCGGTGCGTGCCGCAATCATGATGAGTGCAGTGTTTAATTTTCTCGGCGTTTTTGTAATGACGCAGATCAACAGCTCCGTTGCATCTACGATCAGCAATATGGTGGATTTTGGGAACCATACCGATGAGGCGCTGATCGCATTGTGTGCAGCGTTGTTGTCCATTGTGATATACAGTACAGCAGCCTCATTTTTCGGAATTCCGACCAGCGAAAGTCACAGTCTGATTGCAGGGCTTTCCGGAGCCGCGATCGCAATTCAGCAGGGCGTGGGCGGAATCAACTTTGATGAATGGGTCAAAGTTCTGTATGGTCTTGTACTGAGCCTGATCCTTGGATTTGCAACAGGATGGGTGGTATGTAAACTGATTACCGTCTTTTGCCGTTCCATGGACCGCCGCAAGACGAATCGCTTTTTTGGAGGTGCGCAGATTGCAGGTGCGGCAGCCATGAGTTTTATGCATGGAGCACAGGACGGTCAGAAATTCATAGGTGTTTTGTTTTTGGGAATCGCATTTGCAGGAGGACACAATTCCGTAAGCGGGATGGAAATTCCGGTGTGGCTGATGCTTCTGTGCAGTATTGTTATGGCTGTTGGAACCAGTATCGGAGGAGAAAAAATTATTAAATCAGTGGGCATGAACATGGTAAAGCTGGAGCGTTACCAGGGATTTTCCGCGGATCTTGCCGGGGCAATCTGTCTTCTGTACTCCAGTCTGATGGGAGTTCCGGTTTCTACGACACACACAAAGACAAGTGCGATCATGGGAGTCGGCGCAGTAAAAAGGGTTTCTGCGATCAATTTTGGAGTTGTAAAAGATATGATGCTGACCTGGATTTTTACGTTTCCGGGCTGCGGACTGATTAGTTTTTGTATGGCAAAAATATTTATGTACATATTTGGATAACAGGAGGAATACCAATGTCAAAAAAACAGGATGATTATTATTTCGATAACTTTATGAAATGTGCAGAATACTCATGTAAAGCAGCATATTTATTAAAGGAGATACTGACAGAGTTTCAGCCGGAAGAGATTTCAAAGAAGATGGAAGAGATTCATGAGATCGAGCGTCAGGCAGATACACAGAGACACGAGATTACAGATAAGCTGGCAAAAGCATTTATCACTCCAATTGAAAGAGAGGATATTATTGCTCTCAGCCATCATATTGATGATGTGACGGATAAAATAGAAGAAGTTCTGATCCGTGTTTACATCAACAATGTACAGGAAATGCGTCAGGAAGTATTTCTTATGCTGGATGTAGTGATCGAATGCTGTGAAGAACTTCAGACTCTTTTGAAGGAGTTTAAGAATTTCAAACATTCCAAAGAACTGAAGCCAAGCATTATCCGGATGAATACATTAGAAGAAAAAGAAGATGAACTGTTTATTTCCAGTATGAGAAAACTTCACGTGGAAGAACAGGATGTGAGAAATATCATTGCATGGAGAGAGATTTATACTTATCTTGAAAAATGCGCAGATGCATGTGAGCATGTGGCAGATATCGTAGGAAGCGTTGCAATGAAAAACAGCTAAAAAAGAGATAGAGACAGGAGAAAGATATTATGATGAAAGAACACAAAGAGGGAAGTTTGCCTTTGTGCACATTTCTAGTTCGAATGCTTCAGGGGATGCTCATAGGCCTTGGAGCTGTCCTTCCGGGAATTTCAGGTGGTGTCCTGTGCGTCATTTTCGGAATTTACAGACCTGTAATGGAGTTATTGTCCAATCCGCGAAAGTACTTTTTTACCCATATCCGTAAATTACTTCCGGTTATTTTGGGCGGCGCAGTCGGTTTCCTTGGAGTTGCCAATATATTGTCGTTTTTCCTGGAAAAGTATCCGGATCCATCCGTGTGTCTTTTTGTCGGATTGATCGCAGGTATGCTGCCGTCTCTGATGCGTGAGGCGGGAAAAGAAGGACGGACCAACGGATCATGGATCTCTATGGTGGCAGCAGTGGTGATCTTTGCCATACTGACAACATTGAACCTGCTGTCAGTCAGCCTTGTGCCGAATGTAGGATGGTACGTTTTTTGCGGCGTGTGTCTGGCATTGAGCGTGATTGTTCCGGGAATGAGTTTTTCTACCCTTCTGATGCCTCTGGGATTGTATACTCCGTTTGTTGACGGGCTGGGACATCTGAATCTGAGCATTATGATCCCAAGTGGAATCGGTGCAGTTGTTACGGTAATATGTTTCGCGAAGATGATAGATGCTCTTCTGGAAAAATTTTATTCCTATGTGTTCCATGCCATTGTCGGAATTGTAGTAGCGGCAACGGTTATGATCATACCATTTGGAAGTTTTACAGTATCTTTAAGTGCGGCAATCGTAAATGTGATCTGCCTGGGACTTGGAGTTCTGTGTTCACTTTTATTGAATCGGATTGACAAAGATGATCTTTTAGCGTAAAAGAAAAAATACCGCCACATCAACCTGAAAATGCAGGAGATGCGGCGGTATTTTTCGTATGTTTATTTGAGGTAGTGATAACAATTTGTCATGGTAAAAGCTCCTGTCAGTTGTTTTTTCTTACAATCCCTGTTATCATAAACTATGGAGTAAGTCTATAGTCAAGAGGGGAATACCAATGAATCAGGAAAGATATATTAAAACCGGAGAATTTGCAAAGCTGGTTGGAGTGACAAAGCATACGCTGTTCTATTACGATAAGATTGGATTGTTTTCTCCGGAGATCAAGCTGGAGAATGGCTATCGCTTTTATTCTTTTGATCAGCTGGATGTGTTCGATGTGATCCAGACATTGAGAGAACTGGATGTGTCTTTAGAGGAGATCAAAGGATATATGAATCAGAGAAGTCCAAAGAGACTGCTGAAGTTGTTTCGAAAAGAACAGAGCATAATCAGGAAACAGATGCAGCAGCTGAAAAAGATGGAAGAGTGGATTGTAAAGAAGAGTGAGATTATTGAGAAGACAATGCAGACAGATACGGAAGCAATCAGAATCGAGGAAGAACCGGACAGATATATGATCCAGTCCTGTGCAACGGATACAAATGAACGGGTATGGGCAGAAAAAATCGGAGAATTATTTGAGTATTGTGCGAGGAATGGGATCAAAAGCGCATATTCCATTGGATACCGACAAAATACGAAGGAGATTCAAAGCGGTATTTTTGATCAGTATTCTGTTTTTTATGAGCTTTTGGATGAGAAACCGCAAAAAGTCAACTACAGTGTCAGACCCGCGGGAATGTATCTGATCGCCTATCATAAAGGAAAATGGCAGACGCTGGAGGATACCTATAAGAAAATTTTAGAATATGGGAAAGAGAATAAAATCCAGTTGGGCGCACATTGCTATGAAGACATTCTGTTTGACAGCCTCACCATGTCTGAAGAAGAGGAGTATCTGACACGGATTGTCTTTGAGATCCAGAGTTCGAAAAGTGGAAGATAATCCAGAATCTTGTTGGTATCAGAGTAAAATTTTGGTATAATTAAAAGATAGGGAATATCAACAGAAGAAAGGAATCAGTTTCATGAAAGAGGAAAATAAAAACGGACAGTTACCGGAAAAAGAGCAGCTTTTGAGCAGTCTGCGAAATGCAGAGGAGATGTATGTCTTTATGTCTCTGTGTACAAAGATGCCGTATGTCCTGTGTGATGAAGAAACATTTGATGATGAAGTGCTGTTATATTATACAGAGGAGGATGCACAGAGAGAGGGAAAGAAGCTGATTGAACAGCGGATTCCGATCCAGATCGCAAAGATTGAAAAGAAACAGCTGCTTGGATTTTTCTCAAGCCTGTATCCGATGGGCGTCAACGGGCTTTTGATCAATAAAAATATGGAAAGTGAAGCAAGACTTCAGTTGGGAGAACTGGTGATACGACCAAATACCGAGGACCTTCCGGATGGAAAAGTATGGGTAGAGAATCCGCAGCTTCATCTGACCGCTCTGTATTTTATGCAGGAGATGCGCAGACAGGAAAAGCCGGAACTGACAGAAGAGCTGAAAGGTCTGCAGGAAGAGATACTGGTCAACTATGGAAGAGGCAGATTTATCGTAGCCGTTCACAAAGAAAACGGAATGCCGATGCTCAAACAGAAGAACGGAGATGCATATCAGCCGATTTTCACAGATATCCTGGAGTTTCGAAAATTCAATAAAGAGGATCAGTTTAAGACAATGGCTATTGAAGCAAAAAATGTTCCGAAGATGTTGGTAAACGAGGCAAAAGGGGTTGTGATCAATCCGTACGGAGTCAATCTTCAGATTCCGATCGTGAGACCGGAAGAGCCGCAGGAGAAAAAATAGTTGTCCGTCTTTGAAAATTGTGCTATAATCACCACGAAAAATGAAAACAAAAGCAGAGTAGAAGTATGTGCGTTAAGTGCCGGTTGGACGGGGAGTTGCCAGCAGGACGAAAAGTGAATGCTTGCGGTACATATTTCGCATCCCGCTGCTGCACATAGACAGATATACCAGTTTGATATAAGGATACCTTCTGTGAGTAGCTTGAGGATTACTGCAAAGGAGGTATTTTTTTATGAAACAATTAAAACAGCAGTTTGTAGACTCCTGGCATGAGTTGAGGAAAACAAAAGTTATGGCAGTGGCTGCCATGTTGATCGCGATCGGTGTGATATTAGGCTTTTTCTCTGTTCAGCTTACGGAGTTTATCCGGATTGGTTTTTCCGGTATTCCTAATGAGCTGGCATCGATGCTGTTCGGTCCGGTGGTTGGCGGGATCATGGGAGGAATCGGGGATATCCTGAAGTTTCTGATCAAGCCGACGGGACCGTATTTCTTTGGGTATACACTGAATGCGATGCTGGGACCTGTTATTTACGGAATTTTTTTCTATCATCGTCCGATTCAATTGGGAAGAGTCGTGGCAGCCAAAATTACGGTTGCTTTACTTGTAAATCTTCTGCTCGGTACCTGGTGGCTGACGATCCTGTATGGAAAAGGATTTCTGGCAATCCTTCCGGCGAGATTTATAAAACAGGTAGTTTCCGTTCCGATTGATTCCGTAATCTTTTATGTGCTTGCAAAAACACTGGAACGATCAAAAGCGATTTCTATGATCAAAAAATAAAAGAGAGCCTTTCAGCTCCGCTGTAAAAAGCGAATGCTGAAAGGCTCTTTCTGATGATGTACCAGATGTCGGATGATGACCACGCAGGAAATGAAAAATGTGCCCATGCTGATCACCGCATCATGGAAATAAAACAATCCGGTCAGAGAAAACAGTGTAAACGTAAGAATGCTTCTGTAAAGATGCGGCTTTACAACGATCAAAAAAGAAAATAACAGATAAAAGAAGATGAGAAGCAGCACCGGGCGGTATCGCGGCAGCAGTCCCAATAATACTCCAAAAGAAACTGCGATGGCTTTTCCGCCACGTTTCGGATAAAACAGGGGAAACGCATGCCCTGCAACAGGTGCACAGAGAACAAATGCAAACATCCATCTTCTTGTATCCAGAATATGTGAAGCCAGCCAGATCGGAAGAAATCCTTTCAAAAGCTCCAATGCAATCACAAGAATACCAACCTGTGTACCTGCCAGTGCAAAAGCATTGAATGTACCGGGATTGTGATCGTCACTGTCTTTCATGATATCGATATGGCAAATATATTTGGGAAGCAGATAGGCATATAAAATACTTCCCGAAAGATATCCGACTAAAATAAAGAATAACTCATTCATAAAGTCTCCTTTTTTGCAGTATCATCTGAGACGGCATACGCAGAAGAAAGCTGGCAGAGAAGCTGGTAAGTCTTCTCAGCAGCATTTGGTGGGATGACAGTGTGCTGCGCTGTACACATGGAATGCCGCAGTTCATCGTTTGACATCAGTTTTCGGCCGGCAAGAATCTGTCCGTGCAGTTTTTGGGAAGTCAGGGACAATCCCCGTTCTGTATAAAAAGCCAGATTTTTTGTCTCACAGCCGGGAATTGGGCGTGTGTGTACGATCGGAATCCCTTTGACAGCTGCTTCGGTGGTAGTCAGACCGCCGGGTTTGGTGAAAAGCACATCGGCAGCAGCCATAAAATCTGCAATTTTTTCAGTGTATCCCAGAATCTGAACACCTTCTTGTTTTCCAAATTCCGCAAGGAGGATTTTTTGCAGGCGACGGTTGTTTCCGCAGATTACAACAACATATTCTCCGGGCTTTCGGGTACGGAGCAGTTCGGCAACAAAGAGCTGAATCTTTCCAAATCCCATACTGCCGCTCATGATCAGATAAACCTGGGCATGCGTTGGAATCCCACAGCGTACGCGCGCTTTTTGTCTGTCAGATTGGTCAGAAAATGCCGGACGAACCGGAATCCCGTATGGTTTCAGACGTTCTCTGGGAATTCCTTTTGCTGTAAATTCGTCGATCAGTTCATAGTGAGGGATGATGTAGTAATCGCAGTCTGTCTCTTCCCAAAATGGAATACAGGTATAATCTGTTTCTACAGCCACGACTTTCTGGGACAATAGGTTCTTTTTCTTTATATAAGTCAGTGTCTGGGCGGGAAAAAGATGGGGCGTTACGATTACATCGTAATGGTGTGTATCCAGATAGCGCGTTAGCTTTTTGGCGAGAAGAGCATTGGCATAATAAACCGGAGAATGATGTCTGGCGGAACTGACAAGTCCGCCCAGTTTGTATAAACACTGAAAAAGGCGGGGAGCATGCCGGACAATATTGACATAGCTGTTCCCCACCAGTTTTGATACTCTGGGACTGGCAAGCATCATAATATCCAGCATATCTGCGGTATCATGATGCGATTCGATACACTCTTTGAGTGCCCTGCCGGCATAATTGTGTCCTTCTCCGGTATTGCAGGATAAAATCAGAACTTTCATAGTGAATCAGGACAGGAAGGAAGCAACGACTTCACTGACTAACTTTCCGTCGGCTTTTCCTTTGACTTTCGGCATCAGTTCTTTCATGATCTTGCCTTTTTCTTTTGCGGTCGGCGCATCCAGACCGAGAGAGGTAAGTACTTCTGAAACTACTGCTTTGATTTCCGCTTCATCCATCATCTTTGGAGCGTATTCTTCGAGGACTGCGAGACGGCTGTTGCATTCCGTGAGGATATCCGTGCGGTCTGCAGGTGTCATCTCAATGGTTTCTTTGAGCTGTTTAATCTCTTTTAAGATTACCTGTGTTTCCTCTTCTTCAGTCAGGTCTGCGCGTTTGTCGATCGCCTTGTTCTTCAATGCAGTGAGCAGTGCGGAAAGCGCATCCTTTCTTTCTTTATCTTTTGCTTTCATAGCAGCCATCATGGCGCTTCTTACTTCATCAATCTTACTCATCGTATTCACTCCTTAAAATTTCTTAAAATTCCGTTGTTTTCGGAATCTTCTTTGATTTTAACAGAATCAGGGAGGCTTTTCAATACTTGATGGAAAGACTGAACTGTGAAGGCTTATGTTAAGGTTATGCTAAGAACTTGTTAAAAAAGTGTAAAAGAATGTTGACCTGGAAAAATGCGGTGTGCTAGAATCAAAATTGTAAAATTTGCCAGAAAACGAGACTGCTGTGATACCATTTGCGGCAGTCTCGTTTCGAGCGAAAAAATAAAATACAAAAAGAGAAGAAAAAAGGAGAAAGATACAATGGGGATAACAGATATACTTTCCTTGCTGGGGGGACTTGCACTGTTTCTGTACGGAATGCATATGATGAGCAACGGCCTGGAAGCTGCTGCCGGAAACAGAATGAAGTCGATTTTGGAGAAGCTGACTTCCAACCGTATTAAAGGAGTTCTGGTTGGAGCTGTGATCACAGCCGTGATTCAGTCTTCTTCCGCAACCACAGTTATGCTGGTTGGATTTGTAAATTCCGGTCTGATGACATTAAGTCAGGCAGTCTGGGTAATCATGGGTGCAAATATCGGTACAACGATCACAGGTCAGTTGATCGCACTGGATATCTCGGCAATCGCTCCGATTTTTGCAATCGGCGGTGTAGCTGCGATGATGTTCATTAAAAATGAAAAGGTACATCATATCAGCGGGATTTTTTCCGGACTTGGAATTTTATTTATGGGAATGGCAATGATGGGAGATGCCATGGTTCCGCTTCAGGATTCACAGACATTTATCAACTTTATGACAACAGTTGAGAATCCGCTGGTAGGTATTCTGATCGGTGCGATTTTTACGGCGATCATTCAGTCATCATCTGCATCTGTCGGAATCCTGCAGGCGCTTGCGGCAACTGGAATGGTGCCGCTCTCCAGCGCAGTATACATTTTGTTTGGACAGAACATCGGTACCTGTATTACTGCAGTTTTAGCATCGATTGGAATGAAAGTCAATGCAAAGCGTACAACCGTGATCCATCTGATGTTCAATATTTTCGGATCGATCCTGTTTACGGTCATCTGTATGACAACTCCGTTTGTCTCCTGGATGGAAGCACTCACACCTGGAAATCCGGTGGCACAGATTGCCAATGTGCATACAACATTTAATATTGTAACAACATTGATCCTGCTTCCATTTGGCAATGTCATGGCAAGAATCGCAACCCAGATCCTGCCGGACAGCAAGAAAGAAGACGATGGAGATTACAGACTCAAGTACATCACACGGTTTGAATCCAACTATGCGATCGGCTCCAGTGCGGTAGCACTTTCACAGGTTCGGGATGAAATCGAGAGAATGCGCGATATGGTATCGAAGAATATTGCAAAAGCATATGATGTTCTGATTCAGTATAATGAAAAAGATATGGAGAAGATTTCAGAAAGAGAGACCTATATCGATTATTTAAACCGTGAGATTTCAGAGTATATCGTATCTCTGATCTCCAATGAGAAATCGACAGAGGATTCCAAGATCATTAATGGATATTATGCTGTGATCGGAAACCTGGAGCGTATCGGGGATCATGCCATGAATCTGGCAGGATATGCAAAAGATCTCAAAGAGTGGAATCTGTCATTTTCTGATGTAGCACTGGAAGAAATCGAAGAGATGAAAAAACAGTGTCTGACAGCACTTGATATCGTGAAAAACGAAGAGGGCAGCGATATGACGCAGGTTCTTTTTGAAGCCAGTGCGGCAGAGCAGAAGATCGATGATCTGAGAGATAAGTACTTTAAGAAACAGATGCAGCGTATGAAAAAAGGAAAATGTAAACCTCAGAGCGGAATCATTTTTACAGAGATGTTGACAGATTTTGAAAGAATGGGAGACCATGTGAAAAATATCGCACAGCAGTATAAGCAGATGAGCGAATAAAAATAGAAAACCCTTCATTTACAAATTTTATTTTCAAGCGGGAAAAGGATTGTAAATGAGGGGTTTTCCCTTTTAAATATCTTCTGGTAGATTGGCAAACTATTGCAGATGATGAAATGATAAAATTTTTAGAGAATGATATTGTTAGTCAGTTGATGCATATCATTGACACACCGCTACATGAGTTGGGAAAAGAGACAATGATAGGGGAACATTGTGAGTGTGACAGACAACAATGTGTTGCCTGCTGGATACAGAAAAAAAGCTGATACCAATGGAACGATGGACATAAAACGCTTTTCGGACTCATACAGTGTATTAGCTGTAAATGAGCCGGGAGGAGAGCGTATATGGAAAAGAAAGCAAATGTTGAAAATTCAATGCAGAAAAAAGGACTTTGGATTTTAAAATCCCTGTTGTGTGCATACCTTGTAACAGGTGTGCTCCTTTTGATTTTGACAGTACTGCTTTACAAATGTGGACTGGAGGAAAAACATGTTTCAGCAGGGATTTTGACCGTGTATATTTTGTCTACACTGGCAGGTGGTTTTGTAGCAGGGAAAATGGCAAGGGTCAGGAAATTTGTCTGGGGGCTTGGAATCGGTGTGCTGTATTTTCTGCTTCTTGTATTGATTTCCTTTGGTATTTACCACAGCATTCAGGAGCCGTTTCCTCAGCTTTTGATCGTGTGTATTCTTTGCACAGGAGGTGGAATGATCGGCGGTATGATTTCGTGAGGAAGTAAACGTACAGAGAGAACGATAGAAAATCTCTTGTAGTTACTCTTTTCGGAAAAAATACATCCCTCATGAATTCTTATAAAACTGGTAAAATAACTCATAATTTCTAAAAAATGAGCGATACTAATAGCAGATTGTTATCGATAAAAACCAGATATAAGGAGAAGATAAGATGAAAGCGACAGGAATTGTACGAAGAATTGATGACCTTGGCAGGGTGGTGATTCCAAAAGAAATTCGAAGGACACTTCGTATTCGGGAAGGAGATCCACTGGAAATTTTTACCGAGAGAGAAGGCAGTGTGATTTTAAGAAAGTATTCTCCGATCGGAGAAATCGGTGCTGTTGCCGGACTGTACGCAGAAAGCCTTGCACATACCATGAACTGTATTGTGTGTCTTACTGATATGGATCAGATTGTAGCAGCATCGGGAAATGGGAGCAAGGAGCTGCTGAACCGTTATATCAGTAAAGAACTGGAGTATGCAATACAGGCTCGAAAGCAGATCCGTACAGAAAAAAGGAAAGCGGACTATATTCCGATATTCGCCGGGGGTGAGGAATATTCTCAGGAAATTATTTGTCCGATTATCAGTGGCGGGGACGTGATGGGAACAGTGGTGTTTTTACACAAAGAAGAACACAAAAAATTCAGTGAAGTGGAAGAAAAAATGGCAGCTGTGGCAGCAGAATTTCTGGGCAGACAGATGGAACAGTAAAAAAATACTTTAAAAAGTGATCAGGATGTGTTATAATTCTAAGAAAACTAGATGCTTATGCATACACATTAGGAGGAATAGAAATGAAACATATCAAAACATTAAATACTCAGACATTGAATCATACAGTGAAAAAAGGTGGATGCGGAGAATGTCAGACATCTTGTCAGTCAGCATGTAAGACATCCTGTACAGTAGGAAATCAGGTTTGTGAACACAAAAAATAAGAAACTGAATATCAGACATGAGGGCAGCGGCCGTGGTCGCTGCCTTACGTGTGTTATGCAAAAATATAAAATTTAAATGAAAGAGGGGTAACTGTTGTGATTCATCAGTACCAGAATAATGGATATCATATTGTCCTGGATGTGAACAGCGGATCTGTGCATGTCGTGGACAAGATTGCGTATGATGTGATCGGCTGTCTGGAGGCCATGAACCCTGCCCATACGCCGGAAACGTTAAAAGAAGAGAAGACGGCAGAATATCTGCTCGAAAAGCTTGGCGATATTTATGCAGAAGAAGATTTGAGAGATCTTCTGGAGGCAGTGGCAGAGCTGACAGCGGCAGGTCAGTTGTTTACACAGGATGTTTATGAGAGCTATATCGGAGAGGTAAAAGAAAGAAAGACAGTTGTTAAGGCACTTTGCCTGCACATTGCGCATGATTGTAATCTTGCCTGCAAATACTGCTTTGCGGAAGAGGGTGAGTATCATGGACGCCGTGCGCTGATGTCTTTGGAAGTCGGAAAGAAAGCGCTGGATTTCCTTGTGGCAAATTCAGGAAAGAGAAGAAATCTCGAGGTTGATTTCTTTGGCGGAGAGCCGTTGATGAACTGGCAGGTAGTAAAAGATCTGGTTGCCTATGGAAGAGAGCTGGAGAAGACAAACGACAAGCATTTCCGTTTCACATTGACAACAAATGGAGTTCTGCTCAATGATGAAGTGCAGGAATTTGTCAATAAAGAGATGGACAATGTGGTGCTCAGTCTGGATGGAAGAAAAGAAGTCAACGACAGAATGCGTCCGTTTAGGAATGGAAAAGGAAGTTATGATCTGATCGTTCCGAAATTCCAGAAACTGGCAGAGAGCAGAAATCAGGAAAAGTATTATATACGAGGAACATTTACAAGAGAAAATCTGGACTTTTCAGAGGACGTCCTGCATTTTGCAGATCTGGGATTTGAGCAGATTTCAATTGAGCCTGTAGTCGGGGAAGATACAGATCCGTATGCGATTCAAAAAGAAGATCTTCCGAAGATTTTTGCAGAGTATGATAAGCTGGCAAAAATCATGGTAGACAGAGAACGGGAAGGCAGAGGGTTTACGTTCTTCCACTTTATGCTGGATTTAGAAGGCGGTCCTTGCGTGGCAAAACGTCTGTCCGGATGTGGTTCCGGAACAGAATATCTGGCAGTTACGCCTTGGGGAGATCTGTATCCGTGTCATCAGTTCGTTGGTCAGGAAGAATTCCTGCTGGGAAATGTAGAGGAAGGAATTACAAAGCCGGAGATTCCGGAAGAATTCAGAGGATGCAGTGTGTATTCCAAAGACAGTTGCAGAAACTGCTTTGCAAGATTTTACTGCAGCGGCGGATGTATGGCGAATTCTTATAAATTCCATCATACGATCAATGATACATACGAGGTAAGTTGTGAGATGGAGCGCAGGCGTGTGGAATGTGCGATTATGATCAAGGCGGCACTGGCTGATCAGGAGAGGATGGCAGATCATGAAGAAGAGTAAAGGGATTATCAGTCTGATTCTGACCGTGGTGCTGATTGCACTTCTTGGATTTACAACGGTGGTCGGATTTGGAAAAGGACAGACGGGGGCAGCAAAGAATATCAAGCTTGGACTTGACCTGGAAGGCGGAGTCAGTATTACCTATCAGGTAAAAGGGGATACTCCTTCCAAGGAGGATATGAGTGATACAATCTACAAGCTTCAGAAGCGTGTAGAACAGTACAGTACAGAAGCAACGGTTTATCAGGAAGGGGATAACCGGATCAGTATCGAAATCCCTGGTGTGACAGATGCGAATGAAATCTTAAGTGAGCTGGGGCAGCCGGGATCCCTGTATTTTATCAAAGAGAAGGACAGTGACGGAAATCCGAATTATGGACTGGATACCTCAGGACACTATGTGCTTGCAAAAAGTATGGATGAGTTAAAGGAAGAAGGATCTGTCGTTTTGACCGGAACAGATATCAAGAGTGCAAAGTCCGGTTCTTATCAGGATTCCACAACAGGAGCAAATGAAAATGTTGTTCAGCTTTCTATGACAAAGGAAGGTACTGAAAAGTTTGCAGAGGCAACGAAAGCGGCAAAGGAAGCGGAAGAGACGATTGCGATCTATTATGATGGTGAATTGATCAGTGTCCCAAGAGTAAATGCAGAAATTACAGATGGTCAGGCAATCATTGAAGGATCCATGGAATATGAAGAGGCAGAGCAGCTGGCTTCTACGATCCGTATCGGTGGCCTGAGTGTAGAATTGGAAGAAATCCGTTCTAATGTAGTTGGAGCGCAGCTTGGTGAAGAAGCAATCAGTACCAGTCTGATGGCAGGTGCGATCGGACTTGCGATTGTATTTGTATTTATGTGCATGGTATATCTGCTGCCGGGACTTGCATCCAGTCTTGCACTGGTAATCTACACTGGATTGATCCTGGTGTTGCTCAATGCATTTGATATCACACTGACGTTGCCGGGTATCGCGGGTATCATTCTTGGTATCGGTATGGCGGTCGATGCGAATGTAATTATCTTTGCGCGTGTAAAAGAGGAGCTGACGGCTGGAAAATCTGTAAAATCTGCGCTTAATGCAGGTTTTCATAAAGCAATGTCTGCGATTTTAGATGGAAATATTACAACACTGATTGCGGCAGCAGTGCTTTGGCTGAAAGGAAGCGGTACTGTCAAAGGATTTGCACAGACACTGGCGCTTGGTATCGTAGTTTCCATGTTTACAGCTCTGGTGATCACCCGGATGATCGTGTATGCGTTCTATGCAGTTGGAATTCGAAATACAAAGCTTTACGGACGGATTAAAGAAGAGCGTGAGCCGATTGATTTCCTTGGAAAACGTAAGATTTTCTTTGCGGTATCGGTCGCAGTGATTCTGGTTGGATTTGTGTTTATGGGAGTGAATGCAGGAACAGGAAAAGGTGCCCTCAATTACAGTCTGGAATTTAAGGGCGGTACATCTACAAATGTAACATTTGACAAAGCATATACGTTGAAAGAGATTGATGAAACAATGATTCCGGATCTGGAGAAGGTGACAGATGATCCAAACATCCAGGTACAGACCGTTGCAAACAGTAATCAGGTCATTTTCAAGACACAGACGCTGGATCTGGAAAAACGAGAAGCATTTGCAAAATATATGGCAGATGAATTCGGAGTAGAAGAAAAGGATATTACGACTGAAAACATCAGTTCTACCGTAAGCTCCGAGATGCGTGTGGATGCAATCATTGCGGTTGCCATTGCCACAGTCTTTATGCTGCTTTATATCTGGCTGCGGTTTAAAGATATCCGGTTTGCGACAAGTGCAGTAGTTGCACTGATCCATGATGTACTGGTGGTGCTTGCTTTCTATGTGATCGCAAGAATTTCAGTAGGAAATACATTTATTGCATGTATGCTGACAATTGTCGGATATTCTATCAATGCAACAATCGTTATCTTTGACCGAATCCGTGAGGAGATGAAGACAAAGAAACGTACAGAAGAGCTGGATACGCTGGTAAACAGATGTATCACAAGAACTCTGACAAGAAGTATTTATACCTCTCTGACAACATTTGTTATGGTGGCGGTACTGTTTATTATGGGGGTAAGCTCCATTAAAGAATTTGCACTTCCTCTGATGGTAGGTATTATCTGCGGAGCGTATTCTTCCGTATGTATCACAGGTGCTCTGTGGTATGTGATGAAGACGAAGATCGGGAAAAAAGCAGAACCTGCAAAAGTTGGAACATCAAAAAAGAAAAAATAACGAAAAGTAAGTGAGAGAACCCTTGGTTTATGTGGAAAACAGACACATAATCTAAGGGTTTTTTGTGTGCCATGGTGAAAATGGTTAAAAATTTACCCTGAACTGGAAAAATTTAACTAAAAATTGGAAAATAATAAATTGATAAAAATTTAAGTGAGGGAGTATAATCCCATATATAAATATGGTATGTCAGAAAGGAGAAAAAAGGTGAAAAAGAAAGCTTTGTACAAAAAGTGGATGTCAATGCTGCTTGCCGGTGTAGTGACAACAACAGGTTTCATGGGGGGAACGGTAACACTAAGAGCAGCAGAAACAACAAACTGGATCGGGGATGAAGGTCTGAGCGGAACAGCGGACGCTCCAAAACCGGACGATGTAGTGCCGGATGCAAACCAATTTAGGTATCAGAAAGAGGAACTTGCAGCGTTCTGCCATTTTGGACCAAATACGTTCAATGAGATTGAATGGGGTGAGCACTACGGAAATAAAGCACCAAGCGAGATCTTTACATTAAAAAATGATTTTGATGCAGAAACTTTAGTAAAGACTTTGAAGGATGCCGGATTTAAAAAGCTGATCGTAACAGCAAAACATCATGATGGATTCTGTATTTGGGACAGTAAATATACAGATTATGATGTGAAAGAGTCTGGCTATAAAGATAAAAATGGAGAATCAGATATTCTGGCAGAGATATCCAAAGCATGTACAGATCAGAATATGGATATGGGATTATATCTGTCTCCGTGGGATATTCATGAACCGAGTTATGGCTACAAAGATGAGAATGGGCAGCCGACAACACCAGAAAATGATAAAAAGGATTATAATGAGTTTTATAACAACCAACTGGAAGAGATTCTTGGGAATCCAAAGTATGGAAATAACGGGAAGTTTGTAGAAGTTTGGATGGATGGAGCCAAAGGAAGTGGAGCCAATGCGCAAGAGTATAATTTCCAAAAATGGTTTGATACAATTCAGAAATACGAAGGTAAAGGTGTAGACGGACGAGATGCAGACTGTATGCTATTTGGGGCAGAAGCATACACTACGGTTCGTTGGATTGGAAATGAGTTGGGAATCGCTGGAAAAGATACATGGTCAAAGTCGAAAGTAGATAAAAATGCAAATACGATTAACAGCAATAAGCAGGGAAATGCGACAGTTGGTTTTGAAGATGGAAACCAGTGGACCGTTCCGGAAGCAGATGCTCGTATTACTTCTGGTTGGTTCTGGGGAACACAGAAAAACACTCCAAAAACGATGGAAGAACTGAGCGATATGTATTTCAATTCTGTCGGACATAATGCAACATTACTGTTGAATGTGCCACCAAATAATCAGGGAACAGTAGATGAAGCGATTCTGAAACGTGTAGAAGAGTTTGGTAAGAATGTCAAAGAATCATTTGATGAAAACCTGGCAAAAGCAGAGGGGGCATCTGTAAAGGTATCTTCTGTCAGAGGGAATGCTCAAACCTACAAACCAAGCAATATGATTGATGAGAATGACGATACATATTGGACGACAGATGATGGAACAAAGTCAGGTGAAATTTTAATAGACTTAGGAAAAGAAACGAAGTTTGATGTTGTATCAGTTGAGGAGGCAATTCAGAACGGTCAGAGAATCAATAATTACAAGGTAGAGTATCGCAATGGAGACAGTGGTGCATGGACTCTGTTGGAAGAAGGAAAAACTATTGGTGCGAAACGCCTTTGTAGAACAAGCGAGACAACAGCGCGTCAGATTAAAATCACAGTAGGGACAACAGATGGAAAGGTTCCAATGATTAGTGAAGTTGGAGTGTATAAAACTACAGAAGGTATGGAAAAAGCCAATCCGATTCCAAAGGGTATGGAAGTGATTGATGTAACAGATAAAAATGTGGAAGATGGAAAAGGATTTACTTTTAAGGGAACATGGCATGATGAAAATCAACCACAATACATCAATGGTACAAATACATGGGCAAATAAAGATGCAGAATTTGAATTGAAATTCCATGGAACGAAAGCATATCTCTTTGGAACAGTGGATCCAGGACATGGAACAGTTGAAATTACAGTGGATGATGGTAAACCAGTTACGGTTGATACAAAAGCATCAAAACGTGCTGTTGGACAAAAATGGTTTGAGACACCTGATCTGGAAGATGGAGATCATACGATTAAATTAAAGGTTACAGGAAAAGCCGCTGGAATTGAGGCTGCAGCTGTTATCAACAATGGCGGAAAAGGTATGATCGAGCTGGAGTCTGATTCATATACGATGAATGAAGATGAAACAAAATCTTTAAAGGTAAAACGTGTTGGTGGAACAAAAGGTAAAATAACAGCAAAATTACAGCCAAATCCGGGGACAGCAATTCAGGATGATTATGATACGACATTGATTCCGGAAATTGTGTTAGAGGAAGGTCAGACAGAAACAACTGCAGACGTTAAAACAAGACGTAATAAGAACAAAACAGGTGATCAGTATTTCACAGCTGAAATTACAGATGTGAGCGAAGGAGCAATCCTTGGATTTAACAAAAAGGCAAAAATTAACATCAAAGATATGGAGAGCAGCGAAGGCTCATTGGCTGCACTTGTAAAGGAATGTGAATCGTATAAGAAAGACTGGTTTACTTCTGGATGGGATGAATTTGATTCAGCTCTGAAACAGGCAAAGATTGTTTTAGAAGATAAAAATGCAACTCCGGAAAAGAGAAATGAAGCAGAAACAGCTCTGAAAAAAGCGAAAGATGGATTAGTAAAACGTGAAAAATACACAGCAGAAGATCCGTTTGTATTCCCATGGAGAGAAAAAGCCAATGCAACATTGGAAGCTGAATTTGCGGAATTACATAACACTGGTGCAGCAGACGAAAAATGGAAGTTGTCAGTATCAGATGGTGACTGGGCAAGTAATAAGAAATTTATCAATTGCTTGAATGGAGATGATACGATTGCAATTCCGTATAAGGTAGAAAAACCAGGGACATATCATGTTAAACTGACTTATAGAAGCGGATCTGCAGACAATAGTTTGGCATGGAAAGATGATGCGGGAAATATCAAAGCCGGATCTGTTGTAGCAGGAAATACAAATGCGAATGAAACCAAAACAGTAGATTTTGATATTGTGGCAACAAAAGCAGGATCAGGTATTTTGACATTAGAAGGAGACACAAAAGATGCTCCACAGCTCGATATGTTTGAAATCACACCTGGGGATGATATTCAGAGAGCAGAGTTTACTGTGAATGCTTCCGTAGAAGGAGACGGTGGTACAATTACACCAGATGGAGCTACAACAGTTACAGAAGGAAATGATGTTACATTCAAGATCACACCAGACAAGACACATAAGGTAGCGGATGTTCTGGTAAATGGTGAATCTGTAGGAGCTGTCACATCTTATACATTAAAAGATGTGAAGGAAAATGCAACGGTTGTTGCTAAATTTGCTCCGGCAGCATATACAGAAGAAAACCGTTTCAATTTCCCGACAGAAGTAAATGGAACAGCAATCACAGCAGAGGCAGAGCATTTTGCATTAAAGAATGTAGGAACAGGTGAAGCATGGCCATTACAGGTGTCTGCAGCCGATTGGGCAAGCAATGGATACTTTGTAAATGCAATGAATAGTGGTGATCAGATTACTTTACACTATCATGCAGAAAAACCGGGGAAATATAAAGCAACTGTACAGTTCCGTAGCGGTGATACAAATAATGGATTGACTTGGTCTGAGGCTGATAATAAAATTGCGGCTCAGACAGAAGTTATGAAAATAGGAGCTGGAGATCAGGCAAAAGCAACACACACACAAGATATCGAGTTTGTAGTAAATGAAGCAGGTGATGGAACACTGGTATTTACAGCACCAGAAAAGAATGCGCCACAGCTTGATAAATTTGACATTACTCTGGTAGAAGAAAAAGCGCCAGTTGTAGTGAACAAAGATGCATTGAAAGCAGCAATCGATGCAGCCAAAGAAGCGCTGAAAGAAGAGGACAAGTATACAGAAGAGTCCGTGAAAGCGCTGAAAGATGCAGTAGCAGAAGCAGAAAAAGTAGCAGCAGATGAAAACGCAACACAGGAAAGTGTAGATGCAGCTACAAAAGCAGTAGAAGAAGCAACAAAAGGTCTGGCAGAAAAACCGGCTGTACCAGAAGCAGATAAGACAGCCCTGAAAGCAGTTCTTGCAGATGCGGCTCAGAAACTTGCGGGAGCAGATGCTTACACAGAAGAATCTGTAAAAGCGCTGAAAGACGCAGTAGATCTTGCGCAGAATGTATTTGATAATTCGGATGCGAGCCAGACAGAGGTTGATGCAGCTGTGACAGCTGTACGAGATGCAATTGGAAAATTGCAGGAAAAACCACCGGTACAGAAAGAATTTACGATCACAGCAGTTGCACATGGCGGTGGAACCATTGATCCAAGCGGTGCAGTGAAAGTAGAAGAAGGAAAAGATCAGGTATTTACAATCCAACCATATGAAGGATTTGAAGTAAAAGAAGTATTTGTAAATGGAGAATCCGTTGGAGCTGTTACAGAGTACAAATTTGAGGCAGTTCGTGCAGATGCAAGCATTGAAGTATTCTTCGCAGAAAAAGAAGCAGTACAGGCTGACAAGACAAAACTCAACGAGTCCATTGCAGCAGCAGAAGAACTTCTGAAACATGCAGAGGACTATGTTCCGGAAGATGTTCAGAATCTGATGGAAGTACTGGATGCAGCGAAAGCAGTAGCAGCAGATCCGGCAGCGACACAGGAAACAGTAGATGCGGCACAGAATGCACTGGATGCAGCAATGAATATTGCACCGATCCAGAAAGAGTTTGCAATTATGGCAGCAGCAGGAGAGGGCGGAAGCATCACTCCATGCGGTACTGTAAAAGTAGAACGCGGTATGAGCCAGACATTTGTGATCCAGCCGGAAGAAGGATATGTGATCAGTGATGTACTGGTAAATGGACAGTCTGTTGGTGCAGTGGCAGAGTATACATTCTGTGATGTCAATGCAGATGCCAATATTACAGCACTCTTCCAGAAAGCAGCTGTTTCTACAGATAAATCAAAGCTTACAGCTGTTATAAAAGAAGCAGAGGAACGTCTGGAACAGGCAGATAAGTATACCGAAGAGACAGTAAAAGCACTTCAGAAAGAAGTGGAGGCAGCGCAGTTTATTCTTGCAGACAAAGAGGCATCTCAGGCAGACATTGATACAGCAGTACAGAAAGTAAGAACTGCGATCGATGCACTGGAGGAAAAAACGCAGACTGAAAAACCAGAAAATCCAGACAATAATAAACCGGATAACAACAAACCGGGAAATGGAAACAATGACGGACAAAATAATGGAAACAATAGTCAGTCTACAACACAGAAACCGTCAACTGGTACTCCAAACAAAGCAGTGAAGACAGGAGATGCCACTCCGATCGCCGGAGCAGTATCCGGACTTCTTGCAGGAGGAGCAGCACTTCTGGCATTCCTGAAAAGACGCAAATAAATAAAAATAAAAAATTCTTCCTAAACATGAGCAGTGCTCTGTGCCGAAAGGCATGGGGCACTGTTTTATGGTACGGGAAATTTGGCTTTGGCGGAAGATGTTTGAATAAAATATTCGCTGGCAGAACAGTTCTTGTTACCGTTCACACCATTCCCCACCTATCCATGCGCAATCGTCGTGCTTGCGCACTCCAGTTCTGGACAGATTTACAGAAAATTTTTAGTATGCTACAATAAAAATTAACAGCTAGAAAAACAAGAAAGATACTTGGGAGGAACTGACATGGAAAAGTGGTTTGTATCCATGAAGAAAGCGGATTTTACGCAGATTGCGGAAAAATATCATATTTCCCCGATCATCGCGCGCCTGATCCGAAACAGGGATATTTTAGGCGATCAGAATATTGACTATTATTTAAATGGAACGATTGCAGATCTGCACGATGGGATGCTGATGAAAAATATGGATACGGCAGTGGAGATTCTGGAGGAAAAAATCCGGGAAGGCGAAAAAATCCGTGTGATCGGAGATTATGATATCGACGGAGTCAATGCGACGTATATTTTGAAAACAGGATTAGAAAGTCTGGGAGCTTTGGTGGATACGGATATTCCGGATCGGATGAAGGATGGATACGGCCTCAATCAGATGCTCATTGACAGGGCATTGGAGGACGGTGTAGATACGATCATTACCTGTGACAATGGGATCGCAGCCGCTTCAGAGATTGCTTACGGGAAAGCGCAGGGGATGACGATCATTGTGACAGATCACCATGAAGTACCTTATCTAGAAGCAGGAGGAGAGAAAGAATATCTGATTCCCGATGCAGATGCAGTGGTCAACCCGCATTTACCGGGAGATCCTTATCCGTTTAAAGGTCTGTGCGGTGCGGCAGTTGTGTATAAAGTGGTGGAAGCGTTATATAATGTCATGGGGCAGGATGCAGATGATGTAGATTTTCTGATGGAAAATGTGGCGATTGCGACCGTGGGGGATGTGATGGATCTGGTGGATGAGAACCGGATTTTTGTAAAACAGGGGCTGGAAATGCTGAAACGCACGCAAAATGAAGGTCTGAAAGCATTGATGGAATGCACGCAGGTACCGATAGAGAGATTGTCTGCCTATCACATCGGATTTGTCATCGGACCATGTATCAATGCGAGCGGGCGGCTGGATACGGCAAAGCGGGCATTGGAGCTCCTTGAGGTGAAGAACAGAAGAGAAGCTGTCATGATGGCAGAAGATTTAAAAGCATTGAATGACAGCCGTAAGGAAATGACAGAAAAAGGGGTAGAGCAGGCAGTTGAACAGATCGAGACAACGGATTTGAAAGAGGATCGAGTACTGGTCGTGTATCTGCAGGACTGTCATGAGAGTATTGCGGGGATCATTGCCGGAAGACTGAAAGAAAAATATTATAAGCCGGTGTTTGTTCTGACGCAGGGAGAACATGGCGTCAAAGGGTCGGGGCGTTCCATTGAAAGCTACCATATGTTTGAGGAAATGTGCAAATGCAGGGCGTTATTCACAAAATTCGGAGGCCATAAGCTGGCGGCAGGGCTATCTCTGGAAGAGGAGAATGTGGAACGTTTCCGCAGAACGATCAATGAACTCTGTGAGCTGACCAGTCAGGATCTGATGCCGAAGGTATCCATTGACATGCAACTTCCTCTTGCGTATGTAACAGAAGAGCTGATTGAAGAACTGGAACTTCTGGAGCCTTTCGGGAAAGGAAATACAAAGCCGTTGTTTGCGGAAAAAAACTTAAAAGTACAGAATCTCCGTGTGATCGGGAAGAATCAGAATGTCCTGAAATTTCAGGTTCTGGATCGAAATGGACGGAAAATGGAGGCGATCTATTTCGGAGAGGTACAGGAGTGTATGGAGTATCTGCAGGGAAAAGAAGAGGTGGCGCTGACATTTTATCCGTCGGTCAATGAATACAGAGGAAACAAAAGCATACAGATTACAGTGGTAAATTATCAATAATGATGATATACTAATCCATATGGAATTTTACGATAAAAAGAAAAGGGGGATTTGATATGGCAGGTACGCTGGAATATGAACTTCTGAATAAAAATCTGGAAATGGTGGATGGCCATGCCGTGAAAGCACCTGAAGATTATCAAAACCCTGAGCAGTTATATGAAGCGTTGATTGCAAGGGTAAGAAAGTATCATCCATCCGCAGATATTTCTCTCATCGAGAAGGCGTATAAGCTTTCCAGAGAGGCACATAAAGAGCAGGTCCGCAAGTCCGGAGAGCCTTATATCATTCATCCGCTCTGGGTGGGGATCATTCTGGCGGATCTGGAGATGGATAAGGAGACGATCGTGGCAGGAATGCTCCATGATACGGTTGAAGATACAGAGATGACAGTGGAGGATATTACAAGAGAGTTTGGCGAAGAGGTAGCGCTGCTTGTAGATGGAGTCACAAAGCTGGGCCAGTTGTCTTATTCTAAGGATAAATTGGAAGTGCAGGCAGAAAACCTGCGCAAGATGTTTCTTGCCATGGCAAAAGATATCCGTGTGATCATTATCAAGCTGGCAGACCGCCTGCACAATATGAGAACGCTGGAGTTTATGGTTCCGGCAAAACAGAAGGAAAAAGCCAGAGAGACGATGGATATCTACGCTCCGATCGCGCAGAGGCTGGGTATTTCCAAAATCAAGACAGAGCTGGATGATCTTTCTTTAAAATATTATCAGCCGGAAGTGTATTTCCAGCTGGTAAAGGATTTAAATGAGAGAAAGACAGAGCGGGAAGAGTTTGTGCAGCAGATCGTGGCAGAGGTCTCTCACCATATGGAGAATGCCCATATTCAGGCAAAGGTATATGGAAGAGTGAAGCATTTCTTCAGTATTTACAAAAAGATGGTCAATCAGAATAAGACTCTGGATCAGGTGTATGATCTGTTTGCCGTGCGCATTATCGTAGATTCGGTCAAAGACTGTTATGCGGCGTTGGGTGTGATCCATGAGATGTATACACCGATTCCGGGGCGATTCAAAGACTATATCGCCATGCCGAAAGCGAATATGTACCAGTCTTTGCATACGACTCTGATGGGGCCGGCAGGACAGCCGTTTGAAATTCAGATCCGTACAGAGGAGATGCACAAGACGGCAGAGTACGGTATTGCGGCCCATTGGAAATATAAGGAGAGCGGCGGTTCGGCTAAGAATAATAAGAGCCGTGAGGAAGAAAAGTTAAGCTGGCTTCGGCAGATTCTGGAGTGGCAGAGGGATATGTCGGACAACAGAGAGTTTTTGAGTCTCTTAAAAGGCGATCTGGATCTGTTTGCAGAAGATGTGTACTGTTTCACTCCGAACGGAGATGTGAAGAACCTGCCGAACGGTTCTACTCCGGTGGATTTTGCCTATGCAATCCACAGTGCAGTGGGCAACAAGATGGTAGGTGCACGTGTCAACGGCAAGCTGGTCAATATTGATTACAAAATCCAGAACGGAGACCGTATTGAGATTCTGACATCTCAGAATTCCAAAGGTCCGAGCCGGGACTGGCTGAGCATCGTAAAGAGCACACAGGCAAAGAATAAGATCAATCAGTGGTTTAAGCATGAGTTTAAAGAAGAGAATATTATTCGAGGAAAAGAGCTGATTGCCGCATACTTTAAATCCAAGTCGATCGCACAGGCGGATATCATGAAGCCAAAATATCTGCAGATCGTCCAGAGAAAGTATGGATTCCGGGATTGGGATGCAGTTCTGGCAGCAATCGGACACGGTGGACTAAAGGAAGGTCAGGTAGTCAACCGTCTGGTAGAAGAGTATGGAAAAGATCACAAAAAAGAGATTACGGATGCGACGATCCTGGAGAAGATTTCTGAGGCAAACAATCAGAAGGTGCATATTGCAAAATCAAAGAGCGGGATCGTGGTTAAGGGAATCGATGACATGGCGGTGCGCTTCTCCAAGTGCTGCAATCCGGTTCCGGGTGATGAAATCGTAGGATTTGTGACCAGAGGAAGAGGTATGACGATCCACCGTACAGATTGTGTGAATATGCTGCATCTGTCTGCTGTGGAGCGGGAGCGTCTGATCGATGCAGAGTGGGAGAATAATGCAGAGACGGAAGGCGGAGGTCAGTATCTGGCAGAGCTGAAGATGTATGCAAACGACAGGCAGGGACTGCTTCTGGATGTAACAAAGGTATTTACAGAAGAAAAGATCGATGTCAGATCTATGAATACACGAACCAGCAAAAAAGGAACTGCTACACTGGAAATGGGATTTATTGTAAAGGGCAGAGAACAGCTGAATCTTATCATAAAAAAACTGCGAAATGTAGAAGGAGTTCTGGATATTGAACGGACAGCGGGGTAGAGAAAAATGAGAATCAAAAAATTTGTGATCGGAATGGTCGGCACCAACTGTTATGTGGTGTACAATGAAAATACAAAAGAATGTTTTGTTGTGGATCCGGCGGCACCATCTGCGCCGCTTGTCGAATTTATCCAGACAGAAGGTCTTCAGTTGCAGGGAATTCTCCTGACACATGGTCATTTTGATCATATTATGGGAATTGACACACTGCGCAGGGAATGGTCAGTTCCTGTCTATGCCAGTGCACTGGAGCAGAAGGTTCTGACAGATGCCAATGTGAATCTGTCTGTTGCATATGGAGCGGGCTATGTGTTTGCGGACGCCAAGTTTCTGGAAGATGGGGCATCTCTCGCACTTGCAGGATATCAGATCCGTATGATCTCCACTCCGGGGCATACGGCGGGAGGATGCTGTTATTATATAGAAGAAGAGGAGGTTCTTTTCAGCGGAGATACACTGTTTGCAGGCTCTGTTGGAAGAACAGATTTTCCGACAGGCAGTATGAGTACACTGGTGCGTTCGGTAAAAGAGCGATTGCTGAGCCTTCCGGAAGATACACAGGTGTATCCGGGACATATGGAGGCAACAACGATCGGATTTGAAAAGGAGAATAATCCGTTTTTGTAAGAAAACGGAAGAGAAATATGATGATACAGATCAGCAGTAAAGATACGTTATATATGTATAATTTATATCATATTGTGAAGGCTTTTTTCCCGAATGAGGAGATCAGCCAGAATCTGGACGAAAAGCAGGAATCTCTGGTTTCAGTGAAACTGGAAGAGAATTCTTGCTTTTATGTTCCTGTTTCAGAAATTGCAGACTGTCCGGACCGCCAGGATGGAAAGAAGAAGGTGACAAAGCTTGTCTATGACTGGCTGTCAAAAGTGACCGGACGGATACTTGCCTGGGGGATGCTGACAGGTGTCAGACCGACAAAGCTGGCTATGCAGAAACTGGAAGCCGGTATGAGCCGAAAAGAAGTCTGCACATTTTTAGAGCAGGAGTACGGAGTCAGTCACCAGAAGGCAGAACTTGGCATTGCGATTGCAGAGCGGGAAAAAGAGCTGCTTGGCAGACTGGACTATGAGCAGGGATTCAGTCTCTATGTAGGGATTCCGTTTTGTCCAAGCATCTGTTCGTACTGTTCTTTCAGTTCGTCCCCTCTGGCGGAGTGGAAAGACCGGGTAGATGATTATTTAAAGGCGCTCTGTCAGGAAATCCGGGCACTGGGAGAGCGGGCAGAAGAAAGAAAGCTTAATACGATCTATATCGGAGGAGGGACTCCGACAACACTGGAGGCAGAGCAACTTTTTGAGCTTTTGGATACGATACAGAAGTCGTTTTCATTTGAGTATCTGCAGGAGTTTACGATCGAGGCGGGAAGACCGGACAGCATTACAAGAGAAAAGCTGGAAGTGATGCGAAGATTTCCGGTGACCAGGATTTCTGTCAATCCCCAGACCATGCAGCAGAAAACGCTGGATCTGGTGGGAAGAAAGCATACCGTTCAGGATGTAAAAGACATTTTCCATGCAGCCAGAGAGCTTGGATTTGACAATATCAACATGGATCTGATCGCAGGACTTCCGGGAGAGACGGCGGAGGATATGAGGGATACGCTTTGTCAGATTGAAGAGCTTTCGCCGGACAGTCTGACGGTTCATGCGCTGGCGATCAAGCGGGCGGCGAAGTTCGGCCAGGAGCAGCGCAAGATTGATCTGCATTCTGAGATCGAACAGATGGTAGAAGAGAGTGCCAGGGCGGCAGAACGCATGGGACTTGTGCCGTATTATCTGTACCGGCAGAAAAATATTGCGGGAAATTTTGAAAATGTTGGATATGCAAAGGTTGACAAAGCCGGAATATACAATATACTTATTATGGAAGAAAAACAGACGATCCTTGCAGCCGGGGCAGGTGCCTCCACAAAGATCGTGCTTCCGGAGAAGATCCGTCTGGACAATGGACGGGAGACGAATCTGATCCGCATAGAAAATGTGAAAAATATTACGGAGTATGAAAGCCGTATTGATGAGATGATAGAGAGAAAAGGAGAATGGTTATGGCGCTGAAAAAGAAACCGGTAACCGGAATGAAAGATATGATGCCGGCGGAGATGGAGATCCGCGATTATGTGATCGGACAGATCAAAGAGACATACCGCGCATTTGGGTTCTCATCCATTGAGACTCCATGTGTAGAGCACATTGAAAATCTCTGCAGCAAACAGGGCGGAGACAATGAAAAACTGATCTTCAAGATTTTAAAAAGAGGAGAAAAGCTGAAGATCGAAGAAGCAAAAGAAGAAAAAGATGTTGTGGACGGAGGACTTCGTTACGATCTGACAGTACCGCTGTCCAGATACTATGCGAACAATGCAAATGAACTGCCGTCTCCGTTTAAAGCACTTCAGATGGGAAATGTCTGGAGAGCGGACAGACCGCAGAGAGGACGATTCCGTCAGTTTATGCAGTGTGATATCGATATTCTGGGAGAGCCAGGTAATCTGGCAGAGATCGAGCTGATCCTGGCAACGACGACGCTGCTTGGAAAACTGGATTTTAAAAACTTTACGATCCGTATCAATGACAGAAGAATCTTAAAAGCAATGGCAGCATACAGCGGATTTGCAGAGAGTGATTATGAAAATGTATTCATCATCCTGGACAAGATGGACAAGATCGGTCTGGATGGTGTGGCAGCAGAATTAGAGGAAAACGGATATGCAAAAGAGTCTGTGGAAAAATATTTGCAGTTATTCAAAGAGATTACGAATGACGTGGAAGGCGTACGTTACTGTAAAGAAAAACTGGAAGGCTTTCTTGCGGATGACGCGGCGGCTTCGCTCGAGATGATTATTACAAGTGTGGAAAGTGCAAAGGAAGCGGATTTTTGCATGAAATTTGATCCGACACTGGTTCGGGGAATGTCTTACTATACAGGGACGATCTTTGAGATTTCTATGGACGAGTTCGGCGGTTCGGTAGGCGGCGGTGGACGTTATGATGAAATGATCGGAAAATTCACCGGACAGAATACACCGGCAGTCGGATTTTCCATCGGATTTGAACGGATTGTCATGCTGCTTTTAGAACGAGGATATCAGGTACCGACAGCCGCACAGAAGAAAGCATTTCTGATCGACAAGAAGATGCCGAAGGAAGGCATGCTCAAGATCCTAAATCTGGCAAAAGCAGAGCGCGCACTTGGAAAACAGGTGATGATCGTCAACATGAAGAAAAATAAAAAGTTCCAGAAAGAACAGCTGATGGAACAGGGATATACAGAGATTGTAGACTGCTATGCTGACAATGTGGAGCAGTTGTAGAGAAGAAGGGAGAAACAGAGAAATGGCAGAATCAATGCAGGGACTCAAAAGAACACACCGATGCGGGGAACTGTCCAGTGCAAACATTGGAGAGAAAGTAACCGTCATGGGATGGGTACAGAAGAACAGAAATAAAGGCGGAATCGTATTTATGGATCTGCGTGACCGCTCCGGAATCCTTCAGATCGTATTTGAGGGAGAAGAACAGGCAGAGCTGATGGAAAAAGCTTCAAAATTAAGAAGTGAGTTTGTAGTTGCAGTTGTAGGAAATGTGGAGAAGAGAAGCGGTGCAGTCAATGAAAACCTGGCAACAGGAGAGATTGAAGTGCGTGCTGAAGAACTTCGCATCCTCTCAGAATCCGAGGTACCGCCGTTCCAGGTGGAAGAAAACAGCAAGACAAAGGAAGAGCTTCGTCTGAAATATCGTTATCTGGATTTAAGAAGACCGGATCTTCAGAGAAACCTGCGTATGAGAAGTCAGGTCACAACACTGGCACGTCAGTTTTTCGCAGAAGAAGGCTTCCTTGAGATCGAGACCCCGATCCTCGGAAAGACAACACCGGAAGGGGCAAGAGATTATCTGGTGCCTAGCCGTGTACATCCGGGAAGTTTTTACGGACTTCCACAGTCACCACAGCTTTACAAACAGCTTCTGATGTGTTCCGGATGTGACCGCTATATCCAGATCGCAAAATGTTTCCGTGACGAGGATCTTCGTGCAGACAGACAGCCGGAGTTTACCCAGATCGATATGGAGCTTTCCTTTGTGGATGTAGATGACGTGATCGAAGTCAACGAGCGTTTCCTTGCAAAACTGTTCAAGGAAGTTCTGGATGTGGATGTACAGCTTCCGATCCAGAGAATGACATGGCAGGAAGCGATGGACCGCTACGGTTCTGACAAACCGGATACCCGTTTCGGTATGGAACTGGTGAATGTGACAGAGACTGTGAAAGACAGTGAATTTGTTGTGTTCAAAGGGGCGATTGAGAACGGAGGAACAGTCCGTGGTATCAACGCAAAAGGACAGGGAGCAATGCCGCGTAAGAAGATTGACAAGCTGGTGGCATTTGCAAAAGATTTCGGTGCCAAGGGACTTGCTTATATTGCAATTCAGGAAGATGGAACCGTGAAATCCTCTTTCTCCAAATTTATGACAGAAGAAGAGATGAACAATCTGATTGCAGCAATGAACGGAGAAGCAGGAGATTTACTGCTCTTTGCGGCAGACAAGAACAAAGTTGTATGGGATGTTCTTGGAAATTTACGTCTGGAACTGGCAAAACAGATGGAACTTCTGGACAAGAATCAGTACAATTTCCTGTGGGTTACAGAATTCCCGCTGCTTGAGTGGAGCGATGAGCAGAATCGTTATCTGGCAATGCATCACCCATTCACGATGCCGATGGAAGAAGATCTGCAGTATATTGATTTCGAGCCGGGCAGAGTCCGTGCAAAAGCGTACGATATCGTCTTAAATGGAAATGAGATCGGTGGAGGAAGTGTAAGAATCTTCCAGAACGACGTACAGGAGAAGATGTTTGAGGTGCTTGGATTTACAAAAGAGCAGGCATATGAGCAGTTTGGCTTCCTTCTGGATGCATTCAAATACGGAGTACCGCCTCACGCAGGACTGGCATATGGTCTGGACAGAATGGTCATGCTGATGGCAAAAGAAGACAGTATCCGTGATGTGATGGCATTCCCGAAGATCAAAGACGCATCCTGCCTGATGACACAGGCTCCAAGTATGGCAGACAATAAACAGTTGGAAGAACTGGGACTGAAGTTGGATGCAAAAGATGTAAAAACAGAAGAATAATGTGAAGAAGTGTGCATTTTTTGAAAAATGGTGCATACAGAACGTGAATTATGGAGAGCTCTCAACTACACAAGTAGTAAGAGCTCTTTTTGTATTGCTTTTGATTTATCAAAGGAAACGGAGAGGGAACTCAAGCAGGGATTGAACTGGAAGTGGAAGAAATGCCGGGTTTTGAAAATATAAAAAAGACTGTAAATCTTTCGATCTACAGTCTCTTAAGAGCGATAGACGGGGTTCGAACCCGCGACCCCGACCTTGGCAAGGTCGTACTCTACCAGCTGAGCCACTATCGCGTTTGTTTTGTGTTCCCCTCGGAACAATATATACTATACTACAGGAGTTCTTATCTGTCAACAACTTTTTTGAAAAAAATTAATTTTTTTGAAATTTCTAATTGTATGTTCAAATCGTACTGTTTACACCAATCCCTGCCTGTATATTACAATATTCAAAAAGAGAATTATTCTCATCGACTTTTTTGCTATGATGTGTTAAAATCGAAAAGAATCATTCTTCAGTCCAAAAGAGGAGAATGAAATAGAGATCAAAAGGGATAAGGGAGCTAAGGAACAGGAGGAAAAGGTATGATGGCAGCAGCGATAGGAATGATAATTGTAGCATTGGCGCTTCTGATTTTTTGTGTTGCGGTAATGTGGAAAGTATTTTGTAAAGCAGGAGAACCCGGATGGGCGTCATTGATCCCGTTTTATAATTTGTATGTAATGACCAGGATAACCTGGGGGAGAGGATGGCTGTTTATTTTTGGATTCCTGCCGCTGGGGAATCTGATATTTGCAATTTTTACAATGATAAAACTGGCAAAAGTGTTTGGAAAGAAAGATGGATTTGCCTGTGGGCTGATTTTCTTAAGTATTGTTTTTCTTCCAATCCTTGCGTTTGGAAAGGCAGAGTATACAGGTCCGGATCCGGAGAAAAGTACAGGAGCGATCATAGCCAGTGCGATCACTGGCGGAATCGGTATCATTCTGTTGGTGCTTGAAGTGATAGCAGTTGTCGCACTGGGCCTGTTTGCGGTTTCAGATCAGACAGTACAACAGACACAGGATGCGGTGATTTCACAAGAAGTTCCGGAGGAAACACAGGAAGAACCAGATGTGAAAGAAGAGGAGGGCGTTCAGAGAGAATATGAGGGCACTCCGATTGAAGGATATGAGGATTTTGAGACAGTATCCCTGGATGGTTATCAATGGGTTACGGATGTCACATTGTTCAAGGCTGGGGAGAATACAGTTACGGAGTCCACAGCAACTTCCGCAAAAGATGGAATTGAGCTGAAAGCAGGTTTTACACTTCTGGCTGCGGATGAAACGATTGAGCAGAGAATTTCGGCAGAAGTGGAAAATATCCGAAAGACATTGGAAAGTCAGGCGGGAATCTATACGGATATTACTGTAGGTGAGATGGTAGCAGAAGACGGATTCGTGATGCAGCAGCTGATCTGCAATCAGATCGGGGCAGATGGAGTGGCTTATCCGTGTACTGAGATCATACAGGTTCAGTTGATGGAGGACCGGGAAATTCTGGTGAGCAGTGTATCTTTGAATACTTCTCAGGCAACAGAAAACACAGAGCGATTGTTTACACAGGCCTGTGAATTATATGGTATTGCCTTTCAATAAGGTCAGCTATAGATAGAAGCGGACAGAAGAATGTCCGCTTTACTTTTCGAAAAGATTTTGTTACTCTATAGAAACAGAAGTCTGTAGATGGAGCAAAGAAAAACAGCGGATTCAAAAACAGAGGTGAAGAGTATGGAAAATAAAAAGATCAAAGTGGCATTGCTGGGACTTGGAACAGTTGGAGGCGGAGTGTACAAATTGATCCAGAGGAGATCAGAAAGTATGATACACACAGTTGGCGCCGAGCTGGAAGTGGAAAAGATCCTGGTACACAGTCTGCATAAAAAAAGAGAAGGCGTGGATACAGAGCTTCTCACAACGGACTGGAAATCGATTGTAAACGATCCGGAGATTCAGATTGTGATCGAAGTGATGGGCGGGATCGAACCGGCAAAGTCCATGATCGAGGAAGCACTTGGAGCCGGAAAGCATGTGGTGACAGCCAATAAAGATCTGATGGCAGAACACGGAGGAGAGCTTTTGGACCTTGCGGCGGCACATGGCTGTGATCTGCTGTTTGAGGCATCGGTGGCAGGCGCCATTCCGATCATCCGTCCGCTCAAACAGTGTCTTGCCGGAAATGAGATCTCAGAAGTGATGGGGATCGTGAACGGAACGACAAACTATATTTTAACCAAGATGTTTGAAGAAAACATGAGTTTTGAAGCTGCACTTGCAAAAGCAACAGAGCTGGGATATGCAGAGGCAGATCCGACAGCGGATGTGGAAGGACTGGATGCCGGAAGAAAGGCCGCGATCCTTTCCTCCATTGCCTTTCATTCCAGAGTACAGTTTAAAGATGTTTATACAGAAGGAATCACAAAGATCACAGCAGAAGATATTGCCTATGCAAAAGAGTTTGACTGTGTGATCAAGCTGCTTGCAGTTGCGCACAATACGGACAAAGGGATTGAAGTGGGAGTGTATCCGGTGCTGCTTGGAAAAGAGCATCCCCTGTCGTCCGTGCGGGATTCGTTCAATGCTGTTTTTGTGCACGGAGATGCTGTGGATGATGCGATGTTTTACGGAAGAGGTGCCGGGGAGATGCCGACGGCAAGTGCTGTTGTCGGTGATGTGATTGATGTTGCCAGAAACCTGCAGTTTGGATGCAACGGAAGAATCAGCTGTACCTGCTATCAGGATCTGCCGGTGAAGCCGTTTGATGAAGTGAAAAATAAATTTTTCCTCAGAATGCAGGTGAAAAACGAACCGGGAGTTCTGGCGAAAGTGGCAAGTGTATTTGGCGGTCATAAGGTAAGTATCCGCAGAGTTGTGCAGAAGCATGTACAGGAAGAAGCGGCTGAACTGGTCATCAGTACAGAAAAAGTGAAAGAGTATCATATTAAGGATGCGCTGAGAGAGCTGCAGAAAATGGACAGCATTTCTGAGATCAGCAGTATGATCAGAGAATATTAGAAGGAGAAGATAAGATTGAGTTACGCAGATAAAGTATTTATAGAGATGTGCAGAGACATTATTGACAACGGAACGAGTACAGAGGGAGAAAAGGTACGCCCGGTATGGGAGGATGGAACCTCTGCGTACACCATCAAAAAATTTGGCATTGTGAACCGTTATGACCTCTCAAAAGAGTTTCCGGCACTGACTCTGCGAAGGACAGGAATCAAGAGCTGTGTGGATGAGATGCTGTGGATCTGGCAGAAAAAGTCCAACAACATTCATGATTTAAACAGTCACATCTGGGACAGCTGGGCAGATGAGGACGGTTCCATCGGAAAAGCCTACGGCTATCAGATGCAGGTAAAGCATCAGTATAAAGAGGGAATGATGGATCAGGTCGATCGTGTGATCTATGATCTGAAGAACAATCCTTACAGCCGCCGGATCATGACGAATATCTATGTGCATCAGGATCTTCATGAGATGAATCTGTATCCGTGTGCATACAGCATGACATTTAATGTGACAAAAGAAAAGGACAGTGACAAACTGACATTAAATGGAATCCTGAATCAACGTTCTCAGGATGTACTGGCAGCAAATAACTGGAATGTGTGTCAGTATGCGGTGCTGCTTCATATGCTGGCACAGGTGTGTGATATGAAGGTCGGAGAGTTTGTTCATGTGATCGCAGATGCGCATATTTATGACAGACATATCCCGATGATCGAGGAACTGATCAAAAGAGAACCGCTTCCGGCACCGAAATTCTGGCTGAATCCAGAGGTAAAGGATTTCTATGAATTTACACCGGATGATGTACGGCTGGATGGATATGAGACACATCCTCAGATCAAGAATATCCCAATCGCGGTATAGGAGTTGTGCAAAAAAAGGAGGAAATGAATATGAACGCAATTGTAGCAGCCGATAAAAACTGGGCAATCGGATATAAAAACAAACTTCTGGTCAGCATTCCGGCAGATATGAAGTTTTTCCGTCAGATGACAGGTGGAAAGGTAGTTGTGATGGGAAGAAAGACGCTGGAAAGCTTTCCGAACGGTCTGCCGCTGAAGAACCGCACCAATATTGTGCTGACAGGGAATCCCAATTATCATGTGAAAGATGCAGTGATCGTGCATACAACAGAAGAATTGCTGGAAGAACTGAAAAAATATGATGAGGAAGAAATCTTTGTGATCGGCGGAGAAAGTATTTACCGGATGATGCTTCCTTATTGCAGCAAAGTATATGTAACAAAGATCGACCATGCATATCAGGCAGATACGTATTTCCCGAATCTGGATCAGCTGGAAAACTGGGAAATGACAGAAGTCAGTGAAGAGCATACTTGTTTTGATCTGGAGTATGTATTTTCGACTTACGAGCGCCGACAGTGAAGGCAGGCATATCATGAAATTTAGAAAAACATACAAGAGAAAACAGGCGGCAGTGCTGCTGAGTGTGTTTCTTTTGGTGACAAGTGTGGCCGGATGTCAGAGAGTGGGGGCTGTGAAAGAGACCGGCGAAGAGAAAGTAAATGTCGTGACAACCATTTTTCCACAGTATGATTTTGTACGTCAGATTGCAGGGGATAATGTAGAAGTATCGATGCTTTTAAAGCCGGGAGAAGAGACACACTCCTATGAGCCGACACCGCAGGACATTCTGAAGATTCAGAATTGTGATCTGTTTATTTATGTGGGCGGTGAGAACGATGAATGGGTGGAGGATATTCTGGACTCCATCGATACAGAACATATCAGACTGCTTCGCCTGATCGACTGCGTGGATACGGTAAATGAAGAACACGTAGAAGGGATGAAAGAAGAACGTGGTCATGAACATGAAGAAGAGGAAGAGCACGAGCATGAGCACGGGGAAGAGGAGCACGAAACACATGAGACGCTGACCCCGGATGAACATGTATGGACGTCTCCAAAGAATGCCATTGCAATTGTGGAGCAGATTGCAGATGTTCTGGGTGAGCTGGATCCGGAGCAGACGGCAGTTTATGAAGAGAACGAAAAAGCGTATGTGAGTCTTTTAGAAGAGCTGGATGATGAGTTTCGTGAGGTGGTAAGTTCGGCCAAACGCGATGTGCTGCTTTTTGGAGACCGTTTTCCGTTCCGGTATTTTGCAGATGAATACGGTCTGAAATACTATGCGGCATTTCCGGGCTGCGCATCCGATACGGAGCCAAGTGCGGCAACGATGGCATTTCTGATCAACAAAGCAAAGGAAGAACAGATTCCGGTGATCTTAAAGATGGAGCTGAGTAATGAGAATATTGCAAATGCCATTGCCGAGACGACACATGCGAAAGTGAAGACGTTTTACAGTTGTCATAATCTGACTGCAAAGGAATTTGCAGACGGGGAGACTTATCTGAGCATGATGAAAAAGAATGTAGAAACATTAAAGGAGGCTTTGAACTGATGGCATTGATAAAATGTGATGGAATTTCGATCGCATATGAGGGACAGACGGTTGTTCGGGATCTGTCTTTTTGGATCGAGCAGGGAGATTATCTCTGCATTGTGGGAGAGAATGGTTCCGGAAAGAGTACGCTGGTAAAAAGTCTTCTTGGATTAAAACCGCCCTTTAAAGGGCAGATTCTGCTGGGAGACGGATTGAAGCAAGACGAAATCGGGTATCTTCCCCAGCAGACGGTCGTGCAGAAAGATTTTCCGGCAAGCGTCTATGAGGTGGTACTTTCCGGCAGACTCAACAGCAGAGGCTGGCGGCCGTTTTACAGTGCAGCGGATAAGAAGGCAGCCAGAGAGAATATGGAGCTTTTAGGAATCCGGGAAATGGAACACCAGTGCTTCCGGGATCTTTCCGGCGGACAGAAACAGAGGGTGCTGCTGGCGAGAGCGCTGTGTGCCACAAAGAAGCTCCTGTTGTTAGACGAGCCCGTGACAGGACTGGATCCGCTGGTGACTGCAGAGTTTTACCAGTTGATTGAAAAAATCAATAAGGAGGCTAAAATTGCAGTTGTCATGGTGTCTCATGATATCGAAAGTACGATACAGTATGCAAGCCATATCCTGCATTTGCAGGAGAGCGCCCTGTTTTACGGAACTGCGCAGGAATATCAAAACAGTGCAGTCGGCAAGAGATTTCTGGGAGGTGAGGGAAATGCTTGATACATTTATGGAAATGATGTCCTATCCATTTATGGTACGGGCGTTTCTGGTGGGTTCCCTGGTGGCATTGTGTTCGGCACTTCTGGGAGTCAGTCTGGTACTGAAACGCTATTCGATGATCGGAGACGGGCTTTCTCATGTTGGATTCGGGGCACTGGCCATCGCGGCTGCGCTGAACATGGCGCCTTTGGCGGTTGCAATTCCGGTGGTCGTGGTGGCTGCGGTTCTGCTTCTTCGCATCAGCGGCAGCAGCAAGATCAAAGGAGATGCGGCAATTGCACTGATTTCTACGGGAGCACTGGCGATCGGGATTATGGTGATTTCGATGACGACAGGAATGAACACTGATGTTTATAACTATATGTTCGGAAGTATCCTTGCCATGAGTGGTGAGGATGTGCAGTTCAGTATTCTTCTGTCGGTTGCGGTGCTGATCTTATATCTGTTTTTCTATAATAAGATTTTTGCGATCACCTTTGATGAGACTTTCGCCCGGGCAACAGGAGTCCGTGCAAATCTGTATAATACTCTGATTGCGGTGTTGACGGCAGTTACGATCGTGTTGGGAATGCGGATGATGGGAGCACTTCTGATCTCCAGTCTGATTATTTTTCCGGCGCTGACTTCCATGCGGGTGTTTAAGACCTTTAAGGGTGTGATTCTGAATTCAGCGATTCTATCGGTTGTATGCCTGATTCTGGGAGTGACGATTTCCTATGTGTATGCAACACCGGCAGGTGCGAGTGTAGTTGTGGTCAATATGGCAATGCTGGCTGTCTACAGTGTGATCGGAGCCCTGAAAAACAGAAACAACGGGAAGTAAATGCGAATTGGATTAAAAAAGATCAAGAAAAGGAAATTGACAAAGATAAAAATACACCGTATAATGAGGATAAATTTCAGCAGCGAAAGCCTCTGAAATTCAGTGTATGAGGAATTTTATTCGCCCTGAGCTTTTTGACAGCTTGGGGCGTTTTGCATAAGGAGGGTGTGAAAGGTGAGGCAGATTTCAGGAAACAAATTATTTGTAAAAGCATTAAAAGAAGAAGACGTAGAAGTATTGTTCGGATATCCGGGCGCGTGTACGATCGATATCAGCGATGAGCTGTATAAGCAGAGCGGGATTGATGTGATCCTTCCGAGACACGAGCAGGCACTGGTGCATGAAGCGGATGCGTATGCGAGGACAACGGGGAAAGTCGGCGTCTGTCTGGTGACCAGCGGACCGGGAGCGACCAATCTGGTGACAGGACTTGCGACTGCCAATTATGACAGTGTTCCGCTGGTCTGTTTTACCGGACAGGTGGCGAGACATCTGATCGGAAATGATGCATTTCAGGAAGTGGATATTGTGGGGATCACACGGAGCATCACCAAGTATGGTGTGACGGTCACGAAGCGGGAAGATCTTGGACGGATCATCAAGGAGGCATTTTATATCGCAAGAACGGGAAGGCCGGGACCGGTTCTGATCGATCTTCCGAAAGATGTGATGGCGGAGCTTGGCAGTGCACAGTATCCGAAAGAGGTGAATATCAGAGGATATAAGCCGAATACCAGTGTACATATCGGACAGCTGAAAAGAGCGATCAAGATGCTTCACAAGGCAAAACGACCGCTGTTTCTGGCAGGCGGAGGGGTGAATATTGCGCGCGCCAGTGCATTGTTTACAGAAGTGGTGGAAAAAACACAGGTGCCGGTAGTGACAACGATCATGGGGCGAGGCGCCATTGCGACAAATCATCCGCTGTTTATCGGAAATCTGGGGATGCACGGCGCTTATGCAGCCAATATGGCAGTCAGCGGCTGTGATCTGCTGTTTTCCATCGGGACGCGCTTTAATGACCGGATCACGGGAAAACTGCATGAATTTGCGCCTCATGCACAAATTGTCCATATTGATATCGATACGGCATCGATTTCCAGAAATATTCATGTGGATATTCCAATCGTAGCAGATGCCAAAGAAGCGCTTACGAAGATGACGGAGTATGTGGAAGAGTGCGAGACAAAAAAATGGCTTGCGCAGATCGCGGCATGGAAAGAGGAGCATCCGCTTCGGATGAAACGGCATGCATTGATGAGCCCTCTGGATATTATTGAAGAGATGAACCGTCAGTTTGACGATGCAATCATCACGACAGATGTCGGTCAGCATATGATGCTGGTGTCTCAGTATGCGGAGATTACAGAAAAGAAGCAACTTGTCATGTCCGGAGGACTGGGGACGATGGGATATGGATTCCCGGCGGCGATCGGAGCACAGATCGGTAATCCGGAGAAACGAGTGATCGCAGTTTCCGGGGATGGCGGTATGCAGATGAATATTCAGGAGTTTGCAACGGCAGTTCTGGAGGAGACACCGGTCATCGCCTGTGTATTTAACAATACATATCTGGGGATGGTGCGTCAGTGGCAGAAGCTGTTTTACGGAAAACGCTATGGGATGACCAATCTGCGCGCAGGAGCGCTTTCGAGACGGACAGATGGAGCCGAATTTCCGGAGTATACGCCGGATTTTGTAAAACTGGCAGAAAGCTATGGGGCAAAAGGAATCCGTGTGACAAAAACAGAAGAGATCTCGGCAGCATTTGAAGAGGCAAAGAAAAATACAAAAACTCCGACCCTGATTGAATTTATCATTGATCCGGAAGAGATGGTATATCCGATGATCAAGCCGGGCGGAACACTGGAAGATATGATTATGGATTGTTAGGAGGAAGACGGACGATGGCAGATAAAAGTATGAAAAAAAGATGGATTTCTCTGTATGTGGAAAATCAGGTGGGAGTGCTTTCTAAGATTTCCGGTCTGTTTTCCGGAAAATCCTACAACTTGGACAGTCTGACAGTAGGAACCACAGAAGATCCGACGGTATCCCGAATGACAATCGCCACAGTCAGTGATGATGAGACATTTGAGCAGATCAAAAAGCAGCTCAATCGAATGGTAGAAGTGATCAAGGTCATCGATTTTACAGATATTTTTGTGCGGATGAAAGAAATCCTTTATATCAAAGTCCGGAAGTGTACACTGGATCAGAAAGTGGAGCTGCATCAGATCGCAGAGACATTTAAAGGAAAAGTGATCGACTGTGACAGAGACAGCCTGCTTCTGGAATTTGTACAGACCGGGACGAAAAACGACGCAGTGGTGAAGCTGATAAAAGAAGAATTCAAAAGTATTGAAGTCGTCAGAGGCGGAAGTGTCGGGATTGAATCCATCAGTATGATGGAACGATAAAAAACAGAGCGCACTCTTGATTTTTGAGCGTGAGAGTATTATAATTGCAACAAACAAGTTGCAAATACGTTCGATTGAGGAATGGAGGAGTTTTTGATGGAGAAGAAACAGATCGATTGGGAGAATCTCGGATTTGGTTATGTACAGACTGAACAGAGATATGTTTCCAATTATAAAGACGGAAAATGGGATGAGGGAGGACTGACAGAAGACGCCGGTGTGGTACTCAATGAATGTGCCGGAGTCCTGCAGTATGCACAGACTGTATTTGAAGGAATGAAAGCTTATACGACAGAAGACGGTAAGATCGTTGTATTCAGACCGGATCTCAATGCTGCCCGGATGGCAGATTCTGCGAGACGTTTGGAGATGCCGGTATTTCCGGAAGAACGTTTTCTGGAGGCAGTCAAAGAAGTGGTAAAAGCCAATGCAGCGTATGTGCCTCCGTATGGTTCCGGGGCAACACTTTATATTCGCCCATACATGTTTGGAAGCAATCCGGTCATCGGAGTCAAGCCGGCAGATGAGTATCAGTTCCGGGTGTTTGTGACACCTGTCGGACCGTACTTTAAAGGCGGAGTAAAACCATTGACGTTATGTGTATCTGATTTTGACCGTGCGGCGCCGCATGGAACAGGACATATCAAAGCCGGACTGAATTATGCAATGAGTCTTCATGCGATCGTGACAGCACATGCGAACGGCTATGATGAAAACATGTATTTAGATTCGGCAACAAGAACGAAAGTTGAGGAGACAGGCGGGGCAAACTTTATTTTCGTGACAAAAGACAATAAAGTGGTGACACCGCATTCTGATACGATTCTGCCGTCTATCACAAGACGTTCTCTGTTATATGTGGCAGAGCATTATCTTGGTCTGGAAGTGGAAGAGCGGGATGTGTATCTGGATGAAGTGAAAGAGTTTGCAGAGTGCGGACTGTGTGGAACAGCGGCGGTCATCTCTCCGGTCGGAAAGATCGTGGATCACGGAAAAGAGATCTGCTTCCCGAGCGGAATGGAAAAGATGGGACCGACCATTCAGAAATTGTATGACACACTGACAGGAATCCAGATGGGGCAGATTGAAGCACCCAAAGGATGGATTCAGGTGATCGAGTAAGGCAGTATAAAATACGTCTTTTACAGTAAAACTGTAAGAGACGTATTTTTTGAGTTTGTTGATGGTTTCTTTTCTTATCAGATGTTGGAAGAAGATCTCCATTGTGATTATGAAGGAAAAGGGCTATAATTGAATTTATGCAGAGAAGGGAGGCTAGGGTATGGCACGAAGAGTATCAATTGGATATCAGGAATTTGAGGATATTATTATAAACGATTTGTTTTATGTAGATAAAACACAATTTATAAAAGAGTGGTGGGAGAGAAGAAATCGTGTTACTTTAATTACCCGGCCGCGCCGCTTCGGAAAAACACTGACAATGAATTAGATGAATACGATACGCCAATGCAGGAAGCATGGTTTTGCTTTTTGCGGAAAGCAGGTTCTGATAGGGAGATAACGAAAAGATGCTTTAAAAACAGGCGGAAGAATTTCTCAAATTTCTGAACTTAAGTTGATATCCGACCGAAAATAGTGGTAAGATAGAGTTAAAATCAAAAGAGGAGGTTTTGAATCATGTCAGAAAACAAATATGCAGGAACACAGACAGAGAAAAACTTAGAGGCAGCTTTTGCAGGAGAATCACAGGCAAGAAACAAGTATACATATTTTGCTTCTGTTGCCAAAAAGGAAGGATATGAGCAGATTGCAGATCTGTTTCTGAAGACGGCAAACAATGAGAAAGAACATGCAAAAATGTGGTTTAAAGAACTTCAGGGAATCGGCGATACGGCACAGAATCTGGCAGCGGCAGCAGATGGAGAGAATTACGAGTGGACAGATATGTATGACGGATTTGCAAAAACAGCAGAGGAAGAAGGATTTCCGGAGCTGGCTGCAAGATTTCGTCTGGTAGCAGCGATTGAGAGACATCATGAGGAACGGTATCGTGCACTCTTAAAGAATGTGGAGACGGCAGAAGTATTTGCCAAAAGTGAAGTAAAGGTATGGGAATGCCGCAATTGTGGCCACATTGTAGTCGGAACAAAAGCACCGGAAATTTGTCCGACCTGCAATCACCCGCAGAGCTATTTTGAGGTTCACGCAGAAAACTACTAAAATGAAAAACGTACATCCAGAAGGAGAGTTATCCTTACAGGATGTACGTTTTTTATGCTCTTAAATAGTGCGCATAAATTCCGTTTTTTTCGATCAGTTCTTCGTGAGTCCCCCGCTCTGCGATTCCATTGTCAGCAATGACAAGAATCTCGTCTGCTCCCTGGATCGTGGAGAGTCGGTGTGCGATCGTGATGGTTGTTCTGTTTTTAGCGAGAACTTCCAGACTCTGCTGAATCCAGCGTTCACTTTCGTTGTCCAGTGCGCTGGTGGCCTCATCAAGGATCAGGATCGGCGGATTTTTCAGGAACACGCGGGCAATGGAGATCCGCTGTTTCTGACCGCCGGAAAGACGGGTTCCGCGTTCTCCCACAAAGGTGTCATAGCCATCCGGCAGACTTTCGATGAAATCGTGAATATTTGCTTTTCTGGCAGCATCGACGATCTCATCCATAGAGGCATTCGGTTTTCCGTAGGCGATATTTTCCTTGATTGTGCCGCAGAATAAATAGACATCCTGCTGTACGATTCCAATCTGGTTTCGCAGGCTCTCTAATGTCAGATCACGGATATCTTTGCCGTCGATCGTAATGCGTCCGCTGCTCACATCATAAAATCTTGGCAGAAGGGAGCAGATTGTAGTTTTTCCGCTTCCTGACGGACCGGCAAGGGCAATGGATTTTCCTGCCGGAATCTGGAAGGAAACGTTGGATAATACCAGGGTATCGTCATCACTGTAGTGGAAGGATACATCCTCGAAGGAAACCAGTCCGCGGACGTCTTTGAGTGGCTTTGCATCCGGGGAATCCTGGATTTCCGGCTCTGTCTCCATCACGGCAAGGAACCGTTTGAATCCGGAGAAGCCTTTCTGAATCATTTCCGTAAGCTCCACCAGAATCTGAATCGGGCTGATGAAAATTCCGATATACAGTGCATACATGGCAAGATCTGTCGCCTGCATTTCTCCTTTTGCGATCAGGTAGCCGCCGAATACCAGTGTGACAAGATACATCATTCCCTGGAAAAACAGGTTATAGCCCATAAAACTGCCCATGCATTTGTAGTTGGCATCCTTGGAGAGCAGAAAATTGTGATTGCTCTTGCGGAATTTTTCTTTTTCCACATCCTCGTTTGCGAAAGACTGAACCACGCGGATTCCGGCGAGGGTGTCCTGCAGACGGGAATTGACATCTCCGATTTTCTTCCGGTTTTCCATAAAGGTAGACTGCATTCGGCGGTTCTGGCTCATAGAAAATGCAAACATGCAAAACACCAGAAACAGAAGTGGAATTGCCAGCTTCCAGTTGATCAGGAAGAGGAAGATGAACGATCCGATGATCTTGATCACGGAAATAAACAGATTCTCCGGTCCATGATGCGCAAATTCTGCAATATCAAACAAGTCAGAGACAAGTTTGCTCATCATCTGTCCGGAGTTGTTCTGATCATAATAAGAAAAAGAAAGTTTTTCATAGTGGTCAAAAAGCTGCTGACGCATATCCCTTTCCATATAAGCACCCATCATATGCCCCTGATAGCTGACATAATATTTGCACAGGCTCTGGATCAGGTACATGATCAGAAGACCGGCTGCAATGGGAAGCAGTGCGCTTAAAATAGAGGAACTGCTTTTTGTAAACAAGGTATTGGTACAGGTACGCAGGATCTGAGGATATGCCAGATCGACCAGACTGATGATCGTAGCACAGATCAGGTCCAGAAAGAAAACGGCTTTATATGGACCGTAGTAATGGATAAATTTTTTCAGTGTGTGCATAAATGTCCCCTCTTTCTATCTGTATGCTGATGGACCGCTTCGATGTCCATACGAAATCATAGTATCATAATTAAAAATGAGACACAAGCCGTATCCTGGAAAAAGCAATTGACAGAAAGAAAAAGATATGCTATGCTGTCAAAGCTAAAAAAATAGGTCATGTACAAAGCCATGTGGTTTTTCTGTTTCAGAATAAACAGAAACACATGGCTTTTTTTGAGGAATGGAGGGTATTATGGAAACAAACAAGATGGAGACAAGGGACATTTTTCCGCTTTTGATGAGCATGTCTCTGCCGATGGTATTGTCCATGCTGGTGCAGTCTCTTTATAACATTATTGACAGTATTTATGTATCGTATCTGGGAACAGGGGCTCTCACGGCAGTGTCACTGGCATTCCCGCTGCAGAATATCGTGCTGTCTGTGGCAGTCGGAATTGGTGTCGGGATTGCTTCCGTCTTATCGATCAGTCTGGGAAAAAAGGATCAGAAACGGGCAAATGAGGCTGCTACAATGGGGATGGCACTTACGCTGATCCATTGTGTACTGTTTGTGATCCTGGGCCTTGTGATCACAGAACCATTTATCGGATTATTTACAAAGGAACCCGAGGTCATGAAACAGGCATGTGACTATACGTATATTGTTCTTTGCTTTTCGTTTGGTTCTCTGCTTCAGATCGCGATGGAAAAAATCTATCAGGGCATCGGAGCAATGAAAACGACAATGATACTTCTGGGAGCAGGTGCAATGATTAATATTATCCTGGATCCGATCCTGATCTTCGGCCTTCTTGGATTTCCTGAAATGGGAGTAAAAGGGGCGGCAGTGGCAACTGTGATCGGGCAGATCAGCGCATTTCTTCTATATATTGTTGTTTATCTGCGAAAAAATCCGGGTGTTACGATTCATCCCAAATATCTGCATCTGGACTGGCGGCTGATCCGTCAGATATATTCGGTCGGAATCCCGTCTTCTCTGATGATGACGATGCCGTCTGTTCTGGTGGGCGGATTAAATGGAATCCTGGCTGCATTTTCGGATACGTATGTAGCAGTACTTGGAATTTATTTCAAACTTCAGACATTTATTTATATGCCGGCGAATGGAATTGTACAGGGAATGCGGCCGATTATCGGATATAACTACGGAGCCGGATCAAAGAAACGGGTGCGGGATACGATACGCTACAGTCTGATTTCTGCGGCAGTACTGATGCTGGTGGGAACGGTTGTTTCTCTGGCAATTCCGGACATCATTCTGAGTATGTTCCAGGCAGATGCAGAGCTGATGCGTGCAGGAATGGAGGCACTGCGATTGATTTCGCTTGGATTTTTGGTGTCGTCAGCAGGTGTGATCTTTTCCGGTGTGTTTGAAGCGCTGGGACGGGGCGGAGATTCTCTGATCATTTCACTTTTGCGCCAGCTGGTCATTATCCTTCCGCTTGGATATCTTTTGTCACGAACAATGGGAGCGGCGGGAATCTGGATCAGTTTTCCGGTGGCGGAACTGGTTTCAGCCGTGATTGCCTGCCTGTTGTTAAAAAGAATGGAAGGTGGAATATACTTTCCGTTTGATAAAAAAGAGATAATCAACAGAAAATAAGTGGCTTGTTGTTAAAAATGAGTAAAATTTCTGACCAAAATTCATCTTTTTTGCAATAGCCCAAATGGTTCTTTTTATGATACAATACACTACTATGGACAGAGTGTTTATTAAAGGAGGCTGAAGATGAAGCGCGCATTTCAGATTTTAAAAAGGGATATGAGACGGCTGGCTCACAATCCAATCGCAATGATCGTTGTGGCCGGCGTCTGTCTGCTCCCATCGCTGTACGCATGGTTTAATATTGCTGCGAATATGGATCCCTATGGAAATACGGGAGCAGTTCAGATCGCGGTGGCGAATCTGGATAAAGGAACAGAAAATGAACTTACCGGTTCGCTCAATGCAGGTGAGGAGATTGTAGATCAGTTGAAGGAGAATCATGATCTGGGCTGGAAGTTTGTGAAAAAAGAAGAGGCTGTAGACGGGGTGAAATCCGGCAAGTATTATGCTGCGATCGTGATTCCGGAAGATTTCAGTGAATCCCTGACCAGTGTACTGACGGGAACGATTGAACAGCCTAAATTTACTTATTATCTGAATGAGAAGAAAAATGCGATCGCACCGAAAATTACGGACAGTGGGGCGACAGCGGTGCAGAGTCAGGTCAATGAGGCATTTGTATCTGCTGCATCAGAAGCAGTTTCAGAAATTTTTAAAGATTCGATTGCAGATGCAGCGGGCAATCTGGATTCGCTGCAGGAAAATGTAGTTTCAGATATTCAGAAGGTATCTGACAATATCGCAAGTTATCAGCAGATACTGTCTGAGTTCCAGGCAACCTTTCAGGACAGTGATGCGCAGATCAAAGAGGTGCAGTCTGCCATGGATCAGGTGAAAAGCGCTGCTTCCTCAGGGGCTGCTGCTCTGGATGCAGGGGCTTTTGCACTTCAGGCAGGAAGAAACAGTGTCTCATCATTTTCTTCTGCACTATCTGGAACGCTGACGGATGGGGAGAATCTTCTGTCCGACATCGGGAATTCCGCAGGGGCAGATTTGGGAAGTCTGAATGAAAAGATTCAGTCAGTCAATGGAAAAGTGGACAGTGCCATGTCTTCCATCAACAGTGTGATCCAGCTGAATGAAAAGATCATTGATCTGCTTTCACAGCTGGACAGTGCCATACCAGGCAGTCCGGCATCAGATCTGATCGCACAGCTGCAGGCAGAGAACCAGAGACATCAGGAGCTTTTGAATAGTCTGCAGGCAGGAAATGCGGGAATCGGCAATGCGGCTCAGACGGCAACGGATACAGCACAGCAGATTGGCAGTCTGGTAAAGGAAAATCAGCAGCAGCTTCGTGGAATCAAAGGCAGCTTTGAGCAGAATGTACTTCCAGGGCTGAACACATCTCTGGATTCTTTCGGACAGCTTTCCGGAAAACTCTCCGGTGTGTTAAGCGGAGTGGATCCACTGGTGGATCAGACGAAAGGAATTCTTGACAATCTCAATACAAGCCTGAATGACTCCAAGACGGCACTTGAGAGTACAGGAAATGCGCTTCAGAAAGTACAGGAAAAACTGAATTCAGTAACAGCAGATCTGAATGCGCTCAGAAGTTCCCAGTCCTATCAGGATTTTCTGAATCTGACAGGATTGGATTCGGAAGCAGTTTCGGAGTTTATGTCTGCACCGGTAGCTCTGAAAACAGAGTCCTTTTATCCGGTGAAAAATTATGGAAGCGCCATGACTCCGTTCTATACAAACCTTGCCATCTGGGTAGGGGGGATTGTGTTGATCGCAATTTTCAAACTGGAGTCTGATAAAGATGAAGTCGTGCCGAAGTTTACAGCAGTTCAGTCTTATTTCGGAAGATGGATGCTATATGTGGTGATGGGACTGATACAGTCGCTGATCATCTGTGTGGGAGATCTGCTATTGTTAGGAGTCCAGTGCAAGTCACCTGCGGCATTTATTTTTGCAGGATTGTTCACTTCCTTTGTATATGTGAATATTATTTATGCGCTTTCTATTACATTCAAACACATTGGAAAGGCAGTCAGTGTAATTCTGGTCATCATTCAGATTCCGGGTTCTGCAGGAACCTATCCGATCGAGATGACACCGGCGTTTTTCCAGAAGCTGCATCCGCTGCTTCCTTTTACATACGGAATCAATGCGATGAGAGAAGCGGTAGCAGGAATATATGGATTCCATTATGCAGAGAATTTGTTGTGTCTTGCAGTGTATGTTCCGATTGCGCTTTTGATCGGAGTTGTCGTACGTCCATGGCTTTTGAATCTGAACCATATGTTTGACCAGAAACTGGGAGAGACTGAGCTGATGATCTGTGAGGAGGAAGGTCTGACAAAAGAGAGATTCCGTATGACAGCAGTTGTGAGTGCGCTGGCAGACAAGAAAACATTCCGGGAAGAGATGTACCAGAGGGCAGAACGGTTTGAGAGAAATTATAAGAAACGGATCCGCAGAGGATTTGCGGCGATCTTGATCATTCCGCTGATCTTTTTGATCCTGATGTTCAGTATCAGTTCCAAAATGGTATTTCTGGTGTTGTGGATCACATCGATCATTGTGATCGCGCTTTATCTGATCTGCGTGGAATATCTCCATGAAAGTCTGAAACGGAGACTGAAGGTGAGTCGGATGTCTCAGGAGGAATTGTTAGAGACACTGAGAAAACGGAAAGAACAAGAGGAGGAAGAAGCATGAAGAAGATAGGGCAAGTTTTTCTTTATGATATTTCACATATCAAAAAAAATGTGATCGCAATGATCGTAGTGCTCGGCTTGTGCGTTGTTCCGTCTCTTTATGCATGGTTCAATATTGCTGCAAGCTGGGATCCATATTCCAATACAAATGGTCTGAAGGTGGCGGTTGCAAATACGGATGAAGGGTATGAAGGAGAAATCCTTCCTCTCCAGATCAATATCGGAGATACTGTAATCTCAAGTCTCAGAGAAAATGACCAGCTGGACTGGACGTTTACAGGGAAAAAGGATGCAGTAGAAGGTGTCAAATCGGGAAAATACTATGCCGCGATCGTAATTCCGAAAAGTTTCAGTCAGGATATGATGAGCCTGTTTTCGGAGGAGATGACACATTCCGATATTATATATTATATCAATGAAAAAGAAAATGCCATTGCTCCAAAAGTGACTGACAAGGGAGCAAGTGCCGTACAGCAGCAGATCGATGAGATTTTTGTAAAAACAGCGGCGCAGGTGGGACTGGATCTTCTGGATACAATCTCAGAAGTGACCAGCAGTGACGGCGCACAGGCAGCAGCACAGAATCTGACAGAAAATATCCGGAAGATCGGAGCGGATCTGGATTCAACAGCCGGTACGGTGAAGGCGTTTTCGAACCTGACGGTTTCCATGCAGCAGATGCTGGATGCCACTGCAGATATTTTAAATAAAGCGGGGCAGAATACGGAAACAAATCTGTCACTTCTGAATGAGACCGGAAATTCTGTTGACTCATTAAGAAGCGCAGTGTCGGGAACAACAGAGAGTGTCAATCAGGTACTGGCACAGGGAAGTCAGTGCTATGATGCCATATCCGGACAGATCAACAATGCATTTTCTTCGATATCCACGGGTGCGGGAGCAACAGCAGGGGCACTCAACAGCGTGGCATCCGAAGTACAGGTTATGATTGACCGCTATACGGGATTTCGAGACAGTGTGCAGCAGCTTGCAGATTCCTTTCCGCTTGCTTCGGATCTGCTCCAGCCGATCATCGGAAACCTGAATGAATCCATTGCCCACCAGGAAGCGGTAAGGGATAAATTGAATGAAGCGGCGGCAAAGATTACGGAGACTGCAAGTGATGCGGGAAACTATCAGGTACAGCTGGATCAGCTGGTGAAGCAGGGTTCTCAGCAGATCTCGGGGATCCGTTCGGATTATGAAAACAACGTAAAAACACAGATCAATACCATGTTTGGCACACTGGGGGATACCAGCAGTGCAGTGCAGTCTTTGTTCACCAGTATGGACAATGGAGTCGAAGATATGGAAAAACTGGCGAAGGATGCAGGATCCGGTCTGGAGAAGATGAAAACAACACTGGATACATCTGCTTCCCTTTTGACAGAGACGGCAGAAAAGGTAAACCAGGCAGCAGAAAAGCTGGATACGGCAGCACAGGACGGAAATGTGGAGACATTAAAAAATGTGCTTGGAAGCAGCCCGGAAGTAATCAGCAGCTTTGTGTCTGCGCCGGTAAGAATGCAGACAAAAGCCTTGTATCCGGTAGAAAATTATGGATCAGCCATGGCGCCGTTCTATTCTACACTCTCTATCTGGGTAGGCGGGATCATCCTGGTAGCAATGATGAAAGTGACAGCTTCGGAAAATTTAAAAAGAGCGCTTGCGCCATTGAAGCCGCATCAGATCTATCTGGGCAGATACCTGCTGTTCCTCGTGCTGGGACTGATCCAGAGCGGCCTGATCTGTCTGGGAGATCTGTATTTCCTTGGAATCCAGTGTGAGCATCCGTTTTTGTTCCTTCTGGCAGGCTGGGTAAGCAGTGTGGTATATGTGAATATTATTTATACGTTCACGGTATCATTTGGAGATGTAGGAAAAGCAATCTGTGTGGTTCTTCTGGTTATGCAGGTGGCAGGATCAGGCGGTACGTTCCCGATCGAAGTGGCGCCGGAAATCTTCCAGAAGATTTATCCGTTTCTTCCATTTACGCACAGTATGACAGCTATGCGGGAATGTGTTGCCGGATTCTATCAGTATACGTACTGGGTAGAATTGGGAATCATGTGTCTGTTCCTTCTGGCATCCCTGTTTTTGGGACTGGTGCTTCGAAAACCGGTGATTCGCCTGAACGAATTGTTTATAGAAAAACTGGAAGATACAAAATTGATGTAATATTGTCAAAATGAAGCGGACTCTTCGGAGTCCGTTTTTTGACAGATGGGTGTCAAATAAAAGAATATATGCTATAATGGAGCGAAACAAAAAAGAATCAGGAGAATGTTGTGGAAAAATTTTATTTTGCACCGCTGGAAGGAATCAGCGGATATGTGTATAGAAAGGCTTATGAACACTATTTTGGAGGAATTGACAAATATTTTATTCCGTTTATTAAACCGAATCAGAAAGGAAAGCTCAGTTCCAGGGAAAAGAACGATATCTTACCCATGCACAATCAGGGGATGTGTGCGATTCCTCAGATTTTGACCAATTCGGCGGAGGATTTTATAAAGACGGCAGAAAGGCTGGGGGAATACGGGTATGAGGAAGTCAATCTGAATCTGGGATGTCCGTCAAAAACCGTGGTGAGCAAAGGAAGAGGGGCTGGATTTCTGGCAGAGCCGGACAGATTGAATGCATTCTTAGAAGAGCTTTTTGAAAAGACACCGATCCGTATTTCGGTTAAGACACGGATTGGCAAGGAGAGCCCGGAAGAATGGATCCGGCTTCTGGAAATTTACAATCAGTATCCAATGGAGGAGTTGATCATTCATCCGCGGATCCAGACAGATTTCTATAAGAACACTCCGAATCTGGAAATGTTTGAATATGCGGTCAAAAACAGTAAAAATCCACTCTGTTACAATGGGGATATTTGCACAAAAGAGGAATATGAAATAATCTGTAACCGTTTCCAGGAGGTACCATCTGTGATGATCGGAAGAGGAATCCTGAAAAATCCGGGGCTGGTTCGGAAGATCAGACAAGGCATACCGGTTGAAAAAGACAGGATCCGGGCATTTCATGATGAACTTTACCGGGAATATCAGGAAGTTCTTTTTGGGGAGAAAACGGTACTCTTCAAGATGAAAGAGCTGTGGTTTTATATGGCGCCGTTGTTTACGCAGTATGAGAAGTATGCCAAGAAAATTAAAAAAGCAGAAAAGTTGAAACTGTATGAAGCAGTTGTGGATGCGTTATTTGAAGAACAGGATTTGGTATAGGAGAAGGAGAGGTGAATGGAAGCAATTTTACAATGGGATGGACAGGCGTTGTTGTTTATTCAGGAGCATATCAGACAGGTGTGGATGGACGGATTCTGGAAGACGATCACACATCTGGGGGATGCAGGATGGTTCTGGATTATCTTGGGAATCGTACTTCTGATTCCGAAAAAGACAAGAAAAGCAGGAATTGCCGCTTTGGCGGCACTGGCGATCGGAGCATTGATCACAAATGTGGCACTCAAAAACATCATTGCAAGAATCCGCCCGTATGAAGTGGTGGAAGGACTGAAGCTTTTGATCGAGCCGCAGTCAGATTTTTCATTTCCTTCCGGACATACCTGTGCCTCTATTGGAGCAGCGTTGGCGATGTATCCGTTTTTGGAGAGAAAGTGGGGGATTCCGCTTGTAATTCTGGCAGTGCTGATCTCTCTTTCCAGGTTGTATGTGGGCGTGCATTATCCGACGGATGTGCTCGGTGGAGCTGTTGTGGGGGCGTTTGCTGCATGGGGAGCAGTGAGGATTGTGAAGCATGGGCTTGTGAGAAAGGCTAAAAAAGCAGAAAAGTAAAATGGAAGATAGAAAGAAGCGCTGCGAGGCAGATGGAAGAATCTGCTTCGTGGCGCTTTTTGAAATTTCATGAAAGTTAAAGAATCATTTCTCTTATGGAAAACATGATTTATATTATGATCCAAATCAAAGCAGTCCATAAAAAACAAATATGATCATGTTTTTGAAGAGAATATGAAGGTGGAATAAAAAGTTGACATTAGTATGAACCGCTCCCCGTCAAGTAGACAATCAAAAAAATAAAATCAGCATCATTTCAGAAAAGCTTAAGAATCTTTTTTTCGATTTTTAAAACTTATCTGATACAGTATACATTGTCGGACAAAGTCCGCCCACCGCAGTTATGTATTACGGGATGCCTGAATGAGTATACCCATCTGGATACATATTGATAGTGAAAGGAGTCGCCCTATTATGCAAAATATGATTTTTGTACTGTATCCGTTATTTTGTATTCTGCTGCCATGTATGCTGTATGTCCTGATTCAAACGAAAGGATTTCATCAGAGAACTAATTTTATACATATGATCTGGGTTTTTATTTTTCTGTATTATGTGTACCTTGTTCTGGAAACAACAGGAATCGGAACCATTTGGGAAATCGGGTTGTATCCTGGTATGAAACTTCAGGAAGAGATCAGTCTGTATATATTAGTGTTTGTCAAGTGCCGCCGCAGCTTCCACAAATCCTTTGAACAGTGGATGTGGTTTGTTCGGACGGGATTTTAATTCCGGATGCGCCTGTGTTGCGATAAACCACGGATGATCCTTGATCTCTGCCATTTCAACGATCTTGCCGTCCGGAGAAAGGCCACACAGATTCATGCCGTTTTCTGTCAGAACTTCACGGTAATCATTGTTGACTTCATAGCGATGTCTGTGGCGTTCCTGAATTTCTTCTTTCTGGTAGACCTCATATGCTTTGGAAGTTTTGTCCAGAATACATGGATAAGCGCCCAGGCGAAGTGTTCCGCCGATATCTTCGATACCGATCTGATCCTGCATGATGTGGATCACCGGATGTGTAGTGGATGGATTTAGTTCCAGACTGTGTGCATCGTGGAAACCGATCACATTGCGGGCAAATTCTACGATCGCAAGCTGCATTCCAAGACAGATACCGAGGAACGGAATTTTGTGTGTGCGGGCGTAGCGGATGGCTTCGATCTTGCCTTCCACACCGCGGTGACCAAATCCGCCGGGAACCAGGATTCCTGTTACATCCTTAAAAATCTCATCTGCGGTTTCAGGAGTCACTGTCTCGGCATCCACCCATTTGATCTCAACAGTCGTGTGGCTGTAGATTCCGCCGTGTTTTAAAGCTTCTACCACGCTGATATAGGCATCGTGCAGCTGAACATATTTTCCGACCAGTGCGATGCGGACTTTGGAAACCGGGTGTCTTAGATTGTCTACCATAGTTTCCCAGTCACTTAAATCCGGTTTTGGACAGTCCAGATGGAGACATTCGCATACAACCTGTGCAAGGTTTTCTTTTTCCATTGCCAGAGGTGCTTCGTATAAATAATCCACATCCAGATTCTGAAGAACGTGATCTGCCGGAAGGTTACAAAACAGGGAAATCTTGTCTTTGATTCCGTTATCCAGCGGATGTTCGGAACGGCATACGATAATATCCGGCTGGATTCCCATGCCCTGAAGTTCTTTGACACTGGCCTGTGTAGGTTTTGTTTTCATTTCCTGAGAGGCTCTCAGGTATGGAATTAAGGTTACATGGATCAAAATGACGTTATCACGTCCTTTTTCATGCTGAAACTGACGAATGGATTCCAGGAAAGGCTGGCTTTCGATATCACCAACAGTTCCGCCCACTTCAATAATCGCGATTTCGGTATTTTCAGCAGAAGGATTGCGGTAAAATCTGCTTTTGATCTCATTGGTGATGTGTGGGATAACCTGTACGGTTCCGCCGCCGAAATCGCCTCTTCGTTCCTTCTGCAAGACAGACCAGTAAATCTTTCCGGTTGTGACATTGGAATTTTTTGTCAGACTTTCATCGATAAAACGTTCATAATGTCCCAGATCCAAATCCGTTTCGGCTCCGTCATCGGTTACAAATACTTCTCCGTGCTGTACCGGATTCATGGTTCCGGGATCAATATTGATGTAAGGGTCGAATTTCTGCATGGTCACCGTATATCCGCGGGCTTTCAAAAGCCTGCCGAGTGATGCGGCTGTAATCCCTTTCCCAAGTCCTGAAACAACTCCACCGGTCACAAATACATATTTTACTGCCATAGTGATCCTCCTCATTTGATGTGAATAAAAATATTAAAAAAGGAGTATACTCTCTTTTTGCAAAAAAATACAAGTACTTTTTTATGAACAATAAATATTTCCTCTTTTATTAAAAAAATCCTCTCCCATCAGGAGAGGATCGCTTTTAGTGATAATTATATCCGGTTTCATAAACAGCTTCGCATGTAAGCTGGACGCCGAGACGTTTGAAGGTGCGGATATCAACATCGGACAGCATAACGGAAGTATGAGCCTGACATCCGTTTAATTTTGAAAGCTGCTGAAGTGCAAGTCTGGCATCCGGGTTGGTGGCAGCGCTTGCAGAAAGTGCGATAAGTACTTCATCAGTATGAAGTCTCGGGTTTTTGCTTTTCAGATAGTCCACTTTCAGTTTCTGAATCGGCTCGATCGATTCCGGTGAAATAATATGCAGCTCGTGTTTCAACCCGGCCAGTTCTTTGATCACATTCAGAAGAAGGGCAGCGGAGGCACCGAGAAGATTCGTGGTCTTTCCGGTGATGATACGGCCGTCATCCAGTTCCAGAGCAGCAGCAGGCGTATGTGTCTCTTCCGCACGTTTTAAGGCAGCTGCAACAACGTGGCGGTCTTCGATCGTCACATTGGCCTGATTCATCAGCAGCTCGATTTTCTGTGCTTCTTCTTCCGGACTGTTTCCTTTCAGAAGAGAGTTGAGGGAATCATAGTAACGGCGAACGATCTCCTGGCGGGATGCTTCACAGCATACAGCATCGTCACAGATACAGTTTCCAGCCATATTTACACCCATATCGGTTGGAGATTTGTATGGGCTCTTTCCGTAAATCTTTTCAAAAATCGTGTTTAAAACCGGGAAGATCTCAACATCACGGTTGTAGTTGACGGTTGTCTTTCCATAGGCCTCCAGATGGAACGGATCGATCATATTCACATCGTTGAGGTCTGCTGTAGCCGCTTCATACGCCAGATTTACCGGATGCTTCAGCGGCAGATTCCAGATCGGGAATGTTTCAAATTTGGCATATCCTGCATGAATCCCGCGTTTGTGCTCATGATATAACTGAGACAGACAGGTTGCCATTTTTCCGCTTCCAGGACCCGGGGCTGTGATGATGACAAGCGGACGGGAAGTTTCGATATAGTCATTTTTACCGTATCCTTCATCACTGACGATTAGCGGAATATTGGAAGGGTAGCCGTTGATACAGTAGTGCTGGTATACACGGATTCCCATATTTTCCAGACGGTGGCGGAATAAAGAGGCGCTTTCCTGACCGGAGTATTGTGTGATTACGACACTGCCCACATACAGACCATTGTCGCGGTAAGAATCCATCAGACGGAGTACGTCAGAATCATAAGTGATACCAAGATCGCCGCGGACTTTATTTTTCTCGATATCCTTTGCGCTGATGACGATGACAATCTCTGCCTGGTCACTGAGCTGTTTTAAAAGGCGGAGTTTGCTGTCAGGTTCAAATCCCGGAAGAACGCGGGAAGCATGGTAGTCATCGAACAGTTTCCCGCCGAACTCGAGATACAGTTTGTTATCAAACTGATTGATACGTTCGCGGATATGCTCTGACTGCATTTTTAAATACTTTTCGTTATCAAATCCAATTTTCATGATTTCATTCCTCTATCAATTTAGTATTACGTGTGACAAGAAGGGAAAACAGAAGTTTTACCCTTTTCTGATACAGTATACTATAAACAGGGAGGAGTTTACAATATTTTCACAATGTTTTTATTGATTTATGGGAAACCTGTATTTATAATGGGGATAGTGGACTTTAGGAGGAAAAGAATGGACAATCAAAACAACAGAAATAATAAGAACAATCCCAAAAACAACCGTCAGGGATGGGGCGTCATTCTTGTGACGACACTGCTGACGGCGTTTCTCGTTATGGGACTGTTTTCGCTGATGCAGGGGAGCGACCCGCAGGAGATCAGCTACGATAAGTTTTTAAAGATGGTAGATGAGAAAAAAGTAGAAAAAGTAACGATCGATTCTGCCAAAATCTATATTACGCTCACAGATGAAGCGAGAAAAGAAGCAATCAAGAAAAACCAGGAAGAAAATACAGCAACCGCAGAGCTTCTTGAGCAGATTGAAGAAAAGACGGCGGGAGGAGAGAGAGAACCTGACTATTATACAGGCGCGGTAAAAGATGATACACTTTCCCAGCGTTTGTACGATGCGGGAGTAGAGTATGAACAGAATATACCGGATACGATGTCTTCGCTGATATTCGAAGTATTTATCACGGCGATCCTTCCGCTGATCCTGATATTCCTTTTAATGAATTTTGTGATGAAGAGGATGTCAAAAGGCAGCGGTATGATGGGAATCGGAAAGAGCAATGCCAAGGTATATGTTGAAAAGCAGACCGGGGTAACGTTCCAGGATGTTGCAGGAGAGGACGAGGCAAAAGAATCCCTGCAGGAAGTCGTAGATTTTCTGCATAATCCGGGCAAATATACCGGAATCGGAGCAAAACTGCCAAAGGGTGCGCTTCTGGTGGGACCTCCGGGAACAGGTAAGACGCTGCTTGCCAAGGCAGTTGCAGGAGAAGCGAAGGTGCCGTTCTTCTCCCTTTCAGGTTCTGCGTTTGTAGAGATGTATGTGGGAGTCGGTGCATCCCGTGTGCGTGACCTGTTTAAACAGGCGCAGCAGATGGCGCCGTGTATTGTATTTATTGATGAGATCGATGCGATCGGTAAGAGCCGTGACAATGCCATGGGAAGCAATGATGAGCGCGAGCAGACACTGAACCAGCTTCTGGCAGAGATGGATGGATTTGATACGAACAAAGGTCTGCTGTTACTTGCAGCGACCAACCGTCCGGAAGTACTCGATCCGGCACTTTTGCGTCCGGGGCGCTTTGACAGACGGATTATCGTAGATAAACCGGATTTAAAAGGCCGTGTGGACATTTTGAAAGTACACTCCAAGGACGTCAAGATGGACGAGACGGTGGATCTGGAGGCGATCGCGCTTGCTACATCAGGTGCAGTTGGCTCGGATCTTGCCAATATGATTAACGAAGCTGCGATCACAGCGGTAAAGCATGGCAGACAGGTTGTCAGCCAGAAAGATCTGTTTGAAGCTGTGGAAGTAGTTCTTGTAGGAAAAGAGAAAAAAGACCGCATTATGAATGAGGAAGAGCGCCGGATCGTATCTTACCATGAAGTGGGGCATGCACTGGTCAGCGCGCTGCAGAAAGATGCGGAGCCGGTACAGAAGATCACGATCGTGCCAAGAACCATGGGAGCGCTTGGATATGTGATGCAGACGCCGGAAGAAGAGAAGTTCTTAAACACTAAGAAAGAGCTGAAAGCAATGCTGGTCGGACTTTTGGCTGGTCGTGCGGCGGAAGAAGTTGTGTTTGATACGGTGACGACAGGTGCGTCCAATGACATTGAAAAGGCGACGAAGGTTGCCAGAGCAATGATCACACAGTACGGAATGTCTGAGAAGTTTGGTCTGATCGGGTTAGAGTCTGTACAGAGCCGTTACCTGGATGGCCGTGCGGTGATGAACTGTGGAGAAGCGACAGCAGCTGAGATTGATGCTGAAGTAATGGAGATGCTCAAGGCTGCATATGAAGAGGCAAAACGCCTGCTTCGGGAAAACAGAGAAGCACTGGATAAGATTTCAGAATTCCTGATCGAGAAAGAGACGATCACAGGAAAAGAATTTATGAAGATTTTAAGAAAGGTGCAGGGGATCGAAGAGAGCGAAGAACTGGAAACAAAGAAAGAAGCCAGAATCGCGATGAAACCTGTGGAAGAACCGGAAGAAGGTCCCGAGTTTACAGAAGAATAAATGAGACGGAGAAGGACAGGATTTTTATCTTGTCCTTTTTTTCAAAAGCATTTATAATAAATGGCATGGAAAATTATAATTTTGATATACAGGAAGAATTGAAAAAACTCCCGGCGAAACCGGGCGTTTATATTATGCATGATGAACGGGATCATATCATCTATGTAGGAAAGGCGATCAGCCTGAAAAACCGGGTGCGTCAGTATTTTCAAACCAGCCGGAATAAAGGTGTGAAGATTGAGCAGATGGTGACGCATATCCGCCGATTTGAGTACATTGTCACAGATTCAGAACTGGAGGCACTGGTACTGGAATGCAATCTGATCAAAGAGCATCATCCGAAATACAATACCATGCTGATGGATGATAAGACATATCCGTTTATCAAGGTGACAGTAAATGAAGACTTTCCGAGAGTGATGCTGGCAAGAAAGATGCTCAAAGACAAGGCAAAATATTTTGGACCGTATACAAGCGGGCAGGCAGTCAGAGATACGATTGATCTGCTTCACAAGTTGTATCATGTCCGCAGCTGCAACCGGAATCTGCCAAAAGACATCGGAAAAGAGCGCCCTTGCCTTAATTACCATATCAAGCAATGTGATGCGCCTTGTCAGGGGTATATTTCAAAAGAAGAATATGGAAAAGCTATCTCAGAAGTGATCCGTTTTCTGAATGGAAATTTTGACGGGATTTTGAAGGATCTGGAAGAGAAGATGCAGAAGGCTTCGGAAGAACTGAAATTTGAGAAAGCCATAGAGTATCGAGAACTGCTCGGAAGCGTAAAAAAGATTGCTCAGAAGCAGAAAATCACAGACAGCAGCGGAGAGGACAGAGATATTCTTGCAGCAGCAATACAAGAGGAGGATGCGGTCGTTCAGGTATTTTTTATCCGGGGAGGCCGCCTGATCGGAAGGGATCACTTCTATCTTCGGATTTCCAAGGGAGAGACCTGCGGTGAGATCCTGGATAGTTTTATCAAGCAGTATTATGCGGGGACGCCGTTTATTCCGGGCGAACTGATGCTGCAGGAAGAGATTGAAGATGCCTCGCTTCTGGAAGAATGGCTGAGTGTAAAACGAGGAGGGAAAGTCAATATCCGCGTGCCGAAAAAAGGCACGAAGGAAAAGCTGGTGGAACTGGCTGCCAACAATGCAACCCTGGTTCTCAGTAAAGACAGAGAACGTCTGAAAAGAGAAGAGGGAAGGACCATCGGAGCAGTCCGGGAGATTGAAAAACTGATCGGGATTTCGGATATCCGCCGCATGGAGGCATATGATATCTCGAATACGAATGGATTTGAGTCTGTCGGATCCATGGTTGTTTATGAGAGAGGAAAGCCCAAGCGGAATGACTACCGGAAATTCAAGATCAAAGGAATTGAAGGTGCGGATGACTACGGAAGCATGCGGGAGGTGCTTACAAGAAGATTCACCCATGGGCTAAAAGAACAGAAGGAAAGTAAAGAAATCGGAGGTTTCAGCAGTTTTCCGGATCTGATTCTGATGGATGGAGGAAAAGGACAGGTCAATGTGGCTCTTCAGGTTTTGGGTGATCTGCGGTTGAATATCCCGGTGTGTGGTATGGTCAAGGATGACTATCACCGGACAAGAGGACTTTATTATGAAAATCAGGAGATTGCCATTGATAAAAACTCAGAGGCGTTTCGGTTGATCACGCGGATTCAGGATGAGGCACATCGGTTTGCAATCGAATATCACCGTTCTTTAAGAAGTAAAGGACAGGTGCATTCGATTCTGGATGATATTGAGGGAATCGGACCGGCGAGACGTAAAGCGCTGATGCGGAACTTTATGAGTCTGGATGCTATAAAAGCAGCTTCGGTGGAAGAGCTTGCCCAGATTCCGTCAATGAATGAAAAAGCGGCAGAATCTGTGTACAAGTTTTTTCATAAGTGATATAATTGAACGCAGGAAATGCTTAGAAAAGGAGAACATTATGGGACAAGGCGTAAGTTTAAAAGAAATTGTAGAAAAAATGAACCTGAAAAATCTGACACCGGATGTGGATTTGGTTGAAAAATATGTTCAGGTGCCTGATATCAACAGACCGGCTCTGCAGTTGTCCGGATATTTTGATCATTTTGACTCGGATCGTGTACAGGTTATCGGATATGTTGAATATACGTATCTTCAGACACTTGAGGAAGCGAAAAAGATGAAGATGTACGATGAGCTGTTATCGCATAAAATTCCATGCCTGATCTTCAGCCGTGCATTAGAACCGGATCAAGAGCTTTTAGAAAAGGCTACACAGGCGGATACACCGGTTCTGATCACACAAAAATCAACATCCTCTTTCATGGCGGAGCTGATTCGCTGGATGAATGTGAAACTGGCACCGTGTATTTCCATTCACGGAGTACTTGTGGATGTGTATGGTGTCGGTGTACTGATTATGGGAGAGAGTGGAATCGGTAAGAGCGAGGCAGCGCTGGAGCTGATCAAGAGAGGACATCGTCTGGTAACAGATGACGTGGTAGAGATCCGTAAGGTCAGCGATGATACGCTGGTTGGTTCTGCACCGGATATCACCAGACATTTTATCGAGCTTCGTGGTATTGGAATCGTAGATGTGAAGTCCATGTTTGGTGTGCAGAGCGTCAGGGAGACACAGAATATCGATCTGGTCATCACACTGGAAGACTGGAGCAGAGAAAAAGAATACGATCGTCTCGGACTGGAAGAGACGTATACGGAATTTCTGGGCAACAAAGTAGTATGCCATAACATTCCGATCCGTCCGGGAAGAAATCTGGCGATCATCGTGGAGTCAGCAGCGGTCAACCACAGACAGAAACAGATGGGATATAACGCTGCACAGGAATTATATAAAAGAGTTCAGAACAGTTTGACAAAAAGGAAATAGGAGAGCAGGAAGATGAAATATTGTTTTGGAGTAGATATTGGTGGAACAACAGTGAAAATGGGCTTGTTCGAGGCAACGGGGACTATTTTGGAAAAATGGGAGATCAAGACCCACACAGAAGAAGAGGGAAAGGCAATCCTTCCGGATGTTGCTGCATCACTCAAGGAGAAAAAAGCAGAGCATGATCTGGCAGATGCGGATATTATCGGAGTAGGTGTAGGTGTTCCTGCACCGGTGACAGAAGAGGGAATCGTCTTTGGAAGTGCAAATCTCGGCTGGAAATACAAAGAAGTGAAAAAAGAGCTGGAGGAGCTGACCGGACTGGACGTGGAAGTCGGAAATGATGCCAATGTAGCAGCCCTTGGTGAGATGTGGAAAGGCGGCGGAGCCGGATATAAGAACCTGATTATGGTAACGCTTGGAACCGGAGTCGGCGGCGGCATCATTGTTGGGGGAAAGATTCTGACAGGAAGCCACGGAGCAGGCGGAGAGATCGGGCATCTTCGAGTAAATCCTCACGAAACAGAAAGCTGCGGATGTGGAGGAAAGGGATGCCTGGAGCAGTATGCATCTGCAACTGGGATTGTGCGTCTTGCAAAAAGAAAACTGGAGCAGGAGACAAGAAACACGATTTTAAACAGGAATGATCTGTCTGCAAAATCAGTATTTGATGCGGTGAAAGCAGATGATTCAGTGGCAAAAGAGATTGCAGAGTCTTTCGGAAATTATCTTGGACGTGCTCTTGCAAATCTGGCAGCAGTGATCGATCCGTCCATTTTTGTGATCGGCGGCGGGGTATCAAAAGCCGGGGAGATTCTTCTTGAATATGTAGAAAAGCCATTTCAGGAGAATGCGTTCTTTGCAAATAAAGATGTAAGATTTGCCCTTGCAACACTTGGTAACGATGCAGGAATCTGTGGTGCGGCAAAACTGGTTCTGGATGATTTTGCAGAGTAGAAAAACAATCATTTGACAGGAAATAAAAACGTACAGATGGCAGGAGTGGAAGAAAATCTGCAATCTGTACGTTTTTTCGTTTATGAACAACCTTTTGAAAATATTGGAAGAAAACAAAAAGGGTTGAAAGCCGAAGCCTTCAACCTTTTTTACACAAGCTGGAAATCGGATTTGAACCGACGACCCCTTCATTACGAGTGAAGTGCTCTACCGACTGAGCTATTCCAGCAAGTGTTCGTTCTGATTGAACGAACCTCAATTATTATAGCGCTTTTGTAATAGAAATTCAACTCTTTTTTGTAAAAAAATTACTGTTTTTGGGTTCTGTTCCCTGAAAACCTTGTCAATGCGCAGTATTTGATTTAAAATAAATTTCAGAATGAAAACGTCGGGGATGCGAAGCAACAGGAAAAGGGGGCAGAGATATGAGCATAGATTTAACGAATGGACCTGTGACGAAAAAAATGATGTTATTTTCTCTCCCTCTGATTGCCGGAAATCTTCTGCAGCAGACGTATAATATTGCAGACACTGTGATCGTAGGAAGGTTTCTTGGAGCAGATGCTCTGGCGGCAGTGGGATCATCATATACACTGATGACGTTTTTGACTTCGATTCTGCTGGGGCTGTGCATGGGAAGCGGTGCATTATTTTCCATCCGGTATGGAGAAAAGAATGAAGAAAAATTAAAAGAGAATATCGGAACTTCATTTCTGATGATTGCTGCAGTGGCAATATTGCTGAATGTACTGGTTTGCCGGAACACGGAATGGATTCTGGAGTTTTTACAGGTGCCGCAGCAGGTATATGACGGGATGCGAACATACCTGGAAGTAGTATTTACCGGAATTCTTGCAACATTTTTATATAATTATTTTGCCTCTCTTTTGAGAGCAGCAGGAGAATCTTTGATTCCGTTGATCTTTCTGGCAGTCTGTGCCGGTTTGAATATTGTTCTGGATCTGTGGTTTGTGATCGGACTGGATGCAGGAATTGCCGGAGCTGCGGTTGCGACTGTAATCTCTCAGTGGATTTCCGGAATCGGAATCGCAGTCTACACCTGGGGGCGATGTCCGCAGTTTCGTCTGAGAAGGAGAGATTTCAGAATTACAAAAGAGACGTTTGGCGAGATTTTTCAGTTTTCGTTTTTGACCTGTGTTCAACAGTCTGTTATGAATCTGGGGATTTTGATGGTGCAGGGGCTGGTAAACAGCTTCGGACCGGTTGTAATGGCGGCATTTGCAGCGGCTGTGAAGATTGATTCATTTGCATATATGCCGGTGCAGGATTTCGGAAATGCGTTTTCCACTTTTGTGGCACAGAATTACGGGGCCGGAAAACAGGAGCGGATCCGGGAGGGGGCAAGAAAGTCGGTGCTGCTCGTACTGGGATTTTGTCTGGTGATCTCAGCGTCAGTTTTTGTGTTTGCAAAGCAGCTGCTTTTGATTTTTGTCCAGCCATACGAAACAGAAATTCTGGCAGTTGGAATTCAATACTTGCGGATTGAAGGTGTGTTTTATTTTGGAATCGGATTCCTGTTTTTGTTTTATGGATATTACCGGGCAGTCAGAAAACCGGGAATGTCGGTTGTGCTGACGGTGATTTCTTTGGGGACACGGGTAGTACTGGCATATGTATTGTCAGCGGTTCCTCAGATCGGGGTGTCAGGAATCTGGAGTGCAGTTCCGATCGGATGGATTCTGGCAGATATTGCAGGATGGATTTATTATAAGAAATTACAACAAAGATGAGTATATTATGGAAATGAGGGTTAACAAATGGAGAAAAAAGTAGACAGAAGAGTCATTAAAACGAGAAGGCAGTTAAAAAAAGGACTTGCAGCGCTGATGAAGGAAAAAAGCGTGAATCAGATCACAGTCAAAGAGCTGGTAGAAGAAGTGGATATCAATCGTTCCACATTTTACCTTCATTTTAAAGACATTCAGGACCTTTTGAGAGAAATCGAAGAGAATATGGAAGCGCAGATCAAAAGAGCGATCGAAGAGCATCCGATCGTATCCGGCAATGAAAATGCGTTTTATTTTATAGAAGATATGTTTCGTGTATTAGATGAAGAGCGGGAGATCAGTAAAGCGCTGATCGGTCCCAACGGAGATATGGGATTTATCCACCGCATTGAGCGGATCATCAAAGAGAACAGCAGGGGGACGCTGGAGAAGATGTTTCCGGGTAAGAAAGAGGATCTCAAATATTTTTACGCGTTTTGTCTGAGCGGATGTCTTGGGCTTGTGAAAGTGTGGCTCAATGAAGGGGAAGAAAAATCACCGGAAGAAATGGCACAGATGACATTTAATATGATCGCAAATGCGAAGGATGCGTTCTGTCAGACAGCATCGGATTTTCTTGACAAGTAAATGTGATATCACGTAAGATAAACGTTGAATAAGTGAGAGAGGATGAGAGAGATGAAGAGAGAAAAATTTGGCTCAAGGCTTGGATTTATCCTGATTTCAGCAGGATGTGCCATCGGGCTTGGAAATGTATGGAGATTTCCATATATTACCGGACAATACGGGGGTGCGGCATTTGTGCTGATCTACCTGTTTTTCCTGTTAACACTGGGACTTCCGATCATGGTCATGGAGTTCTCGGTAGGGCGTGCGAGTCAGGCAAGTATTGCGCTTTCCTTTGATAAGCTGGAACCAAAGGGGACCAGGTGGCACTGGTATAAATATTTCGGGATGGCAGGAAATTATCTGCTGATGATGTTTTATACCACGATTGGCGGATGGATGATTTTGTATTTCGTGAAAATGGCGGCAGGGCAGTTTGAGGGACTTGACGCAAAAGGGATTGAAGCGGAGTTTGCAAATCTGACAGCGAGACCGGGATTGATGTTTGTGTGTATGGCAATCGTTGTAATCCTGTGTTTTGCAATCTGCAGCATGGGGCTTCAGAAAGGAGTGGAGAAGATCACAAAGGTGATGATGATCCTGCTGCTTGCTCTGATGATTATTTTAGCAGTACGTTCTGCCACACTTCCGAATGCAGGAGAGGGAATTCGGTTCTATTTACTGCCGGACTTCGGCAAGGTGAAAGAAGCAGGTGTATTTGAAGTCGTCTATGCAGCCATGGGACAGTCCTTCTTTACGCTGAGTCTTGGGATTGGAGCGATTGCGATCTTTGGAAGCTATATTGATAAGAAACGGGCGCTGACAGGGGAGGCAATCTGTGTTACGATTCTGGATACCTGCGTGGCGCTGATCGCGGGGATGATCATTTTTCCGGCATGCTTTGCGTTCGGAGTGAACCCGGGACAGGGACCAAGTCTGATCTTTATCACACTGCCGAATATTTTTAATGCGATGAGCGGCGGAAGAATCTGGGGAACTCTGTTCTTCCTGTGTATGTTCTTTGCAGCAGCATCTACGATCATTGCCGTATTTGAAAATATCATTACATTTGCCATGGAACTGACCGGATGCAGCAGGAGAAAATCTGTAATCTGCAATCTGATCGCAATCCTGGTTTTATCTGTTCCATGTATTCTCGGATTTAATGTATGGAGTGGGATTTCTCCTTTGGGCGCAGGAAAAAATATTTTGGATTTTGAAGATTTCCTGGTAAGCAACAATCTGCTTCCGATCGGAAGTCTGGTATATCTTCTGTTTTGTACCAGCTGTTATGGATGGGGATGGAAGAAATTTACGAAGGAAGCGAACAGCGGACAGGGAATCCGGTTCCCGAAATGGGCAAGGGTGTATGTGTCATATATTTTGCCGCTGATCGTGCTGTTTATCTTTGTACAGGGATATATCACCATGTTTTAAAGCACATAGGAGAATGAAAAATGGAAAAGAAGTATTTGTCATAAAAAGTATCAGGGAAAGTGGAACTTGTAAAAACAGGATCCGCTTTCCCTGATTTTTTAAAACCGTTTTTTACAGAGTTTTTCTACCAGATTGATCAAGGCATATAATCCCATCGCCATAATACACAAAAGCACGATCGACATGAGCAGCCAATCCATTTTAAAAACCTGACTGGAGTAAATGATCAGGTATCCGAGTCCGTTTCTGGCCGCTAAAAATTCTCCGATGATCACACCCACAAGACACAGGCCGATATTGACCTTCATATTGCTGATGATCGCGGGAATGGAGCTTGGCAGGACCACTTTGGTCAGTGCGTGGTGTCTCGTTCCGTGGAGTGTGTAAATGAGCTTGATCTTTTCTTCATCGATTGTTGTGAAACTGGTGTACAGATTTAAAATGCTTCCAAAGATCGCAACGGACATTCCGGCAATAATAATGGTTGTCTGGTTTGCTCCGAGCCAGACGATAAGAAGCGGTGCCAGGGCGGATTTCGGAAGACTGTTCAACACGACCAGATAAGGATCCAGTATTTCGGATAATTTTTTGCTGTACCACAAAATAACTGCGATCAGAATACTGATTCCGGTAACGAACAGGAAGCTTAAAATCGTTTCGTAAAGTGTGATTCCAAGATGGAGAAAAATACTTCGGTCAAGGACCATGCTCCAAAAGCAGCGGACAATCTTGGCAGGACTGCTGAAAACGAAAGAGTCGATCATTCCCAGGCGGGAAGTGATCTCCCAGAGTCCCAGAAAAAGGATCAGGATCAGGAGTCTTGATAAATTGACGATCAGGTGATGGCGTTTTTGGAGGAGTAGATAACGTTTCTGCCTGTTTGAAAGTTCAGACATTTTGATTCAGCTCCTTCCATAAAATATTGAAGTATGTCTTAAACTCCGGAGCGTTGCGGCGTTTAAGAGGGGTGTCAGAGGCCAGGGAGAAGGTGACGGGAACGATACGTGCAATGGAGGCCGGACGTTTGCTGAGGATGAAGATGGTATCTGCAAGGCTGATCGCTTCGGAAAGGTCATGTGTCACTAACACAGCAGTGCGGCCGGAATCCCGTATGATCTGTCCGATATCATCTCCTACGGAAAGCCGTGTCTGGTAATCCAGTGCGGAAAAAGGTTCATCCAGAAGCAGCAGATCCGGTTCCAGGATCAGGGTGCGGATCAGAGCAGCTCTCTGGCGCATTCCTCCGGAGAGTTCAGAAGGGCGTGAGTCGGCAAATTTTTCCAGTCCATAGGTTTTTAACAGCTCCCGTGCATGGGTTTTGGCTGCAGCAGTCAGTGTATGCTGGATTTCCAGTCCAAGGAGGATGTTGTGATAAATTGTTCTCCATTCAAAGAGGTGGTCGTGCTGCAGCATATAACCGATATTGGTCGCGCTTTCTTTTAATGATTTTCCATTGAGCAGAATCTCCCCCTCTTCCGGTTTCAAAAGACCGGCGATCAGTGAGAGCAGTGTGGACTTGCCGCATCCGGATGGACCGACAATTGCCACAAATTCTCCCGGTTTCACGGAAAGGGAAATATCTGACAGTGCTTTTGTTTCGCCTTCCAGAGTATGATAGGCATAGCTTAAGTGATCCAGTGTTAAAATTGGTTCCATACAGACACTCCATTCGACAAGTATATAATCAGTTTATGGAAAACAAGAAAATCTGTGCGTTTCTTTTGGAAAATCCGACATTTCTTTACAGATATCCCGGAAAGACGTATACTATAATAGATTGTAAAAAAGGAAAGAATGAAAATCCGGAGGAAACAAACGATGAATGTGATAAATTATCAGAAAGAACTGGATAAAACGATCGTAAGTCTCCAGAAAGAGGGACGTGTGCCAAAACTTTTGCTGCACAGCTGCTGTGCGCCGTGCAGCAGTTATGTATTGGAGTACTTGTCAGAGTATTTTGAAATCACGGTATTTTATTATAATCCGAACATTTATCCGGAAAGTGAATATACAAAACGAATTCTGGAGCAGCAGGAGCTGATATCCCGTATGAATCTGAAGCATCCGGTCAGTTTTCTGGCGGGAAATTATGAGAAGGATCGCTTCTACCGGATGGCAGAGGGGCTGGAAGATGTCAAAGAGGGGGGCGCCAGATGCTTTAAATGTTATGCGCTCAGGCTTCGGGAGACGGCACAGATGGCAAAAAAAGCCGGTTATGATTATTTTACGACCACACTTTCTATCAGTCCTATGAAAAATGCAGCCAAGTTAAATGAGATCGGACTGGCAGCACAGAAAGAGTTTGGAGTGAAATACCTGCAGTCTGACTTTAAAAAGAAAAACGGATACAAACGATCCATTGAGTTATCCAAAGAATATGGATTGTATCGGCAGGATTACTGCGGTTGTGAGTTTTCACAAAGAAGCAGTACACAATAGAGCGGAAACTGTCACAGTTTTCTATGGACATATAACACGTTAATGTGTTAAACTAATTGCAATCTGAAAAGATACTATCGGAGAAAAGGAGACAGGGGAATGGCACAGTTATGGGGCGGTCGTTTCACAAAAGAAACAGACAAGCTGGTATATAATTTTAATGCATCGATCTCTTTTGATCAAAAATTTTATGCGCAGGATATCCGGGGAAGCATCGCACATGTGACAATGCTTCAAAAGCAGGGAATTTTGACAAAAGAGGAGAAAGAGAGCATCATTGAAGGTCTGAAAGGGATTCAGGCAGATGTGGAGAACGGGACACTTGAGATCACGGATGAGTATGAAGATATCCACAGCTTTGTAGAGGCGAATCTGATCGACCGGATTGGAGATGCAGGGAAGAAACTGCACACCGGAAGAAGCAGAAATGATCAGGTGGCGCTGGATATGCGGCTGTACACAAGAGACGAGATCGAAGCACTGGATACACTTTTAAAAGAATTGCTGGAAGTGCTTTTAAAACTGATGAAAGAGCATATCGAGACGTATATGCCGGGATTTACACATCTTCAGAAAGCACAACCGGTGACACTTGCGCATCATCTTGGCGCATATTTTGAAATGTTCAAAAGAGACCGTCTTAGAATGAAAGATATCAGAAAACGCATGAACTACTGCCCGCTTGGAGCAGGGGCTCTTGCGGGGACAACTTATCCGCTGGATCGGGAATATACGGCAGAGCTGCTTGGATTTGACGGACCGACCTTAAACAGTATGGATTCCGTATCTGACAGAGATTATCTGATCGAGATGCTGTCAGCAATGTCTACCGTGATGATGCACTTAAGCCGTTTCTGTGAGGAAGTGATCATCTGGAATTCCAATGAGTATCAGTTTGTGGAGATTGATGATGCGTACAGTACCGGAAGCAGCATTATGCCGCAGAAGAAGAATCCGGATATCGCAGAGCTTGTGCGCGGAAAGACAGGAAGAGTTTACGGGGCATTGATGTCCCTTCTGACGACAATGAAGGGAATCCCGCTTGCATATAATAAAGATATGCAGGAAGACAAAGAGCTGGTGTTTGATGCCATTGATACGACAAAAGGCTGTCTGGCATTATTTACGGGGATGCTTCGCACCATGAGGTTCAGAAAGCAGCGGATGGAAGACAGTGCAAAGAATGGTTTTACAAATGCGACAGATGCGGCGGATTATCTGGTCAATCACGGCGTGCCGTTTCGGGATGCTCACGGGATTGTAGGACAGCTGGTTTTATATTGTATTGATAAAAATATCGCCCTCGATGATATGAGTCTGGAGGAGTATAAGGCAATCTCTCCGGTATTTGAAGAAGATATCTATGAGGCCATCAGCATGAAGACTTGTGTGGAAATGCGAAATACCATCGGAGCACCGGGGAAAAGTGCCATGGAGCAGGCAATCGCACTGGAAGAAGCATATTTGAAAGAAGAATAGCAGGTTTGCTGTTTTCAAATAAAAATGAGAGGAAAGGACAGAAAGAAGATGGAAAAGAAATTAAAAGTTGGAATTTTAGGAGCAACAGGAATGGTCGGACAGAGATTTATCTCTTTGCTTGAGAATCACCCGTGGTTTGAGGTTGTGACAGTGGCAGCAAGTCCGCGTTCTGCAGGAAAGACTTATGAAGAGGCAGTCGGAGACAGATGGAAAATGACAACTCCAATGCCGGAAGCAGTGAAAAAACTGGTTGTTATGAATGTAAACGACGTGGAACATGTTGCGTCTACGGTAGATTTTGTATTCAGCGCAGTGGATATGACAAAAGAAGAGATCAAAGCGATCGAAGAAGAATACGCAAAGACAGAGACACCGGTCGTGTCAAACAACAGTGCGCATCGTTGGACACCGGACGTGCCGATGGTAGTGCCGGAGATCAATTCAGAACATTTTGATGTGATTAAGGATCAGAAAAAACGCCTTGGAACAACACGCGGATTTATCGCAGTAAAACCAAACTGTTCGATCCAGAGCTACGCGCCGTGTCTGGCTGCATGGAAAGAGTTCGGACCAAAAGAAGTAGTGGCAACGACTTACCAGGCCATTTCCGGAGCGGGAAAGACATTTAAAGACTGGCCGGAGATGGTGGAAAATATCATTCCATATATTGGCGGAGAGGAAGAAAAGAGTGAGCAGGAGCCGCTGCGTGTTCTCGGAAAAGTAGAAAACGGCGAGATCGTAAAGGCTCAGCTTCCGAAAATCACTTGCCAGTGTCTGCGTGTACCGGTATTAAACGGTCATACAGCAGCTGTATTTATCAATTTTGAGAAGAAACCGACAAAAGAGCAGCTGATCGAAAAGCTTGTGTCATTCAAAGGTTTCCCACAGGAAGAAAACCTTCCAAGTGCACCAAAGCAGTTTATTCAGTATCTGGAAGAGGACAACCGTCCACAGGTGAAACTGGATGTAGATTATGAGAACGGAATGGGAGTGTCAATCGGACGACTGAGAGAAGATTCGATGTTTGACTTCAAATTTGTAGGACTTTCCCACAACACAGTCAGAGGAGCAGCAGGTGGAGCAGTTCTCTGCGCAGAAGCTCTGACAGCAAAAGGGTTTATTCAGGCAAAATAAAGATTGAGAAAGGGGGATTCTCCTATGGGAATGACAATGACACAGAAGATACTGGCAGCACATGCAGGGCTGGAATCTGTAACTGCAGGACAGCTGATCGAGGCAAAGCTGGATATTGTGATGGCAAATGACATCACAGGACCGATGGCGCTGCCGATTCTGAAGCAGATGGCAGATCAGGTGTTTGATAAAGAGAAGGTTGTATTTGTACCGGATCATTTCACCCCGAACAAAGACATCAAATCCGCAGAGAATTCAAAAGCGATCCGTGAATTTGCAAAAGAACAGGGATTGAAATGGTATTTTGAACAGGGCAAGTCCGGAGTAGAGCATGCTATCCTTCCGGAGGCAGGCGTGGTGACAGCAGGAGAATGCATCATTGGTGCAGACTCCCACACCTGTACCTATGGAGCGCTGGGTGCGTTTTCAACCGGTATGGGAACGACCGATATCGCAACCGGTATGGCAACCGGTGAGATCTGGTTTAAAGTTCCGGCGGCGATTCAGTTTGTACTGACTGGAAAACCTGGAAAATATGTCAGCGGAAAAGATATCATCATCCACATCATCGGCAAGATCGGTGTAGATGGGGCACTTTACAAATCCATGGAGTTTACCGGAGACGGAATTGCACATTTGTCTATGGATGACCGTTTTACCATGGCGAACATGGCGATTGAAGCAGGTGCGAAGAACGGAATCTTCCCGGTGGATGAACAGACAAAAGCATATTTAGAAGAGCATTCGAAAAAAGAATATCAGATTTTCGAGGCAGATGAGGATGCAGATTATGAACAGGTTGTAACCATTGATCTTTCCGAAGTGCGTCCGACAGTTGCATTTCCGCATCTTCCGGGCAATGCAAAGACCATCGATGAGATCGAGGCGATGGAACCGATCAAGATCGATCAGGTGGTGATCGGTTCCTGCACCAATGGAAGAATGGAAGATATGCGAAAGGCAGCGGCAATCTTAAAAGGGCATACGGTACATCCGGATGTGCGTGTGATGGTCATTCCGGCAACTCAGAAGATTTACAAACAGTGTATCAAAGAAGGGCTGCTTGATATTTTTGTGGATGCAGGCTGTGCGGTCAATACACCGAGCTGTGGACCGTGTATGGGCGGTCATATGGGTGTTATGGCAGCAGGAGAACGCTGTGTATCTACGACAAACCGGAATTTTGTAGGAAGAATGGGACATGTAGATTCTCTCATTTATCTTGCATCTCCGGAAGTGGCAGCGGCGAGTGCGATTGCAGGATATATTGCAAATCCGGAGAGGGCAGGTGAAGAGGCATGAGAGCACAGGGACACGTTTTTAAATATGGAGACAATGTAGATACGGATGTGATTATTCCGGCAAGATATCTGAATTCATTTGATGCAAAAGAGCTGGCATCACATGCCATGGCAGATATTGATCCGGAGTTTGCAAAAAAAGTGCAGGCGGGAGATCTGATCGTGGCAAAGAAGAATTTCGGCTGTGGTTCTTCCAGAGAGCATGCGCCTCTTTGTCTGAAAACAGCAGGAGTAAGCTGTGTGATCGCAGAGACCTTTGCAAGGATTTTCTATCGCAATGCCATCAATATCGGGCTTCCGATCATTGAATGTCCACAGGCGGCACAGGAAATCGAAGCCGGAGATGAGGTTGAAGTAGATTTTGACAGCGGAATGATCTACGACCGCACCAAAGGAACTCAGTATCAGGGACAGGCGTTTCCTGAATTTATGCAGAAGCTGATCGCAGCCGGAGGTCTTGTAAGCTATACAAACAGCAGAAAAAAAGAGAACGGAAATTAAGACCGGATATTGAAAGAAAGAGCATGATATAAAATGAGGGCGTTTTCAAAAAGTCGGAGAATCTTTTGGAACGCCCTCATGGATTTTATTAAAGAAGAAAGAAGTGAAATGAGAAAGAGAGGAACATCAGTGGAAGAGAAAAAGTTGAGAGCGGAAGAAAAAGGAAGGGCGGTGGCGCTTCTTCCGATCGGAGTATTTCTGGTCCTGTTTTTGGGGATGGGGATTGTATTTGGCGATTTTTATGCGATGCCGGCAATTGTGGCATTCTTAATCGCTCTTCTGACAGCGTTTTTGCAGAATGGGAAGTTAACATTTGCAGACAAAATGAAGGTGATTTCTGCCGGGATCGGAGATGAGAATATCATTACGATGAGTCTGATCTTTTTATGTGCAGGCGGATTTTCCGGTGCAGTAACTGCGGTAGGCGGTGTGGAGAGTACGGTAAATCTGGGGCTTTCGGTGCTTCCGCCATCCATTGCAGTCGTAGGATTGTTTGTGATCGGCTGTTTTATTTCTGTATCCATGGGAACCTCCATGGGAACGATCGCAGCGCTTGCTCCGATTGCAGTCGGAATCAGTGAAAAGACAGGATTTTCTCTGGCAATCTGTATTGGAGCCGTTGTCTGCGGAGCAATGTTTGGTGATAATCTGTCCATGATCTCAGATACAACGATCGCCGCGGTAAAAACACAGGGCTGCGAGATGAAAGATAAATTCAAGGCAAATTTTCTGATCGTACTCCCGGCGGCGATTTTAACGATTGTGATATTCTGGCTGATGACAAGAAACGGAAGTTATCAGATCCGGGAGGAGATGCCATACAGCATCTGGAAAGTACTTCCATATCTCGTTGTATTGGTGGGAGCACTGGCGGGGATTAACGTGTTTGTTGTTCTGATCAGTGGAATTGCGTTATCTCTGATCGTGGGCGTTGCAACAGGAAGCATCGGATTGTCTGAGATTTTTAATGTCGTAGGAGACGGTGTGACCGGAATGTATGATATCACGGTAATTTCGATCATTGTTGCCTGTATCGTGTCACTTGTCAGAGAATATGGTGGAATCCGGTTCATCTTAAATCTGATCAAAAGCAGGATCAGAGGAAAAAGAGGCGGCGAATTTGGAATCGCAGTGCTGGCATTGTTTGTAGATCTTTGTACAGCAAATAATACCATTGCCATTGTGATGGCAGGTCCCATTGCAAAAGAGATCAGCGAAGAATATGACATTGATCCAAAACGATCCGCATCCCTTCTGGATATTTTTACATCCGTGGGGCAGGGAATGATCCCGTATGGAGCTCAGCTTCTGTCTGCGGCAACTCTCACAGGACTGACTCCGTTTGATATTATTCCGAATTTGTTCTACCCCGTCCTGATGGGTGTCAGTGCAATTCTCTTCATTGTATTTAAGAAACAAAATTGATAAAACAGAGCACTTATGATATAATTCATGGCAATAACAGTGTGAAGAAAGAAAAAGAGGGCGAAGATATGAATTTGTTATACAAAAGCACAAGAAATTCTGAGAAAAAAGTAACAGCGTCTGAGGCAATCTTAAAAGGGCTTGCAGAAGATGGCGGACTCTTCGTGCCGGAGCAGATTCCGACACTGGATGTGACAATGGAAGAACTCAAAAACATGACGTATCAGGAGACCGCATACGCAGTGATGAAACAGTTTCTGACAGACTTTACAGAGGAGGAGTTAAAGCACTGCATAGACAGCGCATATGATTCCAAGTTTGATACAGAAGTGATCGCCCCCCTTGTGAAAGTGGGAGATGTCTATCATCTGGAGCTGTTTCACGGAGCGACGATCGCGTTTAAGGATATGGCATTATCGATCCTTCCGCATTTGATGACAACATCTGCAAAGAAGAATCATGTGACAAAGGATATTGTCATTTTGACAGCAACCTCCGGAGATACCGGAAAAGCTGCGATGGCAGGATTCGCAGATGTGCCGGGAACGAAGATTATTGTGTTTTATCCGAAGAACGGGGTCAGCCGGGTGCAGGAGATGCAGATGGTGACACAGAAAGGTGCCAATACTTCAGTTGTGGCAATTCATGGAAACTTTGATAATGCACAGAGCGGTGTCAAAGCGCTTTTTGAAGACCAGGTGCTTGCAAAGGAACTGGATGCGGCAGGATATCAGTTCTCTTCCGCAAATTCGATCAACATCGGTCGTCTGGTACCTCAGGTTGTGTATTATGTCTATGCATATGCAAAACTGCTTCAGAATGACGAGATTCAAAGTGGAGAGAAGATCAATGTGACGGTTCCGACCGGAAACTTTGGTAATATTCTGGCAGCATACTATGCAAAACAGATGGGGGTTCCGATCAATAAGCTGATCTGTGCATCCAATGAAAACAAAGTCCTGTTTGATTTCTTCCGTACAGGAACATATGACAAAAACAGAGAATTTGTGCTGACATCCTCCCCGTCCATGGACATTTTGATCTCAAGCAATCTGGAGCGGCTGATCTATACAATTGCAGGACAGGATGGTCAGAAAAATGCAGAACTGATGGATGCATTAAAAAGTAGTGGTGCATATGAGATTACAAAAGAAATGAAGGCAAAACTGGATGATTTTGTGGGAGGTTATGCAACGGAGGAACAGACAGCACAGGCAATCCACGATACATATAAACGTACCGGATATGTGATGGATACACATACGGCAGTTGCTTCTTGTGTATGTGCACAGTACAGAGAAGAAAGTGGGGATGAGACAAAATGTCTGATCGCTTCCACAGCCAGTCCATATAAATTCGTAGGCAGTGTGATGCGTGCAATTGATGCAGAATATGCGGGAAGAGACGAGTTTGAGCTTGTGGACGAGCTGGAGAAGCTTTCTCAGGTTGCCGTTCCGAATGCGGTCAAGGAGATCCGTGATGCGAAAATCCTTCATACAAGAGAGTGTGATGCAGACAAAATGAAAGAGACAGTGAAAGAAATATTAGAAATCGAGGTATAGTCAATGAGTGCGGACAGTATGAACAGTGTGTTTGGTTTTATCGGAATTCTTGCAGTAGGATGCGGGATATATTGCCTGTATGCATATTTTAACATGAAAAAAGACGGACACATTAATGAAACGATTCTCCTGGGGAAGAGTTATTCAGAAAAGATGTGCAAAGATAAGGAAGCATATCTGAAAAAGGCGTTGCCGGCAGTTCTGGGATTTGGAATTGTTTCGATTCTTTATGGAATTGTAGATTGTATCCACTGGTATGTAAATCCGATGGAGATGGTGGACACAGTGGGCGGCATTCTTTTTATGGCAGCACTGGTGGTATTTGCAGTGTATACGATGCAACTGAAAAAGAAATATTTTTAGAAAGATACAAGGGGAATATCAACGAAAGAGAGTCAGGAGGATCTGACTCTCTTCTTACGTCATACAAATTGCAGAAATGATTCATCTATCGGAGTAATAACGTTCTAATGACAGGATTTATAAAAAGATATCAGCGGCTTTATCACTCTGACAGACTTTGTTCAGTTTTTTGGCTGCCATGGAGAGTTTCATACTGCTGACACTGCGGGCTTTTTGCTTACAGCTTCGTACGCAGCGCAGGCAGGAAATACATTTTTTCTTGTCCGTCTTTTTCGGATCCTGTGCAGAGATTGCTCCGGCAGGACATGATTTGACGCAAGCTTTACATTCCGTGCACAGGCTGACATCTGCCTTTGGAATCAGTGGAGTTTTTGCGTATTTGCGATATGGAGTGTTACCAGGTACCTGAATGGAGAGCGCAGAGAGATCTTCATTTTTGATACGGCGGTTTAATGCGATCCCGAACTCACTGATTGTCTTTAGATCCGCTTTATTCGGACGGCTCAGACCAATTGAACGAACGATCGAATGCTCAGTAGGAAATGCACCGGCACCGATTACGTGGAATCCCCGATTTTCCACCTCGGTTTTTAATTCTAACAGAGCATCTTCGTATGCCCGGCAGCCATAAGTTGCGATCAGCGCAGCCGGAGTGTTGTTTCCTTTGAGTGTCTCGAAATAAGAAAGAAATGTTTCGGGAACCCGGCCGGAATAAACCGGGATTCCAAACAGGACAAAATCTGTTTCGTCAAATTGCAGAACCGGCTTTTTTTCTTTATGTACGGACAGGTCAAATGAGACGGATTTAAGGTCAATCTGACGTGCTGCCTCCATGATGACCCTTCTTGTCGTCCCTGTCGGACTGAAATAGACCAGTTTTAATTCAGTTGTTTTCATAATAGTATCCTCTCCTTGCATTCAAATGTAAATAATGTTACTATACCATAAATTTGAAAAAAATACCATGAAAAAAGAAATGGAGTATGGGTTGTAAAATCTATGTAAATAGGCTATAATAAATTCAACGGAAAACCTGAGATGTTCGATAACCTTGTTATTTTGAACCTACAATACTTTAAACGGGATTCTTATATTTCTGTAATATGTCAAGCCTCCGTTATGCAGTGGAAGACAGAAAAGCAGATGCGGTTGCCCACCTAGCTTGCGTGCTAGGAGTCAAAATACAGGGAACGGCATTTTGGGGATTCTACAGAAGATAAAAGGGAATGAAATTTAGCACAGGCTGATTTCATTCCCTTATTTCATCAATACAGGATATACAAGCCTTCAAAAAAGATCCCTTTACGAAACAGGGGCTTTATGATATGATTTTGAAAGTTTGAGAGCAGCAGGAGAGAATATTATGGGAAGAAGAGTCAAGGAGACGATAAAAAAAGTAAATAAAGTCACTGAGATCGTCGGCTCCCATCATACAGGAGCGTATGCGGCCCAGGCTGCTTATTTTTTTGTACTCTCTATGATTCCGATCATCCTGCTTTTGCTGACGGCGGTACAGTTTACACCAGCTACTTATGCAAATGTCATCGATGCAGTGGAGCAGGTGTTTCCGACATCCGTGCAGGGGTTTATCCGTTCGATCGTGACACAGGTCTATTTTTCCCAGTCGGCTAAGATCATTCCGATCACGATCCTTGTAGCGCTGTGGTCTGCAGGAAGAGGGGTACTGTCCGTGACTGCAGGACTGAACTGCATTTATGGTAATACCGAGACTCGTAATTATGTATACCTGAGGCTTAGGGCTTCTTTATATACCGTGATCTTCATTCTTGCAATCGTACTGTCACTGGTTCTGTCTGTATTTGGAAACAGTATCAGCGCCATGATCTACAAGCATGCACCGTTCTGGAGTACTCTGATGCAGTATATTATTAAGATCCGGACCGTTATGACACTTGCAGTTCTGACCGTTTTCTGGGATCTGGTTTATAAATATCTTCCAAACCGGAGAGCAACACAGAAGACAACTTTGCGTAAACAGCTTCCGGGAGCCGTTTTTACAGCGTGCGGATGGCTGCTGATCTCTTTTATTTTTTCGATTTATCTGGACATCTTTGAAGGATTTTCAGATATGTATGGAAGTATGACTACGATTGTGCTGATTATGCTGTGGCTGTATCTGTGTATGTATGTGATCCTTCTTGGCGGAGAAGTCAATGCACTGTTAGAGAAATATCTTGACAATCACAAAAACTGTGATAAGATAATAAAGTAAATTTGTCTTAAATTTGAAAAATGAATCAGGATATGAAAAGCGATGAGCGTGCACAGTAGAGAACTGTTTTCCATCAGAGAGAGAAGGTCACTGGCTGTAAGCCTTCTTTGGTTCAGACGGCAATCGAAATTCCCACGTAAGCTGCATTTTTGAAATGATTTCAGAGTAGAAAGTGCCGTCTATTGTACGTTACACAAGACCAAGTGCTCACAGGAAGACTGTGGGAATTAGGGTGGTACCGCGAATACAGACTTCGTCCCTTTTGGGATGGAGTTTTTTTCATACTAAGAAATATGCTTTCAAAGAAAGGAGAAAGAAGATGAAAGACAGACTGGAACAAATCAAAGCACAGGCTTTGGAGCAGATTAAAGCTTCTGATATGCCGGAAAAGCTGAACGAGGTGCGTGTAAAATTTCTTGGAAAAAAAGGAGAATTAACAGCCGTATTAAAGGGAATGAAAGACGTGGCCCCAGAGGAGCGTCCGAAAGTCGGACAGCTGGTCAATGAGACAAGAGCTGCAATCGAAGAGCTTTTAGAAGAGACAAAAGTGAAAATGGAGGCAGCCATCCGTGAGGAAAAAATGAAAGCGGAAGTCATTGACGTGACGCTGCCATCTAAGAAAAGTACGGTGGGACACAGACATCCAAATACGATCGCACTGGAAGAGGTAGAGCGCATTTTCGTGGGAATGGGATACGAAGTAGTAGAAGGACCGGAAGTAGAATACGACCTGTACAACTTCGAGAAACTCAACATTCCGGATGGGCATCCTGCAAAAGATGAACAGGATACCTTTTATGTGAATAAGGACATTGTGCTGCGTACACAGACTTCTCCGGTTCAGGCGAGAGTGATGGAGCAGGGCAAGTTGCCGATCCGTATGATCGCACCGGGAAGAGTATTCCGTTCTGATGAAGTGGATGCAACACATTCTCCATCCTTCCATCAGATTGAAGGTCTTGTGATCGATAAAAATGTTTCCTTTGCAGATCTGAAAGGAACACTGGAAGTGTTTGCAAAAGAGCTGTTTGGAGAAGAGACAAAGACAAAATTCAGACCGCATCATTTCCCGTTTACAGAGCCAAGTGCAGAGGTGGATGTGACTTGCTTCAAATGCGGAGGCAAAGGATGTCGATTCTGTAAAGGTTCCGGCTGGATTGAGATCCTCGGATGCGGGATGGTACATCCACATGTGCTGGAGATGTGCGGAATCGATCCGGAGGAATATTCAGGATTTGCATTCGGTGTCGGTCTGGAGCGAATCGCACTGCTGAAATATGAAATTGATGACATGAGACTTTTGTATGAAAATGACATCAGATTTTTGAAACAGTTCTAGGATTTAGGTGGAGAGAAAGGAATAGGATTATGAATACTTCTTTATCATGGTTAAAAGCGTATGTCCCGGATCTGGACGTGACAGCGCAGGAATATACAGATGCAATGACATTGTCAGGAACAAAAGTAGAGGGCTATGAACAGCTGGATGCAGATCTGGAAAAGATTGTCATTGGTCAGATCGATAAGATTGAAAAGCACCCGGATGCAGACAAACTGGTCGTATGTCAGGTGAATGTAGGAACAGAGACAGTACAGATCGTAACAGGTGCGAAAAATGTATTTGAAGGTGCAAAAGTGCCGGTCGTACTGGACGGTGGACGCGTGGCAGGGGGACATGAGCCGGGACAGAAAGTTCCGGGCGGAATCAAGATCAAAAAAGGCAAGCTCCGCGGAGTGGCAAGTTTTGGTATGATGTGTTCTATCGAGGAGCTGGGTTCTACGACAGATATGTATCCGGAGGCTCCGGAAGACGGAATCTATATCTTCCCGGAGGATGCCGAAATCGGAGCAAGTGCGATTGAAGCGCTTGACAGAAACGATGTGGTATTTGAGTATGAAGTGACATCCAACCGTGTAGACTGCTACAGCGTACTTGGAATCGCAAGAGAAGCAGCCGCTACATTCAACAAAGAGTTTGTTCCTCCAATCGTGAAAGAGACAGGAAATGGAGAAGATGTCAACGATTATATAAAAGTAACAGTAGAAGATGCCGATCTGTGTCCGAGATACTGTGCAAGAGTGGTAAAAAATATTAAAATCGGTCCGTCTCCAAAATGGATGCAGAGAAGGCTGGCATCTGTAGGAATTCGTCCGATCAACAATCTGGTGGATATTACAAACTATGTGATGGAAGAGTACGGACAGCCGATGCATGCCTATGATCTGGATACGATCGCAGGTCATGAGATTGTTGTAAAAACTGCACAGGATGGAGAGAAATTTACCACACTTGACGGACAGGAGCGTATCATGGACAAGGATGTCCTGATGATCTGTGACGGAGAAAAAGCAGTCGGAATTGCCGGTATCATGGGTGGGGAAAACTCCATGATCACAGATGATGTCAAGACCATGCTCTTTGAGGCAGCATGCTTTGACGGTGTCAACATCCGAAAATCTTCAAAGAGAGTAGGGCTTCGTACAGATGCTTCCGGAAAATTTGAAAAGGGTCTGGATCCGAACAATGCAAAAGCAGCCATTGACAGAGCCTGCCAGTTAGTAGAAGAATTAGGCGCCGGAGAAGTGGTTGGCGGAACCGTGGATGTTTACGGAAAAGTAAAAGAACCGGTAAGAGTTCCATTTGATGCAGACAAGATCAATGCAATGCTGGGAACTTCGATTTCAGAAGAAGAGATGCTTGGTTATTTCGCAAAGATCAGTCTGGAATATGATGAAGCAGCAAAGGAAGTGATCGCACCGACATTCCGTCATGATCTGTTCAGAATTGCAGATCTGGCAGAAGAGGTTGCAAGATTCTTTGGATATGATAATATTCCGACGACACTTCCAAAGGGAGAGGCCACAACAGGAAAACTGTCCTTCAAACTGAGAATCGAAGATGTGGCAAAAGATATCGCCGAATTCTGCGGATTCAGCCAGGGAATGACCTATTCATTCGAGAGCCCGAAGGTGTTTGACAAACTGAGAATCCCGGCAGATTCGAAATTGAGAGAAACAGTGGAGATCATGAACCCACTGGGAGAAGATTATAGTGTGATGAGAACGACATCCTTAAATGGAATGCTCACATCTCTTGCGACAAACTATAACCGCAGAAACAAAAATGTAAGACTTTACGAACTTGGAAATATTTATCTGCCAAAACAGCTTCCGATCACAGAGCTTCCGGAGGAAAGAATGCAGTTTACTCTGGGAATGTATGGAGAAGGGGATTTCTTCAGCATGAAGGGTGTAGTAGAAGAATTCTTTGAGAAGATCGGAATGAACGAAAAAGAAACATACGATCCAAATGCAGGAAAAACATATCTGCATCCTGGGCGCCAGGCAAATATCATTTACGATGGAAAAGTAGTCGGATATCTGGGAGAGGTACATCCGGAAGTTGCCGATACTTACGGAATCGGGGAACGCGCATATGTAGCAGTACTGGATATGCCGGAGATCATTCCGTATGCAACTTTTGACAGAAAATATACAGGAATCGCAAAGTACCCTGCTGTGACAAGAGATATCAGTATGGTAGTGCCAAAAGAGATCCTGGTAGGACAGATTGAAGATGTGATCGAGAAAAAAGGCGGAGCATATCTGGAAAGCTATGCACTGTTTGACCTGTATGAAGGAAGTCAGATCAAAGCCGGATTCAAATCCGTTGCATATTCTATCGTATTCCGTGCAAAGGATAAGACTCTGGAAGAGGCGGATGTAACTTCTGCGATGAACCGGATCTTAAAAGCACTGGAAGAGATGGGAATCGAGCTGAGAAAATAGGACCGAGTCTGTTTAGAAAGAGGGATATCATTGAAAACAAGTGATTTTTATTATGACCTGCCGGAGGAACTGATCGCACAGGATCCTCTGGAGGATCGCTCCGGTTCCAGATTATTGTTTCTGGATAAAGAGACAGGGAAAACAGAGCATCATATCTTTCGGGATGTGATCGATTATCTGAATCCGGGAGACTGTCTGGTCATCAACGATACAAAAGTAATTCCGGCACGCCTGATCGGAGAAAAAGAAGGCACCGGTGCCAAGATCGAGGTCCTCCTGTTGAAGCGCGGAGAAAACGATGTGTGGGAAACACTGGTAAAACCGGGGAAAAAAGCAAAACCGGGAACCAGGATCAGTTTCGGAGAAGGACTTCTGGTCGGCGAGGTTGTGGATGTGGTAGAAGAGGGAAACCGTCTGATTCACTTTGAGTATAAGGGAATCTTTGAGGAGATTTTAGACCAGCTTGGTCAGATGCCGCTTCCTCCATATATTACCCACCAGCTGGAAGACAGAAGCCGTTATAATACGGTGTATGCAGCTCACGAAGGTTCAGCTGCAGCACCGACTGCGGGGCTTCATTTTACTCCGAAGCTTTTGAAAGAAATTCAGGAAAAAGGCGTGGATATTGCAAGAGTGACACTTCATGTCGGACTGGGCACATTCCGCCCGGTGAAAGTGGAGGATGTGACCGAGCACCATATGCATTCGGAGTTTTACATGGTGGATGCAGAAGCGGCAGAGAAGATCAACAAAGCCAAAGAACATGGAGGCCGTGTGATCTGTGTGGGAACGACGAGCTGCCGTACCATCGAATCTGCGGCGGACGAGAACGGACGCTTAAAGCCTTGCAGCGGCTGGACAGAAATTTTTATCTATCCGGGATATCAGTTTAAGATATTAGATGGGCTGATCACAAATTTCCATCTGCCGGAATCTACACTGATCATGCTGGTATCTGCACTGGCGGGAAAAGAGCATGTCATGGCAGCCTATGAAGAGGCAGTGAAAGAACGGTATCGTTTTTTCAGCTTCGGAGATGCGATGATTATTTTATAGAGGAAGAAAAACGCCATTCTATGGGGACATAGATGGCGTTTTTTTGACTCTGTAGAATTGAAAAAATGCATGGAAAAGAAACAAATGCTGTGATATGATGAATATGCTGTCGAAACCTTCCAGCAGAAGGGAGGTGAGACTATGGATTATATTCTCCGATTCCTTGTTTCGGTTATGGTGAGTGTGGCTGGCTACTACATACGCAAGTGGTTAGACCGGAATGATAAAGACAGTTAGCCCAAAAAGAACCCCCAAGGACTGGCCTCCTTGGGGGTTCACTTTGACTATGGAATATTCTCCATTTCCTTAGCTAAGATTATGATATGCCACTTTACAAAAAAAGTCAACAGTTTTTCAAACACTGATTTATCGAATACCTCCCGGCTATCGGACATAGGATAGTCAGGAGGTGTTTTTATGATTTATGTGACAGTACCGGGAGATACTGTATCTTCGATCTCCCGTCAAAGTGGGGTTCCCGTCTGGAAGATTATTTATGATAATCAGCTGGGAGAAGAGGGAGAACTGACAGTGGGGCAGGCGCTGCTCTTATTAAAACCGCAGGAGAGCGCGGAAATTCGAGAGGATTTGTATGTGACAGGGTATGCATATCCTTTTATTGAACCTTATGTGCTGGAGATGGCATTTCCGGCACTCAATGAACTGCTTGTGTTTTCTTATGGCTTTACGTTTGAAGGAGAGTTGGTTCCGCCCATACAGGATGAAACATGGATGATACAGCTGGCCTGGGAGAATGGGATAGAACCGATGCTGGTTCTGACCCCGTTTACACAGGGGGTCTTTAACAATCAGCTGATCCAGACTCTGGTGGAGGAAGAATCAGTACGTGAAAATGTGATTACCAATCTGCTGAAGGTGGTGGAGGAAAAAGGATATGTGGGCGTGGATGTAGATTTTGAATATGTCCGTGCGCAGAACAGGGAAGGATATGCCGAGTTTGTCGGAGAATTGCGGGCTGCCATGAACGAAAAGGGATATCGCGTGTCAGTGGCTCTGGCGCCCAAGACGTCTTCAGATCAGAAAGGGCTGCTCTATGAGGGGATTGATTATGCACTTCTGGGAGAACAGGCAGACCGGCTGTTTCTGATGACTTATGAGTGGGGATATTCTTATGGTCCGCCCATGGCAGTCGCACCCCTTACGAAAGTCCGCCAGGTGGTAGAGTATGCGCTGACACAGATCCCGGCTGAGAAGCTTCTGATGGGGATACCGAACTATGGGTATAACTGGACCCTTCCTTATGAAAAAGGAGTGACAAAAGCAGAGACGATCGGTAATGTAGGGGCTGTACGGCTTGCGGTGGAATACGGTGCTCCAATTCAGTATGACCAGGAGGCTCAAAGCCCGTATTTTACTTACAGAAATCAGGGAAGAGAGCAGGAAGTCTGGTTTGAAGATGTGAGAAGTATTGCGGCAAAGATCGAACTGGCAAAAGAATATGAACTATATGGAGTCGGATACTGGAATTTAATGCGTCCCTTTCGTGCAAACTGGATCATGCTGGAATAAAGAGACCGGGAAATCACATATTGAACTGTGATTCCCCGGCAGATTAAAGATTATCTTGTGACTGAACTGCATTATAACCGGTCTCTTTTGTGCGGATTTTGACAGCGCTGCGGATTTCATAGCTGAAAATTTTTCCGTCACCGACTTCGCCGGTAAAAGCGGCTTTTTGTATTGCTGAGATTGTTTTTTGTTCCCATTCTTCGGAAGAGACGACCACTTCAAATTTAATTTTGGGATGTAACAGGATATCTACTTCACTTCCGCGGACAATTTCTGTATAGCCACGCTGCGTTCCATACCCCATAACCTGGGAGATGGTAACCCCGTTCACCTGGATGTCCTGAAGAGCAGATTTAACCTGTTCAAATTTTTCTTCTCTTACGATTGCTTCAATTTTGATCAACATGATGACTCCCCCTCTTTTATGAATCAAATCCGTTAAAGGACGGATATGCATTTTCTCCATGCTGTGAGAAATCCAGACCGGATATCTCAGCAGAAACATCTACACGAAGCGGTGTGAAAATTCTTACGATACCGATGCAGATCAAGGTTCCGCACACAGCAACTGCAATGGTGACCAGAATGCTGATCAGCTGTGCAGTGAATAAATGAAAATCTCCGAAGACTAATCCATTCCATCTGGCAACAGAATTGACAGAAGTTTTACCGAAAAGTCCGGTCGCAATACCGCCCCAGATACCGCCGATTCCATGACATCCGAACGCATCGAGCGCATCATCGATTTTTAATTTCTGTTTTAAGAGCACCACGGTAAAATAGCAGATCGGACTGACAAGTGCACCGATCAGGAAAGAAGACCAGATCGGAACAAATCCGGCACCGGGGGTGATAGCTACAAGCCCTACGACCAGTCCTGTAGAAGCACCGACAAGTGTGGTTTTTTTACTTTTCAGATAATCAATGAGCATCCAGATGAGCATTGCGGAAGCAGAAGCAATCGCAGAGGTCATAAAAGCGTGAGCTGCAAGTCCATCTGCCGCAAGAGCACTTCCGGCATTGAAGCCAAACCATCCGAACCAGAGCAGTGATGCACCCAGAGTGACAAATGGGATGTTGTGGATGCGATAGGAAGTGTGTTCATATCCGCGTCTTCGACCAAGACAGATGGCAAGGACAAGAGCGGATACTCCGGAACTGATATGGACAACATTTCCGCCGGCAAAATCAACAGATCCTAAAGCGGCAAGGAAACCGTCTTCTCCCCATACCATATGTGCCATCGGATAATAAACAATCAAAGACCAGAATGCAATAAACAGAAACAGTGCCTTAAAACGCATTCTGCCGACGACAGCTCCGGTGATCAGCGCAGGGGTAATGACTGCGAACATCATCTGGAAACCGGCAAATACAAGATGTGGAATCGTATCAGCATAAGGACCGGGATCGGCTCCTACACCTTGAAAAGCAAAGTATCGAAAATCACCGATGATTCCGGCATGGTTTCCGCCGAAAGAAAGGGAATATCCAAACAGTACCCACATAACGATGGACAGCCCCATAATGCCGATGCAGGCCATCATTGTGTTGACAACATTTTTCCGGCGGACCAATCCGCCATAAAAGAAAGCAAGGCCCGGTGTCATAAGAAAAACAAGGGCAGAGCAAAGCATGATAAAACCAGTATCTCCTGAACTCATAAAATCTCCTCCTAGTTGAAACAAAAACAGTTTTTCTGCTGTGAAAAGGCCTTTTCTATAAAAAAAGATGCCTGAGAGATTTTTAAAAATCCTTCAGACATCTTCGTCTGCAAACAGAATAGCAGAGAAGCTGAAAAATGACAAGAGTGAAACTAAACAAAGAATTTTTGGAAAATCATGCAAAATCTTCAAAATTAAACAAACAGGCAGAAAATTGTAATTGTTATTGTTCCGGCTAATCAAACTAAGTTTTGACGGAAACGCCGGCTAATAGTATAGTAGATGAAAAGAAAGTGAAAAGAGAAGAAAATAATGAAGAGAAAAAGTGTGAGAATTTATAGTTTTACCGGGACTGGAAGCCGTCTGGCGTTAAATCTGGCGGAAAAACTAAAACAGGAAGGGTATGTGTGTACAGGATATACTGTGGCACGTTTTGCAGAGGATAAAAGGCTGCAGAGATTAAATGACGGATGGAAACAAGAAATCGGGGCATCCTGGGGAGAACATGCACTGGTATTTATCGGGGCGGCAGGAATCGCGATCCGTGCGATCGCTCCGTTTGTAAAAGATAAGTTTACAGATCCTCCGGTTATTGTTCTGGATGAGAAGGGCACATTTGCCATTCCGCTTTTGTCCGGACATGTAGGCGGCGGAGTAACGCTGGCGAAGGTTCTTGCAGAATACACAGGAGGAAGGGCGGTGATCACAACGGCTACAGATGTGCAGAAAAAGTTTGCGGCAGACGTGTTTGCCATGGAGAACGGACTCGTCATTACAGATCGGGAAGAGGCGAAAAAAATCTCGGCAGGGATTCTTGAAAAAAAGAATACGGGAATTTTTTCAGAGTTTCCGCTTTTGGGGGATATACCCGAAGAACTGACCATATGCGGCAGTGAAGAACAACTGGAGGGATGCTGTGGGAAGATTGTGATCTGTGAAAAAAAACCCAGAAATAAAAAATCAGGTGTATTATATCTTTTGCCAAGAAATCTGTATGTGGGAATGGGATGCAAAAAAGGGACAAAAAAAGAAATTCTGGAGGCAGAGCTTTTGAAAACTCTGGAAAAGCATGGATTTTTACCGGAGCAGATCCGTGCACTTGGAAGCATCGATCTGAAAAGGGAGGAGGCCGGGTTGCTGGAGCTGGCAGATTCTCTTGGAGTGGAGTTTTTGACTTATTCCGCAGAATCACTTCAGGAAATTTCGTCAGTCAGCAGTTCTTCGGAATTTGTAAGAGGAGTGACAGGGGTAGACAATGTCTGTGAGAGAGCGGCGAAAAAAATGTGTCCGGATGGAGTGATGGTTCAGGAAAAGGTCTGTCTGAATCAGTGCACGGCTGCGTTTGTCTGTGGTGAAGTTATGGTAAAATTTAGGAAAGAGGAGGAAGAAAGATGAAGCGTATCTTGATTTTTTCAGGTACTACAGAAGGTCGGGAACTGGCAGAATTTCTGAGAAACAGGCAGGTGGATGTCATCGTCAGTGTTGCCACAGAGTATGGAAGAGACTGTATGGATGTCGAGAGTTCTTCTAATGTAAGCGTACGTACTGGACGTATGGATGAGGCACAGATCCGGCAGTTTTTAACGACGCAGAAAATTGATCTGGTGGTGGATGCGACACATCCGTTTGCAGCAGAAGTGACGAAAAATGTAGAGCAGGCATGCAGGATGGCAGGTACGGAATATATCAGATGTGTGCGGGAGCGGCAGAACTGGGATGACAAAGGAGAGCGTGTTGTGCGTGTGGAAAGTGTACCTGAGGCGGTGGAATACCTGCAAAATACAACAGGGAATGTTCTGATTGCTACCGGAAGCAAAGAATTGAAAGAATATACCAGGATAGCAGGCTGCAAAGAGCGATGTTATGCCCGTGTCCTTTCTACACAGGTTTCAGTGGAAGAGAGCATTCGGCTTGGATTCGAAGGAAAGCATCTGATCGCCATGCAGGGTCCGTTTTCAAAAGAATTAAATCTTGCGATGCTAAGAGCTTTGGATGCCAGGTATTTTGTGACAAAAGAATCCGGAAAATCCGGTGGTTTTCTGGAGAAGGTACAGGCTGCAGAAGAGGCAAAGGCTGTGCTGGTGGTAGTAGGAAGGCCGTTTGAAGTAGGAAAAATACTAAAAGAAACAAAAAAATTCCTAGAAATATGGGCAGGGCTGTGCTAAAATTTAGAAAGATTTAAGGAAAGGCTGAAACAGGAAGAGGACAGAATATGAGGCAGGGAATGATCCACATTTACTGTGGAGACGGAAAAGGAAAGACCACGGCAGCTACGGGACTTGCAGTTCGGGCGGCCGGAAGCGGGATGAAAGTACTGTTTGCCCGTTTTTTGAAGAATGAGAACTCTGCAGAATTGTGTGTGTTAGATCAGATTCCGGGGATAGAAGTGATCCATTTACCGAAGTCCTATGGGTTTTATAACACGCAGTCCGAGGAAGAAAAGGCAGAAACAAAGCAGATGTATGAAGAATTGTGGAAGTATGCACTGGATCGGGCGAAAAATGGAGCGTGTGACATGCTTGTCATGGATGAATTTATGGCAGCAGACAGGTATGGTCTGATCCCGCATGAAGAGGCTATTCAGTTTTTGAAAGAGAAACCAGAAGGTCTGGAAGTGGTTCTGACCGGACGGGATCCGTCAGAGGATCTGATCAGAATAGCGGATTATGTGTCTGAGATCCGGAAAGTAAAGCATCCGTTTGATTGCGGCGTTTATGCCCGCAGAGGAATTGAATATTAAATATTATTTTGTATGTATGGACGCTGCTCTTTGTGACAGAAGAAGCAGGTGTTTCTACATAAATTCAGATTCAAAGCAGATTTAAAAGATGCCGTCCGAAAAAAGGCGGCAGGGGAACCAGGTGAGAATCCCGGACAATGCTCGTTGCTGTATTGGAGTAGTGGTATTTCATGAGGTCACTGTAGGAAATTCTATGGGAAGGCGAAATACTGTGTTTGATGCCTAAGTCAGAACACCCGCTTTTAAAGGAATCTGGAAGGTTACGGGAATATGACCGGGTGTATGCAAAACAGTCTCCTTTTAGGACCTTTTGACAGCCTGGAATATTTCAGAAAAATTTTGTCAAAGGAAAAGGAGAGAAAAGAACATGACAAAAAAACAAAATATCTTACTGAAGGCAAGCATCGCAATCGCGGTGTTATTTGCCATTGCACCGGCTTCAAATGCTATGCACATTATGGAGGGATACCTTCAGGCAACATTTTGCATTGCGTGGGGAGTCATCTGCCTGCCGTTTATCGTCGCAGGATTTTTTTCCATTCAAAAAACATTAAAACAGAACAGAAAAACACTGATCCTTCTGGCAATGTCAGGAGCCTTTGTGTTTGTGATTTCTTCCTTGAAGATCCCGTCTGTGACCGGAAGCTGTTCCCATATGACAGGAACCGGACTGGGTGCGATCTTATTCGGGCCGACGGCAGCAGGCGTGTTGGGGCTGATCGTGTTATTATTTCAGGCAATCCTGCTGGCACACGGCGGACTGACCACGCTGGGAGCCAATACATTTTCTATGGCGATCGCAGGTCCGTTTCTTTCTTATGGGATTTATAAGCTTTGCCAGAAACTCAATGTAAACCGGAAGGTGGCAGTGTTTCTGGCAGCATTTTTCGGGGATCTGTTCACTTACTGTGTAACCAGTCTGCAGCTTGCTATGGCATATCCGTCTGAAGCGGGCGGGGTGGGAGCTTCCGCAGTGAAATTCCTTGGAGTGTTTGCTCCGACACAGCTTCCGCTGGCAGTAATGGAAGGACTTCTTACGGTTGTGATCGTGATCGCACTGGAGTCTTATGCAAAACCGGAACTCAAAGCCGTTGGATTTTTAAAGGAGGAAAAGTAGGATGAGTAAGAAAAATAAAACACTGGTACTGGTTCTGCTGCTCGCGGTGGTCCTGCTGGCGGCAGTTCCGTTTCTGACTTTGAAAGATGCAGAGTTTGGCGGATCAGATGATGCGGGAAGTGTGATGGTAGAAGAGATCCATGGAGAATATGAACCGTGGTTTACCCCTGTTTTGGAAGATTTTCTTGGAAAAGAAATCCCGGGAGAGGTGGAGTCCCTGCTGTTTTGTGTACAGACCGGAATCGGCGTGGGAATCATCGCTTTTTGCATGGGTCGTCTCGTAGAGCGGAAGAAGTGGCAGAATGATAATCATTGATAAATTAAGTTATTCCTCCGGACTTGCAGATGTGAGTCCGGAGGAGAAGTTTGCATATGCGGTTCTGACCCTGTTGGTCTGTGTGGTCAGCCGGTCTGTTACAGCGGCAGTGATCGTACTGGCGGTCAATGGAATTCTCAATGTAAAAAAGGGAAGAGTTCCATTTCACCTGTACCTGAAATACCTGATGGTACCCCTGATATTTCTGCTGTTGAGTACACTGGCAATCCTGGTCAATGTATCCAAAGAGCCGCTGGATGCCTATGCAATCCCGGTGGGGCAGTATTATGTGACATCCAGCTGGATGGGGCTGAAAAAAGGCGGGCAGATGATACTGACTGCGCTTGCAAGTGTTTCCAGTCTGTATGTCCTGTCTTTTAACACGCCGATGACGGAAATTCTGGATGTGTTAAAGCGACTGCATTTTCCGGGATTGTTCATTGAGCTGATGCTTTTGACATATCGGTTTATTTTTATTCTGATGGAAGGGGCATCTGCAATTATGACGGCACAGAAAGCAAGGCTTGGAAACCGGGATCTGAAAACTTCGATCCAGTCTTTCGGGCAGATGGCATCGGTTGTGTTTGTGCGGGCGCTGAAGCAGTCGGATGCATTGTACAATGCGATGGAATCCAGATGTTATGACGGTGAGATCCGGGTACTTTCAGGAGAGTATGAAAAAAACAAGAGCAATTTCCGGAAAATAGCAGTTTTTGAGGCAGTCCTGATTTTGCTTGCGGTTTGGGGGAGAATAGTATGAGTGAAGAGATTATTTTAGAGGCGAGAGATATCTGGCATTCTTATGAAGAGAATGACCGGTTTTCTCTGCAGGGGCTGGACTTAAAAGTAAAAAAGGGGAGTAAGGTTGCTTTTATGGGAGCCAACGGTTCTGGAAAATCTACTTTTTTTCTCTGCTGCAACGGAATTTTACGACCACAAAAGGGAGATATTTTGTTTCATGGAAAACCTGTGAGCTACAAGAGAAAGGAACTTCTGGCACTTCGGGCCAAGGTGGGCATCGTGTTTCAGGACCCGGATAAACAGTTGTTTTCTGCCAGCGTGGAGCAGGAAATCTCATTCGGGATCCTGAATCTGGGTGTTGCAAAAGAACAGGCAAGAACAGAAGTGGAGCAGGTGATGGAAGAACTGGAGATCGTGCCCTTTCGAAAACGGCCGGTACATGCGTTAAGCGGAGGGCAGAAAAAACAGGTCTCGATCGCGGATATTTTAGTGATGCGTCCGGAGATCATCATTTTGGATGAACCTGCAGCAGCCCTGGATCCGAAGCATACCCGTATGGTAAATGAGATGGTAGACAAACTCACAGAGCAGGGAATCACAGTACTCATGGCGACTCATGATATGGATTATGCATATGCCTGGGCGGATGAGATCGTGTTGATGAAAGATGGAAAAGTGCTCTGTCAGGGCGCGCCGGAAGCAGTGTGCAGAGAAACAGAAAAGCTGAAAGAGACGAATCTGGAAGAACCGGCTCTTTTACGGTTATTTGACCGTTTAAAAGCACGTAAAATAATAGAAGCAACAGGAAAAGCTCCAAGGACATGGAAGGAACTGGAGCAGTTGATCGGATAGAAATTTCTGGAGAGGAAGGATTGAAAATGGAGAAAAAAGGAATTCTTGTGGTAAGCTTCGGAACCAGTCATCTGGATACGATGGCAAAAACAATACAGGTAATGGAAGAGCAGATTGCAGAAGCATTTCCCGGGTATACGGTATACCGGGCATTTACAAGTCAGATGATCTTGAACAAACTGGAACGGACAGAACATAAAAAGTATGATAATGTCCGTCAGGCACTGGAGCGTATGAAGCAGGACGGGATCACAAGGGTGATCGTTCAGCCGACACATATTATCAACGGCATTGAAAATGAAAAAATGCTGGAGGAGATTCAAAAACATGCGTCGTCTTTTGAAAAAGTCCTGGTGGGAAAACCACTTCTGTCTGAACCGGATGATTATAAAAAGACAGTGCATGCAGTGATGGAGGATGTGGATCTGGAAGAGGGCGAATGCCTGATCTTAATGGGACATGGAACAGATCACCATGCAAACAGTGCCTATCCGGCGTTGGAATATACACTTCAGGCATTGGGATATGACCGCATTCATGTGGCGACTGTAGAAGGCTTTCCAGAATTAAAAGACGTGATGCATCGGATTGAACAAAAGCAGTATCGTAAAGTGGCACTGCTGCCGTTTATGTTTGTGGCAGGAGATCATGCAAAAAATGACATGGCAGGAGATGAGGATTCCTGGAAATGTGAGCTGGAAGAAGCCGGATATGAAGTTCGTCCGATCTTAAGGGGACTTGGAGAACTTCCGGGAATCCGTCAGATTTTCATGGAGCATTTAGAGGAGGCACAATGACAGAACAGGCATTTGTGTGGAAAGATCAGAAAAAACTGAGAATGGGATATACCACCGGAAGCTGTGCTGCGGCTGCGGCAAAAGCAGCAGCCAGAATGCTGTTTTTGGGAGAAGAGATCCGTCAGGTTTCTCTGATGACACCAAAAGGGATCCGGCTGTATCTGGATGTGGAGGACATTTTGCGTATGAAAGACAAGGTACGCTGTGCGATCCGAAAGGATGCAGGGGACGATCCGGATGTGACGGATCAGATTCTGGTCTATGCAGAGGTTTCCAAAACAGAGGGAAAGCAGATCACACTGGATGGCGGCGTTGGTGTCGGACGTATTACCAGAAAAGGACTGGAGCAGGATATCGGCGATGCCGCGATCAATAAAGTTCCAAGAGCCATGATCCGTGAAGCAGTGGAAAAAGAGAAAGAGCGCGGCGGGTACACAGGCGGTCTTTCTGTGATCATTTCAATTCCTGACGGAGCAGAACTGGCAAAAAAAACATTCAACCCGAGGCTTGGTATCGAAGGAGGACTTTCTGTGCTTGGAACCACAGGCATTGTAGAGCCAATGAGTGAGAAAGCTCTGACAGATACGATTTTCCTGGAAATGAAGATGCTCAGAGAAAATGGAAACGAGTACTGTTATCTGGTACCGGGAAATTATGGAAGTGATTTTCTGAAAGAAGCACTTGGTTATGATGGAAATCTTGCGGTCAAGTGCAGCAATTACATCGGAGAATCCATTGATCATGCGGTGCGGCTCGGGATGAAAGGAATTCTGCTGATCGGACATGTGGGCAAACTGATCAAGGTGGCGGCAGGAGTGATGAATACGCACTCCAGACAGGCGGACTGCAGGATGGAAGTATTTGCTTCGCATACGGCGATGGCGGGGGCTGATCCTGAAACCGTAAAAAAAATTATGGAAAGTATTACAACAGCAGAAATGACAGAACTGCTTGAAAAAGAACAGCTGTTGGGACAGGTTATGGATTCTGTAATGAAACGGATCGCATTTTATCTGAAGCACAGAGGAGGGGAGTCTCTTCGTGTGGAAGCAATCGTGTTTTCGAATGAAAACGGGATATTAGGAGAGACTTCCGGTGCAGAAGAACTTTTGGAAATCATACGCGCAGAATCAGTGAAAGAGAAACGAACAGGAGAGAAAGAATGAGCGGAATATTTTACGGAGCAGGTGTAGGGCCGGGAGATCCCGAGCTTTTGACAGTAAAGGCACTGCGTGTCATGAAGCAGTGTCCGGTGATTGCAATCCCGGTATCGGATAAAAATTTTACAGAGGCGGCGTATGATCCGACAGGAACAGATCCTGCATATAAAAGTTATCTGGAAAAATGTGTTGCCTATCAGATTGCAGTGCAGGCAGATGCACAAATCGGGGAGAAAGCCAAGTTGTATCTGCCAATGCCGATGATGAAAGAAAAAGAACGGCTTCGTCAGGTACATGACGAGGGTGCAGAAAAAACAGCAGAGCTTCTGGAAAAAGGAATGGATGTGGTGTTTATCACGCTGGGAGATCCGACCGTGTACTCGACCTGTATGTATATTCACAAGAGAATTCGGAAACAGGGATATGAGACAAGGATCATACCGGGAGTTCCTTCCTTTTGTGCGGCAGCGGCAAGACTGGATCAGAGCCTTGTGGAGAACCAGGAAGAACTGCATGTCATCCCTGCGTCCTATGAGATTGAAGAAGGATTAAAGATGGCGGGAACAAAGGTGCTGATGAAGGCCGGGCGAAAGATTCCTTATGTCAAGCAGGTGATCAAAGAGCAGAACTTAAATCTGACGATGGTAGAAAACTGCGGCATGGAGAATGAGACAATCTACCATTCGGCAGAGGAGATTCCGGATGAGGCAAGTTATTATTCATTGTTTATTGTAAAAGAGAAAAAATAGCAGAAGGGGAGGAGACGAAATGATCGTATTTGTAGGAGCAGGACCGGGAGCGGAAGATCTGATCACAGTGCGGGGACAGCAGTATTTAAAAGAAGCGGACATTATCATTTATGCAGGGTCACTGGTAAATCCGGGTCTTTTGCAGGTAAAAAAAGAAGGCTGTGAAGTATATAACAGCGCCTATATGACGCTGGAAGAAGTTCTGGAAGTGATGTATGCAGGGGAAAAAGAAGGAAAACGGATCGTTCGGCTGCATACCGGGGATCCGTGTCTGTACGGAGCGATAAGAGAGCAGATGGATGCTTTGGAAGAGCGTCAGATTCCGTACGAAGTATGTCCGGGTGTCAGTTCTTTTTGCGGAGCAGCAGCAGCGCTACATGCAGAATATACACTGCCTGATATTTCCCAGTCTGTGGTGATTACAAGAATGGCAGGCAGAACGCCGGTTCCGGATAAAGAGTCCATCCGCAGCTTTGCGGCGCATCAGGCGACGATGGTGATTTTTCTGAGCACCGGAATGCTTGGAAAACTGCAGGAAGAGCTGATGGCAGGGGGATATCCGGCAGACACTCCGGCAGCGATCGTGTACAAGGCAACCTGGCCGGAGGAAAAAGTGCAGCGATGCATGGTCTCAGAACTGGAAAAAACAGCGGCAGACGCACAGGTGACAAAAACAGCCCTGATCGTGGTGGGAAGAATTCTGGAAGGAGAATATGAGAGATCACTTCTGTACCATCCGGAATTTACCACAGAATTTCGACAGGGAAAACAGGAGGAGCAGGCAGATGAATAGAGTGTATGTAGTCGGGATCGGTCCCGGAGCGGGAAAACAGATGACAGAAGAGGCGAGAGAAGTGCTGAATGCCTGCGATACAATCATCGGATATACGGTGTATGTAGATCTGGTGAAAGAGCAGTTTCCCGAGAAAGAATTTCTGACCACGCCGATGAAGCAGGAAGTGAAGCGGTGCAAGATGGCATTTGAGGAGGCCATGAAAGGGAAAAAAGTGGCGATGATCTGCAGCGGGGATGCCGGTGTGTATGGAATGGCTGGTTTGATGTATGAGGTCGGTGTCGAGTTTCCTAAGGCAGAGCTTGAGATTGTGCCGGGGATCACGGCGGCAATCGGCGGTGCAGCCGTGCTTGGAGCTCCGTTAATTCATGATTTTGCAGTCATCAGTTTAAGTGACCTGCTCACACCATGGGAGAAGATTGAAAAGAGAGTCAGGGCAGCAGCCATGGCAGATTTTGTGATCTGTCTTTACAATCCTTCCAGCAGAAAACGTCATGACTATCTGGAGAAGGCATGTAATATGATGCTGGAATACAAAGCAGAAGATACAATCTGCGGAATTGTCAGACAGATCGGAAGAGACGGGCAGGAGAGCCGGATCCTTACATTAAAGGAATTAAAAGACACAGAGGTGGATATGTTTACAACGGTGTTTATCGGAAATGAACAGACACAGGAAATGGATGGTCACATGGTGACACCGAGAGGATATCGGGATGTGTAAAGAGAAAAGAATCGTTTATCTGGCCGGGATCGGAATGGGAACGAAAGAGGGGATGACTGTCCAGGCAAAAGAGTCTTTAAAAGGCTGTGACTGTATGATTGGCGCAAAACGGCTTCTGGAAGAGGTATCCGATGCAGATTGTGTCTGCCATGCAGAATATCTGCCGGAAAAAATAGAAGAGTACCTTCGAAAGCATCCGCAGTTTTGCAGGATCGGGATTGTACTTTCCGGGGATGCAGGATTTTACAGCGGGGCAAAAAAACTGGAAGAAGTTCTAAATGGCAGTGAAGAACGGTATGAAATCCAAAGGATTCCGGGAATTTCGTCTGTTGTGTATTTTGCAGCTGCGCTACACACTTCCTGGGAGGATGCAGCCCTTGTCAGCCTCCATGGAAGATGGCAGAACTGGATTTATGAAGCAGAACATCATGCAAAAACTTTTCTGCTGTTGGGCGGAAGAAAAGAAAATCTGAAAGAGAAGCTTTTGTATTATGGGCTTGAAGACTTGACGGTACATATCGGAAAAAATTTTTCCTATCCGCAAGAGCAGATTTTTTCAAAAACGGTAAGCGAACTGACGGAGGAGGATGCAGAGGGGCTTTGCATTGTCTGTCTGGAAAATCCACATCCATCACAGAAGGTGTGCCGGCATTTGAAGGATGAAGCCTTTACAAGAGGAAACGTTCCTATGACGAAAGAAGAAGTGCGGACAATCTGTATCGCAAAGCTTGATCTGGAAAAAGATGCGGTTCTTTATGACGTTGGTGCGGGAACAGGTTCTGTTGCTGTTGAAGCAGCCTGCCAGGACGGCAGTATTCGAGTGTATGCTATTGAAAAGAATCCGGAAGGGATCGAGCTGATCCGTAAAAACGTGCAAAAATTGCGGACAGATAATGTGCAGATCGTGGAGGGAACAGCACCGGAAGCACTCAGGAAACTGGAACCGCCGACCCATGTATTTATCGGGGGAAGCAGCGGAAATCTGAGGGAAATCCTGCTGGCAGTTAAAAAGAAGAACCCGGATGTACAGATCGTACTGACAGCGATTTCTCTGGATACGATGGCGGAAGTAATGGAAGCAGTGGATGAAGGGCTTTTGCGGGAACCGGAAATTGTACAGATTACAGCGGCAAAAGCGAGAAAACTGGGACGTCATCACATGATGACAGGACAAAACCCGATCTATATTATTTCGGAGGGAGAAGCGTGAATATTCCAAGAATTTTAATTGCCGCACCGTCCAGCGGAAGCGGAAAAACGGTGATTTCCTGTGGGCTGATGGCAGCGTTTTGCAGACAGCAGAAAAATGTTGTTTCCTGTAAATGCGGACCGGATTATATTGATCCGATGTTTCACCGGGAGGTGCTCGGGATTGATTCTCAGAATCTGGATCTGTTTTTCTGCGAGAAAGAGCAGCTGACCGGGATTTTTGCAGAGCATGCCAAAAATGTCGATCTGGCAGTGGTAGAGGGTGTTATGGGATATTATGACGGTATGGGACTGGATACGGCAAAAGCAAGTTCCTATGATGTGGCAGCTGCCTTGCAGATACCGGTCGTGCTGGTGGTTTCAGCGAGAGGCTCCGCTCTGTCTCTGGCTGCTCTGGTGAAAGGGTTTCTGGAATTTAAAAAGGAGAGCCGGATTCGGGGAATTTTGTTAAACCGCGTATCGGCAATGTTGTATCCCCGTTTGAAAGAAATGCTGGAAAACGAGCTGAAAAAGGCAGGACATCCGATCAAGGTGCTCGGGTATATTCCGGAACATGAAGCGTTTCATCTAAAGAGCCGGCATCTTGGTCTGGTCACACCGGAGGAAATCAAACATCTGAAAGCACAGCTGGAGCAGGCAGGAGAGATCCTCTCAGAGACGGTAGATCTGGAAGGTCTCTATGAGTTGGCCAAAGAAGCACCGTCTCTGGAAATAAGCGTATCTGAGGATGAGGAGAAAGAAAATCCAAAGGTATCGATTGCGGTGGCAAGGGATGAGGCGTTTGGATTTTATTATAAAGACAATCTGAAACTGCTGGAAAGATATGGCTGCAATCTGGTGTATTTCAGCCCTATTCGAGATACCCACCTGCCAGAAGGAGTCAGCGGTCTTTTGTTAGGCGGCGGATATCCGGAATTATATGCCAGAGAATTAAGTGAAAACAAAACCATGCTTGCTAAAATCCGGGAAAGCATTCAAAATGGAATGCCCTGCCATGCGGAATGCGGCGGTTTTTTGTATCTTCATGAGAAGCTTGCGGATCCGAAAGGAAAACTCTGGAAGATGGCCGGCGTGATCAGAGGCGAGGCAGCGCCGAAGGAAAAACTGGTACGGTTTGGTTACATCAATCTGACAGGAGTGGTGGACGGTACGTTTTTGAAGCGAGGAGAGAGGATCCGCGGTCATGAATTCCACTACTGGGACAGTACAAATAATGGAACAGATGCAAAAGCGTTAAAACCGGACGGAAAGAGAAGCTGGGAATGCGTTCATATGCAGCAGAATCTGTTTGCGGGATTTCCGCATCTTTCCTATTCGTCCAATCCGGTATTTGCAGAAAGGTTCATGCGGGAAGCAATCAGATGGGAGCAGTCACAAAAAGAAGGAAGTGAAAGAAAATGACACTGGAAGAGTTGAAAAAAGAGATCAGACCTTTGGATGAAACAAGCATGGAACAGGCAAGAAAGCACTGGATAAAGATCGCAAAACCACTGTTTTCTCTGGGAAAGCTGGAGGATGCAGTGATACAGATGTCGGGGATCAAAGAGACCCCGGATTATGAGCTGAAGAAAAAGGCGCTGGTCATTATGTGCGCAGACAATGGAATCGTGGAGGAAGGGGTCACACAGACCGGGCAGGAAGTGACTGCCATGGTAGCGGACAATTTCACAAAATCCAGTACCAGCGTCTGTGCGATGAGCAAAGTGGCCGGGGTGGATCTCTTTCCAGTAGACATCGGAATGGCGGTGGATGTTCCGTCAGTGACAGTCAAGGAAGAAAAAGTTGCCTACGGAACACGTAATTTTTCAAAAGAACCTGCAATGACAAGAGAAGAGGTATGGCAGGCAATTGAAATCGGCATCCGAAAAGTGGAACAGCTCAAAGAACAGGGATATGAGATGATCGCTACGGGAGAGATGGGAATCGGTAACACGACGACCAGCAGTGCTGTTGCGTCGGTGCTGTTATCCGTTGCACCAGAACAGGTAACCGGGCGCGGGGCAGGCCTTAGCAGCGCAGGGCTTGAGAAAAAGATTTCTGTTATTAAGGATGCGATTGCAAACTATCAGCCGGACAAGGAAGATCCGGTGGATGTTCTTTCAAAAGTAGGAGGCCTGGATATTGCGGGTCTGACCGGTGTCTTTTTAGGAGGAGCTCTGTACCGCGTTCCGGTGGTGATCGACGGATTTATCTCTTCTGTAGCGGCTTTGTGTGCCGCGCGCATGGTGCCGGTTTCAAAGTCTTATTTTCTGCCTTCCCATGTATCCAAAGAACCGGCAGGAGCTATGCTGTTGGAGGCGTTGGAGCTTTCCCCGCTTTTGACTTGTAATATGAGTCTGGGAGAAGGGACCGGCGCAGTGGCAGTGATTCCGGTTCTGGAGATGGGGCTTTCGGTTTACCGGGAGATGACCACATTTGAAAAAGCAAAGATCGAACAATACGAGGTGTTAAAATGAGATTCTTTGAGTCTCTGGCAATCGGAGTTGCGATGTACTCGAAAATTCCGATGCCCCGGGTGGAATGGAATGAAAAAAATATGAAATATGCCATGTGCTTTTTCCCTCTGGTAGGAGTGGTGACAGGAATTCTGGAGGTCATCCTCGGAAATGCTCTTCTTGTGTATACGTCATGCGGAACGTTGTTTTTTGCAGGAGTGATGACACTGCTTCCGGTACTGGTCAACGGCGGAATCCACATGGACGGATTCCTGGACACGATGGATGCTCTGAATTCCTATGGAAGCAGAGAAAAGAAGCTGGAAATTTTAAAAGATTCCCGCACCGGAGCTTTCGCAGTGATCGGATTTGGACTATATCTTGTGGCAAGTCTGGCATTGTGGAGTGAAGCAAAATCAGAAATGCTCCCGGTGATCGGGGCAGGATATGTAATGTCACGTTCCCTTAGCGGACTCTCTGTGATGGTGTTCCCATCTGCGAAAAAAGACGGACTTGGACGAACCTTTCAGGAGCAAGCACACAGGAAACGGGTGGCAGTTGTGATGGTGTGCTGGTTTTTTGCGGCTTTGGCAGTGATGTTGATGACTTCTGTGCAGATGGGCGCGGCGGCTCTTTGCACCGCTCTTCTGGTATTCTGGTATTACCATCACATGGCAATGAAACAGTTTGGCGGGATGACAGGCGATCTGGCAGGATATTTTCTGCAGCTTGCCGAACTTCTGATACTGGCAGCAGTTATCGTGGCAGGAGGTGCATTATGAGAATCTGGCTGATCCGCCATTTTCAGACACAGGGAAATCTGGAAAGACGGTATATCGGACGAACAGATGAGCCCATCTTGCCGGGGCAGACAGGAAGTATCCTTTGTTGTCCGGAGAAGATCATCACAAGTCCAATGCTTCGCTGCAGACAGACAGCTAGGTTGTTGTTTCAAAAAGAGCCGGATCTGATCTGTGAAAATTTCCGGGAGAAGGATTTCGGGCGTTTTGAAGGAAAAAATTATGAAGAATTAAAAGACGATCCCGGATATCAGAGGTGGCTGGATTCCAATGGAACGATTCCTTTTCCGGAAGGAGAAGGACAGGAGACATTTTTTGAGCGAACACGCCTTGGATTTGAGCAGATGATGGAGCATCTGATGGATTTGCAGTGCCGGGAAGCAGCATTTGTCGTACACGGCGGTACGATCATGGCGGTTTTGTCAGCGTTTTCTCAAACGGGAGGAGAATTTTATGACTGGCAGGTCTCAAATGGCAGCGGATATTCTGCAATCGCAGAGGAGGGAAGCTGGAGACAGGGGAAAAAACAACTGACGGAGATAGAAAGATTATGAGAATATTACTTGCATGTATGACAGGATTTGGACTGGATTTGATCTTTGGCGATCCTTACTGGCTGTATCACCCGATAAGGCTGATCGGACATCTGATTTCTTTTTTGGAAAAACCGCTGCGAAGTGCGGCGGGAAAATCACCGAAAAAACAGATTGTGGCAGGGGGAATTCTGTGGCTCCTGGTGATTTTGATCAGTACCGGGATTCCATGTCTGATGCTGTGGGCGGCAGAGAAGATCCATCCGGCTGTTTCGTTTCTTCTGGAATGCTTCTGGTGTTACCAGATCCTGGCGGCACGTTCACTTTCTGTGGAGAGTAAGAAGGTATACCATGCTCTGAAAACACAGGATGTGGAGGGGGCAAGAAAAGCAGTTTCCATGATTGTAGGAAGAGATACCAAGTCGCTTACAGAAGAAGGGATTGCAAAGGCAGCAGTGGAAACTGTGGCAGAAAATACATCAGACGGTGTGACTGCGCCGCTGATGTTTCTGATGCTTGGCGGTGCACCGCTTGGATTCCTCTATAAAGCGGTCAATACGATGGATTCGATGCTGGGATATAAGAATGAAAAAAATCTCTATTTCGGGAGAGTGGCGGCAAAGATGGATGACGTGTTTAATTATCTGCCATCCAGAGTATCGGCAGTTCTGATGATCGCGGCGGCATTTCTGACAGGAATGGATGCAAAAAAGGCAGCGCAGATTTATAAAAGAGACCGGAGAAAGCATGCCAGTCCGAATTCTGCGCAGACGGAATCAGTCTGTGCAGGGGCGCTTCAGGTGCAGCTGGCAGGAGATGCATGGTATTTTGGTGTACTGCATAAAAAAGAGACGATCGGAGATCCGATCCGTCCTGTCGAGGCCGAAGACATCAAACGGGCAGGAAGGCTGATGTATGTGACAGCAGTGCTTACCCTGCTGTTTGCAGGAATGATCCGGTTCTGGTATTTCTGGTAAGAAAGGAGACAAAATCATGGAATATATGCATGGCGGAGATATTTATACTTATGAAAACGTGACGGACTACTCTGTCAACCTCAATCCTTTCGGACCAGGAGAAGAAGTGCTTTTGGCGATGGCGGAAAATCTGAAGCATGCAGGGGAGTATCCGGACAGCAAAAGCCGGAAACTCAGAAGTGCACTGGCAGAACATCTGCAGGTTCCCCAGGAATTTCTGATTTTTGGAAATGGAGCGGCAGAACTGATCTTTTTGCTGATCCATTCCCTTCGACCGAAAAAAGCGCTCCTGACGATCCCGTCTTTTGCAGAATATCACAGAGCGCTTCAGGCGGTGGACTGTGAATGTGTGTACTATCCGCTCAGTGAGAAACACGGGTTTGTGCCGCAAACGTCTTATCTGGAGTTTTTGAAAGAAGATGTGGATCTGCTCTTCTTATGTTCTCCGGATAATCCAAGCGGAGCGGTAATCCCAAAGGACTTTCTGCTTGAGATTTTAAAGACATGTGAAGAAAAAGGGATTCTCATGATTTTGGATGAGTGTTTTGTGGAATTTCTGTCAGAACCGCAAAAACAGACACTCTGCAGAGAATGCGAGAGAAGTAAAAATCTGATGATTCTGCAGGCCTTTACAAAGATTTCTGCGATTCCGGGAATCCGGCTCGGATACGGGATCACATCCAATTTGGAGCTGCTTGAAAAGATGGAAAGAAACCGGCAGCCCTGGAGCGTGTCCAGTGTGGCACAGGCAGCCGGGTGTGCGGCTTTAAAGGAAATGAAAAGATGGCAGGAAATGCGAAAATGGCTGGAAACTGAACGGGCATGGCTGGAAGAAAGTCTGACCCGGATTGGGGTGGAGTGGTTCCCTTCAAAAGTGAACTATCTGCTCTTAAAGAGTCCATATCCGCTGTTCTCTCTGCTGCTTCAGAAAAACATCCTGATTCGGGACTGCTCCAATTATGAGGGACTGGAAAAGGGGTATTACCGAATCGCGGTGAAACAGAGAACAGACAATGAAAAATTACTGAAAGCATTGGAATATATTTATGAAGGGGGAGAATGAGAATGGCAGCACCGATCATGATACAGGGAACCATGTCAAATGCAGGAAAAAGTGTTCTGGCAGGCGGACTGTGCCGGGTATTTCATCAGGATGGATATCAGGTAGCGCCCTTTAAATCCCAGAATATGGCGCTCAATTCCTTTATTACAAGAGAAGGTCTGGAAATGGGAAGAGCTCAGGTCATGCAGGCAGAGGCTGCGGGTATCGAACCTCTTGCGATCATGAATCCGATCTTGTTAAAACCGACCAATGACACCGGCTCTCAGGTGATCTTAAACGGAGAAGTACAGGGTGTGATGTCAGCGATGGAATATTTTCGCAGGAAAAGAGAATATATTCCGGTGATCAAAAGCGCCTATCAGAAACTGGATGAACAGTTTGACATTATTGTCATCGAAGGTGCGGGCAGCCCGGCGGAGATTAATCTGAAACGTGAAGATATCGTGAATATGGGAATGGCAGAGATGGTAGATGCACCGGTGCTTCTGGCCGGAGATATTGACAGAGGCGGTGTGTTTGCCCAGATTGTGGGAACCATTGAGCTTTTAGAGGAGCAGGAGAGAAGAAGGATCAAAGGAACGATCATCAATAAATTTCGCGGGGACAAAGAAATCTTACGTCCCGGACTTGATATGCTGGAAGAAAAGACAAAGATTCCGGTATGTGGGGTTGTTCCTTATTTCCACCTGGATATTGACGAAGAAGACAGCTTAAGCGAGCGGTTCACGCACAGAGAAAAGAAAGGGCTTCTGGATATTGCCGTGATCCGGCTTCCGAGAATTTCTAATTTTACAGATCTGATGCCGCTAGAATCTATGGATGAAGTCGGTGTCCGGTACGTGACAAGTGCGTCACAGTTCGGCACTCCGGATGCGGTCATTCTTCCCGGAAGTAAAAACACGATGGAAGACTTGAAGTGGCTTCGTCAGTGCGGACTGGAAGGAAAGATCCTTCGCCATGCGGCATCCGGAAAAACTGTATTTGGAATCTGCGGCGGCTATCAGATGATGGGAGAGCTTTTGCAGGATCCCAAAGGTGTGGAAGCGGGCGGGGAACTCAAAGGAATGGGCTTGCTTCCGATACAGACTGTGTTTGCAGGGGAAAAGATGAGAACCCGCGTACAGGGAACTTTTGAAGGGCTGTCTGGAAGTCTGAGCAGTTTAAGTCAGGTGCCATTAGAAGGATATGAAATCCATATGGGAGTGACAACGTATACAGAGGAGCCTTGTCCGCTGGTGCAGATTCAGGAGGAAACAGGCGAAAGACGGATTCGATATGACGGCGCCAGAAAAAACAACTGTTACGGCTGCTATGTACACGGAATTTTTGATCAGGCTTGTGTCGCATCCGGGTTTGTTTCGGCACTTTTAAAAGAAAAAGGATATGATGCCGGGCAGCTTGAGCGTCTGGACTGGAAGGCATACAAGGAAACCCAGTACAATAAGCTGGCGGAGATTATCCGGGAAAGTTTGGATATGGAGTATATTTATCAGATTCTGGGGAAAGGAACGAGAATGCCATGAAAACAGTAATACGGATCGGAAGCAGGGAAAGCAGGCTGGCGGTGACACAGACCGAGATCATAAAAGGACAGATTGAGGCGCATTTTCCGCATATCCGTGTGGAGATCGTGACAATGAAGACGACCGGAGACCGGATTTTAGACCGGAGTCTGGAGCAGATCGGAGGAAAAGGTTTGTTTGTCAAGGAGCTGGATCAGGCTTTGCGAAAGGGACGGGTCGATCTGTCTGTGCACAGCTTAAAAGACATGCCGATGGACATCCCGGAAGATCTTCCGATTCTTGCATATAGCAAACGGGAAGATCCGCGAGATGTGCTGATCTTTCGGCAGGGACAGACCGAAAGCATTTCCGGCGGGATGATTGGGACTTCCAGCAAGAGGCGGAGACTGCAGCTGGAGAGACTGTATCCGGACTGTCACTTTCAGGGAATCCGCGGAAACGTGCAGACGAGACTTCGCAAACTGGAGGAAGAAGGATTTTGTGCTACGGTTCTGGCAGCAGCCGGATTAAAAAGACTGGGAATGGATTCCTGTATCGGGAGATATTTTTCCTGCGAAGAAATGATCCCGGCAGCCGGACAGGGAATTCTGGCAGTGCAGGCAAGAGCCGGGGAATATCAGGAACTTTTAGAAGTGCTCAACGATCCCCGGTCTGAGGCCGCGGCGAAGGCAGAACGAGCCTTTGTAAAAGTACTGAATGGCGGATGTACTTCACCTGTGGCAGCATATGCAGAAATCAGAGGATCAAAGTGTCATATTACAGGGCTGTACTGGAGAGAATCGGATGAGAACTGGTTTGTAGAAAAGACAAGCGGCAATAAGAAAGAAGCAGAGCTGTTGGGGGAGACTCTTGCACACAATATGCAGAAAAAGTATGGAAAATAGAAAAGGAGCGCATATGGAAAGTCAGCAGAAAAAAAAGACAGGAAAGGGATCTCCATCCGGCAAAGTATGGCTTGCGGGAGCAGGACCGGGAGATGCATCTCTTTTGACACTGAAAGTAAAAAAATGGATGGATGAGGCGGATGTGATCATCTATGATGCGCTGATCAGTGCAGAAATCCTGAGTCTGATCCCGGATGGAAAAGAATGGATTTACGTGGGAAAACGTTCCGGACATCACTGTGTCCGTCAGGAAGAGATCAATCAGATTTTGCTTCGTGAGGCGAAAGCAGGAAAAAATGTCCTTCGTTTAAAAGGAGGAGATCCGTTTGTATTCGGGAGAGGGGCCGAGGAGGTGGAGTGTCTGGCGGCAGAAGGGATTCCGTTTGAAATCATCCCCGGAGTGACTTCTGCTCTTGCAGTTCCGGCGTATGCAGGCATTCCGATCACGCATCGGGATTTTGCGTCTTCCTTTCATGTGATCACAGGGCATGCAAAAGAAGGCAAAAAAATAGAGATTCCTTATGACGCCCTTGCAAAATTGAACGGAACGCTTATTTTTCTGATGGGGATCACTGCCATGGAAGAAATATGCCGTGGACTGATCCAGGCGGGAATGGATGAGAATACACCGGCAGCAGTGCTGGAAAAAGGAACTACGGCAAGACAAAGAAGGCTTGTCAGCACACTTGCCAGGCTTTGGGAGGATGCAAAAACATTTCAGGTGCAGACGCCTGCGATCATTCTTGTGGGAAAAGTCTGTACATTGTCTGAAAAATTTGACTGGGTAAAGAATCTCCCTCTGTGGGGAAAACAGATTCTGACCACCCGCCCGAGGCAGAACAGTTCCAGGCTGGCCGGAAGGCTTCGGGAATTGGGGGCACAGGTAATTGAGCTGCCGTCTATTACAACAAAGCCTGTCTGGCCGAATGAAGTACTTGGGACAATTCTGGGGAGTATCAGAGAACAGGAAAGCGAGCAGTGGCTTGTGTTTACCAGCCCCATCGGGGTACAGACGTTCTGGAAACAGATCAGAATGCTGAAAATGGATGTACGCAATGTATTTCTTCCCCATGTAAAAGTTGCCGCAATTGGTTCCGGTACAGCAAAGGAACTGGAACAGTTTGGCGTGTTTGCGGATGTCATGCCCCGGACATTCTGTGCAGCGGCACTGGGGGAGGCAATCGCAGGAGAAGCGGCACCAAAGAGCCGGATTGTACTGCTGCGGGCAAAGCAGGGATCCGAAGAGTTGCTTCCGCCGCTGAAAAACGCCGGATTGAAGGTGGAAGATGTGCCTCTGTATGAAACGGTCTGCAAATTGCAGGAGACTTTAAAGGAAACAATCGAGAAGCAGCAGAGGCAGGGAGAAATTGATCTGGTGACATTTACCAGTGCGTCCACGGTCCGTGGATTTGTACAGGCACTTCCGGGAATCGATACTACAAAAATACGGGCTGTCTGCATTGGAGAACAGACAGCAAATGAGGCAAAAAGATATGGAATGCAGATACAGATTTCAGAAGAAGCATCTGTGGAGAGCATGGTCTTAAAGATTCTGGAGCTGGCAGAAGACTAGAGAGGAGAGCATACAGTGGCAAAATACATAGGAAAACGGCTTGTTACAGGGATTCTTTCCTTGTTTGTTCTGGCAACGGTTACATTTTTTCTGACCAGGGTAATTCCGGGAAGTCCTTTTCAGGGAGCAAATGTGTCGGAGAGTGTGCTGCAGATGATGGAGGAAGAATATGGATTACATCAGCCGGCAGGGGTCCAGTATGTCACATATATGAAGCATCTGCTTCGCGGAAATCTGGGATATTCTTATCAAAATCCGTCCGAATCGGTTGCAAATATCATTCAAAGATCCTGGCCGGTGACTGCGGTGATCGGAGTTCTGGCGATTCTTCTGGCAATGATCGTCGGAATCGGGATTGGAGTCTGGCAGACTTTTTCGAGACACAGGCTGCTTCGGGGAGGGCTTTTTACTGGAACACTTCTGATCGGAGGAGTTCCCAATTTTGTGGCAGCACTTTTGCTGATGCTTGTATTTGGAGTCTGGCTGAAATGGCTGCCGGTCAGTGGACTGGATTCCTGGAAAAATTACATTCTCCCGGTATGCGCTCTGGCGCTGTATCCCGCCTGTTCGCTGGCACGGCTGACCGGGACACTTCTTGCCCAGGAGAAACAAAGAGATTATGTACTTCTGGCGCGAACGAAAGGACTGAAAAAAAGACAGATCCTGTTTACGCACATTCTGCCGCATATCTGGATTCCGGTGCTGAATTATCTGGGACCTGCAAGCGCGTTTCTTTTGACAGGAAGTTTTGTGGTGGAGAGCATTTTTACCATTCCGGGGCTTGGCAGACAGTTTGTAAGTTCCATTGCAAACCGGGATTATACACTCATTCTCGGATTGACGATCTTTATGGGGGCAGTCGTGATCCTGATTCAGCTGGCAGTGGACTTACTTAGTGCGTGCATTGATCCGAGAGTGCGAAGAAGCTATGTAGATGAGGAGTAAGAGCAGTGCAAAGGAGAAGCAATGAAGCAGATAAATTTTAGAAAAAACGAAAAAATAACAGTGGGACTGATCCTGCTTTTGCTCTGCATTTTTTTAGCAGTACTGGTTCCGGCCCTGTCACCTTGGACATCTACAGAAATGCATGCGGATATCCGCAATCAGGGAATATCCTTCTCCCATCCTTTCGGGACAGATAAGTTTGGAAGAGATCTGTTTGTACGGGTTTGGTGCGGAGTCAGGATCAGTTTGTGTGTCGGACTTGCAAGTGCACTTTTAAACGGCGCGCTGGGTGTTTTATATGGAGCGGCATCCGGGTATGCGGGAAAAACCGCAGATAATATTCTGATGCGGATCGCGGATATTGTGGCATCGGTTCCGTCTCTTTTGTATGTGATCCTGATCATGATGGTACTGGGAGCGAATGAGGTAAGCATCCTTGTGGGACTTTGTATATCCGGCTGGATTGAAACAGCGCGAATTGTAAGAGGAGAAGTGATGCGGATCAAAGAACGGGAGTTTGTTCTGGCATCCCGGCTTGCGGGAGCCGGCCCTCTTCGGATTTTTCTGACCCATCTTTTGCCGAATGCTGCAGGACCGATTGTGGTAAGTCTTACATTTCTGGTACCGCAGGCTATTTTTACCGAAGCATTTTTGAGCTTTATGGGAGTCGGGATTCCGGCGCCAAGAGCCAGTCTTGGCACCATGATCCAGGCAGCCAGAAGCCAGATTTTCGTGCATCCGTATCAGATGCTGATTCCGACAGCAGTGCTGTGTATCCTGATACTGTCGCTGAATCTGATCGGGGCAGGACTGGAAGCAAAAATCCGCAGAAGAAGGGAAGGAATGTAAGATGAAGCTGTTAGAAGTAGAAAATCTGACTGTACAGTATCCGGGAAGCACCAATCCGGCATGCAAGGTATCTTTTCAGGTAGAATCCGGAGAACTGCTTGGGATCGCAGGGGCTTCCGGTGCAGGGAAAAGCACGGCGATGCTGTCATTGATGGGGATTTTGCCGGAACAGGTACAGATCACCAGCGAAAAATTGAAGCAGCACGGGACAAAAGCAATGATCTTTCAGGATGCTTCGGCATCTTTAAATCCGCTGGTCCGTGTGGGAAAGCAGCTCACAGAGACCATTTTGGCACATCAGAGGTGTACCGGAAAAGAAGCCAGAGAGCGGGCGGAAACACTTCTGGATGAAGTGGGAATTCAAAATCCCGGGCAGAGAATGAAGCAGTATCCGTTTGAGCTTTCCGGCGGAATGAAGCAGAGGGTGGCAATCGCGATCGCACTTGCATGTAATCCGGATCTGATCATTGCGGATGAGCCGACCACAGCGCTGGATGTGACCGTACAGAGACAGATCCTCGATCTGTTGAAAAAAATTGCAGAAGAGACGCATACAGCCATCGTACTGGTCAGCCATGATCTGGGTGTGATCGCCTCCATGTGCAGCAGGGTGCTGGTGATGAAAGAGGGGCGGATCGTAGAAGAGGGAAGTATGGAGCAGATTTTTTATGAACCGGTACATCCTTATACGAAAAAACTCTCGGACATGGCAAGAAAGCTTTATCAGGTGCCGGAGAAAAAAAGGACCGGAGAAGTTATTTTAAGGACACAGGGACTGGGAAGAAGCTTTGTAAAAAATTCCCTGTTTGGAAAATCCAGATCTCTGGAAGCGGTGGAACCGCTGTCTTTTGAGATTCATAAGGGTGAGACCTTTGGATTGGTAGGAGAGAGCGGATCCGGGAAGACGACTCTTGCAAGAATGCTGACAGGGATTATTCCTCCGAGCTGCGGCAGTTTTTCCTGTGAAGGGAAGATCCAGATGATCTTTCAGGAGACATCGGCATCCTTTGATCCGGAATTTTCACTGGAACGGATCCTGGAGGAGCCTCTGGTGATTCAGAAAAAAGGCTCCAAAAAGGAGCGGGAAAAACGTGTGGCAGAAATGCTCGGACTGGTTCAGATGGAAAAAATCGACGTCAGAAAAACGACAGCGGCTCTTTCCGGAGGGCAGCGTCAGAGAATTGCAGTGGCAAGGGCATTACTTTTAAATCCGGAGCTTTTAATCTGTGACGAATCGTTTTCTTCGCAGGACATCCTTACGCAGTCTCAGCTTCTGGAGCTTCTGGAAGAGATTCAGAGAAAGACACAGCTGTCCTATTTGTTTATTTCCCATGATCTGCAGGTAGTCAGACGGATCAGCCAGAGGATGGGAGTTATGTATCTTGGAAGTATGGTAGAGCAGGGATTGACTGCGGAGATTTACGAGGAGCCGTGGCATCCGTATACAAAAGAACTGCTGCGGGCAATGCTGCCGCTTGATCCGAAGAAAGCAGCCAGACAGAAACGACTGATCCTGAAGGAAACGAGAAATCATTCTCAGGATACAGAAAACGGCTGTCCATATGCACCGAGATGCCGGTATGCAATGGAGTGCTGCCACAAAGAAAAACCTGGAAACTATCGGTTTGGTGAAAGAGAAGTGCGGTGCTTTTTGTATTCGGAAGCGCATACCAAAAAGCGTGCAAAGGATTACCATATGACTTCTCAGATTTGAGAACAGAAGAGAATGGAGAAGAGCATGAAGAAAAAAATGACAGCGATTGCCATGTGTATCTGCATTCTGGCAGGCATGATAACAGGGTGCAATGCTTCGGATCAGAAGAAGACAGAAGCACGTACAAAAAAAGAAATTACGATTGCAGTAAACAGTGAAACAGGAGGGATGGATCCGGCGGGAAATATTGCACTGACCTATCTTTCCTATTCGGTCACAGCACTGGACGAACTGCTGACATTTGATGAAAATGGAGAAATCGAATACCGGGCGGCACAGTCCTATGAGGTGAATGAGGATTCTACAGAATGGACATTTCATTTAAGAGAAGGGGCCTGCTGGTCGGATGGAACACCGGTGACTTCGGCCGACTTTAAAAATACCATCGTGCGGGCACTGGGTCCTAAAAGTGGAAGTGGATATGCGAACTATCTGTTTCCTATTGAACACGCAGAGGAAATTTATGAAGGAACGGCTGATATGGAGAGCCTTGGTGTTGAAACACCGGATAAAAATACTCTGATTTTTCATTTGAGTAAGCCGTGTGTGTATTTTCTGGAGCTTTTGCGTCTTCCGGTCTACACACCGTCCTGCAGTAAATATGCGAAAGAGACAGGCAGCGGATGGGATAAAAATCCAGAGACCAGTCTGTCAAACGGACCGTTTTATCTGGAAAAATATGTACCCGAGCAATATTTTGTCCTGAAAAAGAATGAGCGTTACTGGAATGCAGATGCGGTGCATCTGGAGCGGATCACCTATCGCTTTTTTGAAGAACAGCAGGCAATGTTAAGTGCTTATGAGACCAAAGAGGTCGATGTGGCAGTCTCCCTTCCTTCTGTCGTCATGGAACTGTATCAGGGGAAAGACGATCTGGTAGTGACAGACAATATCGCGACGCGCTATATTTATCCGAATCTGGATGTGAAGCCTCTGGATGATGTGCGTGTGCGGGAGGCGATCAATCTTGCCATCAACCGGGAGGATCTTTGTAAGATGGTAGGAGAAGACACAGAGTCGACTGTGAATTTCGTGGCAAAGCGTATGAAAAATAATACGACCGGAGAGTATTTTGTGGAAGAGGCAGATCCTCCATTTGAGGAAAATGTGGAAAAGGCAAGAGAGCTGCTCTCTCAGGCGGGGTATCCGGATGGGAAAGGATTTCCTGTTTTGACCTACAAATATCCGTCTCTGGAATTAGATGCAGATACGGCCCAGGTGATCCAGGAGCAGCTCAAGCAGAATCTGAATATAGAGATCAAGCTGGAGGCGCAGGAATTACAGACCAATTATGCGACCAGAAGAGCCGGGAACTTTGATCTTTGCCGGATGAACTGGACGGCAGATTTTGCAGATCCGTACACCTACTTATCCATGCTTTTGTCAAATGGAACGTATAACTGCAGTGGAGTCCGGGATGAAAAATACGATCGTCTGGTAGAAGCCTCGGATGTGGAAACAGATCCTGTAAAACGAAATGCACTGCTTCATGAGGCAGAGCAGTGGGCAGTGGGAGAGCAGTTTTATATCATTCCTTTGTTTTCTATGAAAAGCTGTAATCTGATTCGGCCGGATATCACAGGAGTGAGTCAGATTCCGGCAACCGGAGCACTGGAATACCGGTATGCAGATGTGAAAGGAGACTGAAATGTTTCACGTAGTGACAGGCGGAAGTGGGAGCGGGAAATCCGCATATGCAGAAGAACAGATTTGTATGCTCAAAAAAAAGACAAATTCCCGTCATCTGTATTATATTGCAACCATGGTCCCTTATGGGAAAGAGACAGAACAAAAGATCCTGCGCCACAGACAGATGCGAAATGGAAAAGGATTTGAGACGTTGGAATGTTTTACAGACCTTAAGAAGATGGTTCAGACCGAGCCGGGTTTTCGCGCGGATGCGGCAGAAGAGGGAATCTGTGTACTTCTGGAATGTATGTCGAATCTGACCGCAAATGAGTTGTATTTGGATACAGGCGCAAAAGAACGGACCAGGGAAGCCGTTCTTGAAGGAATTCGGGAATTAGAAAAACGCTGCCGGGGACTTGTGGCAGTCACAAATGAAGTGTTTTGTGATCTGCCTCCGGCTGACGAAGAAATGCAGGAATACTTAAGCGTACTGGGAACGATCAACTGCCGGATGGCAAAAATGGCAGATCAGGTGACAGAAGTTGTTTATGGAATACCGGTGGAGGTGAAAAAGGGATGAAAATGGTAATCGGAGGAGCTTATCAGGGGAAAACAGACTATGCAAAACAGGTATATCCAAACCTTGTGTGGAGTGACGGGGCATCCTGCGACCTGAAAGACATTTTTTCCTGTTCGGGAATTGTTCATTTTGAAGAATTTGTAAGGCGCTGGATCCGGGAAAACAAAGCAGAGCATGCAACGGATCTGGCAGAGCAGATTTTACAGGAAAATCCTGAGCTGATCGTAGTGACTGCGGAAGTCGGATACGGACTGGTTCCTGTGGATGCGTTTGAAAGACAGTACAGAGAAGCTGTGGGAAGAATCTGTACAAATCTTGCAGCCTGTGCAGATCGGGTAGATCGGGTACAGTGCGGGATCGGGACCAGGATCAAGTGAGAAGGAGAACAGAAAGATGAAGACAGAGTTGGAAAATGTATTGCCGCAGGATATTGAAAAAAGAAGTTTTGAGATCATTACAGAAGAGCTGGGAGAGGTCAGTCTGATTCCGGGAACAGAACCGATCGTAAAGCGCTGTATTCATACAAGCGCAGATTTTGAGTATGCAAAGAGTCTGAAATTTTCAGAAGACGCAGTTCAAAGGGCAATGGATGCAATCCGTGACGGAGCGTGGATCGTGACCGATACGCAGATGGGAAAATCAGGGATCAACAAGAAAAAACTGGCACAGTACGGAGGCGAAGTGTGCTGTTTTATGTCTGACGAAGAGACTGCAAACATGGCAAAAGAACAGGGAACAACGCGCGCGGTTGCCAGCATGGAGCGTGCGGCCAAGCTGGATAAAAAACTGATCTTTGCCATTGGCAATGCGCCGACTGCGCTGATCCGGTTGTATGAGATGATTCAGGAAGGAAGATTAAAACCCGAGCTGATCATTGGAGTGCCGGTGGGGTTTGTCAATGTGGTACAGTCAAAAGAACTGATCCTGTCACTGAACGACACACCGTATATCGTGGCAAGAGGACGAAAAGGCGGAAGCAATATCGCAGCATGTATCTGCAATGCGTTGTTGTATATGATGGATGAAAAGAAGTGACGAGGGAGAGAAGAGCATGGGCGGATATTATTTTCCGATGTTTGTGGATATTTCGACAAAGAGGATTCTTGTGATCGGCGGGGGGGAAATTGCGGCAAGAAGGGTGCGTACGCTGTTAAAATTTGCAGAGCACATTGAGGTGACAGCGCCTGAGATCTGTGATGAAATGAAGGACATTCTGAAAGAAGAGGAAAAAAAGGAAGTGCCCCAGGCAGTGTGGAGTTCTCGAAAAGTTTTGGAAGAAGATCTGAAAGATACATCTGATTTTTTGAATGGGGCAGACATTGTGCTGACTGCGACCGATGACCGAGAGCTGAATCAAAAAATCGTAAGTGCGTGCAGAATGCGTAAGATTTTGGTAAATACTGCAGATGACAAATCCCTGTGTGATTTTTATTTTCCTGCGGTGACTGAAAAAGATGGTGTTGTGATCGGGATGAATTCCGGTGGGAAAAGCCCGAAGACGGTGCGTAAGGTCCGGGAATATCTGGAGAAATATCGCTGAAATCTTACGGGATTATGTTGTTGGCATTTACAATTTAGAAACGATTGAGCTTTTTCTGTTTTATCAGTATAATGAAAATAATAAAACTTGTTGGAATCTATGAAATGAGGTGATCATGTGACAGTCGAACAAATGAGGCGAAAAAGACAGCAGTTTGGCTATAGTTGTGAGCAGCTATCGGAGCTATCAGGAGTCTCTTTGGAAACGGTGCAAAAGATTTTCCATGACAATGAGGAAGTATTCAGCCAGGATATACTGAAACAAATAGAATCTGTATTTGAGAATAAAAGAGACTCTGATAGGGGCTTTTCTTATGTGTGCGAATCGAAGATGGAATATGGAATATCAAAAAAAAGTCGAGAGTGTACTCTTGAGGATTACTATCAACTTCCGGATGAAAGACGAGTAGAGTTGATTGATGGTGTGATCTATGATATGTCTGCGCCTACAATTATTCATCAGAAGATCAGCTTGGAAATCAGTGTACGGTTTCATGCTTTCATCAGCCAAAAGAAGGGAGCATGCATGGTTTTTTCTGCACCGGTAGATGTACAGCTTGATTGTGATGAAAAGACAATGGTACAGCCGGACGTTTTGGTGGTATGTGACCGTGAGAAAATAGTTCCGACACATGTGTATGGAGCTCCGGATCTGATTATGGAAATCTTGTCCCCTGCTACAAGAAAAATTGATATGAATATCAAACATAGCAAATATGCGGCAGCGGGAGTCAGGGAATACTGGCTTATCGACCCGGATAAGAAAAAAGTTGTAGTGTATGATCTGGAAAATGAAGAACTTCCGGTTGTCTATGGATTTGAAAATCGTGTACCTGTGGGAATATTCCAGGGGGAATGTGAGATTGATTTTTCCGAAATATATGAGTCTGTAAAGTTTTTGTATCAGGAGTGATTGACTCCTGATTACAGTAATTTTTCTAAAATATACCTCTGAGGGATCATACCCAGTGATCGGTATAATTTCTGTGCAGATTCATTGAATTCCCATACCATCAGATCGATTCTTGTGGCTCCGAGTTTTTTTGCTCTTCGTTCCATTTTATGAAAAAGAGTCGTTGCGATTTTCTGACCACGGTAAGAAGGGTGTACAAACATATCATCTACATATGCGATGAGTGTTCCGGTCACCATATTGCTTTTGGTCCGGAGCGCGGCAATGATAAAACCGACGATAAAATGGTCGTCTGTCATTGCAAGAGCTATGTGATTGCCGTCGGTTGTTATTTCACGGAAGTCGGCTTCTGAATAAGTGTGACTTGCAGGAATAAATAAATCAGGGCGTCCCTGAACATGAAGGTCGTGAAGCTCCTGCATATAAGAATCAATCACAGGATAATCCTCTGGGATCAGTAGGCGAATGTTCATAAGTTGTCTCCTTTTCTGAAAAATCAAATCATGTTATTTGTGGGTCAACTTTCCACGGAATTGCTCACAGAGAAACTGAAATCTATTGAATCGGCTTTCCGATTTTCATCTGATAACCACAAAATCATTCATATCATCATTATAGTTCATTCAAATACCGAATGGAATAAAATTATTTGGGCATAGTGATATACTGGCAACAGAAAAATATAAAAAAACAGTAGCCGTTCCACTGCATTTAGTGATAAAATATTAACAAAAGAATTACAGCAAATGATGACAGGAGGAATTGACAATGGCAAAGGTATTGATCAGCCCGGGAAAATATGTGCAGGGCGCAGGAGAGATGAAAAAACTGGGAGAATATGCTCAGAATTATGGAAAGAAGGCTCTGATCCTAATCAGCAAGGGGGGATACAAGCGAATCGGAGCAATGGTGGAGAAAAGTTTTGAAGGAAAAGAATGTGGATATGTTTTTGATTACTTCAATGGTGAATGCAGTAAAAAAGAAATCAAACGTCTTGGAGAAATCGTGAAAAAAGAAGCGTGTGATGTTGTGATCGGTATCGGCGGAGGTAAGATTTTTGATACTGCAAAGGCAGTGGCATATTATGAAAAGACGCCGGTTCTGATCTGTCCGACGATCGCATCTACAGATGCACCGTGCAGCGCACTTTCTGTAATTTATACAGAAGAAGGTGTGTTTGAGGAGTATTTGTTCCTGCCGTCCAATCCGGATATGGTCATGATGGATACAGAGATTATTGCAGAATCACCGGTTCGCCTTACCGTTGCCGGAATGGGAGATGCTCTTGCAACTTATTTTGAAGCAAGAGCATGTCAGAGATCAGATGCCGCATCCTGTGCAGGCGGAAAGATTACCGGGGCAGCTATGGCTCTTGCAAAATTGTGTTTTGATACGCTGATGGAGGAAGGCGTGAAGGCGAAGCTTGCACTGGAAGCAGATGCCTGTACAGAAGCAGTGGAAAAAGTGATCGAGGCAAATACACTGCTGTCCGGAATTGGCTTTGAAAGTGGTGGTCTTGCAGGAGCACATGCGATTCACAATGGTCTGACAGTACTCGAAGAATGTCATCATATGTACCATGGAGAGAAAGTGGCATTTGGAACGATCACGCAGCTGGTGCTTGAGAACATTCCGTCAGAAGAGCTGCAGCAGGTGATCGACTTCTGCATCGAATGTGGACTTCCGGTTACACTGGAACAGCTGGGAGCAGGTAAGATTACGGAAGAACAGTTGATGAAAGTGGCAGAGGCAGCCTGTGCCGAGACAGATACTCTGCACAATATGCCGTTTGAAGTGACACCGAAGAAAGTGGCAGATGCGATCAAGGCGGCAGATGCATACGGACATTATTTTCTCGGAGAGTAAGCTTGTATCTAGTACAACATAGCAGAAACTTAGTATTCGTTGTACTGGTCAGAAAAAATGACGGCGGATGCAGTCCATGGCGAAAGTCAGGATGGCATTCGCCTTTTTCTGTGCTATAATAAAAGTTCAGAAATACAACAGGAGAATAGTGACTGTTCATACAGTAACGGAGAATGGCAATTTATGAATCAGGTAATACAGACAGTTCTGGCAGCATTTTCAAACCAGAATATTGAGATAAATACAGCCAGAAAACTGGCAAATCTAAAAAAATTAGATCCGCTTCATCTCTGGGTGGAGAAAGAAGATATTGTGATAAAAACAGAGTGTGGGAAGATTCCTTTGAGATTATATTTCCCATCAGAAGAGACAAAAAGGCAGAAAGAAGAGATTTCCTCCGCGATTTTTTTTATCCATGGAGGAGGATGGTCTACAGAGAGTGTAGAAACATATGACAGAATCTGCAGTATGCTATCAAAATCTGTTGACAAGACCATCATATCTGTAGAATATCGCCTGGCACCGGAGTATCCGTTTCCGGCAGGGCTTGAGGATTGTTATCTGGCTGCAAGGGCACTGTATCAGGGGAAAATCTTTCCAAAGATTGAGCCGGGACAGATTTCTGTTATGGGAGACAGCTCCGGAGGAAATCTGGCGGCGGCGTTGTGTCTGCTGGCAAGAGACCGCGGGGAATTTTCAATTCATAAGCAAATTTTGGTCTACCCGGCAGTAAACAACTGCTACACACTGGATTCTGCATATGATTCGATTCGGGAGAACGGAGAAGGATATCTGCTTACCAGAGGAAAGATGCATGACTATCTGCAGCTTTATATCGGGAAGCAGGAGGATTTAAAAAGTCCGTATGTGGCGCCTGTTCTTGCAGAAGATTTGACAAATATGCCGGAAACGCTGGTGCTGAGTGCAGAGTTTGATCCGCTTAGAGATGAGGGCGAGGATTATGCCAAAAGACTGAAAGAAGCCGGAAATAAGGTGACATGCTATCGAATCGCAGGGGCATTTCACGGGTATTTTGCACTTGGAGTTTCAAGACTTCATGTGGAAGAGAGTTTTGCGTATATTGACCATTTTTTACGGGAGGGGTAACGATGCAGAAAAAGAAACGTTCACAGTGGAGAAAGCTGGATAATGCAGCACAGGCATTTCCGGCAGCAACCGGGAAGAAAGATACCAGGGTATTCCGGCTGTATTGTGAACTGAAAGAGGATGTCATAGAGGAAGTTCTGCAAAAAGCAGTGGAATGTACGCTGGAAAAGTATCCGCTGTATTGTTCGGTTCTCAGGAAAGGGCTGTTCTGGTTCTATATGGAGCAGCGGAATTTAAAACCAAAAGTCAAGGCAGAAGATCGGCCGCCCTGCAGCGGACTGTATGTGCCTGATCAGAAAAGCTTTCTGTTTGAGGTTTCTTATTATAAAAAGAAAATAAATCTGGAAGTGTTTCATTGTCTGACTGATGGGACGGGAGCGCTGAATTTTTTAAAAGAACTGGTGCGGAATTACCTGATGATTTGCTATCCACAGGTGGAGTTTCCGCCTGTTTCAGAAGAAGAGATTTCCACAGCCAGTGATCACGAAGAAGACAGCTTTTCGCAGTATTATTCAAAATCAGATTATGGCAGTGTCAAAAAGAGCAGACCTGCATTCCAGCTGAAGGGGGAAAGGCTGGAGCAGGAGGAGATGTCTGTTTTAGAGGTGGTTCTTTCCGCGAAAGAAGTATACAGAAAGGCAAAATCATACGGGGTGTCAGTCACGGTATTTCTCTCTGCCGCACTGCTTTGTGCGATTCACGAGGAGATGCCGAGAAGTCAGATGAAAAAGCCGGTCACTCTGATGGTGCCGGTGAATCTGAGAAATTATTTTCCCTCCTATTCCATGACGAACTTTTTTGGTTGGATTGAAGCTGGTCAGGTGTTTGAAGAAAATACGAGATTTGAGGAAGTTTTGCAGAATCTGCAGCATGTCTTTCGAACAGAACTTGTAAAAGAGCGGATTGCAGACAATATGAACCGGCTTGTCCGTCTGGAAAAAAATCCTCTGCTTCGGGCCGTGCCTCTGGAGATTAAAAACCTGTTTTTGCTGGCTGGAACGACGCTTGGCGGGAGAAGTATTTCCGCGATTTATTCCAATATCGGAAAAATCCAGCTTCCGGATGTGTTTGAGACCTATGTGGATTCGTTTGGATTTTTTACAAGTACGGACAAACTGCAGATGTGCTCCTGCTCTTACGGGGATAAAATGAGAGTAGGGATCACCTCGAAAATACTGAGTCATAATATCCAGCGGAATTTTCTGCGGATCTTAAAAGAGGAAGGGATTCACGTTACAGAACAAGAGAATGACTTCCCCGGATATCAGGAAAAGAAGCTGGGACTGATGCAGAAGAGTATGCAGATTTTTACGTTTTTGTGTATTGCTGCGGTTGTGATCAGCTGGGTGGTCAATCTGATGCTTCCTTCCGGATTTTTGTGGGCAGGCTTTGTGAGCGGGGGAGTACTTTGTACCTGGCTGTTTGTAATGGTAGGCTATAAAAAGCGCAGGAACCTTCTGAAAAATGGAATGTGGCAGCTTCTGCTCATATCGGCAGCGGGGCTTTTGTGGGACGTTTTTACCGGATGGCATGGATGGGCAGTGGATTTTGTACTCCCGCTTGCATCGCTGGTCATTCTTGCAGCAATGACAGTGGTCGCAAGGGTGTGCAGGCTGGAGGAAAACGAATACTTGTTTTATCTTGTTCAGATCGGCGCCTTTGGATGTATTCCGGGAATTCTTCTGGCAGCAGGGGCAGTCCGGATCCGGTATCCGTCTTTACTTTGTACAGGAATCAGCATTCTGTTGCTGGCCGGAATCGTAGTTTTTCGTGGAAAATCGTTCGTTCGGGAAATTAAGAAAAAATTCCGGGTTTGAAAATGTAAAAAATGTAATAAAAAGTAGAAGGAAACTATTGAAAATTGTTTAAAATAAACATATAATTATAAAAGAAAAATAAATTTATTAAAATTCTCTAAAGAGAAGGAGGGGGATTTCTATGATTAGTTTCTTTCTATGTCTGCTTCTGTTGATCGGAGGCTATTTTGTCTACGGGAAGATCGTAGAAAACACATTTGCACCGGATGACAGGGAGACGCCTGCTGTCAAAATCAATGACGGTGTGGATTACGTGGTAATGCCGCAGTGGAAGCTCTTTTTAGTGCAGCTTTTAAACATTGCAGGCCTGGGACCGATTTTTGGTGCCATGCAGGGAGCCCTGTGGGGACCGATCGTATTTTTATGGATCACATTTGGTACGATTTTTGCAGGCGGTGTCCATGATTACTTTTCAGGTATGCTTTCTGAAAGAAATAATGGTACATCAATTTCAGAGGTTTGTGGTATTTACCTTGGAAATGCAATGAAAAATGTGATGCGTGTATTCAGTGTGGTTCTGCTGGTTATGGTAGGAACTGTGTTTGCAGTCGGACCTGCAGGTCTGATCGTGACATTGTTCAAGGAGGGCGGAATCGGCGGAATTCTTGCCAGTACAGAATTCTGGCTCTGGATCATTCTGGCATACTATTTTATCGCAACATTTATTTCTATTGATAAGATCATCGGACGGATTTACCCGGTATTCGGAATCTGCCTGATCATCATGGCGGTAGGAGTTATCATTGGAATCTTTACACATTCCGAGTTTGTGATCCCGGAAATCTGGAATAACTTCTCCAGTATGCATCCGGACGGTGCGCCGATCTGGAGCGTTATGTTTATCACAGTTGCCTGCGGAGCGATTTCCGGATTCCATTCTACACAGTCACCGCTGATGGCACGTTGTATGAAATCAGAGCGTCAGGGACATTTTGTATTTTATGGAGCTATGGTGGCGGAAGGTGTGATCGCACTGATCTGGGCTGCTGCAGGATGCGCATTGTATGAAGTGACAGGCGGTCTGAGTACAGGATTAAGCGCGATTCTTGCAAATGGCCAGTCAGCAGCGATTTATGATGTCTGCTCAAAGACAATGGGAGGAATCGGAGTTGCACTGGCGATGATCGGTGTTATCGTATGCCCGATCACATCCGGAGATACGGCATTTAGAAGTGCAAGACTGGTATTGGCGGACTGGTTTAAGATCGAGCAGTCCAAATACAGCAAACGTTTGTTGCTTTGTGTTCCGTTGTTAGGTGCAGGTGCTATTATCGGACATCTGGATTATACGATCGTCTGGAGATATTTCAGCTGGACCAACCAGACACTGGCAATGATCGTTCTCTGGACAGCAAGTATGTATCTGTTCCGTGAGAAGAAGAATTACTGGCTGACAGCAGTTCCGGCTACCTTTATGAGTGCAGTCTCCATGACATATTTCTTCTATGCGAAAGAATGTCTGGGACTGGGAACAGCTGTTGCGTATCCGGCAGGTATCATTCTGGCAGCAGGATTCCTTGCCATTTTCCTGTATGCAACGAGAAAACCTGCGAAAGCAGCAAAATAAAGTGTTTTCATAAAACACAAACAGAAAGGACTGACACGAGATGATATGGAAACCAAAGCAGTTGGGCAGACAGAAAATAGAAGAGCGGGAGCTGGAAGCGGATAAAAAGAACTGCAGGAGATTCGGCCCCTGTGGAGTGGGTCAAAAGGCTCTTTATCTGAACAGCTTTTACTTTGACAGAAGATATTATGTAGCTCTGGACTCGGTATCAAGAGTATTTAAAAGAGTAGCCATGAGTAAAGGCGGTTTTTCGGGAAAAGGAATGTTTGCCACGATTCCATATCTAGTCGTGCAGTATGACGGCGGAGAGGAAAAGCAGTGTATTTTCAAAAGAGAAGAGCAGGTAGATGCACTGCTTGACCATATCCGAAGTATCCGTCCCGAGATGCCGGTGCACAGCGTGCAGGCAGAAAAAAAACTGCTGGAGAAACAGCGGATACTTGAACAGAAAAAAGCAAGGATTGCTTTTTCGGATGCGCGGGAAGAAATCCAATGGTTAGAAAAATGTGCGCAGTTTTTGGAAAAAAGACCTGAGTTATATCGGGAACTGAGCAGCTGTGCGAAGAGAAAAAGAACCTATGATAAGAGCAATCCTGCTTATAAATGGGCAGCGCTTTTCATTACCCTGATGGGGATTGCGGCACTGGTTTACGGGATTTATGCGCTGGTCACAAAAGCGGGATTCGGAATTTATTTTCTGTTGTTCGGACTGGCCGCCATCTTTTTCTTCTCCAGTGCGAATGTTCTTCCTACTGCCCGCAATAACAGGCGGTATGTGGAAGACAGGCTGAAGAAGGCGATAGAAGCGATGTATCGCTACATTGCAGAATATCCGAAGTTTCCTCTTCCGGCGTGTTATGCACATCCGGCAGTACTTCGAAGAATGATTGATATTATTGCAGAAGAACGGACACGGTCTGTGGCAGAAGCTCTGGAATTGCTGAAGCAGGATTTGAAAGCAATGAATTCCAGTGTGGAGCTTGAGCAGGAAGAATACGATGAGGTCATGGCGATCAAGCCGATGTTTCTTGTGAAAGACTATGAATAATATGAAAAGAAAATAGCCGGGGAAGGAATCAGAAATGGTTCTTTCCCCGGCTGTTTTATTTTGATGATTGAAAACAATGTAAAATTATTATAATGCGGAAAGAAAAAAATTGCTATAAAATTTTACTTGAAATATACCCCATAAGGGTATATAATGCGTGTATGAAATGAGGTGAAAGAAATGGAAGAAAAAAGAGAGTGCTGTCATACAACAAAGACAAAAGAACGCACAGAAAAAGAATATAAAGATTTGATCCATCGTCTGAACAGGATTGAAGGTCAGGTGCGGGGAATCAAAAAAATGGTAGAAAGTGATACGTATTGTACGGACATTCTGATCCAGGTCTCAGCAGTTAATGCGGCGTTGAACAGCTTTAGTAAAGTGCTGCTTGGCAATCATATCCGGACCTGTGTGGCAGAGGATATCCGTCAGGGAAAAGAAGAGACAGTGGAAGAGTTAGTAGCAACGCTTCAAAAACTGATGAAGTAAAGTGAGGTGATATTGTGAAGCAATACAATGTGAACGGAATGAGCTGTGCGGCATGCAGTACAAGAGTGGAAAAGGCAGTTTCCAAAGTTGAGGGAGTGACTTCGTGTTCAGTCAGTCTTCTGACGAATTCCATGGGCGTGGAGGGAGATGCGAAAGAAGCAGACATTCTTGCAGCAGTGGAAAAAGCGGGATATTCAGCTTCTGTAAAGGGAGAGAATACCGCAAAGCCGGCAGAACATGCAGAAGAGGAATTTCTGAAAGATAAAGAGACTCCGGTCTTAAAAAAGCGGCTGATCTTATCGTTTTGTTTCCTTGTGTCGCTGATGTATCTTTCGATGGGACATATGATGTGGAACTGGCCGCTTCCCGGGATTCTGGCAGAGAATCATGTGGCAATGGGAATTTTACAGCTCTTGCTGACAGGATGTGTGATGATCATCAATCAGAAGTTTTTTGTCAGTGGATTTCAAAGTCTGCTGCACGGCGCGCCTAATATGGATACGCTGGTAGCACTTGGAGCAGGCGCTTCATTTGGCTACAGCACCTATGCATTGTTTGCCATGACAGATGCACAGATGCGTCAGGATATGGCAGGCGTGATGACTTATATGCATGAGTTTTATTTCGAATCTGCAGCGATGATTCTGACATTGATCACTGTCGGTAAGATGCTGGAGGCACGTTCCAAAGGAAAGACTACAGATGCCTTAAAAGGCCTGATGCGCCTGGCGCCAAAGACGGCGGTTGTGATCCGGAACGGGCAGGAACAGACAGTTTCCATCGAGCAGGTGAGAAAAGGGGATGTGTTTGTGGTTCGCCCGGGTGAGCATATACCCGTGGATGGTATTGTGCTGGAAGGAAGCAGTGCGATTGATGAATCGGCGCTTACAGGAGAAAGTATTCCGGTAGACAAAAAAGCAGGAGACATTGTTTCTGCTGCGACACTCAATCAGTCGGGGTATATCCGTTGTGAGGCATCCCGTGTGGGAGAGGACACGACACTGTCCCAGATTATCCAGATGGTCAGTGATGCAGCAGCAACCAAGGCGCCGATTGCAAAAGTTGCAGACAAAGTATCCGGAGTCTTTGTTCCGATTGTAATCGTGATTGCGGTCATTACCATTGCCGTATGGATGCTGGCAGGAGAGAGTGTGGGATTTGCGCTTGCAAGAGGAATTGCTGTTCTGGTGATTAGCTGTCCATGTGCGCTTGGTCTTGCCACTCCGGTAGCGATCATGGTCGGAAGCGGAAAAGGTGCAAAAAACGGTGTTATGTTTAAAACAGCGGTTTCTCTGGAAGAGACCGGAAAAGTTCAGATCGTGGCGCTGGATAAGACAGGAACGATTACCAGCGGGGAACCGAAAGTGACAGATGTTATTCCGGATAGTAAAATTGCAAGAGAAGAACTGCTGGAGATTGCGTATGCTCTGGAAAAGAAAAGTGAGCATCCGCTGGCAAAAGCAATTTTATCCTATGCAAAGGAGCAGAAAGTGCCAGATGGCATCGAAGTGAGTGAATTTCAGGCAGTGCCGGGAAATGGACTTTCCGGGCTGAATGATGGAGAGAATCTGACCGGAGGAAATTTGAACTTTATCCGCCAGCATGCTGAAGTATCAGAAAATGTGGAGGCAGAGGCGAGAAAACTGGCAGATCAGGGAAAGACCCCGTTATTCTTTGCCAGAAACGGAAGATTTCTGGGGATGATCGCAGTTGCAGATGTGATCAAAGAAGACAGTCCCCAGGCAGTGCAGGAACTGCAGAATATGGGAATCCGGGTGGTCATGCTTACAGGTGACAATGAACAGACAGCCCGTGCCATCGGAGCGCAGGCTGGAGTGGACGAAGTTATCGCAGGGGTACTGCCGGAAGGAAAAGAAGAAGTGATCCGCAGACTGAAGAATCAGGGAAAAGTAGCCATGGTCGGAGACGGTATCAATGATGCTCCTGCACTGACAAGAGCAGATATGGGAATTGCGATCGGAGCAGGAACAGATATTGCGATAGATGCTGCAGATGTGGTATTGATGAAGAGCAGACTTACGGATGTTCCGGCAGCGATTCGACTGAGTCGTGCGACACTTCGCAACATTCATGAGAATTTATTCTGGGCATTTATTTATAATGTCATCGGAATCCCGCTGGCAGCCGGAATCTGGTATCCATTGTTTGGATGGAAATTAAATCCTATGTTCGGAGCGGCGGCAATGAGTTTGTCCAGCGTTTGTGTTGTTACCAATGCACTTCGTCTCAACTGGTTCCGTATGAAGGACGCCACAAGAGATCGAAAAATAAAAACAAGAAAGAAACAGGAGGAAATGACAATGGAAAAAACAATGAAAATTGAAGGAATGATGTGTGGACACTGCGAGGCGTCTGTAAAGAAAGCACTGGAGGCACTTGCAGAGGTGGAAGCGGCAGAAGTAAGCCATGAGAAAGGCACAGCGGTTGTGACACTGCGCTCGGAGGTTTCTGATGAAGTACTGAAAAAGGCAGTGGAAGAGAAAGATTATACCGTTGTGGAAATCCGGTAGGATTTATTTGTCAGTATAAAAGAATTAAATAGCTGGATTAAAGAGAAAACAGTCGGGTAAAATTCCGGCTGTTTTTTTACAAACTTTTGAACTGGTTCTTTACAAATAAAATGATGTGTGCTATATTGAAAACAACAAAAGGTAATACCTATTACATAATACTTTATAAGGAGAAGAGAAGATGTATCAGAGTCACGAATTTTATTTGAGAAGAGCGATTGAAATTTCAAAAGAGGCAAGAGAAGCAGGAAATACTCCGTTTGGAGCCCTTCTGGTCAACAAAGAGGGAGAGATCATTATGGAGCAGGGAAATATTGAGATCACAGAGAAAATCTGTACAGGGCACGCGGAAGCGACACTTGCAGCAAGAGCATCTCATGAATATTCCAGAGAGTTTTTGTGGGATTGTACATTATATACGACTGCAGAGCCATGTGCGATGTGTGCAGGGGCTATTTATTGGGCGAATATCGGAAGAGTTGTATACGGAATGACAGAGAGACGACTGTTGGAGCTGACAGGAAGTAATGAGCAGAACCCGACTTTTGATCTTCCATGCAGAGATGTATTTGCAAAAGGGCAGAAAGCAATTGAAGTAGTAGGACCGGTAGAGGCCGTTGAAGTAGAAGCAGCAAAGGTGCATGAGGGATATTGGGATTAAGTTCCAGTCAGGAGCAGAGTATGAAAGCGGAATATTTTGATGAAAAAGTAGGATGGACAAAGACGCTGCTGATCGGATTTCAGCATGTCCTTACCATGTGTCCGGGAACAATCGCGGTTCCCTTGATTTTAGCAGGAGCCCTGGGATTGGGGGAAAAAGAAACTGCATTTTTAGTAGCAGCCAATTTTTTTACAAGTGGAATTGCCATTCTGATTCAGGTAATCGGAATCGGAAAACTGGCAGGATCCAAATATCCCATTATTTTGGGTTCTTCCTTTGCACCTCTAAGCCCTATGATCCTGATCGGAAAAGAATACGGGATGCAGACACTCTTTGGCGCAGTGATCGCATCCGGTGCGATAATTTTTATCCTGTCTTTTTTTATGGATCAGATTTTAAAACTTTTCCCTCAGGTTGTAGTGGGAACATTTGTAACGTTGATCGGAATTACACTGGCGCCGACTGCACTGCGGGATCTGGCAGGCGGAGAAGGCAGCGAAAGTTTTGGGTCTGTTGAAAATCTGATTCTGGGTACTGCAGTTTTGATCTTTATCATTCTGGTAGAAAAGTATGCAAAAGGAATCTGGAAAAGTATGTCCCTGCTGCTCGGAATCGTGGCGGGAACGATCGTGGGATGTGGTCTGCACATGGTCGATTTTACATCAATCGCGCAGGCAGAAGTATTCCAGCCGGTGAAACCATTTTATTATGGAATGCCGGAGTTTAAAATATGGCCGATTTTTATTATGAGTATTTTCTGCATCATCAACATGATTCAGTGTATCGGAGTCTTTTCCGTAATGGATGAAATTGTTGGAATCCAGACAGACAATAAGACAAAGGAGAGAGGAATCAGAGGTCAGGCAGCAGCACAGATGGTGACTGGTATGTTCAATTCGGTTCCATCTACCATGTTCAATGAAAATGTAAGTCTGATCGGACTGACAAAAGTTAAAAGCAGATCCGTTGTTGCAGCAGCCGGCATTATGATCATTCTGGCAGGAATTTTCCCGAAGATTTCCGCGGTATTTACGGCTGTTCCTAAATCTGTGCTGGGAGGTGCAACACTGGCATTGTTCGGGGTGATCACTTCTTCTGGAATTTCCATTTTATCCAAACTGGATTTTTCAAAAGATAACAATTTCAAGATTGTAGGGACCAGCATTGCGATCGGAGTAGGCGCAGCGTTTGCATCAGATGTTTTTGTGAATATTCCGAATGCATTGCAGATGGTATTAAGCAATGGTCTGTTTATGGTCAGCATCAGCGCGATTTTTCTGAATTTGATCTTGAATGGGAAAAAAGCTTTTTCTTGACAAAGAAAAGGGATTCTTCTATCATCATACATAGGTTAAGAGAAAGAGAGGAATCGCTTTGAGTACGCAGAAATTACGTGTAAAATCCTTGTCCGGACAGGCAAAGGAGGCCATTCTTCAATATATAGAAGAGATGGATCTAAAAACAGACAATAAGCTTCCAAGAGAAGAGGCACTTGCCGAGATGCTTGGAGTGAGCCGGATCACAATCCGTCAGGCATTGAATGATCTTGCGGCAGAGGGGATTATTTTCCGCAGACAGGGAAGGGGTACATTTGTCAATGTGGATTCTCTCAATATCAAGGTCACGTTCAGTCCCTGTATGGAATTGACGCAGATGATCAAAAAGAGCGGGTATGCTCCTTCCGTCAGACTTTTAAATATTCAAAAAGTAAAACGGGAGGAAGAAATCTGTTCTCTTCTTCAGATGCAGCCGGACGAACAGCTGGTAGTGGCAGAAAAGCTGTTTCTGGCAGATGATAAGATCTGTGCATTCTGCAGAGATTATTTCGGAATGAATCTGATCGGCGGGGAAGAGGCATTTGATATGTTTTCAAAGTATGAAGATTCGATTTACAAATATATTTATGAATTGTCCGGGGAAAAGGCGCAATGGGATAAAGTTGAGATCGATACAGTGAATCCGGCAGAAATTGCAGGATTAAAAAAATATGTATCTGTGAAAGAACTGGGTTTAAGTCCATATCTTTACCTGAAGACATTAAATTACAGTGAGAAAGATAAACCACTGGTCTATGCGAATGAATATTTTAACACGGAAATCATCAAATTTAATCTGATCCGTCAAAAGAATATACAATATTGAGAAAGGGCACTTCGTCTTGGTTGGATGAAGTGCCCTCGTCTTTCTTATAAAAGATGTTCAAATGCATCATAAAATCCCGGATAGGAAACGTCAATACAGTGGCTGTCCAGAATTTTCGTGCGTCCGTCAGCTACAAGAGCTGCGATACTGAATGCCATGGCGATCCGGTGATCGAGCAGTGTGTGGATGGTAGCGCCTTTTAAAGGCTCCCCTCCTTTGATCACCATTCCATCTTCTGTCGGGAGAACGCTGCATCCCATGGCGATCAGATTGTCAGTGATCGTCTCGATCCGGTCCGTCTCTTTGACACGAAGTTCCTGCGCATCGCGGATGATGGTCGTACCTTCAGCGCAGGCTGCCATAACGGCAATGATCGGAATCTCATCGATCAGTGTGGGAATGATATCACCGTGAATCGAAATTCCATGAAGCTGGCTGCTGCGAACCAGAATATCGGCCATTTTTTCCCCGGCTTCTGTACGTTCATTTAACAGTGTGATATTACCGCCCATATCTTCGCATACTTTCAAAAGACCTGCACGAGTCGGGTTGATTCCTACATTTTTGACCAGAATCTCGGAATCCGGAACTAAAAGTCCTGCTGCGATAAAGTAGGCAGCGGAAGAAATATCTCCGGGAACAGTGATCTTCTGTCCATGTAATTCCTGACATGGCTGGATCACGGACGTTGCCTCAGAACCAGCCAGCTGATGAACGGTCCGGATATCCGCACCGAATTCTTTGAGCATCAACTCTGTGTGATTGCGGGACAGGATAGGTTCTGTCACGGAAGTTTCCCCCTCTGCGTAAAGTCCTGCAAGAAGAATACAGGATTTTACCTGAGCAGAAGCAACCGGTGACGTGTAGTGGATTCCGTGCAATTTCCCCGGTTCAATGACCAGCGGTGCGCATCCATTGCCGTGCAGGCTGGAAATATGAGCGCCCATCTGTGTCAGTGGTTCGATGATCCGTTTCATGGGACGTGAGTTGAGTGACTCGTCTCCGGAAAGGGAAGTGGAAAATGGCTGTCCTGCAAGAATACCGGAGAGCAGGCGGGTAGTTGTTCCGCTGTTTTTTACCTGTAATGTTTCCGAAGGCGCAGTCAGTCCGTGCAGTCCCTTGCCGTGTACCAGAATCCGGTTTTGGTGTTCCTCTATTTTAATCCCCATTTTCCGGAAGCAGTCAATGGTGGCAAGACAGTCTGCACCATTTAGGAAGTTGTGGATCTCTGTCATTCCGTTGGCGAGAGATGCGAACATCACACTGCGGTGAGAAATGGATTTGTCTCCCGGAATGGAAACTTCTCCTTTTAATCCTGTAATGCTTGTCAATTCCATAATCATATATTCCTTTCTTTAAACTTCATATACAATATACCGGTATTTCTGCAGAAGTGCGGCGGCTTTTACAGAGGCGTCCTCTTCGTAAAATTCGATGCGCAGTACCCCTTCTTCAAATTCCCGGTTATGAATGATTCCAATATTTTTAATGCTGATGTGATTGCTCGCCAGAATCGTGGCAATGGTCGCGATTCCTCCAGCTTCATCGATAATGTCACAGTACAGGGCAAAAATCTTTTTGATCGGTCCTGCAGAGTGATCCGGCATGGAATTCCGGTAGTCTCTGGATGACTCGAAGAATGAAAATAATTCCCGTTCATTGCCGGCATCAATGGAAATTTTTGCGCGGTTCAGTTCTTCGATATAAGCGTCCAGGATCCGGGAGATATTATCTTTATTTTTCAGGCAGATCTGCTGCCACATGATCGGAGAAGAAGATGCAATCCTTGTAATATCTTTAAAACCGCCCGCAGCCAGAAGCTTCATCAGTTCCTCTTTCGTATCCGTACTTTTTACGAAGTTGACCAGGCAGGAGGCAATGATGTGCGGCAGATGACTGATAGTTCCGGTGACCGTATCATGCAGCCGGTAGTCAAGCACGATCGGTAGCGCCTTCAGAGACTGTACAAAGCAGCGGTAATCTTCCAGCTTCTCAGAAGAGACTTTGTCAGACGGCGTCAGGATGTAGTATGCATTTTCAATCAGATGAGCCTTGGAATTGGCAAATCCGCTTTTTTCGGAACCTGCCATAGGATGTCCTCCGATGAAATTTGCATCCAGACCAAGCCGGGTAATCTCCTCATGGATCGCAGTCTTTACACTGCCGACATCTGTCAGGATGCAATCCGGATGGATCAAATCCTTTAACTGAGATAAATACGCATTATTGTAAGAAATCGGCGCACAGAGAAAAAGATAGGAACAGTGAGAGAACTGTTCGTCAATGGCAGTACAGGAGATGTCGATCGTTCCGTCCTGCATGGCCAGTGCAAGTGTTTCTCTGCTTTTATCAAAAGCCAGGATCTGATAGTCCGGATAATACTGGCGGATTGCCTTGGCGATAGAACCGCCGATTAGTCCCAGCCCGATAAATCCGATGGTAGTGCTTGTTTTTGTCTGCATAGTTTGATGTCCTTTCTAAATAAACTGGCTGATGGGAAGCTGCGATCCCAAGAAGCACATATAGAATATTTTAGCATTTTAACTCGTAAAAGTAAATTAGAAACAAGTTGTTAAAAATAAATAAAATAGTTGTAATTTATATAAAATTTTAGTACAATATACACATAGCACGTGAGTCGGCAGAACAGCTGCCGGAACATGAAGAGAATAACAACATAAGGAGGCAGCACTATGAAGGTTTACAGAACGGATGAGATTAGAAACGTAGTATTGCTTGGCCACGGTGGCAGCGGCAAAACAAGTCTTGCAGAGGCGATGCTTTATGTATCAGGAGCAGTCAGTCGTATGGGAAAGATTTCCGAGTCCAATACGACCAGTGATTTTGATAAAGAAGAGCAGAAGCGCGGATTCTCGATCAGCACGAGCCTGATCCCGATCGAGTGGGAAAAGGCAAAGATCAATATTCTGGATACACCGGGATATTTTGATTTTGTCGGCGAAGTAGAAGAAGCAGTGAGTGCAGCAGATGCGGCAGTTATCGTGGTTTCCGGAAAAGCCGGTGTACAGGTTGGTACAGAAAAAGCGTGGGAGCTTTGTGACAAGTACAACCTGCCGCGTATGGTCTATGTGACAGAGATGGATATGGACGACGCAAGTTTCCGCCAGGTTGTGGAAGATCTGACTGTCAGATATGGTAAGAAAATCGCGCCGCATTTCCAGCCGATCCGTGAGAACGAAAAGCTGGTCGGATATATCAACATTATTAAAAATGCCGGCAGACGTTATACAGGAATCGGACAGAGAGAAGAGTGCGAGATTCCGGATTATTGTCTTCCGAACCTGAAGATTTTGAGAGATTCTCTGATGGAGGCAGTTGCGGAGACGAGCGAAGAATTTATGGATCGTTACTTTGAGGGAGACGAATTTTCAATTGAAGAGATCCGTGCAGCCATGCGTACGGAAGTGATGGATGGGGACATCGTTCCGGTTGCCATGGGATCCAATGTACAGGCACAGGGTGTTGCCAATCTGCTTTCTGATATCGTGCGTTTCTTCCCGAGTCCGGATAAGAGAAGCTGTGCGGGTATCCACAGGACAAAGAGTGAGATCTACGAGGCTGATTATGATTTTTCAAAGGCCAAATCTGCCTATGTATTCAAGACAATGGTAGATCCGTTTATCGGAAAGTATTCATTTGTAAAGGTATGCTCCGGTGTACTCAAAGGGGATGACGTACTTTACAATGCAGATGCGGATGCCGAGGAAAAACCGGGCAAGCTTTATACGATGTGCGGAAACAAACCGACAGAAGTTTCCGAACTGTTTGCAGGAGATATCGGAGCAATCGCAAAGCTTGGAAGTACAAAGACAGGAGATACTCTTTCGACAAAGAATACGCCGATTACATATTCCAGAACAGATTATTCGGTTCCATATACCTATATGAGATACAAGACTCTGACAAAAGGGGATGAAGACAAGGTATCTCAGGCACTGCAGAAGATGATGGCAGAGGATGTGACACTCAGAGCAGTCAATGACAGTGAGAACAGACAGTCTCTTCTTTACGGTATGGGAGATCAGCACCTGGAAATCGCAGCCAGCAAACTGGCAGCCAGATATAAAGTAGAAATTAAACTGGAGACACCGAAAGTGGCGTTCCGTGAGACAATCCGTAAGAAATCGGATGTGGACACAAAATACAAAAAACAGTCCGGCGGACATGGTCAGTACGGACATGTAAAGATGCGGTTTGAACCATCCGGTGATCTGGAGACTCCTTATGTATTTGAAGAAGAAGTGGTAGGCGGCGCTGTTCCGAAGAACTACTTCCCGGCTGTAGAAAAAGGACTTCAGGACTCTGTGGTAAAAGGTCCCCTCGCAGGATATCCGGTAGTCGGAGTCAAAGCAGTTCTTTACGACGGATCTTACCATCCGGTAGATTCTTCGGAGATGGCATTCAAGACAGCTACGATCCAGGCATTTAAGAAAGGTTTTATGGAAGCGGGACCGGTTCTTCTGGAGCCTATCGCATCCTTGAAAGTGACAGTGCCGGATGACTATACAGGAGATGTTATGGGTGATCTGAATAAGAGAAGAGGACGTGTCCTTGGCATGACACCTGTAAGCGGCGGCAAACAGATCATAGAAGCAGACATTCCGATGACAGGACTGTTTGGATACTGTACAGTGCTTCGTTCCATGACAGGAGGAAGAGGTACTTATGAGTATCAGTTTGCAAGATATGAGCAGGCACCTTCGGATGTACAGGAGAAGGAAATCGCAGCAAGAGCAGCGGAAGAAAAATAGAATAGAGAATTAGAAAAAGACCTTTTCTGCAAAAATCAATGATTTTGTTGTAGGAAAGGTCTTTTTTGGTGGAGAAAACAGAAAAAAATTATGCAAAACGTGGAAAAAATATAAAAATAGTATTAAAATTGTGTGTAAGGTATTAAGGTGGTATAATAGAACACGTTTTGAAAAGAAGAATGTGAAAACAGAGAGGACTTAGGGGACCAATGAAAATTGTAATCATAGGCGATGGCAAGGTTGGTTATAAACTGGCAAAACAGCTGTCATCGGAAAAGTACGATATTATATTGATCGATAATAATGAAGAAAAACTGCGAAAATCCATTGAAAGAATGGATGTTTTTTGTGTTGCGGGAGAAGGCGGCAGTGTGGAGGTTCAGCAGAGGGCGGATGTACCGCATGCGGATCTGGTGATTGCCTGCACTTCTACGGACGAGTGCAATATGCTCAGCTGCCTGATCGCAAGAAGGCTGGGTGCACGGCATACGATTGCCCGGGTAAGAAATCCGATCTACTATAAACAGATTGATTTTCTGAAAAAGGATCTCCATTTGAGTATGGTAGTAAATCCGGAACTGATCGTTGCGGGGGATATTACCCGTCTGCTGTTGTTTCCAGATGCAAGTAAGGTAGAGACTTTCGTAAAAGGAAGGGTGGAACTGGTTGAATTTCCGATTCACTGCGGAAAGCTGGAAGGATTGTCTTTGTCTGAATTATATGCACGTTTTCAGGTTCAGGTGCTGGTATGTGCAGTCGAATCCGGAGAAACGGTTTTAATCCCGGATGGAGATTATATTTTAAAAGCAGGAGACAAGTTGCATATTGCGGCTTCTCATCAGAATATGGAGCAGTTCTTCAAGAAGATTGCCCTGCGAAAAGAGAAGATTAAAAATGCAATGATCTGCGGTGGGGGGAGAGTGGCCTACTATCTGGCAAGCCAGTTGTGTAATCTGGGGATGAATGTCAAGATCATCGAAAGAAACAGAGAGCGCTGTGAAGAGCTCTGTGAACTTCTTCCACAAGCAACCATCATCAATGGCGATGCGACGGAGCATGATCTGCTGATAGAAGAGGGGATTGAAAAAACAGATGCTTTTATTGCACTGACAGGAATGGATGAAGAGAACATCATCATGTCTTTGTTTGCTTCTAAGCAGAGTGTATCCAAGGTGATCGTAAAGATCAATGAGGACCGCAGAGCCATGATGATCGATGAACTTGGACTCGACAGTATTGTATCTGCTAAAACAGCGACTGCTGATGCCATTCTTGGTTATGTGCGGGCGAGAAGAAATTCTCAGTGCAGTGCAAATGTGGAGACCATGTACCAGCTACTGGATGGAAGAGTGGAGGCGCTGGAATTTATTATCAAATCGGAGAATGCGTATACGGGAGTACCTCTTAAAGATCTGAATCTGAAAGCGAACAATATCATTGCCTGCATTGCACGGGGAAGAAAAATCATTATTCCAAACGGGGATGACAGTATTCAGGTAGGTGACAGTGTAGTTATTATCACCATGACAAAACAGATCCGAGATCTGGACGATATTTTGGTGAAGAGGTAATGAGATGAATAATAGAATGATTGTTTATATGATAGGCAGAATGCTGGGAGTGGAAGGACTTCTGCTTCTGGTGCCGGCGCTTGTTTCTTTTTTGTATGGAGAGCAAAGCGGAATTGCATTTTTATTAACAGCGGCCATTCTGCTCATTATTTTTCTGCTGGCGGGCAGAAAAAAACCGAAGGATACGAGTATTTATGGAAAAGAAGGGCTTGCACTGGTCGGGATTGCCTGGATTTTGTGGTCACTGTTCGGTGCACTGCCGTTTTTTATCTCCGGTTCGATTCCAGATTATCTGGATGCCTTTTTTGAGACAGTCTCCGGATTTACAACAACAGGTTCTACAATTCTGACGGATATCGAGGCGCTTCCGCAGGGAATGTTGTTTTGGAGAGCGCTGACACACTGGATCGGCGGAATGGGAGTTTTGGTATTTGTTATGGTACTTTTGAGTCTGGATGATGACGGATCCATGTATCTGATGCGCGCGGAAGTACCGGGACCGGAAGCAGACAAGCTTGTTCCGAAGGCACGCAGTACGGCGAGAATTCTGTATCTGATGTATCTGATTCTGACAATGGCAGAGGTGATTTTCCTTTTATTTGGCGGAATGAACCTTTATGACGCACTGATTCATTCATTCAGTACTGCGGGAACCGGTGGGTTTTCCAACAGAAATGCAAGTGTGAGCTATTATGACAGTGCGTATATTGACGGGGTTATCACCGTATTTATGATTTTGTTTGGGATCAATTTTAATATTTATTTTGCAATTTACATAAAAAACTGGAAGAGTGCATTAAAAAATGAAGAAGCACGCACCTATCTTGGTGTGATTGCTGCGGCAATATTGATGATCACAGTCAACATTTATCATATATACGGCAATGTGGCAAGTGCGTTCCGGTATTCAAGTTTTCAGGTGGCAGCGGTGATCACGACAACGGGATTCTACACTGCGGACTTTAATTTATGGCCGGAATTTTCTAAAACCATTTTGCTGGTCACCATGATCATCGGAGCTTGTGCCGGATCGACAGGTGGAGGAATGAAGGTGTCGAGAATTCTGATCCTCTGCAAGAGCGTAAAGCAGGAAATCAAGCGGATTCTGCATCCTAAAGCAGTGACGGTGGTGACTGTGAACGGTCAGAAGGTAGGCAGAGAGACCCTTCATGGAGTATATGTATACAGTATTTGTTATGCGCTTATCCTGGTATCTTCTGTTTTGATCGTGTCCATCGATAATTATGATTTTGCGACTTCTGTCAGTGCGGTTCTGACGACCTTAAATAATGTCGGTCCCGGAATTTCACAGGTGGGACCGGTTGAGAATTTCTTTGAGTTCTCCTGGCTGTCAAAACTGGTATTCTGTGCGGATATGCTGCTGGGACGGCTGGAAATCTTCCCTTGTCTTGTCCTGCTTGCACCGGAGCTCTGGAAACGGAAATTTTAAGACAAAATGTTGGAAAAATCATAGGTAAATATTAAAAAGATATAAAAATTGCAAGAAGAATTGTGAATTATCTTTGAAGATGTTATAATTGTCCCACTACTTTAAAAGTAGAAATTATTTTTAGGAAAGGGAATTAGCATGAAAAAAGGTAAAATGAAACTTCTTGCAGTGTTGGCATTGGTTATTCTTGCCGGTATTTACTATTATGTCGCATTGCCGGCACTCAATATTCATTCTACGGAGTTCTGGATATTTCTGATCGTGGTGATCGTGGCAGCAGCATTTTTCTATGCGAAAAGAAAGCGGTTCGACAGATATGCGCTGAAAGAATCCAAGGGGATGAAAGTGATCCTGGGGATTCTTGGCGCAGTTGTAATCGTGTATGCAGCAGGTACACTGTTGTCTTCTCCGATCGTCAACGCGAAAAAATATCAGAAGCTGATGAAAGTAGAGGATGGAGAATTTACAAAAGATATCGAGGAACTCTCATTTGATCAGATTCCGCTGCTTGACAGAGATTCTGCGACGATCCTGGGAAACAGAAAGATGGGAAGTATGGTGGATATGGTCTCTCAGTTTGAGGTAGATGACTGGTACAGCCAGATCAACTACCAGGATCAGCCCGTGAGAGTATCTCCCCTGCGTTATGCCAGCCTGATCAAATGGTTCACGAATCAGAGTGAGGGAATTCCGGCATATATCAAGATCGATATGGCGACACAGAATACCGAACTGGTGAAGTTGGATGAAGGGATGAAGTATACGACCAGTGATCATTTCAATCGCAATATTTACCGTCATCTCCGGTTCAAATATCCGACTTATATCTTCAATGACTTAAGTTTTGAGATCGATGACAACGGAGTTCCATACTGGATCAGCCCGGTGAAGAAATTCAATATCGGTCTGTTTGGAGGTACCACAGTTGGAAGAGTGGTTTTATGTAATGCCATTACAGGTGAGACGAAAGATTATAAGATCGAAGATGCACCGGAGTGGATCGACCGGGCGTACTCCGCAGATATGCTGATACAGCTGTATGATTATTATGGTACGTTGAAGCATGGATTTTTAAACAGTGTGCTGGGACAGAAGGATTGTCTGCATACGACGACAGGATACAACTATCTTGCGCTGGATGATGATGTATGGGTATATACAGGTGTGACTTCGATCACAGGAGACCAGTCCAATGTAGGATTTGTTCTGATGAATCAGCGTACGATGGAGACGAAGTTCTATGAAGTGGAAGGCGCGACAGAAGAGTCTGCCATGTCTTCAGCAGAAGGTCAGGTGCAGAACTTAAAATACAAAGCGGCATTCCCGTTGCTTTTGAATATTTCAGGGGAGCCGACCTATTTTATGGCGCTGAAAGATGATGCCGGACTGGTGAAAAAGTATGCCATGGTCAATGTGCAGAAATATCAGGTTGTAGCCATTGGAAATACGGTCAGTGAGTGTGAAGAAAACTACAATGATCTGATGTATGAGAGTGGCATCAAGAAGCAGGCGGAAGATACGAGAGAAGTAAAGACGCTGGCTTCCAAGATCACAAAGATCGCACAGGGCGTTGTAGACGGAGATTCTCACTTTTATATCATGTTGGAAGGCTCTGATGATATTTTTGATGTTTCAGTCGTTGATTTTATCGATATTATCAAATACAATGTCGGTGATACTGTGACGGTAGAATACAAAGAAGGTGAGCGGGCAAATTCTGTACTTTCTTTGAACGGAGAAGAGCCGGATCAAAAAGCAAAAGAGACAAAAAAATCAGAAGCGGAAAGCGAAGAGCAGGCATTATCAGAAGAATAATAAAAACAGATATACCATAATGTATAAAAAAGCGGTACTCAGTAAAAAATACTGAATATCGCTTTTTTCATACCCATTAGTTCAAAACGTTATAATTGTCGGAATCTATATCGGGAATGGATTCTTTCTCAGCCCCCACACTGATAAAGAAATCAAGAGTATTTTCTGCAGAAATTTTACTCAGACTGGTCATAAATGCAGAAATGTTGTTTAAAGAAATATCCGCCTGTTTTAATACGCTGTCAATAAAGATGGTATCAATATCATGATTACCTGCTACCATACCGTAGAGAAAACCGATAAATTCATCCATTGTCAGAATATCAGGATAGTCTTCCATGCAGATTGCACGTACACCGAAGTCTAAAGTAGTAGTGTTGCGATGACTTTTTTTGATAAATACGACGTTTCCGTTAGATGTTTTGACCTTTTCATTAGCAAGCTCAATCATCTGCTGTGTTTTTCCGGTTCCTTTCGGTCCTGTAATTAAATTTACCATGGCAAATCTCTCCTTTTTGTATGTATTTTGAGACTTCTTTCTGCTCAAATAACTTAAATTTATTATACACCAAACAAGGTTCTTAAACAATAAAAAAATAATAAAAATGCAGATAAATATTCAGAAAAATATAATGAGAAAACTTCTCAATAACAAATGTTGAAATTGAGAGTAGGACATGGTAATATCAAACTAATTGAGAATCATAATCATTTAAGGAGGCTCATATGTCATCGGAAACATTGTCTTATTTTTTCAAAAATGAAGATATAAAACTAAAAGCCAGGTTTCAGGTTGCGCTGCAGTGCGCCCCCTTTTTAAAGGGGATCAAGATATCCAGCGTGATCACAATGGAACAGAAAATGTGTGAGGAGCTGCAGGAGATTTTTGAAGAGACAGAGGTAGAATATCGAATTCTGTCCTGCAGGGACAGCAGATGTCTTGTTTTCTTTTTCAGACGGAGTGAGTTGGAGTATCATCTGATGCTGCCTGACAATCAGCGGCTGCTTGAGGCATATGGGTATCATATGCGGAATCTGGATGAGATGCTCAAAAGACTGGCTCAAAGAGTGAGGCAGATAAGCAGCAGAAAACTGGGATTTCCCCATGAAATCGGAGTGTTTTTAGGGTATCCGAAGGAAGATGTGGAAGGATTTATTCACAATGAAGGAAGAAAGTATCTTATGATCGGATATTGGAAAGTATATAGTAATCCGTCCAGGGCAAAAATGATTTTCAAGTCTTATGATCAGGCCAAAGAAGGAGTGGTCAGAGAATTTTTAGCCGGAAAAAGTATCCGGGAAATCGCACAATAATGAAGGAGGAATTCACATGAATGCAGCAGTAGTATATTGGAGTGGAACAGGAAATACAGAGGCAATGGCACAGGCGGTCGCAGAAGGGATTCAGGCAGCAGGAGGAACCGCGGAGGTATGTGAGGTTGGACAGACAGATGCGGATACGATTTCAAAATTTGATAAAATTGCGCTCGGCTGCCCGTCTATGGGAGCAGAGCAGTTGGAAGACAGCGAAATGGAGCCGTTCGTGGAAGAACTGGAGCCGATGATCTCCGGTAAGCAGCTACTTTTGTTTGGGTCTTACGGCTGGGGTGACGGAGAGTGGATGCGTGACTGGTGCCAGAGAATGGAAGAGGCGGGAGCACATCTGATCTGTGAAGAAGGTGTGATCGCAAACGAGACGCCGGATGATGCTGCGTTGGAGGAATGCCGGGCAGCCGGAAAGGAACTGATCACGGCATCGGTATAAGGATTCTTTTTCCATGTGCATTTAAACGGAACCAAAGTTTTCTCCTGAGCATAGGATAACATATCGAAAAAAAGAATTACGAAAGGGAGAAACATATGAATTTGGATGTAATACTTGGAATTTTACTGCCGTTTGCAGGAACAACTCTTGGCGCAGCAATGGTATTCTTCATGAGAAAAGAGATGAATGAAAAGCTGCAGAAAGGTCTGCTTGGATTTGCTTCGGGTGTCATGATCGCAGCATCTGTCTGGTCGCTTTTAATCCCGGCCATCGAGATGGCAGAGGAAGGCGGACAGATTGCATGGATTCCTGCAGCGGCAGGGTTTCTGCTTGGGATTGGCTTTCTGCTTTTGCTGGACACGGTGACACCTCACCAGCACTTTCAGGAATCGGAGCCGGAAGGGATTCAGGCATCACTTCGAAAAACAACAATGTTGATGCTCGCAGTGACGCTGCACAATATTCCGGAAGGAATGGCAGTGGGTGTGACCTTTGCCGGAGTTCTTTCGGATAATGTACTGATAACAATGACAGGGGCATTTGTATTGTCTGCCGGAATCGCCATTCAGAATTTTCCGGAGGGAGCGATTATTTCCATGCCGTTAAGGGCGCAGGGAATTACAAAACTGAGGGCGTTTGTGTATGGAACACTGTCAGGGATTGTAGAGCCGATCGCCGCATTTCTGACAATCTGGCTGACGGGGCTTGTAGTTCCGCTTCTGCCATATTTTCTCTCTTTTGCGGCAGGCGCTATGATTTATGTTGTAGTGGAAGAGTTGATTCCGGAGGCACAAAACGGAAAACATACCAATGTAGGAACAATCGGTGTTGCAGCAGGGTTCACACTGATGATGATTCTGGATGTGGCGCTGGGATAGAAAAAAGCAGAGGGAGCGATGTCTGTATTCCCTCTGCATTTTACTTATAAACATTGATTAGTTTTTCTAAAATGGAAAATCAGAAAATGGCTTGCATTCTTTTCAAAACCATGCTATTCTTTACTTTAGTGTTGTAAAACACTAAACTCAGGAGAGTCTCTGAAAAAAGAGCGCCGAAGGTGTAATCAGCAGACGCATGATCTGGATGCGGTTTTGCTGAGAATCTCTCAGGCAAAAGGATGGAGGAAAGAAAGTATGTTAGCACAAATCTACAATCAAATCGACACAGCGATCAAATGGGTGGATGACCGGATATGGGGACTGCCGCTCATTATTCTGATCCTGACAACAGGTATCTATTTAACCGTTCGCCTTGGCGGACTTCAGATTCGGCATCTGCCGAAAGCACTCAGATTCATGGTAAAAAATGAAGAAGAAGGACATGGGGAAGTGACCAGCTTTGGAGCACTTTGTACGGCGCTTTCTGCAACGATCGGAACCGGAAATATTACCGGAGTAGCGACTGCGATTGCGGCAGGCGGACCGGGCGCACTGTTCTGGATGGTGGTGGCAGCATTTTTCGGAATGGCAACGAAGTATGCAGAAGGGCTTCTTGCAATCAAATACCGGACAATCGACAAAGAAGGGCATGTTCTTGGCGGACCGTTCTATTATATTGAAAACGGAATGGGAAAAAACTGGCGCTGGCTGGCAAAAATATTTGCATTTTTCGGAGCCGGAGTCGGGTTGTTTGGAATCGGTACGTTTACCCAGGTAAACAGTATTGCATCTGCAGTGAAGAATTTCTTTGATCCGAATACAGAGAATGCCGTGCAGATGTTTGGAAATACATATTCATGGGCAACTGTGATTACTTGTATTATTCTGACAGTCTGTGTCGGTCTGGTCGTGATCGGAGGACTGAAACGAATTGCAAAAGTATCCGAAATTGTAGTTCCGTTTATGGCGGTATTGTACGTGGTGTTTGTTCTGATCATTATGATCACACATATTACAGAAATCCCGGCAGCGATCGTAACGATTGTGAAATCTGCATTTACCGGAAGTGCACTGGCAGGCGGCGCGATGGGAACCATGGTCGTGGCCATGCAGAAAGGAATCGCAAGGGGAATCTTTTCCAATGAGGCGGGTCTTGGTAGTGCGCCGATCGCGGCAGCGGCTGCAGTAACAAAAGAACCTGTGCGTCAGGGACTGGTGTCTATGACAGGTACATTTATTGATACAATCATAATTTGCACAATGACCGGAATTTCCGTGGTCTTAGCAGGAACATGGAATGATCCGAATCTGGAAGGTGTGGAGATCACGATGGCAGCATTTCAGAAGGGGCTGCCGTTTGCGCCGGCAGTTGCATCCTTTATTCTGATGCTTTGTCTGGTATTCTTTGCATTTACTACGATTCTCGGCTGGAATTACTATGGAGAACGGTGTATGGAATATCTGTTCAACCGGAATAAAAAAGTAGTGATGACTTATCGCTGGCTGTATATTCTGGCTGTATTTATCGGACCATATATGACGGTTGCGGCAGTGTGGAACATCGCAGATATCTTCAATGCGCTGATGGCGCTTCCGAACCTGATCGCACTGCTTGTGCTCAGCAATGTGGTGGTCAAAGAAACGAAAGATTATTTTGCGAGGATGAAATAGAGAGAAATCAGCAGAATCCACTTGACTTATTTTATGATTCTTCTTATAATAAGGAAACATATGAAAGAAATGTTGATGAGGAATAGTAAGAGTCTGAGGTTTTTCAGAGACCTGCCGGATGGTGCGAGGCAGGAAACAGCGTTCTCCCAACTCCCCTCGGAGTTCTTTTTCTGAACACCCAGGATGGAAAAGTAGGAAAAAGCGGGCCTTCCCGTTACAGAAGTAATGAGTGCATCTGTATGTTTGCAGATGAAGAAGAGTGGTACCACGGAAGATAAAAGCCTTTTCGTCTCTTAATTGAGATGAAAAGGCTTTTTTAGAAATCAAAGGAGGATATGCGAAATGGGTGCAAAAATTGTTTACAACCACAAAGCAATCGAGAAAAAATGGCATGATAAATGGCAGGAAAATCCGGTAAATCCAAGATTCAGGGACAACGGAGAGAAAAAAGAAAAATATTATTGTCTGGATATGTTCCCGTATCCGTCAGGAAACGGTCTGCATGTCGGGCACTGGAGAGGATATGTGATCTCTGATGTCTGGAGCCGTTACAAATTACAGCAGGGATATTATATTGTACATCCGATGGGATGGGATGCATTCGGTCTTCCGGCTGAGAACTATGCGATCAAGATGGGAGTTCATCCTGCAAAATCCACAGCAGAGAACGTAGCAAACATCAAACGTCAGATCAATGAGATCGCAGCATTGTATGACTGGGATATGGAAGTTAACACAACAGATCCGAATTTCTACAAATGGACACAGTGGATCTTTGTGAAAATGTTCAAAGAAGGTCTTGCATATGAGAAAGAGTTCCCGATCAACTGGTGCCCATCCTGCAAAACAGGTCTGGCAAACGAAGAGGTTGTGAATGGAAAATGTGAGCGTTGCGGAACAGATGTTACAAAGAAAAATCTGCGTCAGTGGATGCTGCGTATCACAAAATATGCAGACCGTCTTTTGAACGATCTCGACAAACTGGACTGGCCGGAAAAAGTAAAGAAAATGCAGGCTGACTGGATCGGAAAATCTTACGGTGCAGAAGTAGATTTCCAGGTGGATGGAAGAGACGACAAGATCACCGTTTATACAACACGTCCGGATACCTTACACGGTGCAACATTCATGGTACTTGCGCCGGAACATGCACTTGCAAAAGAACTTGCGACAGACGAGACAAGAGAAGCGGTGGAGCAGTATATTTATGATGCTTCCATGAAGTCCAACGTAGACCGTATGCAGGATAAGGAAAAGACAGGTGTGTTTACGGGAAGTTATGCGATCAATCCGATCAACGGTGCAAAAGTACCGATTTGGCTGTCTGATTATGTACTGGCAGATTATGGTACAGGAGCAATTATGTGTGTACCTGCACATGATGACCGTGACTTTGCATTTGCAAAAAAATTCGAGATCCCGATCATTCAGGTCATTGCAAAAGACGGACAGGAAATCGAAAATATGGAAGAGGCATACACAGATGCTGTTGGAACTATGATCAATTCCGGAGAGTGGAACGGAATGGAATCAGCCGTTCTCAAGAAAGAAGCTCCACATATCATTGAAGAGCGTGGAATTGGAAAAGCAACTGTAAACTATAAGCTGCGTGATTGGGTATTCTCCCGTCAGCGTTATTGGGGAGAGCCGATTCCGATTGTACACTGTCCGGAATGTGGAGCAGTGCCGGTACCGGAAGAAGAGCTGCCGCTGCGTCTGCCGGATGTAGATTCTTATGAACCGACAGGAACTGGAGAGTCACCGCTTGCCGGAATCGAAGAGTGGGTAAACTGCAAGTGTCCGGTTTGTGGAAAAGACGCAAAACGTGAGACAAATACCATGCCTCAGTGGGCTGGTTCTTCCTGGTACTTCCTGCGTTATGTGGACAGTCACAATGACAAAGAACTGGTTTCCAGAGAAAAAGCGGACGAGATGCTTCCGGTAGATATGTATATCGGTGGTGTAGAGCATGCGGTACTGCATCTTCTGTACTCTCGTTTCTATACAAAATTCCTGCATGACATCGGAGTTGTAGACTTTGATGAACCATTCCACAAGCTGTTCAACCAGGGAATGATCACAGGAAAGAACGGAATCAAGATGAGTAAGTCCAAAGGAAATGTCGTATCTCCGGATGATCTGGTACGCGACTACGGATGTGACTCTTTGAGAATGTATGAATTGTTCGTGGGACCGCCGGAGTTGGATGCAGAGTGGGATGACCGTGGAATCGACGGTGTCAACCGCTTCCTGAAACGTCTGTGGAATCTGCTGATGGACAGCAAAGAAAATGAAGTACAGGCAACAAAAGAGATGATCAAACAGCGTCACAGAATGGTAGCAGATATCACCATGCGTCTGGAGAGCTTCAGTCTGAATACCGTTATCTCCGGATTTATGGAGTACAACAACAAGTTTATCGAGATCGCAAAGAAAGAAGGCGGAATCGATAAAGAAACGCTGGAGACGATCGCAGTCCTGCTTTCTCCATTTGCACCTCATTTTGCAGAGGAGATATGGGAGCAGCTCGGACATACAGAGACAATCTTCAAAGCAGGCTGGCCGACATACGATGAGGCACAGATGAAAGACGATGAGATCGAAGTTCCGGTACAGATTAACGGAAAGACAAAAGCCGTGATCAGTATCGCAGCAGATATCTCCAAAGAAGAAGCGATTGCAGCAGGAAAAGAAGCGATTGCAGATAAACTGACAGGAAATGTGATTAAGGAAATTTATGTTCCGAAGAAGATTATTAATATTGTAATGAAATAAACAATGTGAATAGAAAAGACAGAACTCCATGTGCTTGGTAAGCTGAGGAGGGCTGTCTTTTTTGTTGGCGAAAAACTGGATAGTATATAGTTGACATTTTTTGATGCATATGATATTTTGTTAAGTATATTAACAAAAAAGAGGTGGTAAAATGAACTACGAAAAAATTTTATGCGAATTTCAAAACTTCATAAAAGCATATCTTAGTTTAGAACACAAACAACATAGAATTCTTGACTTGAATTTATCAGAGGTACATTTATTGAAAGTAGCTGAACAGAATCCAAATTACACGCTTATTGAATATGCTGAAAGTGTCCCTATTGTAAAGTGGTAAACAAGGTGCTTGTCGCTGGCTCTGATACGGTGTCCTTTGTTCAAAATCTTACGCATAAATCGTTCACTCCTTTCTGGGTATGAAAAAAGCAGTCAATCCTAAGACTAACTGCTTTATATGTATAGATATGAATTTTTGAAAAACTTATAAACTTTTTAAAATTGTAGCTAAATTTTCTTTATGCCATGAAGCACCCACCATTGTTTTGTTCACTTTAAAAGCCAATGTTCCTTTTGATGTACTAATTTCTAATTCATAAGACATTAACTTTTTGTTGAATTTAACACTTGTTACTTCTTCCTTTGGAACGAAAAGAAATGCTTCATCTTCTAATTTGCCCGTCACATTATTTAAACCGATAATAGCAATACCACTAGCGTCAAAGGTAAAGGCAACTTCCACTTTCATAGTTTCGCTGTCAGCAGTAAAAGTATAATCACTTTCCACACGCTTTCCATTGATAAGAAGCTCGGCATTTTCTTCTTTCAACATCTGCCAGCCCACAAGTTTGTACTGTGTACCGATTTCTAAGCCCTCTAAGGTTACAGTATCAATGATTGTAACGTCTTTTCCTGCTTCAAGCTCTTTGTTGCTGTTCTTATCGGTAGCAGTCGTATGAATTTTGATGATACGCTCTGTGATAAGTACCGTCTGTCCGTCGTCCTCAATGTCCTTGTGTTCCGCAACTTTTACGGGTTCGTCTGGATTGCTTAAATCATACAATTCTTCAAAGGTAACAAGGTTTTTGCCACCTAAAGCAGACGCATTGAATGTATAGGAAATTTCCACTTTCATTTCTTCATCATCAGCGACAAAGGTATAATCGTT